>DASYYX010000066.1:0-110657 GCA_035946795.1 Caulobacteraceae bacterium | reverse complement strand
TGCTGCGCACAGCCGCCGAGAGAACCGTCCCTGACCTGTGGGACCGCATCGGCCAGCTGCTCGACGCCTTCACCCCACAAGACTGCGCCAACTACTTCCGCCACGCCGGCTACGCGCCCGCCTAGCCGGGAAATGCTCTAGTGTGGTGGATTCGAAGTTCGCATGATCTCTGGGGCGGACTCGGCGGCGAACTTCGAATCCGTAAACCACACTAGAATCATTGGCTTGCTAGTGTCCGATCGAGTCCGAAGTTCTTTGGAGGCCCGCCCCGAACGCTTGCGAACTTCGGACTCGGGACACTAGGGAGGGATGATGGCGTTCGATATCGAGGCCATGCGGCGAGAAGCCGAAGCGCCGACGCAGGCCACAGCGGCCGACCTGGACGGCGTCGGCGCGGATCTGGCCGCCGCA
Source organism: Caulobacteraceae bacterium (assembly GCA_035946795.1). Lineage (GTDB taxonomy): Bacteria > Pseudomonadota > Alphaproteobacteria > Caulobacterales > Caulobacteraceae > Acaudatibacter. Next base: position 110,246 of record DASYYX010000066.1, on the reverse strand, counting down.
TTCACCGACGATCCAATGTTCGACTGGTTTCTGCGGACGGATGCGCGCCGCGATGCGGCGCGGCTCCGCTTTTTTCGCCATCTGGTGCGACACATCGCCTTCGGCGCCGGGCGGATCGAGCGGCCCGCCGGCGGCGGGGCGGCAGCCATCTGGATGCCGTTCGAATTCGTCGGGCCGATGCCGCTCAGGACCGAGCTCGGCCTGCTGCCGATGCTCCTCGAGACCACCGGCTGGTCGCGCTTCGGACGGCTCTGGGCGCTACGCAACGACATGGACCAGCACCATCCGACCAAGCGCCGCCACGCCTATCTGTGGTTCCTCGGGGTGACGCCCGAAGCGCAGGGTCACGGCATCGGCTCGCGACTACTGCGCGTGGCCTCGGCCCGCCTCGATGCCGCCCACGAGCCCGCCTACCTGGAGACGCAGAACGAGCGCAACGTCTCGCTCTACCGCCGCCACGGCTTCGAGGTGATTTCGGAGCACCGCGCCCGCGCCGATGCGCCCAAGATGTGGTCCATGTGGCGCGACCCGCAACCGGCGGAGTGAATGGCGCGACCCAAACCCAAGCCCGCGGCCCGCTATCTCGTCACCCTCGATCGGGCCGACGGCGGCCAGCCGATCGAGGAGAAGGAGGTCACGCTGGTCAACCTCGTAGGCGACATGCTGGTGATCATCGACGGCAAGCGGCCGATCTTCTCGGGTTCGGCGTGGAACTGGGTCGAGGTGCGGAAAGCAGAATACGAGGCGAGCGTGGCCCCGAAGCTGGGGCGTCCAGGGGTGGCCGGGCGAGCGCGGCGCGAGCGGGCCACGAAGGAGGTCAAGGAGAAGGCATGAGCCGCAAGGAAGTCTCCATTCCAACGCCCGACGGCGCCGCCCGCGCCTACGCTTTCCGGCCGGATGGCGAGGGGCCATGGCCGGCGGTGATCTTTTTCATGGACGCGCCGGCGATCCGTCCGGCCCTCTTCGACATGTGCGAGCGCCTGGCGGCCGAGGGGTATTTCGTCCTCCTGCCGGACATGTTCTGGCGCGCCGGGCCGTACGCGCCGATCGACGTGAAGGCGGTGTTCGCCGACGAGGCGAAGCGGCGTGAGATCTTCGGCAAGCTCATGGGCTCCACCGACGCGGAAAAGGCGATGCGTGATACCGCCGCGTTCCTCGACTGGGTCGAAGCGCGGCCGCAGGTGAAGGGGCGCAAGGTCGGGGTCACGGGCTACTGCATGGGGGCTGGCATGGCGCTGCGCGCCGCAGGGACTTTCCCCGACCGCATCGCCGCTGTCGGCGGCTGGCACGGCGGCAATCTCGCCACCGATGCTCCGACGAGCCCGCACTTGCTGGCCCCGAAGATCAAGGCCGAGGTGTGGATCGGCGGCGCCGACGAGGACGCCGGCTTCCCACCGGCGCAGGCCGACCGCCTGCGCGAGGCCCTCGACGCCGCCGGGGTGAAGAACCACGTCACTATCTTCGACGGCGCGCGCCACGGCTACGCCCCGCCCGACCTGCCGGTCTACAACGAGGAGGCCTCGGAGCGGCACTGGCGCGAACTGTCGGCGCTGCTGAAACGAAACCTCGCGTAAACGAGGTCGATGATTTCATTGGGCTCGCCCCGCTTTCGCCATGGACGCGGCTGAGCTTTGAACGGAAATCGGAGGCTGTGAGCACGATGAGGAAACACCTAGCGCTTCTCGCCTGCGCCGCGGTCGTGGCGGCCGCCCCCGCCGCCCAGGCGCGCCACCACTACCGTCACCATCACTACCGCACTTGCGCAGCCGAGAGGCGCCACCGGGCCAACACCGGCACCGTGATCGGCGCGGTCGGCGGCGGGCTCCTGGGGAACGCCGTCTCCGGCCATGGCGGCAAGCTGGGCGGCACCCTGATCGGCGCCGGCGCCGGGGCCGTCGTCGGCCATCAGATCGGCAAGCACAGCGTCCGCTGCTGAAACCAGGACCCGGCATCCGGCGCCCAGGATCTGGAAGGCCGAAGCTCCCGAGTCCGCAGGAGTCCCAGATCCCGAGTCCCTGGTCCTGGGCGCCAAGTCCACTGGACCTGCGCCTCATTCGGGTGTGAAGTCGTCGACCTGACAGGCACAGGAGCTAGCGATGGCCAGCGGCGACGACGCCTCGGCGGTGATCCGCGATACCGCCTGGGACCGGTGTTTCTCCTCCCATTCGCTGCCGGTCGAGATCGAGCACGCCGAAGGCGTCTTCATCTACGACACGGACGGCAACCGCTACTACGACGCATCGGGCGGACCTTTCGCCGTCAATCTCGGCCACGCTCACCCGAAGCTGAACGCGGCCATCGCCAAGCAGCTGGAATTATACGCCTACGCCCATCCGATGCTGGCCAATCGTCGGCGGGCCGAGCTGTGCGGGGCCATCGCCTCGGTAACGCCCGGCGATCTGAACACCAGCTATCTCGTTTCGGGCGGGTCGGAGGCGGTGGAGACGGCGATCAAGATCGCCCGCCAGTACCACATCGCCATGGGCCGCCCCGGCAAACACAAGATCGTCAGCTGCTACGAGTCCTACCACGGCATGACCCTGGCGACGATGTCGCTTTCGGGAAACCCGGGCTCGAACCGTCACTACGACCCGATGCTGATCCGCTGGCCCAAGGTCAATCAGTACAGCGACTATCGCCGCCCCGAAGGCGTCAGCCGCGATGACTGGGCCGTGACCTGCGCCCAGGAGCTGGAACGGGTCATCTGGTACGAGGGGCGCGACACCGTCGCCGCCTTCATCGCCACTCCGCACGGCTGCGGCTCGGACTACGCGGTGGTGCCCCCGGAGCGCTACTGGCGCGAAGTGCGCCGCATCTGCGACGAGAATGACGTGCTGCTGATCGCCGACGAGGTGGTCACTGGCTTCGGGCGCACCGGAAAATGGTTCGCCATGGAGCACTTCGATGTGCTCCCGGACATCATGACCATGGCCAAGGGCATTTGCTCGGCCTACGTGCCGCTGGGCGCGGTGGCGGTCAGCGACAAGATCAACGCCCCCTTTGCCGCCGGGGCCAACTTCGTCCACGGTTTTACCTACGGCGGCCATCCGCTGGCCTGCGCCGCCGGCCTCGCCGTCATCCAGACGATCATGGAAGACGGGCTCATCGAGCAGGTGCAGCACCGCAGCCGCCAGCTCTTCGGCCATGCCGACCGGCTGCTCGCCCATCCGGCGGTCGCGGACGTGCGCGGCTGGGGCCTGTTCATGGTCCTGGAGCTCGTGCAGCCCCGAACCGACGGCGTGCGCACTTTCTTTCGCGGCAAGGCCGAGGCCGAAAAGCGCTTCCAGGAGATCGCGTTGGCAAACGGCCTGGCGCTCTACTCGACTCTTTATGGCGCCCGCCGCTCTCCCGCCGTGTCGCGGGGCCTGCCGATGTGGGTCGTACCGCCTTTCGTCATCTCGCCGCACGAGCTGGACGACCTCGTCGACCGGCTCGATCGCACCCTGCACCACTGGGAGCAGGCGATGGCGCCCTACGACGAGGCGGAGTACGCCTGAGACTTGACATCGGCTGGAGGAAGTCCGGCCTGGCGATGGACCTGCCCGGGCCGCTTGACAGCGCCCGCGAATGGGTGTTCTGATTTTGCAAAATGAAGAGGCGGTCGGCGCCCGGGTCTTTGACATCGTGAATAACCTACCAAGAACGGCCGGGGGGCTTGCCCGCGGCCCCGACGCCTGTCGCCGGCCCCGAGCGCGTTGGTCAGCGAGAGCCGCCAGGCGGCGGACTTGAGCGTGCGGGCAGCCGATTTGAGTTTTCCTGAGCATTTTCGCTGCTGGCCTGAGCCCATTTGAGCCGATTTGAGCCGGTTTGAGCACATTGCTTAACGCAACTATTAGCCGTAACTCTATGGTATTGCTGACGAAAACCCCGATGCACGGTTCTGGGGTGTTGCTTTTGGAAAGGATTTTGACAATCGGCCGGTTGTCAAAGAGGGACCCGGCCAGGCCGCGCCGGAACGAGTCCGGCCGAGTCGTTGCGAGTCAGATCGGGCGCGAACGGGCCAGAACGAGTCCCGGCGAGTCGAAACGAGTCAAAACGAGTCAAAACGAGTCGAAACGAGTCACTTTGGGTTCATTCCGAGCCGGAACGCGCCGCTGCAAGTCTTTGCAAATCCTTGAAGATCGCGCCATGCGGCCCGCGCACGCCCTCTGAGCGGCAATCCGCGCCGGCGCGCGCGACCATCCGGCGTCGGATCAGCGCCGGCGGCCTCGCGGCGGCGGGGGCGGCCGCCGGTTACGCGTCCCTCGCCTCGCCGTCCGGTCGGGCGAAGCTGCGGCCCTCGTCCGGCCGCCGCGCGGGCGCGCCCGCCGCAGAGCGGGCCAGGCCGCGCCAGGCGGCGGCGATTTCCAGGAAGTCCGCCCGAACCCCGGGGCTTGCGGCGCGTATCGCGTTCGCCTCGGCGGCCAGCGCCGCCTTGTAACAATCCGCTGCGGTCATTCCCGGACTCGCCGATAACGCCGCCCCAGCGCCAGCCAAACGGCTCAGCTTGCGCGCGGTTCCCGGCCCACCAACGAAAGTCGGATCGCACCGCCCGGAATGACGATCCGCGGCCCACCTCGTTGCCCTTGGATCGCACCGCGTGCGCGCCTAACTTCGCGCCCATGGCCTCCGGCTGGGCGCGCGACGGCGCGGTGCAGGATCAGATCGACGACACCGTTGCTGACGGCGTCGAGGCCGCCCGCGGCCGCCTGCCGGTAGGTGAGGGAAGCGAGCACTGCGTCGACTGCGGCGAGGAGATTCCGCCTGCCCGCCGGCGCGCCCTGCCGGGCGCGCACACCTGCGTGCCGTGCCAGGCCATCCGCGACACCCGCATCTCGCCGGTTGGCTTCAATCGGCGCGCCAACAAGGACAGCCAGCTGCGCTGACGGCGCCCCCCCCCGGCCGGGCGGCGCCGGATCGCCGATGACTTTGTGCCCGGGAACGCCCAGGTCGCCGATATCGTTATGAGAGCGGCCGCGCCCTCGCTGCGAGGGCGTCGCCGTGTCCGCCAGGGGAGCGGGGGTGCGAGGGCATCCAAAGGAGACCATCTCGTGAAGCGTATCATTTGCCTTGGCTTTGCCGCCGCGGCGCTGGCCGCCTCGACCCCCGCGCTGGCCCAGGACCTGTATGGCCGCGCCGGCGCCATCGAGGACCGCATCGACGCCGCCCAGAACGACGGATCGCTGTCCTTCGGCGAGGCCCGCATGCTCAGGGCGCGGCTGCGAGGGATCGAGCGCACCCAGCGCTACTACGACGTCGATGGCATGCGCCCCTGGCAGGCGCGCGACCTCGATCGGCGCTTCGACCGGCTTTCGGACACCGTGTCCGAGCTCAGCGGCTACTAAAGAGACGAGCCCTCCCCTGCGCCTCAGCGCGGGGGAGGAACCGCTGCGGGGACGCCCTGAAGCGGACGCTCCATCGGCGCTGGCGCCGCAGTCGCTTTTCTCGGCCGGCGGCCGAGACCGCCGACGCCGCCCGAGGTGAGCAGGCCCACGTCCGCCATCAGCAGCGGGATGAGCCACTTGTTGGGCGCGGCGACGTACCTGGGCTGCCAGAGCGGGTCGTACTTGTCCTTGTACCGGCGCACGCCCTGGAAGTTGTAGATCTCCTCCCCGCGCTCGAAGAGCAGGTTGCCGACGCGCGACATCAGCGGCGCCAGCGGCCGATCCTCGAGCCCGGCCAGCGGCGCCATGCCAAAGTCGAAAGCGCCGTAGCCTTCGCTCGCGCCCCAGCGCAGCAGCTCGACGAACAGGAAATCCATGACGTTGTTCGCCGCGCCCTCGCCGTAACGCATGAGATCGATGGAAAAGCAGCTCTTGGCGGCCGTGGTCCACAGGGTGGCGAAGGCCATGAGGCGGCCACCAACGCGCACCAGCGCGACCGGAAACTGGCGGACGTAGGCCTCGTCGAAACGGCCCAGAGAGAAGCTCTTCTCGCCGCCGGCGTGGCGGGCCAGCCACTCGTCGGAGACGCGGCGCAATTCGGATCCAAGCGTGGCGCAGCCGCCGGGAGCCACGACCTCGAAACGGGCCCCGCCCTCGCCGGCCTTGCGCCAGCTGCGGCGCACGTTGCCGCGGCGCGAGCCCTCCAGCGAGAAATCGGCCAGCGGCACGGTTGCGGTTTCGCCGATCTTCTGGATCGAGAAGCCGATCTCGACGATCTCGGGCAGGTCGTCGGGGCCGATGGCATAGAAGGCCGGGCGGGCCGCGTGCGCGTCGGCCAGTTCCCGGAAACGCCACATGAGATCCAGCCGCTCGGCTCGCGACCCGACCGGCCCGCCCAGCGCAATCCACGAGCGACCACGGACGCCGAACATCAGGAAGCTTCGGCCGGTGTAGGAGAAGAGGAAGTGCTTGTCGCCCAGCAGCGCCAGGTTCGAGGCCGGCTCGGAGACCTCCGCCTCATCCAGGATGGCGCGCACGCGCTGAAAGTCCGGATCGGCCTCGCCGACGATGGGCGGCGTCGCCGGTGTGGCCAGAAGCCGCCAAGCGCCGATGGCCAGCAAGGCGACGGCCGCTCCGGCCCAGTTGCGGATGGCGCGGTCCGGATCTCCAAGCGCGGCGAGCACCGTTCCCGAGGCCTGGTCGAGGTTCTGGAACGACCACCAGCCGGCGATCGCCGCCCCGGCGACGGCGGCGAGCGCGGAAATCAGCCAGCCCGGCGTCACCTCCATGCGCGACAGCCGCGCGCTGCGCGGGAAAGCCGGCCGCAGGGGAGCCAGCGCCGCGGTGACCATCACCAGGACCACCGACTCTTCCCAGTTGAAACCCTTGGTAAGCGCCAGCACCGCGGTCAGCGGAAGCAGCGCCATGCTCGCGGCCCATGCGGTTCCCAGCCGCCGCGACAGGCCGAAGGCGATCATGACCAGCACCACCCCCAGCAGGCTGGAGACGAAGCCGCTGACCTCGACGAGCAGCACGGGAACGTTGCGCACCAGCCAGGCGAAGCGCTCTGGGTCCGAAGGCGTCGCGCCAGAGGCGATCAGCATGATCCCCGCCCCCGCGACCAGCAGGGCGCAGAAGTTCGGCGCAGTGAGAATGACGGCTGGTCGATAACGGCCAAGCCAGCGCATGCGAGCCCTTGCTGCAACGATCACCAGACGGCGGTCCTGGGCAATGACTATAGCCCGGCCTGACGGCCGCCGGTAACCAGCCGCGCTCTTGCAGCGTTCGCGCGCGTCTTTAAGTTGATCCTCGATCGACTGAACGAAGCGTGGGAACAAGCCGATGGCCGATTTCGGGGCAACCGAGCTGGACGCCTTCCGGGCCGAGGTTCGGGACTGGCTAGCGGCCAATTATCCGCCGGCGCTGAAGGACCCGCACGTCAAGGTCCATCCGGAGGCCATGTGGGGCGGGCGCCAGTTCGAGGGCAGCGACGACCCGCACGTCGCCTGGATCCGGGTGCTGGCCTCGCGCGGCTACACCGCTCCCACGTGGCCGAAGGAATACGGCGGCGGCGAGCTTTCGGCGGCGCAGGCCAAGATCCTGGCCGAGGAGCTGTCGGCTGGAGGCTATCGCACTCCGGCGCTGGCCTCTTTCGGCCTGTGGATGCTCGGCCCAGTGCTGCTGGAATACGGCAACGAGGCGCAGAAGAAGGAACATCTGCCCAAGATCGTGCGCGGGGAGATCCGCTGGTGCCAGGGCTATTCCGAACCCGGCGCCGGCTCGGACCTGGCCTCGCTGCAGACACGCTGCGAGGACAAGGGCGGCCACTGGCTCATCAACGGCCAGAAGATCTGGACTTCCTACGCCAACCGCGCCGACTGGTGCTTCTGCCTGGTGCGCACCGACACGGCCCACAAGCACGAGGGCGTCAGCTTCATCCTCATAGACATGGCCAGCCCGGGCGTGGAGACGCGGCCCATCAAGCTGATCAGCGGCGAGTCGCCGTTCTGCGAGACCTTCTTCACCGACGTGAAGGTTCCAAAGGAGAACCTGGTCGGCCAGGTCAACCGCGGCTGGGAAATCGCCAAACGCCTGCTGCAATACGAGCGGCAGAACATTTCAGGCGGCTTCGGGAGCGGCGGCGGCGCTGGCGGAGCTGCCGGCGACCTCGGCAAGATCGCCCGCAGGCACATCGGCGTCGATGAAACCGGCGCCCTTGCGGATGCCGACCTGCGCGGCCGGATCACTCGCAACAAGATGGATTTCCAGGCCTTTTACCTGACCCTGGAGCGGATCGCGGCCGAGTCCCGCGCCGGCAACGGCCCGAACGCGGCCACCTCGATCGTCAAGTACGCCGCCGCCGCCTTCGCCCAGGAGCGTTCCGAACTCATGGTGGAGGCCATGGGCGCCCGCGCCCTCGGCTGGGAAGGGGAAGGCTTCGCTCCGGCCGAGCTCATCGCGACGCGGGGCTGGCTCCGGTCGAAAGGCAACTCCATCGAGGGAGGCACTTCGGAGGTGAACCTGAACGTCGTGGCCAAGCGCGTCCTGGGCCTGCCTGATCCAAAGTAGAGCCGGCCGGGCCGACCGACGTCAGCTGGGCGGCTCGGCCTCGAGACGGTCGACCAGACCCTCGAGCCACGGATTGCGCACGCGCCTGGCGCGTTCCGCCGCCAGGATGTGCGCCAGCGTCCGCGCCGCCGCCTCGAAATCGTCGTTGACCACGACGTAGTCGTACTCGCCCCAGTGAGCGATCTCCCCTTTGGCGCGCGCCAGGCGCCGGGCGATCACTTCCGGCGCGTCCTGAGCGCGGGTCTTCAGCCGCCCGGCCAGCGCCGCCATGGTCGGGGGCAGGATGAACACCGTGACCGCGTCCGGACCCATCGAGCCCCGGATTGCCGCCGCGCCCTGCCAGTCAATGTCGAACAGCATGTCGCGGCCCTCGGCCAAGGCGGCGCGGACCGGCGCGGCCGGGGTGCCATAGCGGTGATCGTGCACCTTGGCCCACTCTAGGAAGGCGCCCTCATGGATCATGGCGTCGAAGCCGGCGTCGCTGACGAAGTGGTACTCGCGCCCCTCGCGCTCGCCAGGCCGCGGCTGGCGCGTGGTGGCGCTGACCGAGAGGCTGGCCTCCGGATTGTCTTGCGCCAGGCGCCGCGTGAGCGACGACTTTCCCGCGCCGGAGGGCGAGGAGATCACCAGCAGTAGGCCGCGCCGAGGGGGCGTCATCTAACTGGGAGGAACGGCGTCGCGAACCTCATCCCGGCTTGCGCACCGCCATCGCCGCGAGCGGGCGGGCCGCCGCCGGCTGGGCGCGGGCCTGCTCGACGGCGCGCCAATGGGCGACGTTCTTCTGGTGCGCCTCCAAAGTGGCGGCGAAGACGTGACCCCCGGTTCCGTCGGCGACGAAATAGAGCTCGTCCGACTTCGGTGGATCCAGGGCGGCCGCCAGGGAGGCGCGGCCGGGATTGTCAATGGGGGTCGGGGGCAGACCGGCGTTGGCGTAGGTATTGTAAGGCGTGGCGCGCGCCAGCTCGGAGGCGCGCAGACCGTGGCCGAGCGGCTTGCCGCCGGTAAGGCCGTATATCACGGTGGGATCGCTCTGCAGCTTCATACCTTTGGCGAGGCGGTTGAGGAAAACCTCCGCCACCCGTGGCCGCTCGTCGGCAACGGCGGTCTCTTTCTCCACCATCGAGGCCAGGATGACCGCCTGCTCGGGCGAGGCGTACGGCAGGTCGGGCCGGCGATGTCGCCACAGACTATCCAGCAGGGCGTCGCGCGCGTCCATCATGCGCCGCAGCACCGCGGCGCGGTCCTCACCCCAGGTGGCCTCGTAGGTTTCGGGCAGGACCGAGCCCTCTGGCGGTGTCGGCGCGGCGCCGCTGAGGTATGGCGCGTGGGCGAGGATGGCGGCCACCGTCTCAGAGGTGACGCCTTCGGGAATGGTGATGAGGTGCCGCACCACCTCGCCGTTTTGGACGGCGGCCAGAACGCCGGACATCGGCTCCCGCGAGGCGAAGGCGTATTCGCCGGCCTGCAGGTGATGAGCCGCGCCGGTCAGCTTGGCGGCGGCCATGAACACCGCGGCCGAATGGATGACCCCGGCGCCTTGCAGCTGGGCGGCGATCCCGGCCAAGCCCGCGCCACTCCTCAGGACGATATGCGTTGCCGCGCCGCGCCTGGCCGTCGGGCCTGGGCCGGCCCAGGCCCACAAAACCCAGCCAGCCACGACCGCCAGCCCGATCAGGACGACCGCCAAGGCGCCGCCGAGGCGCGCCGCCGCTGGCCCCAGGCGCTCGCGGTCCAGGCCGGTCACGGAGCGGTCTTGAAGACGACCGATGCGTTGGCCCCGCCGAAGCCGAAGCTGTTGGAGAGCGCCGCGCCGATACGCATCGGCTTGGCGCGGTGCGGCGCGAGGTCGATCGGCGTTTCCACCGAGGGGTTGTCGAGGTTGATCGTCGGCGGGGCGATCTGATCGCGCAGGGCGAGCACCGTGAAGGCGGCTTCCACCGCTCCAGCCGCACCCAGAAGATGGCCGATCGCCGACTTGGTGGAGCTCATGACCAGCTTGCCCGAGGCCTGGCCGAAAAGTCGCTCGACGGCCGCCAGCTCGATCTCGTCGCCGAGCGGCGTCGAGGTGCCGTGGGCGTTGACGTAATCGATGTCCGCCGGGTCGAGTTCGGCATTGTTCAGCGCCGCGACCATGGCGCGATAGCCGCCATCGCCATCTTCGGCGGGGGCGGTGATGTGGTAGGCGTCACCGGCGAGGCCGTAGCCGATGACCTCGGCGTAGATCCTGGCGTCGCGAGCGCGGGCGTGCTCGAGTTCTTCCAGCACCAGGACGCCGGCCCCCTCGCCCATGACGAAGCCGTCCCGGTCCTTGTCATAAGGGCGTGAGGCTCGGGCCGGCGTGTCGTTGAATCCGGTCGACAGCGCCCGGCAGGCGATGAAGCCGGCGATGCCGATTGGGCACACCGCCGCCTCCGCTCCGCCAGTGACCATGACGTCGGCATCGCCATGCTGGATGAAGCGCATGGCGTCGCCGACGGCGTGCGCGCCGGTGGCGCAGGCGGTGACCACCGAATGGTTCGGCCCCTTGAAGCCGTGGCGGATCGACACCTGTCCGGAAGCGAGGTTGATCAGGGCCGAAGGAATGAAGAACGGGCTGACGCCGCGGCGCGGCCCCTTGTCGCGCAGCTCGATGGCGGTGTCGGCAATGGTGGCCAGCCCGCCGATGCCCGAGCCGATGTTGACGCCCGTGCGATCGCGATCGGCCTCGGTCTGCGGGGCCCAGCCCGAGTCGCGCACCGCCTCGTCGGCGGCGGCGACGGCGTAGAGGATGAAGTCGTCCACCCGCCGCTGCTCACGCGGGCTCATGACCTTGTCGGGATCGAAGGCGCCCTCGACCTGGGGGCCGCCGCCGCCGCGGCCGTCCACCCGCGGCACCTCGCAGGCGACCTGGCAGGCGTAGTCGGAAGGATCGAATGTGGTGATGCGCCCAGCGCCCGAGGCGCCGGCCAGGATCGCCTTCCAGCTTACCTCAACACCGGAGCCAAGCGGCGTGACGAGGCCGAGACCAGTGACGACGACGCGGCGCATCCAAGGAGTCGACGCCCCTCTGTTCAGGCGCCCAGGCGCTCTCCGATGAACTTGACGGCGTCGCCGACCGTCTGAATGTGCTCGGCGGCGTCGTCCGGAATCTCGATGTCGAACTCTTCCTCGAAGGCCATGACAAGTTCGACGTTGTCGAGGCTGTCGGCGCCCAGATCGTCGATGAAGCTCGCCTTCTCGGTGACTTTCTCCGGATCGGCGTCCAAGTGTTCGATGACGATCTTGCGCACGCGCTCAAGAATGTCGGACATGTATCCTCTTCCGTCCCCTCTCGTTGTGCGGGATCGTCCGCCCACAGCGACTTCGATCCCCGCCTAGCATGTTCCTTCCGGCCCGCCTAGCGGCGCGCCCGCCGGCCTAGACCATGGCCATGCCGCCGTTCACGTGCAGAGTCTGGCCGGTGACGTACGCCGCTTCGTCACTGGCGAGGAAGACGCAGGCGGCGGCGACGTCGGCGCCGGCGCCCAGCCGCGCCAGCGGGATCTGGCCCAGGATACGCGCCCGCTGCTCCTCGCTGAGACTCTCGGTCATCGGGCTCTCGATGAATCCCGGCGCGACGCAATTGACGGTGATCCCGCGTGACGCGACCTCGTGGGCCAGGGCCTTGGAGAAGCCGATCATGCCGGCCTTGGAGGCGGCGTAATTGGCCTGTCCGGCGTTGCCCATGACGCCGACGACCGAGGTGATGCCGATGATCCGCCCCGAACGCCGCCGCATCATGCCGCGCACGGCCGCGCGCGCCAGCCGAAAGTAGCTCTCCAGGTTGACGCGCATGACCTCGGTCCAGTCGGAATCCTTCATGCGCAGCAGCAGACCATCGCGAGTGACCCCGGCGTTGGCGACCAGGATCGAGAGCTCGCCGCCCGCGGCGGCTTCGGCGGCGCCGACCAGGCCATCGACGGCCTCGGGCTGGGCCAGGTCGCAGGGGACGGCGTAGGCCCGGTTCCCCAGTTCGGCGCGCAGCGCCTCCAGAGCCCCGGCGCGGGTGCCCGACAACACTAGGCTCGCGCCCTGGGCGTGCAGCGCCCGGGCGATCGCCCCGCCGATGCCGCCGCTGGCGCCGGTTACAAGAGCCAGTTTTCCCGAGAGGTCGAACATCCGCGCCACCTTCCCCTCAGAGCCTTTTGGCGAACGCTTCCAGGTCGGCGGGCGTGTTCAGCGCCATGGCCTCGGCCTGCGGGGCGCAACGTCGCGCCATGCCGGTGAGGGCTTTGCCCGCGCCCGCCTCGGCGAAGAGCTCGATCTCGCCCTCCGAAACCATCCACTCGAGACTCTCGCGCCAGCGGACGCGGGCCGTCACCTGCTGCACCAGCAGATCGCGGATGGCGTCCGGCTCTGACACCGGGCGGGCGGTGACGTTGGCGACGAGCGGTGGGCGCGGCGCAGCCAGCGTAACGGCTGCGAGCGCCTGGCCCATGACATCGGCCGCGGGCGCCATCAGCGGCGAATGAAAGGGCGCCGAGACGTTCAGCGGCACCGCCCGGGCCCCCAGGCCCTTGGCGGCCTCGACCGCGGCATCGACGGCTGCCGCCTCGCCGGAAATGACGACATTGCCGAGGTTGTTGTCGTTGGCCACGACGACCACCCCGGCCGCCTCGCCAGCCCTCGCGGCGGCCTCGGCCAGCGCGGTGTCGGTCTTGGGCCCGATCAGGGCCGCCATCGCGCCCTCGCCCGGCGGGACCGCGGCCTGCATGGCCTGGCCACGTCTCTTGAGAAGCCGCGCTGCGTCGGGAAGGGAGATGGCGCCGGCGGCCGCCAGAGCCGAGTATTCGCCGAGGGAGTGTCCGGCGACGAAGGCGGCCCGAGTGACCGACACGCCGAACTCGCGATCCAGCGCGGCCATGACCGCAAGACTCACCGCCATCAGGGCAGGCTGCGCGTTCTCGGTGAGCGTAAGCGTCTCCAGCGGACCCTCGCGCATCAGGCGCCAGAGGCTCTGGCCCAGCGCCTCATCGACCTCTTGGAAGACCTGGCGGGCGGCGCCGAAAGCCTCGGCGATCTCCGCGCCCATACCCACGGCCTGACTTCCCTGGCCGGGAAAGAGAAAGGCCAGCTTCATCCCGTCCCGAACTCCCTGCCCGTCCTTTGCGGCCGAGCGTTAGGCGAAGCCGCTCCGAGGCTCAAGCGCGCCCGCGCGGGCCGGACGACATCGCCGATTGGCTGGGGCGCCGCGCCGGGCCATAATCGTCCCCCAAGGGCGGGGGAGCTGCAGGAGATGAAAGCAATGTCGAGAATTCCAGCACTGTTCGCGGCGGTCGCGGCGGCGGCTCTGGTAGCCGGAAGCGCGACGGCGGCCCTCAAAGAGGGGGCCAAGGCGCCCATGTTCTCCGCCCCCGGGTATGAAGGCGGCAAGCCGTTGAAATTCGATCTCGCCGCGGCGCTGAAGAAGGGGCCGGTGGTGCTGTATTTCTTCCCTGCCGCGGAGACCACCGGCTGCAATCTCGAGGCGCACCTGTTCGCGCAGTCCATCGACAAATTCCACGACGCGGGCGCCACCGTCATCGGCGTCACCGCCGGCAATCTCGACAAGCTCGCCGCCTTCTCCAAGGAGACCGAGCACTGCGCTGGCAAGTTCCCGGTAGCCGCTGATCCGAACGCGGTGATCGCCAAGCGCTACGACGCCTCCCTCTCGGTGTGGCCGGGGCACTCCGACCGCACCAGCTACGTGATCGCCCCGGACGACAAGGTGATCTTCGCCTACTCGGACCTGAAAGCGAACGAGCACGTGGACAAGACCCTGGCCGCACTCAGCGCCTGGCGGACAGCTCATCCGCACTGAGCCAGGGGCCACGGCCCCGCCTTGTCACCCGGCGGGATTGCCCTTATGGACGCCGCTCCCATTTGGAGGGCGGTCGGACCCGGTCGGGATTCCGAACCATCGTCTCCGGCCGCTTCTTCCGTAGGCCGGGGACGCCGCCCTCGTCTTACGGAAGAGGACACTCATGCCTCTCTACGAGCACGTGCTCATCGCGCGCCAGGACATCTCCGCGGCGCAGGCCGAAAGCCTGAACGAGGAGATGAAGGCGGTCATCGAGTCCCACGGCGGTCATGTGGCCAAGATCGAGTACTGGGGCCTTCGGAACCTCGCCTACCGGATCAAGAAGAACCGCAAGGGCCATTACTCGCTGCTGGCGCTCGATTCGCCCCCGGACGCGGTCAAGGAGATGGAGCGCCAGCTCTCCATCAACGAGGACGTGCTGCGGTTCCTGACGGTGCGCGTGGACGCCATCGACCTGGAGCTGTCGCCGATCCTCGCCCGGCGCGATCGCGAACGCGAGCGTGAGCGCCGCTTCGATGACGTTCCGGTCTGAATCCTGAAGAGAACGACGACACCACGATGAGCGACGAAAGCATCGGCGCCGAGGCGCCAGCCCTGGGCCCGCGGCGCAGCTTCATGCGGCGGCGCAAGGTCTGCCCGTTCTCCGGCGCCAACGCCCCCAAGATCGACTACAAGGACGTCAAGCTGCTGCAGCGCTACGTCTCCGAGCGCGGCAAGATCGTGCCGTCGCGGATCACGGCGGTCTCGGCGCTGAAGCAGCGGGAGCTCGCTCGCGCCATCAAGCGCGCCCGCTACCTCGCCCTGCTGCCATACCTGACTCAGTAGGGGCGCGGCCATGAAGGTCATTCTCCTGGAGCGGGTGGAGCGCCTCGGCGGTCTAGGCGACGTGGTCAACGTCAAGGACGGCTTTGCCCGCAACTTCCTGCTGCCGCGCTCCAAGGCGCTGCGCGCCACCGACGCCAACATGAAGGTGTTCGAGGAGCGACGCTCGGAGATCGAATCGCGCAACGAGCGCGCGCGCGAGACCGCCTCGAAATCGGGCGGCAAGCTCGATGGCGCCACCTACGTCATGATCCGCCAGGCCGGTGACGGCGGCCAGCTCTACGGCTCGGTGAGCGGGCGGGATGTCGCCGAAGCGGTGAACGCCGGGGGCGGTAAGGTCGACCGCTCGATGGTGATCCTCGACCGGCCGATCAAGACGCTCGGCCTCCACAACGTCCGCGTCCGCCTGCATCCAGAGGTTACCGTAACCGTCACCGTCAATGTGGCGCGCAGCCAGGACGAGGCCGAGCGGCAGGCCAGGGGCGAAGACGTGATCGCCGCCCGCTTCGAGGAGGAGCGCACCCTGAGCGCGGAAGCGGCCGCGGCGTTGATGGAGGCGCCCCCTCCGGCCCCAAGCCCCGAGGAGGAGTCGCCGGAGCCGGCGCAGCCGACCGTCTGAAGGCCGGTCTTCTGGCCCCTCCGCGTCACATCGCCCTTGCAGACCGAGGGGCCTGCTTGGCGATCGAGCGGCGTCATCCACAGCCCGCGCGCGAAGCTGTGCATGAGGCCAAGATGCCACATGCGCTGGCCGCTCTTCCCGGTCTATCGGAACGCTCATGGCTGTGGTTCCCGTGCTCGATCTCGTCCCCGCTTCTGCGCCCGAGAGCGACGCCCACGCGCCCGCCAACCTGGAAGCCGAACAAGCCCTGCTGGGCATCCTGCTGTACGACAACGGCGCCTTCGAGAACGTTCCCGACGGCCTGCAACCGGAGCATTTCTTCGAGCCTTTCCACGGCCGGCTCTTCGGCTCCATCGCCGGCCACGTCCGGCGCGGCCAGTTGGCGGAGCCCATCCTGGTGGCGCAGCACTTCCAGGCCGACCCGGCGTTCGCCGACATGGGCGGGCTGCGCTACCTCGCCGATCTGGTCGATCGGGCGCCGCCGGCGGCGCGGACAGCCGACTACGCCCGTGTCATCCGCGACCTGGCGATCCGCCGCGACCTCATCCGCATCGGCGGCGAGATCTCGGAGGCGGCCCGGATCGGCGACCCCGAACTATCGGCGCGCGACCAGATCGAGGCTGCCGAGCAGCGCCTCTATGACCTCGCCGAGAACGGCGTGGCCGCTCAGGGAATGGTCGGCTTCGCCGACGCGCTGGCCGGCGCGGTGGAAATGGCGGAGGAGGCCTATCGCCGCGACGGCGGCATCAATGGTGTCGCCACCGGCCTTGTCGACCTCGACAAGAAGCTCGGCGGCCTGCACCGGTCCGACCTCGTCATCCTTGCCGGGCGCACCTCGATGGGAAAGAGCGCCTTGGCCGCCAACATCGCCTTCAACGCCGCCCGTAACTACGCCTATGAGCTGAACCCGGAGGGCGCCCGCAAAACGGTGAGCGGCGGAGTGGTGGCGTTCTTCGCTCTGGAAATGTCGGCCGAGCAGTTGGCGATGCGCCTGCTGGCCGAGGTGACCGAGATCCCCTCGGACAAGATCCGCAAGGGCGAAATCAGTCCGGCCGAGTTCGGGCGCATCAGCGATGCGGCCAGGCAGATCAGCGAGGCCCCCCTCTATATCGACGACACCGGCGGGCTTTCGATCGGCAAGCTCGCCGCCCGCGCGCGCCGGCTCAAGCGGACCGTCGGCTTGGATCTGATCGTCGTGGACTACCTGCAGCTGGTGACCACCGGCGTCAGCGGACGGGTCGAGAACCGTGTCCAGGAAGTCAGCCAGATCAGCCAGTCGCTGAAGGCCCTGGCCAAGGAGCTGAACGTGCCGGTCCTGGCCGCCGCCCAGCTGTCGCGCCGGGTCGAGGACCGCGAAGACAAGAAGCCACAGTTGTCGGACTTGCGCGAGTCGGGCTCGATCGAACAGGACGCCGACGTTGTCATGTTCATCTACCGCGAGGCCTACTACCTGGAGCGCAGCCCGCCCAAGGAGGGAACCCAGGAGCACCTGACCTGGCAGGAGAAGATCGATCCGGTGCGGAACCTGGCGGAGGTGATCATCGCCAAGCAGCGCCACGGCCCGGTGGGGACGGTGACCCTGCACTTCGACTCCGACCTGACGCGTTTCTCCAACCGCGCCCCGGAAGGCCGTTACGAGCCCAGGTAGGGGGAGCCGAGTCTCCTCTAACTCCGCGCCATGCCCTCCAGGCGACCGGCGTCGACGGCGGCCACGGCCGCCTTCAGGGCGTCCATGGGCTCGTTCTCGCCCTCCGCATCGACCGCGAAGCGGTTGGCCACGACGATGCTGTACTTGCCGGTCTTGGAGGCGTTGTCCCAGCTCTCGCTGGTCATGCGGCCGCCGACCATGCCGACCTTCTCGTAGCCCGTAGCCGTCTCCTTGTCGGCGTTGACGTTCATGGCGCTGGCCATGCCCGCCAAGGCCCCGGCCGCGGCGATGTCGGCCACCCGCACAGTGATCCGCGCCTGATCCTTCTGGTAAGTGGCCTCGGCGCTGGAGGCGTTCCAGCCGCCGACGCCGCCGCTGCTCGATTCCACATCCGTCCGCGGCAGGCCGGCAACGCTGGCCGGCAGCAGCCCCTTGAGCAGATCGGGGTTGATGGCCACGATCTGCTTGCTGTTGGCCTCGCCGCGCTGCAGGGCGGCCGCGGCGGCCTGCATCTTGCCCACATCGATGTTGGCGCCGTTGATGTGGACCTGGGCCGCGCCATGGTCGACCGAAGCGGTGCGGAATCCTCCGAGCCCCATCGCCGTCAGGCCCGCCGCGCCGAGCACGCCATTGACGATGACGAGTACGACCACGGAGACGACGATGGCGCAGATCACGCTGACGGCGGTGTAAGCGAGCGCCTTGGATTCGGGCGCCTTCATCAGCCGCGGCAGGCCGCGGTAGAGAAGATAGAGGCTGTAGAGGCCGACAAGCGCCAGTATCGACAGCACTGGGATCAGCAGGAAGACGCCCGCGACCCAGGCGGCGGTGTAGGAGTAGACGGCGACCTTGAGAGCCTGAATGCGGTCCTTCTGGCCCTCGAAGCTCGGCGCCAGCGCATCGATGATCAAGGCGATGACGTAGAGCAGCCCCAGCGACACCACATAGTCGACGATCGCCGTCACCACCGCGGCCACGATCGGCGGCCGATAATGGAAGACGAAGACGCCGTAGCCGAAAACCTGGCCGCCAATGAGCTGGGCGAGAACCGGGATCGCCGCCAGGATGCAGGCGTATCCGGTGTACAGCCCCTGCACGGTCGCCGGTTCCGCGGCGATGACGTCCCACTCGGCCGAGGGCCGGAACAGGATCGCCTGGACGCGGGCGAAAAGGCCGCTGCTTCTGGGTTGTTCTGCGGCAGTCATGAAGGTCCCTCCCCTGACCTGAGGCCGCCAAAGGCGGCGTCGACTCCCCTCGAGCCTAGCCCAGAACCCCGGCGCTGGCGAGGCCGCCAGCGAGCCCACGAAAATTCGGATAGCGCCGTTAACCAGGGTTCAAGCGCGGCCCGACTATGGAGGGGCCGTTCCCATTCCATTCGAGGCGCAGCGCCCCGACGTGACCCGCATCCTCGACGAGCTTAGTCGGAGCAAGGCCGGCGCCCAGAAGCCGCTGGCCGTGCGGTTCCTCGCCACCTTCACGGCCGCAGCGGTCGCAACCCTGGTGATCGGCTGGCAAGGGCCCGCGCTCTGGTGGGGCTTCATGGTCGCCCTGGAGACCTGGGATCGTTTTGTCCGCGCCTCGGTGTTCGCCTGGGCCAGCGGCCGCCGGCCGGGCCTGCCTTTCCGGCTGGTCAACGCAGCGGCGGTGTCGCTGGGATGGATGACGCTCGGCTGGCTGCTGTGGACTTCGGGCGCGCCGGCCGGCCCGGTCTGCGCCGCCGCCCTGTGGCTCTCGGTTATTTACTACGGCCATGCCAACGGCTCCGACACGCCCGCCTTCCTGATCGCGACCGCGGCGGTTCCGGCCGTGTTCATGCTAGCGATCGTGGCGACCGCGCCCTCGCCTCTGGAAGGCGGGATCGGGCCGGTCTGGGCCCTGCTGGCGCTGACGATCGCCTTCGCCGGCGAGCGCGCCGCGCGCGGCTTTCTCGAGCGGCGCCGGCTCGCCGACGCCCAGGGACGCCTGATCGACAGCGAGGCCCGCTACCGGGTCCTGGCGGACAACGTCACCGACGTGATCGCGCTCACCCGCCTGGACGGCAAGCGGCTCTATATCTCGCCGTCGATCGCCGGCCTGCTTGGCTACTCGGCCGAGGAGATGCTGGCGGCCTCGAATTTCGACCACGTCCATCCGGAGGACAGGGAAAAAACCTTGGCGCAGATGGCCTCCATGGCCGAGCGTGGCGGCCGCGAAACGCTGGACTACCGCTGCCTGCACCGGGACGGATCGGTGGTATGGGTGGAGACCAGCTTCTCGGTCGCCGACATGGGTGAGCGTGGTGAGCCGCCGACGCTGGTGACGGTCACCCGGAACATCACCGCCCGCAAGCAGATGGAGACCGAACTGATCGCCGCGCGCGAGCGCGCCGAGCAGGCCGCGCGGGCGAAATCGGAGTTCTTGGCCAACATGAGCCACGAACTGCGCACGCCCCTGAACGCCATCATCGGCTTTTCCGGGCTGCTGAAGGCCTCGCCCGGGCTGGGCGAAAGGGACGCGCGGCATGCGCGTCTGATCAATGACGCCAGCGCCACCCTGCTGCAGATCGTCAACGGCGTTCTCGACTTCTCCCGCTTCGAGGCCGGAGTGGTGGAACTGGAGGCCCATCCTTTCGACCCGCTGGAGGCGGCCAAGGCGGTCGCGGCGCTGGTGGGCGAGCAGGCGTCCGCCAAGGGCCTGTCGCTGCAGGTGCGCGGCGAGGGTGACGGCGGCGAGGTGGTGGGCGATGCGTCCAGGCTCCGCCAGGTGCTGCTCAACCTTGTCGCCAACGCCCTGAAGTTCACTGCCGCGGGCGGCATCGAGATCACGGTGAAGCAATCGTCGGCCAAAGGTGGGCGCCGGCTGCGCTTCGAGGTGCGCGACACCGGCATCGGCATCCCCAAGGAACAGCTGGCGTCGATCTTCGAGCGTTTCGCCCAGGCCGACGCCTCGGTGTCGCGGCGCTTCGGCGGCGCCGGACTCGGACTGGCCATCAGCAAACACATCGTGGACCTGATGAGCGGCAGGATCGGCGGCGACAGCGCGCCGGGGCAAGGCTCGACCTTCTGGTTCGAGATCGTGCTGCCCAGAGCCACGCGAGAGAGCCTGCGGAAGACTGGCGCCGAAACGCCCGAAGCGCCGGCGACGCTCGACCGGCCATTGCGGCTGCTGGTCGCCGAGGATGTCGAGGTCAACCGCGAGCTGATCCTGGCGCTCCTGCAACCCTTCGACGTCGCGATCGATTTCGCCCACGACGGCGTCGGCGCCATCGAGGCGGTGGAAGGCGCCGACTACGACCTCATCCTCATGGACGTGCAGATGCCGGTCATGGACGGCCTGGCGGCGGCGCGGCGAATTCGCGCCATGGCCCGGCCCGGGGCTCACAAGGCGCCGATCATCGCCATGACGGCGAATGTTCTGCCCGACCAGGTGCAACGCTGCCTCGACGCGGGCATGAACGACCATCTGGGCAAGCCGATCAGCCCGGCGCGGCTGATCGAAGTGATCAACCGCTGGACTGGCGGGGCGGGCGCCGGCGGATCGGGAAAGGCCCGGGCCGTCGCCTGAGCCGTATCGACGCAATTTCGCCGCCGGAGCGGCGTTACCGTACCTGCTTGCTCCGCTTTCGTCCTTCGGTCAGAATCCATAGGTCATGACCCGACCGCTCACGTTGATCTCGATGCTGGCCGTCCTGGCCTTGCCGGCGGCACCGGCTGCGGCCCAGGAGCTGGTGCCCAGCGCCGGCGGCGGAGCTCAAGCCACTCCTGGTTCGGCGGCGAAACCGCCTGGGCCGCTCGATCCGCCCGACGAGATCACCGACCCCGGCCCCGACCCGGTCATGGGCCCGTGCGGTCCCACCTCGCCCGATCCCAGGCATCCCGATCGGCCCGATCGCAAGCCGCACGGCGAGGTCTTCGGCGGCGTGGGCACGCACGGCTATCGCGAAGCCGGTGGCGTCGTCTGCCAGCCGCTCGGCGATCACGCCGCCGTCACCATCGCTATCGACGCCGCTCACATCGACGGCTGGCGCCGGCGGTAGCATCCCGGGTCCTGGGCTCACGCCGCCAGGGCTGAGGCCAGCAACTCCAGACTGCGGGCGGCGAAGGCGGTCATGTTGGCGCGCCGGTCCGCCTTGCCGGTTTCCAGCGTGACCGCTGTCTCGAAGGGGCCGCTGACAGCCAGGCAGCTGTGGCCCGGAGGGTCGCCGTAGCCGTTGCCGCTCGGGCCGGCCGCTCCGGTTTCAGCCAAGCCCCAGGTCGCGCCCAGGCGCTCGCGCACGCCGCGGGCGAGGATGAGGGCATAGCCTTCGCTGGCGGAGCGAACGCCGGCCACGTCTTCGCGGCCGAGCCCCAGCAGATGAAATCGCGCCGTCCCAGTGTAGACAACAGCGCCGCCGCGAAACCAGGCGCTGGCGCCGGGCACGGCCAGAAGGGCGGCGCTGATCAGGCCGCCCGCCGAAGATTCGGCCACCGCCAGGGTCTCGCCGCGGGCGGTGAGCCGCTCGGCTATGCTGGACGCCGCGCCTTCCAGTTGCTCGATCATCTTGGCCCTCGGATCCGGAGTTCACGCCTACCGTTACCATTTCCTCTCCGACGGCCGCGACAATTGGCGGAATTAGGACCGGCGCCGGTCCGGCCTATCCTGACGACGTTCACTCTGGAGGCGACCGGCGTGGATGCGCGGAGCCCGTACGCCGGCGAGCTGGTTTTTCGGCCGGAACTGTTCTTCCTGGGACGCACCGAAGGCGCGGCCGTGGTGCGCGACGTCTTCGGCCGGGTGCGCCGGCGCTGCTCCGTCAGCACCCAGGGTGAAGCGCGCGGTGCTTACGAAGGCATCCGTTTCGAGGAAACCTTTACCTATGACGACGGCGAGGTCGACGTGTGGCGCTGGGCGCTCACCTGTGGCGTCGACGGCCGCTACATGGTCGCCGAAGCGGTGGCGGGATCAGGCATCGTCGGGCGACGCACCGGCGAGGACTATGTTTTGAGTTTCCAGCGGCCGATGGGACCGGCGCGCGGGCTGGCGGCGCCGCGCTATTCCACCCGCTTCACCCTGCTCGCGCCCGACACCGCCCTGAAAGTGGCGCGCGTCACCGTTCTCGGCGCGCCCATGGGGGAGATGACCGCCATTCACCGGCGCGTCTAGTGTGCTGGATTTGAAGTTCGCCTGTTCGTTGGGTGTTCCGATTCCGAAGTTCGCCGAAAGCCGCCTCAAACGCAGGCGAGCCTCGGAATCGGGACACTAGCGCCGGGCCCGGCGCTCGATCCAGTCGCCGATCTTCTGGAGCGCCGCGGGGTCGAAGGTCTCGGCGATCGCCGAGTACTCCGCCGGTGAACCGGTCGTAGCGGGCTGGAAGAGGTGGTTGAGGCCGGGGAGCACCTCGACCTGGACGTCGGGGTCATGGCTCAAGGCGGCGCTCACCACCGGCGCGTTCTCGTCCGGCGGAACCTGGAGGTCTTTGGAGCCCCAGAGGGCAAGCACCGGGCAGCGCAGCCGCGACAGCGCCGGGACCGGATCATAGGAAAGAAAGAACCGGAACCAGGGATTGGCCATCGCCGCGGCGGCCTGATCGAGCGACCCGGGCGGCGCTTTGGCCGTCGTTGCGGCGGAGGTGAGGATCGCCTTGGCGGCGGCGACAGCGGCGGCTTGGTCCCCGGCCTTCTCGATGGCGGCAAACAGGCGCGCGTTCAGCGCCTGCGCCTGGGCGGCCTTGTCCGCCGGAACCCCCATCACCCGGCCGATCGCGGCGCCCTGGGCCTCCAGGATGCGCGCCCCGTCGACGCCGGGCGCGGCCAGCAGGACGACGAAGGCGACGCCCCTGTCCTTGTCAGCGACCAGGGGCGCGATCAGGCCACCCTCGCTGTGGCCCAGAAGACCGATCCGGCGCCCATCTATCTCCGCGCGGGAGCGAAGGAAGGCGACGGCCGCCTCGGCGTCGCTGGCGAAATCCGCCGTGGTCGCCGAAGCATAATCGCCGCCCGAACCGCCGATGCCGCGCTTGTCGTAGCGCAACACCGCAAGACCCCGCCGGGTCAGATAGTCCGCCAGCACCAGGAAAGGTCGGTGGCCCGCGACAAGTTCGTCCCGCCCGTTCGGCCCGGAGCCGGCGATGAGCACCGCCGCCGCGAACGGCCCAGGGCCCCGAGGCTCGGTGAGCTCGCCGGCGAGGGTTGCGTGCGCGCCCGGGCTCGGGAAGGCGACTTGCAGGTCCTGATAGGGAAACGGCGGCACCGGCTCCTGCGGCCGCGACAGCTTCGCCTCCGGGACCCCGACCGGATGGCGACGGAACTCCAACGGCAGGGTCGCGGGGCCCTGGGTCCAGCTTCCGTCCAGGCGATCGCCGTCGGCCGACAGCGCCCCGGAAAACGCGCCGTGGACCTGCGGGACGGTGAACCTGGCCGACAGGCCGTGCTGCTCGATCGAGGGGATCTGCAGGCCGCTCGCGCCCTGGTCGATCGAATCCAGCGTGCCCGAGAGCCCCTGCGGACCGGCATGGACGTGAAGCGCCAGCCGCAAGGTGACCGCGCCTACGGCCAAGGCGCCGTCCCAGTCGCCCGCCAGACTCGCCGGCGCGGCGGACGCGCCCGAGCCGATGACCGCGGCCATGACCGCCACCGCGCCGATCTTCATCACCACGCCAGCTTGACCTCCCTCGCGTTTAGGACGCAACCAGCCCCCGATGAGCGCCGAAAGCCGCCCCGTTCCGCCCATCCCGCCGGCGCTGGCCGAGCTGCGCCATTCGATCGACAACATCGATGCGGCCCTACTGCACCTGCTGGCCGAACGCTTCAAATGCACCCGTCGGGTCGGCGAACTCAAGGCCAGCCTCGGCATGCCGCCCGCCGATCCGGCGCGCGAAGCCCAGCAGATCGCACGCCTGCGCGCCCTGGCGGTGGAGGCCGACCTCGATCCCGAGTTCGCCGAGAAGTTCCTCGCCTTCCTGGTGCGCGAAGTGATCCGCCGTCACGAGGTGATCCGGGAAGGCCGGGGGCAGGCGTGAGCGAGAGGAGAAATGCGGCCGTCGCCGTGGTGGGCGCGGGCGATTTCATCGGCGCGGCCATATGCGAACGCTTCGCCGCCGAGGGCTATCGGGTGTTTGGTGGGCGCCGCAACCGCGACAAGCTTGCGCCCCTGGCGGCGCGTATCCAAGCCGCGGGCGGACGTTTCGAGCCGCGCGCCCTGGACGCGCGCAGCGAAGAGGCGGTCGCCGCCTTCATCACCGAGGCCGACGCCGACCAGCCGATCGAGGTGGCGATCTTCAACGTCGGCGCCAACGTCAACTTTCCCATCGTGGAGACGACCGAACGGGTATTCCGCAAGGTCTGGGAAATGGCCTGCTACGCCGGCTTTCTTACCGGTCGCGAGGCGGCCCGGCGGTTGCTGGCCCGTGGCGGCGGGTCGATCTTCTTCACCGGCGCCACCGCCTCGGTTCGCGGCGGCAAGGGCTACGCGGCCTTCGCCTCGGCCAAGGCCGGCCTTCGATCCCTGGCCCAGACCATGGCCCGCGAGCTCGGCCCGCAGAACATTCACGTCGCCCACCTGGTGATCGACGCCGGCGTCGACACCGCCTTCGTCCGCAGCCGCATCACCGCCGCGCGCGGCGAGGCGGCTCTGGCCGAGCTGCCGCCCGACACCCTGATGCGGCCTGCCTCGATCGCCGAGGCGTACTGGCGCCTGCACCAGCAGACGCGCGACGCCTGGACCTTCGAACTCGACCTGCGTCCGTTCGCGGAGGCCTGGTGATGGCCGAACCCGCCCTCGAGTTCCTGTTCGATTTCGGCAGTCCCAACGCTTACCTGGCGCACAAGGTCCTGCCCGGGATCGAGCGGCGCCTGGGCCGCGGCTTCGTCTACACGCCCGTGCTTCTGGGCGGAGTGTTCAAGGCGACCGGCAACCGCTCGCCGATGGAAGCCTATGCCGGAATCCCCTCCAAGCTCGCCTACGAAGCCCTGGAGACGCGTCGGTTCGTGGCCCGCCACGGCCTCACCGCCTTTGCCTCCAACCCACATTTTCCGGTGAACACGCTGCAAATCATGCGGGGCGCGATCGCGGCGCAGGACCTCGGCGTCTTCGTTCCGTACGTGGAGACGGTCTTCGCCGCCATGTGGGAGCAGGGCCGCAAGATGGACGACCCAGGGGTGATCACCGAAGTCCTCGCGGGGGCCGGTCTCCCCGGCGAGCAGCTGCTCGCCATGACCCAGGACCCGTCGGTGAAAGAGCGCCTGATCGCCAATACGAACCAAGCGGTGGCGCGCGGTGTTTTCGGTTCGCCGAGCTTCCTTGTGGGCGACGATCTCTATTTCGGCAAGGATCGGCTCGAAGAGGTGGAGAGGGCCGCTCGCAACCACGCCGAGGACAAAGGGCGAGACTGAACCCACCCAGGCGCGGCGACCGCAGCGGTCAGCGCTGCGCCTCGTAGAAGCCCTCGGGATCGTCGATCTCGACGAGCCGGCCGCCGCGGATCTCGAGGAAGCGGGTGGCGGCGGTGCGGGTGAAGTGACGATCGTGGGAGACCAGGATGCAGGAGACCTCGCGCTCCTCCAGCTGAGCCTCGAGCGCCTCCTGACCCTCGATATCCAGATGGCTGGTGGGCTCGTCCAGCAGGTACAGGTTAGGGCGCTCCAGCTGCATGCGCAGGAACATCAGCCGGGCGCGTTCGCCTGGACTCAAGGCCGCGATCGGCTCGCGCCTGCGGGCGTAGGGAAACCCGGCCTGAGCCAGCAGGCGGGCGGCGTCCTGATCGGTCGCGGTCTTGGCGGCGGCCAGATACCCGGCCGGGGTCTCCTCCAGGGGTAGGCCGCTCATCGTCTGGTCGAAAACGGCCAGGCGGCAGGCAGGGTTGAAGCGGATGGCGGCGGTCCCGTCGTAATGCTCCAGGGCGGGGTCGAAGGCGGCGGCGATCGCGCCAAGCAGGGTCGTCTTGCCCGCGCCGTTCGACCCCAGGAGGGCGATGCGATCGCCGGGCGAGAGCGCCAGGCGATCGACGGAAAACAGTCGTCGCCCGTCCGGCGCGGCGAGTGTCAGGCCTTCGATGCGCAGCGTCACCTTGGCCTCGGTGCGATCACCCGAAAGCTTCAGATCGCGGCGGCGCGCTTTCCACGCCTGCGTCTGGGCGCGGCGGATGTGGGCGATGCGGCTCTCGGCCGCCTTGGCGCGCTTGTTGAGGTCAGGGTTCTTGACCGCCCAGACCTTGTAGCGCGCCGCCACCGCCTCCAGGCGCCGGATCTCCTTCTCCTCCAGCGCCCGCTGCCTGGCGGCGGCAAGATCGCGCTTGATGAGCTCGGACCTCGCCTCGGAGAAGGGAACGCTGAATTGTGTGAGGCCGTCACTGCGCAGGAAGAGCGTGCGCTCGGTCACCCGGTCCAGGAAGGCGCGATCGTGCGAGACGATCAGCATGGGCAGCTGGAAGCGTTCGGTGAGCCACGCCTCCAGGACGTTGATGTTGCCCAGGTCGAGATGGTTGGTGGGTTCGTCCAGGACGAGGATATCCGGCTCCTCCAGCCGCGCCGCAGCGGCGATGAGGACCAGCCTCTGCCAGCCGCCGGAAAGCGCGCCGAAGAGGCCCGCGGCCGCCTCCGGCGGCAACTCGACCTCGTCGAGCAGGGCGTCGATGCGCCAGTCCTCTGCGGCCGCGCCAGCGCGGCGCAAAGAGCGCTCGAGGACGGCGCGCACCGAAAGGGGCGCCAACTCGGCGGGGACCTCCTGCGGCAGCCAGCCCACCCTCAGGCCACGGGAGCGGACGAGCTGGCCCCGGTTCAGCTCCAGCTCACCGGTGAGGCACTTGAGCAGGGTGGATTTGCCGGCGCCGTTTTCGCCCACGAGGCCGGCGCGAGCGTCGTCGAGCATGAAGGAAAGGCCGTCGAAGACCCGCCGCGCCCCGTAGCCGAAAGCGCCGTCCTCCATCCCGAGCACCGCCTGGCGGGCCATCCAGAAACCACCTCTCTGATCGGGAGAGGCGCTTCCTAGCTGCTCATTCGGCGAGATGCACCGTGGTCTGGAGTTCGATGTCGGCGGCGGAGCAGCCGATCAGGAGGTCGTACCAGCCCGGTTCGGCGACCCAGGCGTTCACTTCCGGGTCCCAGAAGGAGAAAGCGCGGTCGTCGAGGCGCAGCCGCACCCGGCGGCTCTCGCCCGGCGCCAGACTGACCTTCGCGAAGGCCTTGAGCTCCTTCACCGGCCGAGGGACCGACGGGGCGCGCGGTCGCACATAGAGCTGCGCCACCTCGGCGCCGGCCCGCTCGCCCACATTGCGCAGGGTGAATCCGACCCAGACCGCCTCGCCGGGCCGCGCCTCCTCAGGCGCCTCCAGGCCGGACCAGGCGAAGCGGGCGTAGGTGAGGCCGAAGCCGAATGGGAACAGGGGCGCGGCCGGGGCGCGGTCGAAGTGACGATAGCCCACGAAAAGGCCCTCGGCGTAGTTGACGCTCTCGCCCCCGGGATAGGCGCCCCAGGCGGCGGTCTCCTCGATGCGCCTGGGCCAGCTCACCGGCAACCGTCCCGATGGCTCGGCCCTGCCGAAGATCACCCGAGCCAGGGCGTCAGGCCCCTCCTCGCCCCCGAACCAAGGGCAGAGGATGGCGCTGACGTGGTCGGCCCAGGGCAGACGATAGGGCGCGCCGCCGACGACCACGACGACGGTTTTCGGATTGACCGCCAGCACCGCGTCCACCAGGGCGTTCTGGTCGCCCGGCAATTCCAGGTCGGCGCGGTCGTAGCCTTCGCCCTCGGTGGTCGAGGCCGCACCGACGACGACCACGGCGGCATCGGCGCGCGCCGCAAGCGCCGCGGCCTCTCCGATCGAGCCGCAGGGCTGACGCAGGCCGACGCCGACATATTCCCAGGGCAGGGCCTCGGCGTTCTCCGGGCGCCGGTATTCGATGGTGATCGGATAGCCGCGACCGGCGATCAGCTCGACCGCCGCGGTGCGGCGGGGAATCGGCAGCCCACCGACGTCCGTCTTGTCGAAGCTGGCGGGCGCGGCCGGGTCGATCAGCGTCTTGCCCTCGAGCGTCAGCCGGCCCTCGCCGGGGGCGCGCAAGGACAACTCGTGGCGGCCGTCGCGCTGCGGCCAAAGGAAGCCGGTCCACCGCAGAGCCCCGACGCCGCGGCCAAGCCCCGCCACGGCCGCCGCCGACACCAGCTTGCCGATGCCGCGCTCGGGGCCAGATCTGAATGGCGCGCCGCCAAAGCCGCGCGCCTCGAAGTATTCGACCAATAGCCCGGCCTGGCCGCGGGCCTCGTCGGGGCTGAAGAAGGCGGAGCGGGCCGCCGGCGGATGCGGTTCGTTATCGCCGCCCTCGGCGTGCAGCACCTCGCAGCGGCCGGCCAGGAATTCGGTGATCGAGGCCAGGATCGACACTTGCCGTCCGGGGCGCACTTGCGAGGAGCCGCCGCCCTGGATGCGCCGCGCGGTCGCGTTCGACCCCAATACGGCTATCGAACGCAACTCGCCCGCAGCGAGCGGCAAGAGCGCGCCCTTGTTCTTCAGCAGCACGATCGCCTCCTCGGCGGCGCGCGCGGCGATGGCGCGGTGGCGTTTGCTGCGCAGCTCGCCGACGGGCTTGGGAGCGCTGTCCAGCACCCCGGTGCGCAGGATGAGGCGCACCATGCGCCGGGCCGCCTCGTCGATGTCGGCTTGCGCGACCTCGCCGGCTTTGACTGCCGCGAGCAGCTTGTCGCCGAACCAGCGCGCCGGTCCCGGCATTTCCAGGCCGCAGCCGCCCGCGACCGCCGGCCCTGTGGAATGCACCGCTCCCCAGTCGGAGACGACGACGCCGTCAAAACCCCACTCGCCCTCGAGGATGTCGCGCAGCAGGTAGGCGCTCTCGGTGGCGTAGTGGCCCCGCAGACGGTTGTAGGAAGCCATGACCGTCCACGGGCCTGCCTCCTTCACCACCTTCTCGAACGCCGCCAGATAGATTTCCCGCATGGTGCGCTCGTCGGCCTCCACCGAGACCGTCATGCGGCCCTCTTCCTGGTTGTTGGCGGCGTAGTGCTTCAGCGACGCTCCCACGCCTTCGCCCTGCAGGCCGTTGACGAAAGCGGTCCCCAGCACGCCGGCCAGGTACGGATCCTCCGAATAGGTCTCGAAGGCGCGGCCCCACAGGGGCGTGCGGACGATGTTGATGGTGGGCGCCAGCACCACCCGGTTGTCGAGCGCCAGGGCCTCGCGCGCGATGGCGGCCGCCACCTCCTCGACCAGACGCGGGTTCCAGCTTGCGGCCTGGGCGACGCCGACGGGAAAGACGGTGGCCGCCTCGCCCTCGTTCGAGCGTACGCCGGTAGGGCCGTCGCAGACACGCACCTCCGGGACGCCGAGCCTGGCGGCGCCGGTCAGCGTGAACGGGGCGGAGCCGGCCATCAGGGCGACCTTCTCCTCGAGCGTAAGGCGGCCGGCGAGGTCGTCGACCCGCGCCTCCAGCGGGGCGGTGGGATCGCGGAACGGTTCGTTGCCGAGCGCGACGGCGGCGTCGGTCATGGCTCTCCCCTCGCCTGCCCCCTTGGAAAACCTTAGGCCGCGGGGCGGCCGCGGGGCAAATGCGCGAGGGTGAGCCATCCGCACGGCGACCCGGCTACCTGCCGGGTCGGGCGGCCGCCGTCAGACGGTGAACCCGGCCTGGGTGAACGGCAGCGTCCGCACCCGCTTGCCGCAGGCGGCGAAGACGGCGTTGGCGAGCGCCGGCGCCACGCCCGGGACGGGCGGCTCGCCGACGCCGCCGACAGTCGCGC
The DNA here is from genome assembly GCA_035946795.1 of Caulobacteraceae bacterium. Classification (GTDB taxonomy): domain Bacteria; phylum Pseudomonadota; class Alphaproteobacteria; order Caulobacterales; family Caulobacteraceae; genus Acaudatibacter. The sequence goes on along the minus strand of DASYYX010000066.1, from coordinate 80,202 downwards.
CGGGAGTTTGAAGGACGATGGCGTCGACCGCCGGCGCCTCGCGCTGGCGCAGGATCCGGTACTGGTCGAAATTCCTGTGGTCGGCGGCGCCGTCGGTGACGGTCATGGCCTCGAAAAGGGCGGCCGAGACGCCGATCGTCGTGCCGCCCATCGCCTGCGCCGCGACCTGCTCGGGATTGACGACAGTGCCCGGATCGATGGCGACGGCGATGCGGCGGACCGTCAGCTTTTCCCCAGCGACCTCGACCTCCGCGGCGTGGGCCACCAGAGTGTCCCAGCCATCGAGAAGAGCCAATCCCCGGCCAACGCCCGCGGGAGTAGGCCCGCCCCAGCCGATCTTCTGGGCCGCCGCGTCGAGCACCCGCCGGGCGCGGGCGTTCCCGGCCAGCAGCCTGCGGCGATAGTCGAGCGGATCCATGCCGGCGGCGTGCGCCGCTTCGTCGATGAAGCTCTCCCGGCCGAAGGTGTTGGTGTAGTTGTCGACGCTGCGCCAGTAGCCGATGGGTACGCCGACATCGATCTTGCACTGGGTGTCGGCCCAGGGAAGATCGTAGGGCGCGGGCTCGGCGCCATCGGTGATGGTGTCGCCGCAGGCGGCGCCGACGATTTCGTAGCCCTGAATGAGGCCGTCCGGCCCAAGCGCGGCGCGCCAGGTCATGTGGGCGCGCGGGCGGTAGACGTCGTGCGTCATGTCCTCCTCGCGCGTCCACAGCAGCTGGACGGGGGCGTCCGCTTGGGCGGCGACCAGGGCGGCGAAGACGGCGTAATCGCTCTCCAGGCGCCGGCCGAAGCCGCCGCCGAGCAGGGTGAGATGCAGGGTGACCTGGTCGATCGGCCGGCCGAGCGCCGCAGCCACTTTCTGGCGCAGCTCGGTGGGCGACTGGCTCGGCGCCCAGACCTCCACCGAGCCCGGAGTGACCCACGCGGTGGCGTTCATGGGCTCGAGCGGCGAATGGGAGAGGTATGGCACTTCGTAGGTCGCCTCGATCTTCCTCGCGGCGGCGGCGAAGACGGCGCGCAGCTTCGCCTTGGCCTCGGCGCCGGTCTTGTCGGGCAGGATGACCGAGTCGGCGCCGTCATAGGCGGCGATGAGCGCCGGGCCGATTTCGGGCGAGCTCCAGGTCTTCGCCGGCGCCTGCCACTTCGGGGAGAGCGCGCGCGCCCCTGCGAACGCGGCCCAGGTCGAGCGGCCGACGACGGCGACCGCGGCAGGGAGCCGGACTACCTTGACGACACCGGGCGTCGCCAGCGCCGGCGCCTCGTCAACCGAGACCAGGGTCGCGCCGAACACCGGGGCTTGGCGAAGGGTGGCCCGCAGCATGCCGGGAACGCGCACGTCGATGCCGTAGCGCGCCGCGCCGGTGACGCGGTCGGCGCGGCCGAGGGGCCCTACCGATTTGCCGATGTAGCGCCACTGGGCCGGGTCCTTGAGGGGCGGCGTGGCGGGCGGCGGCTGGGCCGCGGCATCGACGGCGAGCGCGCCGTAGGCGAGGCGCCGGCCGGTCGCGCCATGCGCGACCCACCCCAGCTTTGCCTCGCAGGTCGTGGGTGCCACGCCCCAGCGGGCGGCGGCCGCCGCGATCAGCTGGGCCCGGGCGGTGGCCCCGGCGGCGCGCAACAGGGCAAAGCGGGTGCGGATCGACTCGCTGCCGCCGGTCTGGATCTCGCCGTCGACCCGGAAGGGGTCGGCATCCGGAGCGTCGACGACCTGGATCGCCTCCCAGGGGGCCTCGAGCTCGTCTGCGAGGATCTGGACCTGCCCGGTGCGCGAGCCCTGGCCCATGTCGCTCACCGTCGAACAGAGCGTAATGGAGCCGTTGGGATCGATGCGAATCCAGGGATTGAGCGTGACCGCGGCTGCTTCAGGGGCCCCGGTGGCCGGATCGGCGATCGCGAGCAGGAACGCCCCGCCCAGGCTCCAGGTGACGAAGCGACGGCGATCGACGTTCATATCCGGCCACTCAGACGTTGCGGGAAGGCGCCAGCATAGCAGCCGAGTTATTGCCCGCCAGCCGGCGATCAACTGAGACGCCAGGCGGCTTCCTCGATCGAGAGGACCTCCGGGAACTCCACGATCCCGGAAGACAGCACCCGTCTGCGCAGACGCTCGTCGGCTGTAACGAGGGGACACGCTTCCGCGGCGGCCAAAGCCAGATAGAAGAAGTCATAGGCCGGGTGCTCGAGCGCAAGCGCCAGGCGCAGAGCCGCGGTCAGGAGCCCGCGACACGAGAACAATTGCAGGGGCGCCTGCTCGAGCCCGCGACATGCCACAATCACTTGTTCGTCGGAGAACTCTCCGCGGCGGACGAGCTTCCAGAGGGCGTTGGCGCAATCGCTATAGATGAGATCCGGCGCGAGGAGACGTTCGGCGCTGTGCAACGTCTCGGCCTGACGGCTGCCTGCTTCGGCGATCACCCACTTGATTGCAACGCTGGCGTCGATGACGAGGCGCATCAGCGCTCGTCGCGGCTCTCACGGATCAGCACCTCAGAGGGCGTATGGGTCTTCCCCGCGGTCAACTTGCGGATCTCTCGAGCCAGATCCCAAAACGACATGTCGGACTCCCCGCTCAACGCCTGACGAAGGATCTCGCGGTGCTCGGCTTCGGCCGAGCGGCCGTGGCGCGCGGCCCGACGCTTGAGCTTGGCTACCAACTCCGGATCGAGGTTGCGCACGTGCAGGTTCATCAGGGGCTTACCAAGCGATAGCTTTGCTCTCATTGAGAGCATATCGAGCAGCGCCTCGAGCCGCAACAATTGGCGTGGCCGCTGTTGGCTCGACGCTCTCGAAACCCTTTAGGGCGCGGCCCTGCGCCGTGGCCCGATGTGGGCGATGGCGACGAGGGACTCGACGCAGTCGCGGATGGAGTCGTCGAGCGGGCGGAAGGAAAGGCCGGTCACCGCGCGGATACGGTCGTTGCGCAGCTCGCAGCCGGCCCAAATGGCGCGGAACTCGGCCGCCCTGGCGCGGATGCGCTCGGGAAAATCATCGGCGATGGCGGGCGCGTCGAAGTCGAGCTCGGGCAGCAGCCGGGCGATATCGGCGCACACTTGCTCGACATTGCGGGTTTCGGCGGACCAGGCGATGAAGCGCTGGCCATTGCTCACCTCGCCGCTCTCCAGCAGGGCGACATGCGCGGCGGCGACATCGCGCACATCCACCGTCATCCACGGGCGGTAGACGCCGGTCTGGTCGCAGCGGCCTTGGAGCATCTTGGCGATCTCGCCCTGCCAGGCGCCATCTTTCTGGTGCGCCGACTGGATCGGCCCGACGATGTCGCCCGGACAGCAGATCACCGCCTCCCAGGCGCCGCTGGTCGCCGCGGCCGCCGTGAAGGCGCGCTCGGCGACAAGCTTGGCCATCGAGTAGCCCTGGCCGCGCTCGACCGTGCGCTTGGGGTTGGCCTCGTCCGGGTAGCGGCCCTCGTAACACACCGGCCGGCGGCTCAGCTCGTGGATGTCGGCCTCGCCGATCACCGCGGCGATGGAGGAGGTGACGACGACCCGGCCGATGGTCCCGGACTTGTCGACGCTGGCGATGAGGTCGGCGCAGGCGCGGGCGACCGCGTCCTGGTCGTTGTAATCGCTGACGTGCGCCACATGCGCCAGGCCATGGCAGCCAGCGCAGACAGCATCGAAGGAACCTGCCTCGTCGAGGTCGGCCCGATGCAGGGTGAGCCGGCCCGAGACGAACGCCGGCTGGGCCCTCAGGAACCCGGTGCGCGCCTCGTCATCCGGGTTGCGCACGCAGGCGCGCACCCGATGGCCGCGGTCCAGCAGCGTGCGCACCACCCAGCCGCCAAGGAAGCCGGCCGCGCCGGTCACCGCCACTGCGCCGCGCCTGGGAACCGGGGCCATGTGCGCTCCTCCTGCCTGTGGGGCTCTCATAGCATGGAGGCCGCGGAGGAGCTGGACGCGCGACTTCACCCACCTCCGCCCGTTGGCAAATGGGACAAGGAGCTTGCGCCGTTCGGCGCCATCCGTGTTTCGCGTGGTCTATAAGAGAGCCCATGGCCTCGGCCGCCGACATCGAGAACCGCTGGGCGATCACCGGCGCCCTCATGCTGGCGACGGTGATGAACACCCTTGATTCGACCATCGCCAACACCGCCCTGCCGCACATGCAGGGCTCGCTCGGCGCCGCCCAGGACCAGATCGTCTGGGTGCTGACCAGCTACATCATCGCGACGGCCATCATGACGCCGCTTTCGGGCTGGCTGTCCCTGAAGATCGGCCGCAAGCCGATGTTTCTCGTCTCGATCTCGGCCTTCACCCTGGCCTCGATGGCCTGCGGGGCGGCGCAAAACCTCCCCGAGATGGTGCTCTTCCGCCTGATCCAGGGCATCGCTGGGGCGACGCTGATGCCGCTTTCCCAGACGGTGATGCTGGACATCTTCCCCTACGCCCAGATCCCCAGGGTGATGAGCATCTGGAGTTCGGCGGTGATCATGGGACCGATCATCGGCCCGGTGCTCGGGGGCTGGATCACCGAGAACTTCACCTGGCGCTACTGCTTCTACATCAACCTGCCCATCGGCATCCTCGCCTTCCTGGGCGTGCTGGTGTTCATGGAGCGCGATCGGGGAGGCCGGCAGCGGCCGTTCGACTTCCTGGGCTTCGGGGCCCTGGTGGCCTTCGTCGGCGCCTTCCAGCTGATGATGGACCGCGGCCCCAGCCAAGACTGGTTCGGCTCGACCGAGATCTGGACCTATCTCGTCATCGCCTGCCTGGGATTGTGGATCTTCATCATCCAGACGCTGTCGGCGCGGCAGCCCTTCTTCCACCGTGATCTCGCCAGGGACCGGAATTTCGTCAGCACCACCTTCTTTTCCTTGTTCGTCGGCGCGCTGCTTTTCTCCACCAGCGCCGTGTTGCCGCAATTCATGCAGAACATCCTCGGCTACACGGCCTACCAAAGCGGCCTTGCCAGCATGCCGCGCGGCGTCGGCTCGCTGATCTCCTTCATGGGGGTCCCGTACCTGATCACCCTGATCGGTCCCCGACGCACCATCATCGGCGGCATCGTCCTGTGCGTCGCCGCGCTCTGGCAGATGGCGCACTTCGACCTGTCCATGACCTCGCGGCCGATCGTCGTTTCCGGCTTCGTCCAGGGAATGGGGATCGGCCTCCTGTTCGCGCCGCTGAACGTGCTCGCCTACGCCACCCTCGATCCGGTCCACCGGACCGAAGGCACCATCGTCGCCACCATGGCGCGCAGCCTAGGCTCCAGCCTGGGCATCTCGGCGGTGCAGGCGAGCGTGATCCGCGACATCACCATCGCCCACGCGCGGCTGGCCGAGCACATCGTTCCCGGCAACCCGGTGGTCGATCAGGCGCTGCAGGGGCCAATCGCGCCCGGCGCTCCGGGCGGCATCGCCCTGCTCGACGCCTACGTCTCACGTCAGGCCGCCATGATCGGCTACGACACGGTGTTCGCCTGGATGACGCTCGCCATCCTGCTGCTGGCGCCGATGCTCGTCCTGATGCGTCCGCCTGCGGCCCAGGCGGGTGTCACGGTGCAGTCCCTGGCCGGAGCGCCGGCCAAGTCCGGCTCGGCCATGGCGGCGGAGTGATCGGGCGAGCGCCGACGAAAGCTGGGGTGGGTTGCGGATCATCGGGCCGAGGCCCGCGCCCGTTCACGGTCGAGGGCGGCGTAGGCGCCGGCGAGATTCTCGCAGGCGGCGCGCAGCACCGCCCCCTGGGCGTCCGCCAGGCTTTCGCCGGTGATCCTGCGGACGACGGCGCGCCAGTCGTCGGCGCGGCCGAGCACGCTCTCGCCCTCGACGAGGGCCGAAAGCAGGGCGGCGCTGGACGCGCCGGCAAGGCGCAGGGCCGCCGCGATGCGCTCGCCGGCGGCCCGGCGCGCATCCGACATGCCCTCCGGCCGGCGCGAGATGTCGACGCGAGGGCCAAGCTCGCGACCTCCCGAGACAGTGCGATGCAAAAGGGCGGCGTCGGCCTGCAGTCGGCGGGCCGCCTCCAGCGCCGCCCGGCTCAGGCGCCCGCGGCCATGCAAGAGGTCGAAGACGTCCTGACGGCGGGCGCGCAGGATCTTCTTCGCCGGGCCGAGCGCCGCCTCGACGTCGCTGTTCACCGGCAAGGCAAGCTGACTCGCCTCGATCCCCCAGGCGGCGGGGTCGCGCAGCCTGGCCCGGTCGGCGGCGCGGCGCCTGGCGATGACCATCGGGTCGGTCGGCCGGCCCGGTCGGATGCGCCGGGTCACCGGCAATCCCCCTGGTCGCCGACGCCGCGCCGCGCCAGGGCGGCGTGAGCGGGGCAGTAACGGGCCGCCCCGCAGGCGTTGCAACAGGAAAGGACGCGCATGCCCCGGCCGGCGACCGGGAAAGCGCACTCACCTTCGCGCCGGGTCAGCCATGGGCGGGGCGCCCGCGCCAAGGTCGACGGCGGATCGGACCGCAGCGGCTCGGGCGCGGGGAGCCGCGGGCCGCGAAACCTCCGCCGCTCGGCCGAGGTTCGCGCGACGCCGAGGCGCGAAATGCAGGCGATGACGGCCGTTTTCGACGGCGCGGCCAGGATGGCGGCGATCTCGCCGGCCGAGGCGCCGGCGCGCCACAATGAAACGGCGCGAGCCTCGCGCCGGGGCGTCCAGAACGAATCGGCCGCGCTCTCGGGGGTGTCGAAGGGCATGAACCTAATATTGCACGTCGCAATCTCGGGGGCAAGCGCAGATTTAGCACTTTGTGTGACGACCTTTGCCGCAATCGTTTGCATAATGTAGCATGGTCCGAGAAAGGCAGTCCAACTTCCTGCGCGCCTGGCGCGAGCACCGCGGCATGACCCAGGCCAAGCTCGCCGAGTCGGTCGGCACTTCGGGGGCGGTGATCAGCCTGCTCGAGTCTGGCGACCGCGGCCTCTCCGACAAGTGGCTGCGCAAGCTGGCGCCGGTGCTGCGCACCCGGCCCGGGCATCTGCTGGAAACCGACCCGCACGACGTTGAAAGCGACATCCTGGAGATCTGGTCGGAGATTCCCGAGGATCGCCGCGAGCAGGCTCGTGACGTGCTCAAAGCCTTCCGCCTGAAGACGGCGACCGAGAGCCCGGCGCCCGAGCGCGCCGCGTCCGGACGCGATCGCCGCAGGTAAGTCTCGTCCCGCTCGAGCGCGGCTCACCCCAGAACGCCCACGGCGCCCAGCAAGGCGGCCGCGCCCAGGAGCCACAGCGGGTGCAGGCGGGTCGCCCCCGCCGCCGCCGCACTGGCCAGGGTGATCGCAGCCAGGCGCCAATCGGCGTCGGCGGCGCGGGAGAGCAACCAGGCGCTGGAGAAGACGAGCCCGACGGCCACCGGCGCCAGCCCGGCCCCCAGCGCGATCCTCAGCGGCGCGGCGCGGTAGCGGTCCCAGGCCTTGGCCACCCAGTAGGTAAGCACGCACGAAGGGGCGCACAGCGCCGCCGTGGCGATCAGCGCTCCGGCCGGGCCGGCGACCTTCTGCCCCACGAGGGTGGCGATCAGGAAGTTGGGCCCCGGGACCGCCTGCGCGATGGCGAAGAGGGCGGCGAATTCGCGGCCGTCCATCCAGTGGCGCACATCGACAGCCTGGCGGTGGATCTCGGGAACGACGGCGTTGACGCCGCCGAAGGCGAGCAACGAGAGGATGGCGAACTGCAGCGCCAGCGTCTCGAGGACCGGCGTCTTCACCGCCGTTGCGCCCAGGCGATGGCGACGCTCGCCGGCCCCAGCACCGCGATCACCCAGATCAGAGGAAAACGCGCCAGTCCTGCCCCGGCGAAGGCCAGGAGGACGACCGGGGCGGCGGCGAGCGGCCGCGCTTTGAGAAGCGGCGCGGCCATGCGCATGGCCGTAGCGGCCACCAGCCCCGCGGCGGCCGCGCCGAGCGCCGCGATCGACCGGGCCAGCCAGGCGACATCGGAAAAGCGGCTCCAGAGGGCCCCTGCGGCGAGTACGAACAGAATGGGGGCGCCGATGAGCCCGACGAGCGCGGCGGCGGCACCGGCGGGGCCGGCGAAACGCGAGCCCACGACGATCGAGAGATTGACGACATTGGGTCCGGGCAGGGACTGACAAAGAGCCAGGGTCTCGTTGAAGTCGGCGTCTGTGAGCCAGCCGCGGCGGTCCACCAAGGTGCGCCGGGCGAACGGCAGCACCCCGCCGAAGCCCGAAAGAGCGATGGTGAGGAAGGCGGCGAAAAGGGCCGCGGTTCCGGGCCGCTCGATCGCCCGCTCGGCCGAGCCTTGCTGCATGCGCGCCTTATCGCCGCCGCCGGGCGCGATTCTCAAGCGTCGACCCGGCGGCAATATCGAAATGCAATTGTGCCATTGACACCAATATTGCTATATGCTATTGGATCGGCCATGTTTCGAGACACCGGGACGCTTCCGCACCGCGCTCACCTGCTCCGCTTCGATGTCGCCGCCCGCGACTTCCGCCGCTCGCTCGCGGAGCGCTTTCAGCTCGGCGCCGGGCTTGCCGACGCCGACCTCCAGATTCTCTGGTCGCTGAGTCGCTCGATCCGTTCCGCCGCGGCCGAATGGCAGGCGCTGGCGCGCTCCCTGGTGGCGGCGCGAACGGGTGTGCTCTCGGCCCCGCAGGCGCGGGCGCTGGTGCTGGAGGCCGTCTTCGACCCGGTGCTCGAGCCCGACGCCGGCGGGGCGCTGGCGGCCGCCGTCGAGGTCCCCTGATGCCGGGCGATCACCGTATTCTACGGTGATTAACGGTCCCGCGCCGCCAATCGGAACGGGGCGGGAAGATGTATTGCGGCGTATGGGAGCGAGTGCGAGACAGCGACGAGCCGGTTCGAACCGCAGCGGGGCTGAGCGTGCGCACTCATCGGAAGTTTTTGCCTATAGCCGTGGCCCTGGCCCTGGCGACGGGCCCGGGCGTGCTCGCCCAGGCCGCTCCGGTCGCCCCGGCTGGCGCGGGGTCGGTCGATCCCGGCTTTCTGCAGGCTCTGCGCTGGCGCGAGGTCGGGCCCTTCCGGGGCGGCCGTTCCGACGCCGTCGTGGGCGTGCCCTCGGAGCCTGACGTCTTCTATTTCGGCGCGGCTGCCGGCGGAGTGTGGAAGAGCCTCGACGCCGGCGGCCGATGGACGGAGATATTCGAGGGCGGCCCGACCGGCTCCATCGGCGCGATCGCCGTGGCCCCTTCCGATCCAGATGTCATCTGGGTCGGGACCGGCGAGAACGCCCTGCGCGGCGACATCACCTGGGGCGACGGCGTGTACCGCAGCCTCGATGGCGGCAGGACCTGGACGCATCTGGGCCTGGCCGACACCCGCCAAATCGGCGCCATCCTCGTCGATCCGACGAACCCGGACATCGCCCTGGTGGCGGCCATCGGCCACGCCTTCGGCCCGAACGCGGAGCGCGGCGTCTACCGGACAGCGGATGGCGGCCGCACCTGGACGAAGGTGCTGTACAGAGACGAGAACACCGGCGCCATCGATCTCGCCTACGATCCCCAGAATCCGCGGATCGTCTGGGCCGCGCTGTGGCAGATGCGGCGTCTGCCCTGGAACATGTCGAGCGGCGGCCCGGGAAGCGGCCTCTACCGCTCGGCCGATGGCGGCCTCACCTGGACCCGGCTGGAAGGGCATGGCCTGCCGGCCGGCATCCTCGGGCGCATCGACATCGCCCCCTCGCCCGCGAGGCCCGGGCGGATCTGGGCGATGATCGAGGCCAAGGCCGGCGGGCTCTATCGCTCCGATGACGGCGGGGCGACATGGACGCTCATCAACCAGGACGGCCGCCTCACCCAGCGCGCCTGGTACTTCTCCAAGATCTACGCCGACCCGAAGTCGCCCGACACCGTCTACGCCCTCAACACCGGCCTGCTGCGATCGACCGACGGCGGGCGCAGCTTCCAGCTCGTCGCCGCCACCCACGGCGACCACCACGCCCTGTGGATCGACCCCAACGATCCCAGGCGCATGATCAACGGCAACGACGGCGGCGCTTCGGTCACCTTGGACGGCGGCATCACCTGGTCGACGCAGGAAAACCAACCCACCGCCGCCATCTACCATGTCGCCGCCGACGACCAGTTTCCGTACCGCCTCTATGGCGCCCAGCAGGACAACTCGAACCTTGCCATCGCCACCTACGACGACAACGGCGTGATCGGCCGCTGGGACTGGTTCCCGGCCGGGGGCGGGGAGTCCGGCTTCGTCCTTCCCGACCCCCGCGATCCCGAGATCATCTATTCGACCAGTGAGAACAACGTCTCGCGTTTCGATCACCCAGCCGAGCAGTCGCAGGACATCAGCCCCGAACCGGAGGACTACTCCGGCCATCCGGCGAGCGAACTGGCGCACCGCTTCAACTGGACCTCGCCGCTGCTGATCTCACCGCACGACCCCGGGACGCTCTTCTGGGGCGCGGACGTGGTGTGGAAGTCCACCGACGAAGGGGCGAGCTGGCGCATCATCAGCCCCGACCTCACTCGCGACGACAAGTCCAAGCAGGGGCCTTCCGGCGGCCCGCTGACGAAGGACATCACCAGCGTCGAATACTACGACACCGTCTTTTCCATGGCCGAGTCACCGATCAAGCCGGGCCTTCTCTGGGTCGGCAGCGACGACGGCCTCGTCCACGTCTCCCCCGACGGCGGCGGCCATTGGGACGATGTCACGCCGAAGGACCTGCCGGCGTGGAGCGCGGTGAGCATGATCGAGCCGTCGCACTTCGACCCGCAGGTCGCCTATATCGCCGTGGACCGGCACAAGCTGGACGATGTCGCTCCGTACGCTTGGCGCACGGCCGACGGCGGCAAGACTTGGATCTCGATCGCCCATGGCCTGCCCGAAGGCGCGGTGGTGCACGCGGTGCGCGAGGATCCGCAGCGCCGCGGCCTCCTCTACGCCGCCACCGAAACCGGCGTCTTCGTGTCGTTCGACGACGGGGGCGACTGGCAGAGCCTGCAGCTGAACCTGGCGCGCTCCCCCGTCCACGACCTCATCGTCAAGGGCGACGACCTGGCGGTGGCGACGCACGGGCGCGGTTTCTGGATCCTGGACGACGTCACGCCTTTGCGGCAGCTCGGCGGCGCCGATTCGCAGGCCATGCGCCTGTTCGCGCCGGAAACCGCAGTGCGCCTCTATTATCCGGACGAGGTCAACACCCGCCGCCCGGTCGGCGCCGATCCGCCCTTCGGCGCCATCGTCGATTACGCCTTCAGGACCGCACCCGCCGGCGAGGTCGACCTCGATATCCTGGACGCCCAGGGGCGTCTGGTTCGCCACCTCTCGAACCTCGCCGAGCACAGGTTCGTGCAGCCGCCGGAATGGCCCAATCGGATCGAACCCACCGACACCATTCCCGCGCGCGCCGGCCTCAACCGCTTCGTCTGGGACCTTCGGATGAACGGCCCGGTCCAGATCCCCGGCGCCTTCTATTCCGGCGAAGAGCCGCGCGGGCCGATCGTGGCGCCCGGCCGTTACACCGTGCGCCTCAGCTGGGCCGGCCAGACGCGGACCGCGCCGCTGATCGTGATCGCCGATCCCCGGGTCAAGGGCTCGGAGGCGGCGATCGTCGCCAAGACCCATCTGGCGATCGCCGTGGAGGCCGACATCGACGCCCTGCACCTGGCTGTGAACGCCATCCGCGCCGCGCGCGCCAGCCTGGAGGCCATAGGCGCCGTCCCTAGAGCGCAGGCCCTCGAGGCCCGCCTCGATCTCCTCGAACAGACCCTGATGCAGGTGAACATGAAGGGTTCGGAGGCGAACCTCGCCTTCCCCGGCGAACTCAACGAGCGCTACGCCAGCCTCGCCGAGGATCTGGAGGACGCCGACCGGCCGCCGACGCAGGCGCAGCAGGCACTCTACGACGACATGCACGCGGGCCTGACGCGCACGCTGGCGGCCTGGCGGCGGCTGCAGGACCAGGAGCTGCAGCCCTTCCTGCTGCAGCACAACGCCGCTCCTCGGAGCTGATGCTCCGGCGGCGGTCTCTCCGAGCTCAGGAGGCGGCTGCCTGTGGCGGAGCGAAGAAGGTCTTCTCCTGGGCGATGAGCGGGGCAAACGACGGCCGCGCCAGAATGGCCTCGACGTAGGCGGCGGTTTTCTGATGCCTCGCCTTGTCCACGGTCACGCCGATATGGGCCAGGTTGACGAACCCTGTGGCCACGGCGAGGTCCGCCAGGGTCAGGCGATCGTCCACCAGCCAGCCCGAGGCCGGTATCGTCCGCTCGAGGTAGTCCAGAATCGGCGGCAGCTCTTCGGTGAGCGCTTTCTGCACCACTTCCTCGTCGCACGCCTGGCCGAAGAAGGTCGGGCCGACGAACCGCTGGAAGAACACCTTGGCCATGGCGGCGATGAGGATGGTGTCGGCGAACTCCTCGTACCAGACGACGCGGGCGCGGCTCTTCGGCTCGGCGGGGATGAGCGCCGGGCTCGGATGCTTGGCTTCCAGGTAGGTGATGATGGCTGTCGAGTCCGAGATGACGAAGTCGCCGTCGCGGAAGCCGGGGATCTTACCGAATGGGCTGCACTCCCGAAACGCCGGATCGGCGTTGTTCGGCGGCATCGGCATGTTCTCGACCTCGATACCTTTTTCGGCGGCGTAGGCGAGCGTCTTGCGCACGAATGGCGAAAGCGACGAGCCGTAGACGATCATGGAATTGCCCTCTCGAGGTTGGTGACCCTTCGCCCCCACCTCTACGCGCCCGGCGCGCTTGCTCCAACGCTCATGGCGCCAGGCGCACCACCAGCCACAGCAGCCCAAGGCCGATCAGCGTCGCCACCGTCGTCCAGGCGCGCGGGTGGCGATGATGGCTCTCGGGCAGCAGCTCGCTCGCTCCCACGTAGAGAAACAGGCCGGCGAATACGGCGATCAGGATCGCCAGGACGCCAGGCGCCGGCGAGACGAGACGGCTGGCGCCGATCCCGGCGAGCGGGGCGATGGCGTCGGCGGCCAGCCACAGCCTGGCCGTGCGCGGCCGGTTCTCGCCGGCGAGGCTGAGGTTCACGGTGTTGACGCCGTCGGCGAAGTCGTGGGCCAGCACTGCGATCGCCATCACCGCCCCTACCGAGGCGGAGACCTGGAAGCCGAGACCGATGCCGAGGCCATCGATGAAGCTATGCACGGTGAGGGTGCCGGCGCCGAGGTGACCGCGATGGCCGGCCTCGTGGCTGGAGGCGATCAGGAGGGCGCGATCGAGGACAAGGTAGAAGATGAAACCCGCGGCGGCGGCGGCCGGGATTGTCGCCGCGGCGCCGGCGCGGCCGGCCAGCGACAGGGCTTCCGGCAACAGGTCGAAGAAGGCGACGCCCAGGACCGCGCCGGCCGAGAGGCCCAGGATCAGATGGATTTTCGAGGCGAAGCGGAGCGCCAGGGCGCCGCCCACCAGGGTCGCGGCTCCGGCGGCGAGCCCGAGGACAATCAGCAGGATGTCGGTTGCGTGCATCGCGCCCCGGCGCTTCCCTATCGGCGGCGCGCGCCAAGGTCCACGCGCGCAGCGCTGTTTGCCGCTACAATGGCCTCATGAGCGAGCCCGGCGTCTCGCCGCACGGCCACGCGCACGTGTTCCTCGGGGCGGCGCACGTCACCCACGAGCGCCGCGCCTGGTTCGTGATCGCGCTCTGCGGGACGATGATGGTGGTCGAGATCGTCGGCGGTCTCCTCTTCGGCTCCATCGCCCTGGTGGCCGACGGCCTGCACATGTCGACCCACGCCGGCGCCTTGCTCCTGGCCGCCCTGGCCTACCGCTTCGCCCGCCGCTACGCGCACGACCCGCGCTTCTCCTTCGGCACCGGCAAGCTCGGCGATCTCGCCGGCTTCTCCAGCGCCGTGGTGCTGGCGATCATCGCCGTCATCATCGGTTACGAGGCGGTGCGGCGTTTCCTCACCCCTCAGCCGATCCGCTTCGCCGAAGCCATTCCGATCGCGGTGGTAGGCCTCGCAGTCAATCTGGCCAGCGCCTGGCTGCTGGGAGGCGGTCACGAGCACGGGCATGGGCGCGCTCACACCCATCCCCACCACCACGACCGCGACGCCTGCGACCACGAGGCGCACGCGCCCGAGAGCGCCCACCGCGACTACAACATGCGCGCCGCCGTGATCCACGTCATGGCCGACGCGGCGGTTTCGGTGCTGGTGATCGTGGGCCTCACCCTGGCGCGCATCTTCGGCTGGATGTTCATGGACCCGCTGGCTGCGATCGTCGGCGCCTGCGTCATCGCCAGCTGGTCGGCCGGCCTCATCCGCGACACCGGCGCCATTCTGCTGGACATGACGCCCGACAAGCGCCTCGCCGACGAGCTGCGCCGGGCCGTCGAAGAGGAGGGCGACGAGCTGGCGGACCTGCATCTCTGGCGCCTCGGCCCCGGGCACCTCGCCGCGATCCTGTCGGTGGTCTCGGCCGGAGACCGCGGCGCCGACTACTATCGCTCTCGTTTGAACCGGTTCGAGGCTCTCTCGCACGTCACCGTCGAGGTGCGCCCCGCGGGGTGAGCCAGCATCAGAAGGCCCCTCGCGCAACAACCACTGAGCTTTTGGAATAAAGGCGCTCGCGCGCCGGTCTCTGCAGGGATAGAGCCCCCTCCGAAGGCCCATGGTCCGCCACTCGTTCCATGATCGCGCGCGCCGCTGGTGCTTCCTGGCGGTGATCCTGGCGGCCCTGGTGGCGCGGATCGGCGCCCCGCCCGGGTTCATGACCGAGGCTTCCGCGGACGGCGCCCCGGCGCTCGTCCTTTGCACCGGCCACGGGCCGGTGCGCACCCTCGCTGACCTCGGCCGCGTCACACCGGGGAAGACGTTCAAGCCCGGGTGCTGGTTGGCCCATGCCATCGGCGCCGCGCCCGGGGCGTCGTCGCCGGCGCCGCCCGCGTACTTCGCTTGGCGGCCAGTTCCGAGGCCGCCGCCGGCAGTCCTCGTCTGGTCTGGGCAAAGGGCGGCCTCGCCGCCGCCCGCCCGCGCTCCCCCGCGCCTTTCGATCTGATCGCGACGCTTGGCCGCGGCCCTTCGGGGCCCGGCTCCGATCTGCTGCGAAAGGGACTCTCATGAACCTGCGACAATGCGCCGGCGCCGCCGTTGCGCTCACGTTCGCCACAGCCGCCCCGGAAGCCGCCCTGGCGTGCGCCTGCGGCTGCGGTGTCTTCGATATCGGCGAGGCCGCCATGATGCCCAACAACGCCAACTCCGGCTTCTCGGCCTGGGCGCGGTTCGGCTGGATGGACCAGAATCGCAATTGGGAAGGAGGAGGCCCCGCTCCGGCAGGCGACAACCACGACAAGGACCTCGAGACGGCGCTCTACACCTTCGGCGTCCAGTACGTGATCGATCGCCGCTGGACGGTCTCGGCCGAGCTGCCGGTATATGACCGATCGCTGCGCACGACCGACGACGGCACGGTCTTCGGGCCGGCCGGCAGTCTCTACACCGGCCGCATCACCTCGCCCGGCGATCTTCAGCTGATGGCCACCTTCACCGGCTTTTCGCCCGACATGTCCACCGGCCTTTCCGTCGGCATGAAGCTGCCTACCGGCGACTGGCGCGGGCCCAAGGGGCCGCTGGGCGGGAGCGAGTTCGACCGCGACAGCCTGCCCGGAACCGGCACCACCGACCTGATGGTCGGCGGCTACCACGTCGGCTCGCTGAATGCGAAGAACACCCTCTCCTGGTTCGTCCAGGCGCGCTACCAGATCCCACTCGCCGCCCGTGAGGGCTATCGGCCGGGAAACGAGCTCGACGCCGCGAGCGGCCTCGCCTGGGACCTCGGCGGCGCCGGGCCGGTGAAGAGCTTCGCCCCGGTGCTGCAGCTGCTGGGCAGCTGGCGGGCGCGCGATTCCGGCGCCAACGCCGACCCGCTCAACTCCGGCTACCAGCGCCTCTATCTCGACCCGGGCGTCGCGGTGCGGTTCAGCAAGGTTCGCCTGAGCGCCGACATCGCGGTCCCGCTCTGGCAGCACTTCAGCAGCGCTCCGGGGCCCGCGCTCGTCGGAACCGCCGGCCAGCTTGCCGCGCCCTATCTGCTGAGGCTTCAGGCCGCCTATGATTTCTGAACGCCGCCGCTTGCTTCGCCTGCTCGCCATCGCCTGCCTGGCGCCCGGCGCCGTCGCCGCCGGGCCGCCCAAAGTCGGCGAGCGCGCCCTGGCGCTGACCATCCGCACCCTCGACGGCGCCGTGATCGACACCGCCAGGCTCGGCGGCAAGGTCGCGGTGGTCAATCTGTGGGCCACCTGGTGCGCGCCGTGCCGGGCCGAGATGCCGATGCTGGACGCCTTCTACCGCGCCCACCGGGCGCAGGTCCTGGTGATCGGCCTCAGCGCCGACCGCACCCGCGACCGTCCGGCCGTCATCAAGGCGATGGCGGGACTCGCCTACCCCGCCGGCATGCTGGCCGAGGTCCGCCCCGATATAATCGGCGAGCCCCGGGTGCTGCCGATGACCTGGGTCATCGACAAGACAGGCGTCGTGCGGGCCAGCTTCGGCGGCGAGAAAGCTCCGCTCACGGCCACGCGCCTCGAAGCCGCGCTCGCGCCTTTGCTCACCCGGCGCTGAATCGCTTAACCCCCGTCGCGGCCGGCCGATCGTTCAGAACGCCTTGGTGACGCCGACGAAGAGCCCCCGCCGCGGACCGAACTGGGGCGCGAATACGCCCACGCCGGTGCCATTGCGGATCTCGTAGAGCTTGTCGAAGAGGTTGACGACGTCGGCTCGGAGCTCCAACGGCCCGCCGGGAAGGTCCTCGAACCGGTGGCTGACGGCGAGGTTCACCTGCGTGTACGGCGCCAGCTCCGCGCCGTTGGGGATGGCCGCGAGAGGTCCATCAGGGGTGGCAACCGGCGTTGTCAGCGGCTGAGCGGCCCGCAGCCCGCTGCCGTAGATCAGGTCGGTGGAGAGCCGGGTTCCGCGCCATGTGTAGGCGAGGCCGCCCGAAGCGGCGTAGCGCTCGTCGTGATCCAGATAGATGTAGTGGCCGGCCACGTAATCGAGCTCCGGCGCGCTAAAATTGAACTGGCTGGAGATCCAGTCCTCCCCCTGCCCGACCTGCCAGGCGAAGTTGGCGTAGGCGGAGAGTGGGCCCCGGTTCACCGACACCGTCAGCTCGGCGCCGTATTGCCTGCCGCGTTGGTAGTTGAAGGGCGTGAGGATGATCGGTGCGCCGAACTGGCCCTCGTCGACCAGATGGCGCGAGCGCTTGTAAAAGCTGTCGGCGCCTACGGTGAGCCCGTCACCGAACTTCTGTTCGACCCCGAGGTCGACATAATCGGCGCGCTCGGCAAACGGGGTCGTATCCAGGGCGACGGACGGCGCCGCCGACGAGGTCACCGCCGGGTTTCCGGTCGGCTCTACGAACCTGGCCACGGTCGGCGCGGCGACGAGCTCGAAGGGCGGCGGTGAGAAATAGCGCGCATAGCCGAAATGGACCGTGGTCGAGGGCCAGGGCAGCCACACCAGATTGGCGCGCGGGCTGAGCTGGTTCTCGCTGCGATAGCCGTCGAACTGATCGAAGCGAGCGCCATAGTTGAGCGTCAGGTTGCGGCGCAGCTTCCACTCGTCCTGCAGCCAGGCGCTGTAGGTGCGCGCTGTCTTCGTGCTGTTGTCGACGATGGTGAACGGTTGGTCGCTCAGCTGCGCGCCGGTGGCGGCATCCAAGAGTAGCACCTGCGAAGTGGTCTTGCTCTTCGAATCATCGACCTGGAGCAGCATCCCGGCGCGGATCGTATGGTGGCCGCTGGCCTTCCAGGCCGCCTCCGCCTGCATGCCGCCGGCCAGGTCGGTCTTCCCCGCCACCTGGCTGACGCCGTTGTAGAGGATGTCACCCATCGGATCGGGGGTGAACTTCAGCGCCGACCAGCGGCCGAAAAGGGAAATCTGGCCGGTGAGGGCGCCGGCTGTGTGCAGATAGCTCAGCGCGGCGAACTGCGTGTCCTCGCTCTGGTTCTCGTTCAGGTTCTGGCTCGGGTAGTCGCTGGCGCCGTTGACGACATAGCCCAAGCCGCCGTTCAGCTGCCCCGGGAGGTCCGGGATCTGGAACTTCTGGTCGGAGGTTCCGAGGATGAGCGAGATGCGGCTCGACGGGTCTAGGATGTCCTCGAGGTAGGCGAAGCCCTGAAACTGACGCGTATGGTCGTGCAGCGGATCGGCGCGCCCGTCGGGCGACTCGATGCCGAGGTCGTTTCCCTTGTAGCCGCCGGAAACGAACCAGCTGAACGCGCCCGAGGCGCCGCCCCACTGAAGGCTGGGCTCGAGGTCCCGCCGGCTGCCGCCGTACAGCGAGACCTCGCCACCGTTTTCGATGCCGCTCTTGGTGCCGATATCGACGATGCCGCCGGTGCGCAGGCCGTACTCGGCCGGCAGGGCGCCGGTGATCAGACGCACACTGTCCGCCAGACGCGGGCTCAGGGCCTGGCTGAAGACGGAGAGCCCCTCGGGGAGAATGACGCCATTGAGCCGGAACTGCAGGGCGTTGTGCTCGTCACGGATGTGCAGCTGGCCGTAGGAGTCCTGCACCACCCCAGGCGCCTGCAGTAGCACCTGGTTGAGCGGCGTGTTCTCCCCTGCCGGCAAGCTATCGATGGCGGTCTTGTCGAGGGTGTACACCGAAGCGCCGATCTGCGGCTGGATCGTCGCCCGGGCCGCGTTCAGCCGTTGGGCCGTGACCACGATCTCCGAGACGGTGGAGTTGGAGGTCTGGCCGGAGGGCGCTCCCTGGTCCTGGGCGTGCGCCGCTCCCACGGCGATCAGCGCCGTCGCCACCGACAGCCGCAGGGGCAGCGATGCCATGTCCTCTCCGCTCGGCCCCGGCCCTGCCCACGCCTAGGCTGAGCTGCGGTCCGGCCAAATGGGCGGCGCTCCCGAGGATGGGCGCCAAAACTTCCCGAAATGGGCGGCTGTGGGCTAAGGCGGCGCCATGTCGCTCAGATTGCGCGTCTTGGCCGCCGTCGCCGTGGTGCTCATCGCCGGGGCGGCCGGCGCGGTGGCTCTCGCCGGATGGCAGGCGCGCCAGGTGCTGACCCAGGAGCTGACCCTGGCCCTCGTCGGCGGCCGGCAGACAGCGGTCACCGCCTTCGAGGCGCTGCCGCGCGCCCAGGCGCCGTGGCCAGGGCTCGTCAGCCTCACCGCCACCTTCGACGACAGCCGGCACGTGCGCGCGGTGCTGGTCGACGACCGCGGGCGCCTCATGGCCCAGTCGCACCCGGCGGCCACGAGTACGGCGCCGGCCTGGTTCACCGCCCTGCTGCGGCCACCGATCGATCCGGTGGTGCTGCGCCCGCCCGTCGACGGAGTCCGCCTCGTCCTCGAGCCGGTGTTCGCCAACGACATCGCGGCCGATTGGGCCGAGTTCCTCGATCTGGTCGCCGTCCTGTCGGCGTCCCTGGCGGCAGGCGCCCTGCTGGTGTGGATGACGGTCGGCCGGGCGCTCGGGCCACTGCGCCTCTTTTCCGACGCCTTCGCAGCGATCGGCTCGGGCGACTACGCCGCTCGCGCTCCGGAGGGTGGGCCGGCCGAGCTCGCGAACCTGGGCCGCTCGGTCAACCACATGGCCGCCCGCCTCGGCGCGATGCGCTCGGCCAATCAGGCGCTCGAGGCGCAGCTGCGCACCCTTCAGGACGAGGAACGCGCCGATCTCGCCCGCGACCTGCACGACGAGATCGGGCCGCATCTGTTCGCGGCTCATGTCGATGTCGCCCTGGCGCAGCGCCTGATCGGCGAAGGTCGTTCTGGCGAGGCTCTCGCGCCACTCGCCACGATCGAGGCCGCGGTGGCCCACATCCAGCAGTTGGTGCGCGATATCCTCAGAAGGCTGCGGCCTACCGAACTGGTGGAGCTCGGCCTTGCCGGGGCGCTGGCCGAGCTTGTCGTCTTCTGGCGCGCCCGCCAGCCGGCGACCGAATTTGTGCTCGATGCGCCGGACGAGGACTCGATCCCGCCGGCGCTGCGGGAGACGGTCTATCGGGTGGCGCAGGAGGGCCTGAACAACGCCGTGCGCCATGGTGCGCCGAGCCGCGTCGCCGTGGGCGTCGGGCTCGGACCGGATCGCTCGGTCAGGGTCTCGGTCGAAGACAACGGCCGCGGGCCGGGGATGGCGGCAGGCGCTGGCATGGGGCTCAAGGGCATGCGCGAGCGGGTCGAGGCGGCGGGCGGAACCCTGCGCGTCGCCCCGGCGCCGGACGGCTGGACGATCGAGGCGGCCTTCCCGCCGCCTGCCCGGACGGCGGTCGCGGCATGACCATCCTGATCGTCGATGATCACGCCCTGGTGCGCGACGGGCTCAAGCGCCTGCTCGCCACCATCGGCCAGAGCGATATCGCCGAGGCCGCGGACGGTCGCGAGGCTCTGGCGCTCGCCAGAAGCCGCCCATTCCGCCTCGTCATCCTCGATCTGAACCTTCCGGGGCTCGGCGGCCTGGAGCTGCTGCGCCGGCTCTTTCAGGCGCGCGCCGGCCCCATCCTGGTGCTCAGCATGCATGCCGAGCCCCTCTACGCGCGCCGGGCGTTGGAAGCGGGCGCGACCGGCTACGTGAGCAAGAACGCCTCGCCGGACGAGCTCCTGAGCGCGGTTCGCAAGCTCCTCGCCGGCGGCCGTTATGTCGAAGCGGCCCTGGCCCAGGAGATGGCCCTGACGCCGTCCGGCGCGGCCGCCCCGCTCGACGCCCTCTCGCCGCGCGAGCTGGAGGTCATGCGTCAACTGGCCGCCGGCCGGAGCCTCGGCGAAATCGCCGCCGCCGTGGGGGTCGGCTACAAGACCATCGCCAATGCCTGCAGCGCCATCAAGGGCAAGCTCGGCGTCACCCGCACCGCCGATCTGGTGCGCCTGGCGATCGAGACCGGCGTCGGCTGAGGCGCTCCGCCCCTACCCGCCCCGCTTCAGCGTCTCGCGCGCCACCACCAGCTGCTGGATCTGGCTGGAGCCTTCGTAGATGCGGAAGATGCGCACGTCGCGGTAGAGGCGCTCGATGCCGTGGTCGGCGACATAGCCGGCGCCGCCGAAGATCTGCACCGCCCGGTCCGCCACCCGCCCCACCATCTCCGAGGCGAACAGCTTGGCGGCCGCCGCTTCCAGGGTGACGTTGGCGCCGGCGTCACGCTTACGGGCGGTCTCCAGCGTGAGCGCGCGGGCGGCCATGGCCTCGGTCTTGGAATCGGCGATCATCGCCTGCACCAGCCGGAAGGCGGCGATCGGCTGGCCGAACTGCTGGCGCTCCTGAGCGTAGGCGACGGCGTCGGCGATGAGGCGTTCGGCCACGCCCACGCACACGGCGCTGATGTGCAGCCGGCCGCGGTCGAGCACCTGCATGGCGATCTTGAAGCCCTGACCCTCTTCGCCCAGGCGGTTTTCGGCGGGCACGCGCACGGCTTCGAAGACGACGTCGCAGATGTGCGCCCCCTGCTGGCCCATCTTCTTTTCCGGCTTGCCGGTCGAAAGCCCCGGCAGGTCACGGGGAACCAGGAAGGCGGAAACCCCGGCCGCGCCTTTCTCATCCGGATTGGTGCGGGCCATCACGGTGAACAGGCCGGCCTTGTCGGCGTTGGTGATGAAGCGCTTGGCGCCGTCCAGCACGTAGGTCTCGCCCTCGCGCCGGGCCCGGGTCCTCACCGCGGCGCTGTCCGAGCCAGCCTCCGGCTCGGTGAGGGCGAAGGAGGTGACGATGTCGCCGCGGGCGATCGGCGCCAGCCACTTCTTCTTCTGCGCCTCGGTGCCGAACATGACGAGGCCCTGGCTGCCGATGCCGACGTTGGTGCCGAAGGCGGAGCGGAACGCCGGGCTGGTGCGCCCCAGCTCGATGGCGACCAGGCACTCGTCCTCCATCGAAAGATCGAGGCCGCCGTATTCCTCGGGGATCGACAGTCCGAAAAGGCCCAGGGCGCGCATCTCCGCGAGCACGTCCTCGGGGATCTCGTCCTCCTCGGCGATCTGGGCCTCCAGCGGGCGCAGGCGCTCGGCGACGAACCGGCGCACGGTGTCGAGCAGCTGCTCGCGGGTTTCCGGATCCAGGGCCATGGGGGTGCTCCCTTGCGAAGCGGCTATCGGCGCCGCAATAGGCCCCTGTCTCGCTGACCGGGGCCGTCGGCCGGCCCGGGCGAGCAAAACTTCACCACGAGAGGATGCGCAAGGGCGATGGACGGCGGCGATGCGCAGGCGCCTTGGACGCCGACCGAAATCGCCGAGGGCGAGTGGGCCGGCTGGCGGATCTGGAGCTCCGACCCTTACGAGCTGCTCACCGGCCCCTTCTATTCGCGCCAGGAGCCCGACGGCTCCATGGTGTGCGCCTTCCGCGCCGAGGCCAAGCAGATGAACGGCGGCGGCGCCATGCATGGCGGGGCGCTGATGACCTTCGCCGACTATTCCCTCTTCTGCATCGCCCACGAGGCGATCGCCGGCTCCGGCTCGGTGACGGCCTCGCTCAACGGCGAATTCATCGACGCTGCCCTGGCCGGTGAGCTCGTCGAAGCGCGGGGCGAGGTGGTGCGCGCCGGCCGCTCGCTGGTGTTCGTCCGCGGCATCGTCACCAGCGACAGGCGCCCGGTGCTCAACTTCTCGGCCATCCTCAAGAAGGTGCGGCGCTAACGCGCACCGCGGTCTTGGTGACGTCCGCAGACGCCGCCGCGCCCTCGATCTCGGCCATGAGGTCGGCGCGGCCGTAGACGTTGGCGAGCGCCTCGCCGATCGCGGCGGTAGCCACGGCGATGGCGCGGTTGTGGGCGCCGTCATAGGCAAAGGCGCCTCCGAGCGAGGCTGCATTGCCGTCGAACACCGCGCCGATGAGGCGCTCGCGCGCGTCGACCACCGGCGAGCCGGAGCTACCGGCCTCGATGTCGTTGGTGGTCACGAAGTCGAGCACCGCGCTCCGATCCAGCTTCGGGGCGGCGGCCCACGCCGCCGGCAGCGCCTCGTCGCCGCCAGCGCCGGCGCGCGCGATGAGGTCGGCCAGGGTGGTGAACGGCCCCCTGGGCTCGGCCGGATCGGCCGCGGCGGGCACGCGCCCGTAGCTGAGCCGAAGCGAGAAGCTCGCATCGGGGTAGGCAAAGGGCGCGGCCAGCATGGTCCTTGCCCGGTCGATGAGGGCCTGGTCGCGTTCGCTGGGCCCGACGATGTCCTCCTCCCACAAGGTGCGCGCGGCGCGCGACAGCGGGTCGGTGGCGCGCACGAAGGCGATCATCGGGTCGGCAGAGGCGGCGATCGCCGCCGCCCCGCCCGCCCACAGCGCCGCGCGCACCGCCGGGTCGGCGAGCTTCGAGCCGGCCACGAGCGCCGCCGCCCGCGTCGACGGATCCTCTCCGCGCAGGAACGGCCGCAAGCCGGGGGTGTCATCCCCCAGCCGCTGGCGAAGCTCGCTCAGCCAGGTCTGGAGCCGCGCCTGTTCCAGCGCCGGATCGACCGGCCGCGCCTCCATCAGTTGATGCTCGATCAGCGGCAGGTTGGCGTCGGCGAACTCGGGCAGCCGCTCGTCCGAAGGCTTGGCGCGTTCTTCGGCGGCGCGCACCAGCACCCGGGCCCAGTCAAAGAGATCCGAGCCGCCGCCCGCCGCCTCTTCCAGCTCCCGCCAGACTGGATAGGCCCCGCGCACCCGCAACTGCACCAGCCGAAGGGCGCTCCACGGGTCGCCGATCTGCAGCGCCAGGGCCGGATGGGCCGCGAGAGCAGCCTTGAGGTCGCTCTCCTCCTTGTCGCGCGCCGCCGCCAGGGCCGAGCTCGCAAGGGCCTGGCGCTCGCCTTGCAGGCGCTTGATCTCGTTGTCCGCCTCGAACAGGGCAGCCTCGGTTTCGCGCCTCTGGGCCTCGCCGCTGCGCGACAGGCGCACGAGGGGGCGGCGCAGGTCGGTCCAGTCCGCCACCGCCAGAGGAAGGATGACGTCCTTGAGGCTGGCCAGCTCGGCTGTGGTGAGGTCTCGCTCGCTCTCTCCTGGATTGCCGGCGGCGAATACCGCCTCGCCGGGCGTCGGCGCGGCGTTGGACCAGTCCAGGTGCGCCGGCGTCGGCGCCGGCCGGCCGCCCTGGTAGAGGCGCAGGAAGGCGAAATCGAGGGCGTAGCGGGGGAAGGAGAAGTTGTCCTTCTGGCCGCCGAAGAAGGCGACCGCCGCCTCCGGCGCGAACACCAGGCGGACATCGTCCCAGCGGCGATAGCGGTAGACCTGGAAGAGGCTGCCGCCGAAAAAGGAGAAGACTTGGCAGCGCGCCCGGCTGGCGCCGACGCAGACGCGCGCCTCGGCGTCGGCAAGCGCCTGCTGGCGCGCCGCCACGAACGCCTCGCCGGTTTTGCCGGCGCCCGACCCCAGGATGTCCGCAGTCACATCGACAATCGCCTCGAGCACCTCGGCGCTCAGGCCCGGGCAGGCGCGCTCCTGCCGCTCGCCGCCGACGCCAAACCCCTGGCTGATGACATCATCTTGGGCGCTGGCGAGCGCCTGCTCGCAGGCGAGCACGCAGTGCTGGTTGGTGAGCACCAGGCCTTTGCCCGAGACCACCGAGCCCGAGCAGCCGCTGGAAAGGCGCACCGATGCGGCCTGAAGGCGGTCGAGCCAGGCGCGATCGACGGCCACGCCCAGGTCGGCGCGGATCCGCGCCATCGGCGCGTCGTCGAAGGTGAACAGGCCCTCCTCGGCCCGGGCGCGGCCCGCAAGCGCCAGGGTCCATGCCAGCACGAGCGCCGCCGCCAGCCGCCACATGGGGCGCATCTGATCACGGCGGGGCTCTCGGTTCCAGCCGGCGGCGAGCTTGACGCTGCGCCTCGCGCTCGGCCAAAGCCCTGCGCACCGGCAGGAAGCAGAGACAAGGGCGATGGCGGACATCAGTTTTGACGGACAGGTGGCGATCGTCACCGGAGCGGGCGGCGGCCTCGGCCGCGCCCACGCCCTGGAGCTGGCCAGGCGCGGAGCCAAGGTGGTGGTCAACGACCTCGGCGGCGCCGTGGACGGCTCCGGCGGCTCGTCGGAGGCGGCGGCCAGCGTAGTGGCCGAGATCAAGGCCGCCGGCGGCGCGGCCATCGCCAACGGCTCGTCCGTCACCGACGATGCAGGCGTCGCCCGCATGGTCGCCGACGCCATGGACGCCTGGGGCCGGGTGGACGTTCTCATCGCCAACGCCGGGGTGCTGCGCGACAAGTCCTTCTCGAAGATGGAGATGAGCGACTTCGAATTCGTCCTCGACGTCCACCTGATGGGCACGGTCAAGCCGGCCAAGGCCGTCTGGGAGATCATGAAGGCGCAGAACTACGGCCGCATCGTCGTCACCACCTCCTCGACCGGCCTCTACGGCAACTTCGGCCAGACCAACTACGGCGCCGCCAAGCTGGGCATCGTCGGTTTCATGAACACCCTCAAGCTCGAGGGCCAGAAGAACAACATCCACGTCAACGCCATCTCCCCGGTGGCCGCCACCCGCATGACCGAGAACCTGATGCCGCCGGAGATCTCCGCCCGTCTGAAGCCCGAATACGTCACCCCGGGGGTGATCTTCCTGGCTTCGGCCGAGGCGCCGACCGGCGCCATCCTCGCCGCCGGGGCCGGCGCCTTCGCCATGGCGCGCATCGTCGAGACCGAAGGGGTCTACCTGGGCGAGCGCGGCCTCTCGGTCGAAGCCGTGCGTGACCACTGGGCCAGGATCGCCGACGAGACCGGGCAGAAGGCCTACGTCACCGGCGGCGAGCAGACCCAGAAGTTCTTCCGCAAGCTGGCCGAGGCCTAAGGGGCCTGCGGCCGGCTCGGCTCAAGTTTCAGAGTCCAGCCCTCGCCCGTGGGCGCGGCAGGGTCGAACCCGGGCGCCAATTTGACCGTCCCCGCGAGCTTTCGCCTTACAGCTGCCAGCACACCGCCTCGTGGAAGGGCGCCCGCGGGCGGGGCGGTCGGCCGCGATGATGGGCGCTTGCGACGAAAGTCGCGCTGTGGCCCCGCGGTTTCAGCGGGCTTGGTCATGTGGCCCCTGCCGTCTTCTAGCTCCCCCGGAAGACCGGGTCGCGCTTTTCCTTGAAGGCGGCCACCGCCTCCTTGTGGTCGGCGCTGGCGCGCAGCACCTTGAGCTCCTCGGCCTGCAACTCCGCCGCCTGCTTGGGCGACAGGTCCAGGGCGCGGGCGGCGACGCGCTTGGTGGCCGCCACCGACAGCGGCGCGCGCGAGGCGATGCGGTGCGCCAGGGCGATGGCGTAGTCGCGCAGCTCGCCCGGTTCGTGCACGGCGGTCACCAGTCCCCAGCGCTCGGCGGTGGCGGCATCGTGCGCCGCGCCGGTGAGCAGCATGGCCTTGGCCGGTCCCAGCCCGATCAGCCTCGGCAGGCGATAGGCCGAAGCCATCAGGCCGACATTGACGCCGGCGGCGATGAAGCGGGCCCCGACCGAGGCGATGCGGATGTCGCAGCACAGCGCCAGCTCGAAGCCGCCGCCCACGCACCAGCCGTTCACCGCCGCGATCGTCGCCGCGTTCGAGCGGTCGAGACGGTTGAGCAGGCGGGCGAAGCCGGCAAGGTCCTCGCCCTCGCCGCCGACTGCCTTCAGGTCGTCGCCGCTGCAGAAGGCGCGGCCGGCGCCGGTGATGATCAGCGAGCGCGGTCCCTCGTCCGCCTCGACCTCGTCGAGCGTCGCCATGAAACGCTCGCGCATCTCTACGCCCAGCGCGTTCATCGGCGGGTTGTCGATGGTGAGGAGGGCGACTCCGCCCTCCAGCCGCTCGACGTGGATGGCGCCCGGACTCGAAAGCTCGCTCATGCCGCCACTGACGTGGGCCCTAGAAGTTGTGGGTCAAGGTGACACCAAAGGTGCGCACCGGATACCACTTGGCCAGGAAGACGTAATCCGGCGGCGAGGTGTCGGTGACCGACTGGTAGAAGGCGGTGACGTCGGCGCCGTGAAGGAGGGGATGGTCGTTGGTGACGTTCTTCCCCCACAGGAGCAGCTTCCACTTGTGGTCGGCCGTCTCGAAGCTGGCGTGCAGGTTGACGATGTCCTTCCACTGGGTGTGATCGACAAAGAAGGTCGGCGTGTCGTTGGCGTTGGTGAAGAAGATCTTCGAGTGATAGGTGAAGTCGCCGCCGAGCGCGATCGTCCCGCCTCCCAGTGACGCGATCGGCCAGTGCACCTCGGCGCTGGCGTGCACCTGGTCCCTGGGCGAATACGGGATGGTGTTGCCGGTATTCGGCTTGGATCCGTTCACGCCCGGGAAGTTGGTGAACTTGGCGTCCATGTAGGCGTAGGTCAGGCCCAGGGTCAGCCAATCGGTCGGCAGGGCCGTGGCGTCCAGCTCAATTCCCTGGGTGCGGGCGCCGGCCGCATTCTGGGTGAACGAGATGCACCCGCCTGCGCCGCAGGTGATCTGGTTCGTCTGCAGATCCTTGTAGTCGGCGCGGAAGAAGTCGAGATCGAAGAGCAGCCGGTCCTCGAAGCCGGTGAACTTCTCGCCGACCTCGTAGCTCCAAACCGTTTCCGGCCGGAAGGGCGTTGCCAGCAGCTGATCGACCTGGGCGGTGGTCGTGCCCGACTGGCCCGAGAGGTCATAGCCGCCGCTCTTGAAGCCGCGCGACGCGGACGCATACAGGTAGAGCTGGGGTACCGGCTGCCAGGAGAGGATGGCCCGCGGCGTGAAGGCGCTCCAGCCGTGCGAATAGCTGGCCGCCCCCGGGCAGTTGAAGAAGTAGCTCGCGGGTCCCGGACATAGCGGCAGGGCCGGGTTGGTCACCGAGTAGGTGACCAGCGAGTCCCCGCTCTTCTTCTCGTAAGTCTCGCGCGCCCCGACGGTGAGTTTGATCTGCGGGGTGAAGGCGAACACGCCTTCGCCGAAGACAGCGTAGTCGTAGCTCTTCACCTTCTGGTCCATGTTCTCGGTGAACACCGGGATCGGGCCTTCACCCAGGACGGCGGGATAAAAGCCGTCCGCCGGCAGGCTGAAAGTGAGCGGATTGCCCTCGCGCTTGATCGAATAGAGGAAGAAGCCGCCGACCACCCAGGTGAGGCGCTGGTTGGCCGGCGAGGCCAAACGCACCTCCTGGGTGATCTGGCGGTCGTTGACCTTGCCGATGGCGAAGATCTGGTCGAGAGGGTCGCCCAGCAAGTCGTTGGGGAAGAAGTCGTCGACGTAGCGCCAGCCGGTGATCGAGGTCACCGTTCCGATGCTGGTCGTCCAGTTGATGCGCATCATCGCCCCGCCGACGTCGCGGTGCTGCACCCCGTTGAAGTTCTGGTTGGTGCAGTAGGGCGTGTAGCAGAGGTTCGGAAACAGCGCCGGCTCGTAGGTGCCCAGGATGCGGGTGGCGTAGCCGCCGGAACGGTCGCGCAGGTAGTCGGCGCCGAAGAGCACGTCGAGGTTCGACGACGGGCGCCACAGCAGCTGGCCGCGCAGATCCCACAGATTGGTGCCGCCAGTGCCGCCGCCGATGGTGACGTTCTTCACCCAGTTGTCCTCGTGGGTGATGTCGAGCGACAGCTTGCCAGCCAGCTTGTCGGCCACCAGCGGGCCGGTGATCAGGCCGCGGAACTGGGCGTAGTTGTGACTGCCGTAGGTGCCCTCGGCCTTGCCGCCGAAGGTGAAGCTCGGCGGCTCGGTGTGAATCACCACCGCCCCGCCAGTGACGTTGCGGCCGAACAGCGTGCCCTGCGGCCCGCGCAGCACCTCGATGCTGGCAAGGTCGAACAGGTCGGGATTGTTGTCCCCCAGCCCCGTCACCGGAACGTCGTCAATGAAGGTCGAGACCGCCTCGTCGTAGCCGGCGGCGTTGTTGTTGATCAGGGTGCCGCGGATCGAGAAATACGACTCCTGTGTGCTGAACTGGGTGAAAGTCATGTTCGGCACGTTGATCGCCAAGTCGGCGAAATTGACGATCCGCTGGTTCTCCAGCTTCTCGCTGGTAAGCACGGTGGCGGCCACGGGCGTCACTTGCAGGTTGGTCTGCCGGCGTTCGGCGGTGACCACCAGCTCGCCAAGGCGCGTCGGCGCGCTGGCGGTTTGCTGCCTCTGCTGGGCGAGCGCCGGCGTGGCCGCCAGGGCGACGGCGATGACGGCGGCGCTCGCGCCGAGGACAAGCTGGCGGCTTCCTTGAAGCTGCTGCACGTGCATTCCCCTCCCTCTTTTTACCCCGGCTCCCCGGCCGGGCGGCGGTGCTTTTCAGCGTGTGACGTCGACCACGAGGATCTTGAAGGTGCCCGGCGCCACCGTCGGGCGCGCGCCCGGCGTCTTCGGTATCTGGATGAGGCCCGCGGGCAGGTAGAGCCGGCCGCTTGTCGGATCGAGTGCGCCGGTGTGCACGCCGGGGGCCATTGTCGCCTTGGCGATAACGCGCGGCGCGCGGTCGGGTCCGAGCCCGACGACCACGAGGACGCCGGGGATGATGCAGGGCACATAGAAGCGGTGGCGCGCCTGATCGGTGATCATGGCGTCCGGGTACTTGGCGATCGGCACGGTCCCGAGGATGCGGCCGGACTTGGAGTCGGTGGCCACCGCCTTGAAGTCGTTGCAGGTCGAGAGGATGACGCCGCTCGCCTGGTCCAGGCCGATACCCGAGGCGTCGCCGCAATCGGGCAGCGGATAACGCTTCAGGATCGTCTTGGCGCGGGTGTCGATGACCGCGATCTCGCTCTTGTCGGCGATGTTCAGGAAGGCGTGGCCGGCGCCGTCGAACACCGGCGATTCCGGCTCGCCCTCGACCGCGATCCTGCCGACCACCTTGGCGGTGCGCGGATCGATGAAAAGGATGTCGTGGCTGATGCCGTCGCAGACCAGCACCAGGCCCGTGGCCGGATCGAAACCGGCCCCGTCCGGCTTGTGTCCGGTCGCGATCGTGGCCAGCGTCTTGCCGTCCGAGCGCCGCAGGATCACCGCCGTGTCGGCGGCGCCGTTGGTGATCAGGGCCCGGCCGCCGGACAGCGGCACGAAGGCGTGCACCTGCTTGCCCGGCGCCAGGCGCACGATCGCCTTCTGCGTGCGCGTATCGACGGCGGTGACCCCGTTCTCGCGCGACACGTAGAGCCGGTGATCCTGCGGGACCACGGCGGCGTAGTCCCAGAAGGCGTTGCCGGCGGGGATCTGGGCGATCACCGGGAAGCGCTGCGCCGCCGCCGCCGCCGCCGGGCACGGGATGCTCAGAGTCGTCAACACCGCGGCCAGAACCGCCGACACCGCGCCGAACCTTCCCATCCGCTCTTCCTCCTTCAAGCCGCCGCCAACGTCAGGCGCCGGCCCGCCGGTCCTCGATGCGGGACGACGGCGAGGTTGCGCGGCGCCGGCCCGGACCGCACCCGCCCCGAGGTGTCGTAGATCGAGCCGTGACACAGGCACATCCAGCCGTGATAGGGTCCCAGGCCCCCCATGACGGTGCAGCCGGCGTGGGTGCACCGGCCGCTCACCGTCAGCCATTCGCCCTTCCCCGGAGCGCGATCCTCATCGCGCGCCGGGTCGCGCAGCGCCGCCATTGGCGTGGCGCGGGCCGCGGCCACCTCGGCGGGAGTGCGGCGGCGCACGAACACCGGCTGGTCGTCAACGACCGCGATCAGCCAGTCGCCCCGGGCCAAGCCGCTGACGTCCACCTCGCCGCCCGGCTCGATGTACTGGCGTGGATCCACCTCGGCGGCGCGCGCGAGCGCCGGCGCGGCCAGGGCGGCCGCAAGGAGCGCGCGCCGGTCGGGGTCAGCGCGCCGCCACATGCTCGGCAACGGGAACGTCGATGATGCTCAGGCGCTGCGGCACCTGGCCGACCGGGATCTGTTTGATCTCCTTCATTGCGTCGAGATCGACCACCGAGAGCGTGTTCTCGGCGCGGTTGGAGATGAAGGCGATCTTGGAATCGGCGCGGATGGCGATCCAGTTGCAGTCGTAGCCGACCTTGATCGTGCCCAGCAGCCGGTAGTCGGGGACGCTGTAGACGGCGACGTAGCCGCCGATGGAGCCGTTGGCGAGCAGCTTCTTATGGTCGGGCGTGAAGGCGAGGCCGTGGTCGACAGTGAACGGCATGCTCGTCGGCCAGGGCGCGTTCGGCGGCAGCGCCGGCAGGTCCACGCTGCGCACCTGGCCGGTCGCGAGATCGCGGACCTTGAACCCGTGGAAGCGCGACAGCTGGTAGAGGATGTGGGTCTGGTCCGGATCGAGCTTCAGCGGCCGCACCGCCTCGCCCGCCTGGATGTCGTCGACCACCTTGCCGGTCGCTGTGTCGTAGACCCAGATCGAGTCGGTGATCATGTTGCCGACGTAGAGCCGCTTGCCGTCGGCCGACATCTCCAGGCCGTGGTTGCCGATCACCGAGTACCAGCGGTCGATGATCCGCCCCGAGTGGGCGTCCAGGACCAGCAGCCAGTCACGGTTGAAGAGTGGCACGTACAGGCGCGAGCCGGTCGGATCGATGGCCAAGTGGTTGGGCACGCCCTCGACGTAGGTGGACCACAGGATCTTCCCGGTCGCGGTCGAGATGCCGAAGATCTTGCCGGCCTCGCTGATCGCCGGGCTCAGCGGGCTGCCGATCGAGATCTGGGCGTTGGCGAAGGCCATCCGCCCGTCCGGCGAGCCGATGACATCGTCGGTGCGGTCCCCGATCGGGATCTCGCGCACCACTGCGAAGGTGGTGGCGTCGATGACGTAGATGTTCCTGGTGCCCGTCGCCTGGATGTAGACGTACTCGTGGCGGGGCTCGCCCTGGGCTCGCGCCAGGAGCGGCGCGGCCGTCATCGCCAGCAGGACGATCAGCCAGGCGCCAGGCCACGGACGCTTCATTCGGCTTGCCCCTTGTACCGCATCGTGGAACGATGTGCCGTGACGCGGATATTGCGCCCTTGTCACAAAGGCAGTCAATGCGGTCGGTCGAAGTCGCGCTGAAAGTTCTCGAAGAAATCGGCTGGCGCCAGCCGATCGGGGTGAGCGAGCTTTCGCGCCGGCTCGGCCTTTCCAAGACGACGGTGCAGCGCTCCCTCTCCACCTTGCGGCGCGCCGGCTGGATCGAGCCTGCGGCCGAGGCGCGGACCGCTTGGAGCCTGTCGATCCGCGCCCTGGTCGTCGGCGGGCGCGCTATCGAGGCCGGGCGCGGCCTGCGGGCCATCGCCATCCCGGTGATGGAGGACGTCCGCCGCCGCACCGAGGAAACCATCCACCTGATGGTGCGAGAGCGGGCCAGCGTGGTGCTGATCGAGCGCCTCGACGGCATCAAGCCGGTGCAGGTCTTCAATCCGCTGGGCGGACGGGCCCTGCTGCACCGGACCAGCTCGGGCAAGGCGGTGCTCGCCAACCTGCCCGCGGACGAAAGATCGGAGTACCTGTCGCGACCGCTCACCACCGGCCGAACCCGCCAACCGGTGGACCTCGCGACGCTCGAATCGGAGTTGGCTCTTGTGCGCGAGCGTGGCTTCGCCCTCAACCTGTCGTCCAACCAGCCCGACGTGAACGCCGTCGGCGCGGCCATTTTCGATCCGGCGCAACGGCCGATCGGGGCGATCACCGTTTCGGCGCCGGCCGCGCGCATGACCGAGGCCGTGTGCCTCGCCAACGGACCGATCGTGGCGGACGCGGCGCGCCGCATCACCATGGGCCTGCGCCTGCGGGCGTGAGCCGCAGCTATTTTCCCTTGCGCCGGCGGCCGCCCTGCGGCTCTCTTTGGCCGGGGCGCCATTCGGGGAGGATGCGTGACGTGACCACGGCCGCCGATCGCGACCGCCTGCCTCTGCCGGCCCTGGCCGCCTTCGCCACCCCCGGCGTCGCCCTGGGCGCTCTGGCCGTCGCCCTGAGGGTCTACCTGCCGCGCTACTATGCCGGCCATCTGGGCCTGGGCCTGGCGGCAGTGGGCGCCACCTTCATGGCGGTGCGGCTGATCGACATCGGCGTCGATCCGATGATCGGCCTGCTCATGGACCGGACGCGCACCCGCCTCGGGCGCTACCGCGTGTGGATGGCCGCGGGCGTGCCGGTGCTCGCCCTGGCCGTATTCATGCTCTTCGAGCGCAAGACCAGCGTCGGCTATCCCTACCTGCTCATCTGGGTCCTCGTCTTCTACGCCGGCCTCTCGGTCCTGGCGGTGTCGCACGCCGCCTGGGCCTCGGTGGTCGCGGCCAGGTACCACGAGCGCTCCCGCGTCTTCGGGGTGCTGCAGCTCGTCGGCATCCTGGGGGCGAGCGCCGTTCTCGTGCTTCCTTCGGTCCTGGTCAGCCGCGCCGACAAGAGCGGCGCTGCAGCCGTCGGCGTCATGGGCTGGTTCGTCATCGCCGCCGTCCCGACGGGGGTTCTGCTGGCCTGGCTCAGCGCCCCCGAGAAGGTGGTGAGCGACCACCATCACCAGCGCTTCGGCCTGAAGGACTATTGGCGCATGGTTTCCCGGCCGGACATGCGCCGCATCATCGCCGCCGACCTCTGCCTGGCGCTAGGCCCCGGCTGGATGAGCTCGCTCTATCTCTTCTACTTCCAGGACGCGCGCGGCTTCGCCTTCAAGACCGCCTCGGTGCTGCTGCTCATCTACATTCTCGCCGGCGTCTGCGGGGCCGCCGGCCTGGCGCGCCTGGCGATGCGGCTGGGAAAGCACCAGACGATGCGGCTCGCCGCCTCCGGTTACTCGGTCGGGCTGCTGCTGCTGCTCGCCCTCCCCAAGGGCGCCTTCGCTCCCGCCGCGGTTCTGATGTTCGCCCTGGGCTTCCTGGCGGCCGCCTTCCCGCTCCTGGATCGGGCCATGGTCGCCGACGTCTCCGACGCCGTCCGCCTGGAGCAAGGCAAGAGCCAGATGGGCCTGCTGTTCTCGATGATCACCACCACCCAGAAGGTCGCCGGCGCCCTCAGCATCGGGCTCTCCTACGTGCTGCTGGGGCTGGTGGGCTACACCGCCCGTGAAGGCGCCGCCAACAGCGCCGCGGCCATCCGCGGGCTGGAGTGGATCTACCTCGTCGTGCCGGTCGTCTGCGTCATGCTCGGGGGCGCCTGCTACATCGGCTACAAGCTGGATTCCAAACGCCATGGTGAGATCCGGGCCGCCCTGGACGCCCTGGATGCGGCCGTGGTTCCGGCCGCCGGGATGACGGCGGCAGCCGCCGCCCCGCTGGCCGAGGCCGGCTAATATCACCCGCGTAGAGGGAGGGTTCCCATGACCGTCGCCGCCACCGCCGCCCAGCCCGCCCCAGGCCCCGCCCGGCGCCTGCCCGCCGCGATCATCGCCGCCTTCTCAACCCCCGGCATCCCCTTGGGTGGCCTGCTGCTGGTGCTCGCCGTCTACGTGCCGCGTTTCTACGTCGGCCTCGGTCTGCCGTTCATCGCTGTCGCCTTCACCGTTCTCATCGTGCGGCTGCTGGACATCAGCCTGGACCCGATCCTGGGCGTCGTCATGGACCGGACGCGCACGCCCATCGGCCGCTACCGGCCCTGGCTCCTGCTGGGCGCGCCGATCATCATCGCCGGGACCTTCATGCTGCTGCCCAAGGCCAGCGCCAGCGTGCCGGCGCTGGCGCTGTGGATGTTCGTCGCCTACGCCGGCTATTCGGTGCTGAACCTGGCGCTGTCGGCCTGGTCGACCAACATCGCCCCCACCTATGACGAGCGCTCGCGCCTGTGGGGCTGGACCCAGGGCGTGGCCGTGACCGGCTCGGTGGCGCTGCTGCTGCTGCCGCTCTTCACCCATGGCCGCGTCGTGCTCGGCAAGGGCGCCAGCATGCCCCTCGTCGGCTGGCTGCTCATCGCCGCCTTCCCGACCGCCGTCGTCATTTGCGCCCTGTTCACCCCGGACCGGATCGGCCCCACCCCACAGCGCTATGGCCTCAAGGACTGGTGGTCGGCGATCAGCCGGCCGACCATGCGCCGGCTGATGGGCGCGGACCTGCTGCTGACGCTCGGCCCCGGCACCACGGCCCCGCTCTATGTCTACTTCTTTCACGACGCCAAGGGCTTCAACATCCGCGACGTCGGCTTCCTGCTGATCTTCTACATCGGCGCGGGCCTGGTGGGCGCGCCGTTCTGGGGACGTCAGGCGCACCGCTTCGGCAAGCACCGCACCTTGCAGATCGCCTGTGTCTGTTACGCCGTCACCCAGACCATCCTGATGATCCTGCCGCGCGTATGGCCCGGCTACACGCTCCTGCAGGCCCTTCCGACCGCCATCGGCATGACCGCCGTCGGCTTCTGCGCCAGCGCCTTCCTTTTGCTGGTGCGGGCCATGGTGAGCGACGTCGCCGACGAGGTGCGGCTCGAGCAGGGCCGCAACCTGACCTCGCTGCTGTTCTCCATGGTCACCACCACCTCCAAGATCGGGGTCGCCATCACCGTGACCGTCGTCTTCCCGATCCTGCAGATGGCCGGCTACAACGGCAGGGAAGGCGCGGTGAATACGCCCCACGCCATCTTCGTCCTGGAGATGTGCTACCTGTTCGCGCCGATCATCCTCGTCTTCTTCGGCGGCAGCCTGTTCTTCGGTTACAAGCTCGACGCCCGGCGCCACGGCGCCATCCGCGAGGCCCTGGCCCGGCGCGACGACGAGCTCGAGCCCGCCGCCGCCGAAGAGACCCTCACCGGCGCCATCGCCGACGGCGAGGTCGCCGCCGCGTCCCAAGGCTGAGAAAGCTCAGAGCTGGGAAAGGCGCCGCGCCGCCTCGGCGAACGCCTGCGCCGTCGGGCTCTCGGGATCGACCGCCGCGAGCGGGCGGCCGGCATCGCCGCCCTCGCGCAGGCGGATGTCGATCGGGATCTCGGCCAGCAGCGGCACGCCCAGCCGCTGCGCCTCGCGGCGGGCGCCGCCGCGGCCGAAGATCTCGATCGGAGCGCCGGTCGCCGGATCGGGGAAATAGGCCATGTTCTCGATGACGCCCAGGATCGGGACGGGCGGGTTCATCTTGGCGAACATGGCCGCCGCCCGGCGGGCGTCGATGAGCGCCAGCTCCTGGGGCGTGGAGACGATCACCACCCCGTCCACCGCCAGCTTCTGCACCAGCGTCAGATGGATGTCGCCGGTCCCCGGCGGCAGGTCGACCGTGAGCACGTCCAGCGGCGCCTCGTCCGTACCCCAGCGGACATCGGCGATCATCTGGCGCACCGCCGAGGAGGCCATCGGCCCGCGCCAGATCATCGGTGAGGCCTCCTCGACGATGAAGCCGATCGACATCACCTGGAGCCCAAACGCCTCGAGCGGCGTCAGCTTGCCGTCCTCGTAGGCCGGCTGCTCGCTCACCCCCAGCATCTTCGGGGCCGAAGGTCCGTAGATGTCGGCATCCAGCAGGCCGACGCGCAGGCCCTGGGCGGCCAGGGCGCAGGCGAGGTTGACCGCCACCGTCGACTTGCCCACCCCGCCCTTGCCACTGGCCACCGCGATCACCTTGGAAACATGCGGCAGGCGCTCGGCCGGCGGCATCTGCTGGACCTGGGCGCGCGGATCGGGATTGACCCGCGCCGCGCCCCGGCGCACCCGCACCGTCCCGGCGCCGGCCGCGGCGGTCAGCACCACCTGCGCCCGGGTCACGCCG
Source organism: Caulobacteraceae bacterium (assembly GCA_035946795.1). Classification (GTDB taxonomy): domain Bacteria; phylum Pseudomonadota; class Alphaproteobacteria; order Caulobacterales; family Caulobacteraceae; genus Acaudatibacter. The sequence continues at coordinate 43,897 of DASYYX010000066.1, read as the reverse complement.
GCAACCTGGGCCAGCGCTTTTTCCGCCGCCTCGCGCACCGGAGCGTAGAGGGCGGCGTCCTCGCGCGCGACTTCCAGCATGAAGCCGGCCCGTCCGTCGCGAAAGCTCAGCGCCTGCACCAGGCCCGCCCGCGCCAAGCCAAGCCCGCTCTTGGGATCGATGACGCCGTCCAGCGCCGCGGTCAGCGCCGAGATCGGCGGGTCGGGGTCCATTGCGCTCACCTGCCTCCTCCCTCATATCCGAGGCGGGCCGCGCCCTTGCAAGCGCCCTTTATCCTAAAGAGCGATCGAGGCTCCCCGCGCTTCATGGCTCGCAACGATCATCACGGACCCTGGGGGTCGCCGCCGGCCGAAGAACCCGGCCCGGAGCCGCCTGCCGACAAGACCGGCGCCCGGCCGCGGGTTCCGCCTCGACGCAGCCCGCCGTCCCGCCCGCCTGCAGGCCCGACGCGCCTGGACGGGGTCGGCCGCCGCGTCGCTGACGAAGCCCGGCGGCTTCAGGATGGCCTGTCGCGATGGGGGCCGCCGCCGGCCGCGATCCCGATCGCCATCGCCGCCGCCCTGCTGGGATGGGCGGCCAGCGGCGTCTATCTCGTCCAGGCGGACCAGGCCGGCGTGGTCACGCGCCTGGGCGCCTTCGCCGGCGTGGCAGGTCCGGGATTGGGCTATCACCTCCCCGCGCCGCTGGGCGCTGTGCAGAAGGTCAGCGTCGCCCGCGCCAACGAGACGGTGGTGGGCGGCGGCGACACCGCCGGCGCCGCCAGCCGCGAGGTCGTCCTCACCGCCGACGGCAACCTGGCGGCCGTGGGCTTCGTGGTCGATTGGAAGGTGAAGGATCCGCGGGCCTACCTTCGCAACGTCCGCCACCCGGACGGGCTGGTGCAGGTCCTGGCCGAAGACGCCGTCCGCCAAGCCGTGGCGCGGGTCAGTTTCGGTGATCTGCTGGTCGGCGGACGCGCCGCCGCCGAAGAGCGCGCCGCCGTCACCCTGCAGCAGGGTCTTGCCGCCGCCGGCGCCGGCATCGAGGTGGAGGCGGTGCGCATCCGCAGCGCTGGCCCGGCGCCCGCCGCCGCGCCCGCCTTCGACGACATCTCCGCCGCCGCCCAGGATTCCGCCGCCGATCGGGACGCGGCCGGCGACCGGTCGAAGAAGGCGCTGGCCGATGCGCAGTCGCAAGGCGCGGTGGTGATCGCCCAGGCCGAGGCCACCAGAGCCCAGGCGGTCTCCCAGGCCCAGGCGGAGGTGGCGCGGTTCGCCGGCGCCCTGGCCGCCTGGCGCGCCAATCCCGACCTGACCCGATCGCGGATCTACGCCGAGACGCTCGAGGCCATCCTCGCCCATTCCCGCAAGATCGTCGTCGACGCCCACGGTGTCGCCATCACCCCGTCCCAGGGGACCGCGCCGGTCCAGGTCCGACCCTTGCCGACGCCCCCGGGGGACAAGGCGCCCCGATGAGAAGGGGCGCGCTCGCCATCGCCGCCGGCGTCCTCGTCATCGGGGTGCTGGCGGCCGGCTCCCTCTTCCTGGCGCCGCAGGACCAGCAGATCGTGGTCATGCGGCTGGGCGCGCCGGTCCGCGTCGTCGACGGCGGCGCAAGCTCCTTCCTGCAGCTGAAGGCGCCCTTCGTCGACTCGCTGATCCGGCTGGACCGGCGCAGCCTGTGGCTGGCCCGCGACGGCTTCAGCGCCGTGTCCGCCGACGGCCGGCCGCTCGCGGCCGGCGCCATCGTCCGCTACCGCATCGTCGATGCCCTGGGCTTCGTGCGCTCGGTCGGTTCGGAGCGAGCGCTCGCCGACCGGCTCACGCCCATGCTCGGCGCCGCCGCCCATGCGGCCCTGGCGTCCGCCAGCTACCAGCAAATCCTCGGCGGCGATCGCGCCGCCATCGACGGCAAGGCGCTTGCCCTGACCCGGGACGAGGCTCAGGCGGCGCGCCTCGGCGTCGCCATCGATGCGGTGCAGGTCGCCGACATCGCTCCGACGCCCAGCGAGGGCGAGGCCATCCAGGCGCGCATGGCCCAAGGCTTCTCGGGCGAAGCCGACCAGATGCGGGACGAGGGCAAGGCGCAGGCGCGCGCCATCGACGCCAAGGGCAAGGCCGCCGCGGCCGAGGCCCTGGCCCAGGCCACCGGGCAGGCGGCCGCGATCGCCACCGATCAGGAGGCGCAGGTCGGTCGCATCTACGCCCAGAGCTTCGGCGCCGACCCCGGATTCGCCGCCTTCTGGCGGTCGATGGAGGCCTACCGCAAGACATTGGCCGACGGCTCCGCCGTCCTGGTGCTCTCGCCGGACAGCCCATGGTTGCGGTACCTGGTCCGGCCCCCGCCCGGCCGCTAGGCCGAAATCCTCGCCTGCGCGCCAGCGCGGGGAGGATCCATTCGGTTCAACCTGAGCGGATTCCGCTTTAGATCGCGGCCTATGGCCACCGCCGTCCTCGTCCGGCGCCAGTCCCCCGCCTGGGAGCAGCTTTCGCGCGATTTTCGCGCCGGCCTCGAGATCGATCCTCGCCGTTACCTGCCCGACCACGCCATCCGCGGGTTTCCGGCCCAGCTCGAGGCCCTGATCGGCAAGTGGAACGCGACCTTCGCCATCGACTTCTTCACCTTCCGCGCCGTCCTGGCCGAAGCCTCGGGCGCCAGCGCCGCGGCGGTGCGGGGCGCGCAGCGCGTCGCTTACGAGCAGCTGGGCGTGGCGGCGCGCCTGGCGGCGGCCGGCGCGCACTACTTCTACTTCCACGACGACGACGATTTCCTCGCCCCCAGGCTGGGCGAGATGATCGCCGCCCTCGAGGCGCAGCCCGATGCGGTGGTGACGCCGATGTTCAAGATCGCGCAGCGGACGGTCACGCTCGTCCGGCCCGGCTGCGAGCCCGCCCTGGTCCTGGGCGAGCGCAAGGTCCAGCCGTTCCGCTACCAGACCAACAACTACGGCGTTCACAGCCGCCGTTGCCAGAGCCTCGACGACCTCGTGGCGCTGAAGGACCATGCCGTCGCTTCGCAGCGCGCCGAGGAGGCGGGGTACGCCGATCTCCTGCTGCCAGAGGTCGTCAGCGCCACCGTCAAGACGCCGGCGTCGGCCTCGATGCTGCCGCGGGTCCTGGCCGTCGGCGGCGCCGGCCGAGACGCTTTCGAAGCCTTCGTCTCGAGGGCCGCCGGCCTCGACCTGCCGCCAGGCTATGACTGGTTCGCAGGTCCGTTGCGCATCGTCACCGGCCTGGTCGAAGCTACGATGCGCGGCGAACGGCCCCGCGCGCTTGCCGGACTGCTCGCCGCCGGGCTCCGGCCCTTCAGGCCAGCATGGCTCTGACGTCCTTGAGGCTCGCCGCCACCGCCCAGCACAGCGCCTCGATCTCCTGCGTCGACGGCAGCAGGTCGGGAACCATGACCGTCGTCATGCCGGCGGCGTGCGCGGCGACGACGCCGTGGTGCGAGTCCTCCAGGGCCAGGCATCGGCCGGGATCCACGCGCAGGCGCCGGGCGGCCTCGAGGTAGGGGTCGGGATGGGGCTTGCCGCGGGCGTAGTCGCCGCGCGCCACGATCGCGTCGAAGCGGCCGATGACCCCCGCCAGGCGCTTCTCGACGGTATCGCGCCCGGAGGACGTCGCCACCGCGCTCGGGATGGCGCGCGCCTCGAGATGGTCGAGCAGCTCCAGCACCCCTTCCTTCAGGATCTCGCGCCCGGCCAGCTCGCGCTCGATCTCCTCGTCCACCGCCGCCTCGTAAGACTTTAGGTCGAAGTCGCCGCCGAAGTGCGCCGTGGCGATGGCGCGACTGGCTTCGATCGTCGTCCCGACCATGGAGAGGAAGACCGGATCGGGCAGCTCGGCCCCGAAGTCGACGGCGACCTTGATCATCGCCGCGCGCACGGCGCGTTCGGAATCGATCAGCAGCCCGTCCATGTCGAACACCACGGCGGCGATCGCCGGCAGGCGCCTCACCTAAGGTCCTTGCGCATGATGAAATTGGCGTGCCCCGGCGGCCAGCCGTCGATCCGCGCCGCCTCCGTAAAGCCGAGGGCGCGGTACAGCCACGGCGCCTGGAAGTCGTAGGTCGCCAGGAACATTGTCTCGCAGCCGCGCGCTCTGGCCTCGGCGATGGCCGCCTCCATCAGCCGGCGGGCCCAGCCCCGGCGGCGATGGGCCGGGTCGACCCAGACCTGGCGGACCTCGCTGTAGCCGGCCCAGGTGTAGCCGGCGACCGCGGCGATGAGGGCCCCATCTTCGCCGCGCACTGTAAAGCCGATCCAGCGCCCGTCGTCGCGCCCGACGGCCGTCTTGTTGTGCTCGTACAGCCGGTCCTCCAGCGCCTCGATCTCGGCGGCGGTGAAATCGTCCCTGGCTTCGATCTGAAAGGGCCGGCTCACGCCACGAACGTCTCCGCGCCGTAGCCCTGGAAATAGAGCAGCGCCGTCAGGTCGCAGTGGTCCACCCGCGCGGCCGCGGCGGCGGCCACTTTCGGCTTGCCACGATAGGCAACCCCCAGGCCCGCCGCCCGGATCATGGGAAGGTCGTTGGCGCCGTCTCCCACCGCGATCGCTTCGCCGAGGCCGATGCCCAGGGCCGCCGCCTCTTCCCGCAGCGCTTCGAGCTTGGCCTGCGCCCCCAGGATCGGCTCGGCCACCTCGCCCGTAAGGCGGGTCCCGTCGTGCAGCAGGCGGTTGGCGTGGTGGGCGTGAAATCCGGCCGCGGCCGCTACGCGCTCGGTGAAGACGTCGAAGCCGCCGGAGACCAGCACGCATCGCGCCCCGTTCGCGGCCATGGTTCGGCCCAGCGTCCGCGCGCCGGGATTGAGGCGCACCCGCTCGGCGATAACCGTCTCCAGCGCCTCCAGGGCCAGGCCCTCGAGCTTGGCGACCCGCTGGCGCAGCGCCCCCTCGAAGGCGATGTCGCCGGCCATGGCGCGTTCGGTGATGGCGGCGATCTCGTCCTTCAGCCCGGCATAGTCTGCCAGTTCGTCCAGGCACTCCACCGAGACGACGGTCGAATCCATGTCCGCCACCAGCAGCTTCTTCCTGCGCCCCTCCGCCGCCTGGACGCAGAAGTCGACCGGGAGTCTCGCCAGGCGCTCGGCGGCGATGTCGCGCAGCCGCATCGGGTCGGGCCCTTCCGCCAGGATATCGGCGGCGCCTTCGCCCAGCAGGGCCGTATCCTTGACCGGCTCGCCGGCCCCTGCCACCGCTTCCAGCGCCGCCGGCAGGGCCAGTTGCAGGGTGTCGAAGTCCGGGGCGACCAGGGTGAGGCTGAGCAGCATGGCGCCAGCGCGCATCTGGCTGATCGGCGGGCCTACCGCAAGCGGCAAGTCGGCGCTGGCGCTGCGCCTGGCGCGCGCCGTCGGCGGCGAGATCGTCGGCGCCGACTCCATGCAGGTCTACGCCGGCCTCGAGGTCCTCAGCGCCGCGCCGTCGGCGGCTGAACGCGCCGCCGTCCCGCACCACCTTGTCGGCGTCGCCGATCCGGGCGAGGCCTGGAGCGTCGGCCGCTGGCTCGAGGCGGCCCTGGCGGCCCTGGCGGACATCGGCGCCCGCGGGCGCTTCGCGATCGTCGTCGGCGGCACGGGCCTTTATTTCCGCGCCCTCACTCGTGGGCTCGCCCCGGCGCCGGCCATCCCGCCCCAGGTCAGGGCGCAGACCAGCGCCCTCTTCGAGGCCGAGGGCGAGGCCGTCTTCCGCCTGCGCCTGGCGCGCATCGACCCGGCGGCGGCCGCGCGCATCAATCCGGGCGACCGCCAGCGGCTGACCCGGGCGCTGGAGGTGGCCATGGCGGGCGGCCCGGCGCTCAGCGAGCTGCAGCGCAAGACGGAACCTCCCCTTCCCACCGGCGCCTGGCGCGCCGTAGCGCTCACCCCGCCGCGCGAAATCCTCTACGGCCGCTGCGAAGCGCGGTTGGAGCGCATAATGGGCCAAGGCGCCCTGAACGAAGTCCGGGCCCTGCTCGCTCGCCGGCTGGCGCCGAACCTGCCGGCGATGAAGGCGCTCGGCGTCGCCGCCCTGGCCGAGCACCTCGAGGGCCGGCTGAGCCTCGAAGCGGCGCTGGCGCGCGCCAGGCAGGAGACCCGGCGCTACGTCAAACGCCAGCTCACCTGGCTCGGGAGCCAGGCCGGCGACTGGCCCCGCATCGACGCCGCCGAGCCGGACGCGCAGTGGGCGGCGCTGACCGGATTGGGGACATGACACCTGTCCCCAACGCTGATCTCGCCGCGTCCCGAACTCCGCCAGGGATAGGTATCATGTCCCCCAACCCGGTGTTGTCCGCCCCCTCAAGGGGGCGGAAGGGGGTGACGAGCGCGAAAACGTGCTCGCGTTTTCGATGCGATCGCCAGCGGCGATCGCCGCGAGGAACGCCCGCGCCCGAGGCGCGGGCTGGGGCACAGCAATGGGAAGGTGGGGTTTACGGTGTCGGTCGTGCAAGCTGGAGTCATAGCAAGCTGAGCTGGCCGGGGGGCTTGCGTTGGCGGGTATCGTGCCCGCTGGCGTCCCCCTATTCTCCGCCCCCACGCCCGCCCCACAGAAGTGGCTCATCGCCATCGGCGCAGTCATCCTCGGCGTGGGCTCGCTGTGGCCAGCGATTTCACGCCTGGGCTTCGGGCGCCTTCCGGGCGACATCGTCATCCGGCGCGGAGGCTTCACCTTCTACGCCCCGATCGCCACCTGCCTCATCGTCAGCGCGGTGGTGACCCTCATCGCCTGGCTCATCCGGCGCTGATGGCCCGGGCTGCCGTCCGCCTCGTCGTCCGCGGCGCCGTCCAGGGCGTCGGCTATCGCTGGTGGACGACGCGGCAGGCGCGCTTCCTCGGCCTCGACGGCTGGGTGCGCAACCGCCGCGACGGCTCGGTGGAGATCCTCGCCATCGGCCCCGAAACCGCGCTCGCCTCTCTGGAGAAGGCCTGCCGTTCGGGTCCCTCCGCCGCCCTGGTGCGCGGCCTCGAGCGCGCCCCGGCCGAAGACGACGGCAGCGTCGGCTTCAAGGACCGGCCGACGGTCTGATTTATTCCACCGTCATCCTCGGGGGCGCGGAGCGCATCCCGAGGACCCATGAACACCGGCGGAGATCAATGTTCATGGGCCCCGAGATCGACCGCATGGCCGCCCCGGGGATGACGGTTGCGATGGTTACCCCGGATTGGCGACCGGGATCAGCGCACCGGTGATGGCGCCCGAAGCCGGCGACAGCAGGAAGGCGATCACCTCGGCGATGGCTTCGGGCGCGACCCAGCTCGAACGGTCGGCCTTGGGCATGGCGGCGCGGTTGGCGGGCGTGTCGATGATCGAGGGCAGCACTGCGTTCACGGTGATGCCGCGCGAAGCGAGCTCGGTGGCGTGGCAGCGCGTCAGCTCGATCACCGCCGCCTTGGAGGCGGCGTAGGGACCCATGCCGGCCCCGCCGCCGCCCACCGCGCCGGCGCCGATGTTGACGATGCGCCCGCCCCTGGGGAGTCGCTCGGCGCTGGCCGCGGTCAGGTTGTAGGCGGTGAGCGCGTTCATGGCGAACATCGCCTTCAGGGTCTCGGCCGAGCCGCCCGCCAGGGTCTCGAAGATGAAGCCGCCGGCGATGTTCACCACCGCCTCCAGGCCGCCGAGCGCGGCCGCGGCCTTGTCCGCCGCCGCGCGCGCCTCGCCCGGATCGGTGAGGTCCACCCCGCCGATGAGGGCGCAGCCACCAAGGTCCGCAGGCGCGTGCTCGGCGCGATCGACGACGGCGACGGCGTCGCCGCGTTCGAGCAGCTGCCGCGCCACCGCCCGGCCGAGCGTCCCGCAGCCGCCGCTGACGATCACCCTCACGGCTAGTGTCCCGAGTCCGAAGTTCGCAGGTGTTCGGGGCCCGCGTCCAACCAACTTCGGACTCGATCGGACACCAGCAAGCCAATGAGTCTAGTGTGATTTACGGATTCGAAGTTCGCCACTTGAGGCCTCCCCGGAGAGCATGCGAACTTCGAATCCACCACACTAGCGCTCCCCGTCCCGGGGCGGCGCCGTCTGGCGGTCGAAGATCGCTTGCTGGGCCGGCGTCAGCACGCCGTAGAAGGCCGTAATCGCCGCCGCCCGCCGCTGCGCCGCCTCCAGGTCGGCGCGCATCACCGCCACCATCAGGTCGGCGCGGCGCGGGGCCGGCAGGCTCGCCACCATGTCGGCGGCCTGGCGATGGCGGGCGATCTGCGCCGGATCGGGCCCGGCTGCGGCGGCGAAGGCGCGCCAGGCGCTTTCCTGGGCGGCGGAAAGACCCAGCGCCTCGTGCAGGCGCTGCAGCGCCGGCGACGGCCGCGCCTCCGCAGCCGCCGGCGGCGCGGCCTGGGCCGCGCCGCCGAACGGCGCGGCAAGCCCGGCGGCCAGGAGCATGGCGACGGCCCTCCTCCTCATCCAGGCGGACTCCAAAACCTTCAACGAGGGCAGCCGCTTGCGGCGGCGCCGTCATCTCCCTTAGAACAATCGTGCGAGGGCCGATACCGGAGGCCGGCATGAAGACTTTCGCCAAAGCCGCGGCCATGGTCGCGATCGTCGCCGCGCCCCTTGCCTCGCCCACCGCGGCGCTCGCCCACGGCCACTGGGGTGGCGGCGGAGGCGGTTTCGGCGGCGGCGCCGCTCCGGAGTCGGGCGGACGCGGGCCGTCGGCCCCGATGAGCGCCGGCCCCGGCGGCTTCCAGCATGGCTCGCCTTTCGTCCGCAGCCCAACGGCCACGCGCTTCGGCGCGGCCGGGGCGCGTTTCGGGTCCTCTGGCGCCAGCGGCTGGCATGGCTGGCATGGGCGCCACGGCTTCCACGACGACGATGACTTCGGCTTCTTCGGCCTGGGGCTGGCCTTCGGCCTCACCGCCTGGCCCTGGTACTGGGACTATCCCGGCTGGGCCGATTGGTACGGGCCGGTCGGCTATGCCTATTCCTACGACGAGCCCGTGTACGACGACGGCGACTACGACCTGGGCCCGGCCACCGGCGAGGCGGCCGCAAGCCCGCAGGCCTGCGGCGAGTGGGTGTGGCGGGCCGACGCCAAGCAGTACCAGTGGCGGCTCGAGCCCTGCGCCCCGGCCGCCGCGCCAGCGCCGGCCCCGGCTACAGTCCCGGCGCGGTAGTCGCCCGGCCGCCGGGCCCTCCTCAACCTGGGCTTTCCTGTCTATCTCCCGCCCTACATGAGCGCCCCACTGAAGCTGCGGCGAACCGATCGCCAGCTCACCGACGAGGAAGCCTGGGTCTTCCTCGAACGGAGCTTCGTCGGCCGCCTGGCCACGGTGAGCGCCGATGGTGAGCCCTACGTCGTCCCGCTCCTCTTCGTCGTCGCCGGCCGGCGCGTCCAGCTCCACCAGACGGCGGCGCGCGGCCATCTGCGCGCCAATGTCGAGGGGGGCGCCAGGGCCTGTTTCGAGGTCGACTCTGCGGGCGACGTCTTCGCCTATGGCCCGACCGAATGCGACTCCTCCGTCTCCTACGAGAGCGTCATCGCCTTTGGCCGGATCGCCGTTGTCGAAGATCCCGGCGAGCGCCGGCGCTTCTGCGAACGCCTGCTGGCCAAGTACGGGGCGGCCCTCACCGGCCGGCCCAAGGGCGTCTTCCCCCGCCTGCCGCTGATCGCGGTCTATGAGCTCGATATCGACCGCATCACCGGCAAGCGCCTCCCGGCGCCGGGGACGCCGACCCGGGGCTAGAGGAGCGAGCGACGCGGCGCGGTGGGGCCAGCCACCGGCGCGATCGACCGCCCGGCCTGGCATTCGTCCCGCCGCTCTCCCATCAGGGCGCAAGGCTTGCCGATGAGGGTGTGTGGCGCTATGTGTCGAGAATCACACATGGCTACCAACCTGCAGATTGACCCGGCTCTGATCGACGCCGCCCTGAGGATCAGCGGCGAGAAGACCAAGAGGGCGGCGGTGACCCGGGCGCTCGAGGAGTTCGTGGCGAGGCGTCGCCAGAGGCGGCTCCTGGACCTGTTCGGGCGGCTCGATTGGAACGACAGTTTCGATTACAAGAAGGCGCGCTCGCGGGATTGAGCCTCTTCGTCGACACCAGCGTGTGGTCCCTGGCGCTCAGACGGGACGGCCAGAAAGACGATTCCCGCGTCGTTGAACTCAGACGGGCTTTGACTTCGGGCGAGCCGATCCTCACGACCGGACTGGTTTTGCAGGAACTCCTCCAGGGCTTTTCCGGACCTCGACTGCGTGACCAGATAATCGACCGCTTCTCCGCCCTCGCGTTCCTGGTTCCCGGGCGCGACGACCACATCGAGGCGGCCGACCTGCGAAACGGATGCCGGCGCAAAGGCCTGCAGGTGTCGACCATCGACGCCCTGCTGGCGACCCTGTGCATCCGCAACGACTTGGCGATGCTTTCCGCAGACAAAGACTTCGCAGCCATTGCCAGCCGATATCCGCTCACGCTTTGGCCGGCCGGATGAGAGCATGCCTCCCTCCCCCGCGCGGCGCGGGGAGGCGGGAGGGCGTCATGCCCCTCCGCCAAGCTTCAGCGTCGGGGCGAATGCCGGGCCCGAAACGGTTTGCCCGCGCCCGGGCGCGCGCCTAGGGTGCCTCCCAAGAGGGGGCTCATGCCAGGCTTGCTGACGGGAGCGGCGCGTCTTGGGACGCTGGCTGCGGCGGTCGTCGCGGCAACGGTTGCAGTAGCCCAGCCGGCCCCGCCGCCGCCGGCCGCCAAACCCGCCCCTGTCGCCAGCGCCCCGCGCGAGCCGCGGCGGGTGGCCGCCGGAACCATGGTGACAGTCGAGCTGGCCGAGCCGGTCGGAACCAAGACCGACCATCGCGGCGATCATTTCTTCCTGCGCCTGGCCGAGCCCGTCGTCGTCGACGGGCGCACGATGATCGCGGCCGGGGCCTACGGCGCTGGCGAGGTCATCGACGCCGCTCCGGGCGGCGCCTTCGGCAGGCCCGCCAAACTGGTGCTGGCGGCCCGCTATATCGATGTCGACGGCGTTCGCGTCCGCCTCGACGCCCTGCGCCTGGGCGGCGAGGGGCGCGACCACGCCACCACGGCCGTGGTCGCCAGCGCCGTCCCCTACGCCGGCGTGCTGGCGATCCTCATACCCGGCGGCAACGTCGAGTATCCGGCCGGAACGCGGGCGAGCGCCAGGATCGCCGACGACGTCGTCCTGCCCCCCGACACGCCGCCTCCGTCGCCTCCGGCCACGCCGCCCGCGCCAACGACCCCGCAAGGAAAGCCGTCATGAAACCACGCCTCCTCGCCTTGAGCATTGCCACCGCCCTGACGGCGGGGCCGGCGCTCTCCCAAGCCGGCGACGCTCCGGCGCCCGCCTCTCCGGCTGCCTCGGCGCCCACTCCCGCACCGAGCCCGGCGCCGGCCGCCGCGCCCATCCCCTCGGCGCCGGCCACCGCCGCCCCGCCGGCGTCCGCGACCGCCTCGCCGACGCCGCCGCCGCCGCCGGTGGCGACCAATGCGCCCGTTCCCGCCTCGGCGATCCCGCCGCCGCCCGCGGGCAAGGGCGAGGTCGTCTTCTTCCGCCCCTCGTCGCTGCGCGGCGCGGTCATCTGGTTCAACGTGCGCGAGAATGGCGTCGCCCTGGGCAAGCTCACCAACGGCGCCTACTTCGTCCAGGTCGCCGACCCCGGGCCGCACACCTATACGGCGGCGACCGAGAACCACAACGTCCTCCACCTGGAGGTCGACCCCGGCGAAACCTATTACGTCAAGGGCTCGGTCCAGATGGGCTTCTTCATCGGCGAGGCGAACATGGCCCCGTCCGACGAGGCGAGCTTCGACCACGCCTTCAAGAAGCTGCACCTTGCCAAGACAGGCGCGGCCGACGACCCGGCCCCTGCCGATACGGCGAGCAAATAGCTGCGCCTGCGAACGGGCGGCGCCGACCCTCTCCACTCGTTCCGGGCCGAGTTTCTCCTCCCCTGCGAACCGGGGAAGGGGAACCACGAGGGCGGAGCCCGAGTGGTGGGGGGGGCAGGGCGAGGACCCAAGGACCCAGGGCTTTTCGCTGAGAGCGCGCCGCTCTGGTGTCGGATCACCTCGGGCCATAGCCCTTGCTTCCCACCGCCCGCGCCAGCGGGCTGCGGAAGTCCTCGCCGGCGGCCAGGCGCTCCAGCACGCGGGCGAAATCGACCTGCGGCTCCCACCCCAGCTCCGAGCGGGCGCGCGCGTTGACGTAGACGCGATCGATCGAGGGGAACATGCGCCAGTCGCGCGCCGCGTACACCGCCTCGGCTTCGGGGAAGAGCCGGCGCACGACCGCGGGCGCGTCGCTCCTCAGCTCCGCCAGGTCGCCGCGCGAAAACGGCGTCGTCGGCGAGACGATGTAGCGGCCGAAGCCGAGCACCGGCGCGCGCTCCGCGGCGACGAGGCAGGCCTGCGCGACATCGGCGATGTCGGCGCGCCGGTAGAGCAGCTCGTTGACCTGGACATTGTCCGGCGCGTAGGCGCCAGCGATGGCCGGATCGTCGTCGGCTTCGGGGAAGAAGCGGGAGGTGCGCAAGACGATCGCCCGCAGGCCGTCGCGGCGATGGGCGAGCTCGACCAGGAGCTCGGCCGCCTGCTTGCTGGCGACGGCGCTTGACATCATAATTGTTTGACTGTTTACTCAGTCAATTAATTAGTGGGTGAGTGATGCCGCGCGGTCCCAACGCCAGCCTGCAGCTTTCAGCGGAACCCCAGCCGGCCGTCCGGCGCCGTGGCCGCCCCAGCATTGCGCTCGCCAGGCGGGCCGAAATCATCGAGGCCTACGTCGAGTGCATCCGCGCCTATGGGATGCCGGGGGCGACGGTGGACAAGGTCGCACACGCCCTCGGCGTCAGCCGCACGCTGGTGTTCCACTATTTCGGCGACATGCAGGCGCTCAGCCGCGCTGTGATCGAGCACATCGTCAGCGCCGCCATCCGCAACATGGCCGAGAGCCGCAAGGGCCTTTCGCTCTCGGCCAGACGGCGGACGCTGGTCGATTTCACGGTGAATGGGCCGAACTTTACCGAGCAACGGGACCTGATCGTCCAGGCGGAAATCAACGCCTTGGCCGGCCACGACGAGACCGTCGCGGCGATGCTGTCCGAGATGTGGGAAGTGTGGATCGCCGCCGTCGTCGACGAACTTGCCGCCTGCTTTCCGCAGGCGGACCGCGGTCAGTGTCAGTGGGTCGGCTACGCGCTGGCGTGCCTCGGCGAACAGCACTGGTGGCTGACCTTCATCGGCCCCGGTGCTGGCCGCCGGGACGACGCCCGTCGCGCGGCTGAAAGCCTGATCGCCACGCTGCAACGCTCTGGAGAGGCAGAATGACCATCACCGAAGACGTTCAGACGACCGCCGCCGTCACCGACTGGAGCGCGCTCAGGGCCGCCTACCGCGCCGACGGCCTGGTCAAGCTGGAGCAGCTGCTCGACGCCGAGATGCTGGCGAAGTGCCGCGCCAACTACGACTGGAGCGTCGCCAACCCCGGCCCGTTCGCCTTCAACATTTTCGACGGGACCGAGCACAAGACAATCAACGACAATTCCAATCCAGCGGCCCAGCCTCGGTACCAGGCGCTCGCGAACTCGAGGGTGTTCGCCGATGCGCTGGCGCAGGTCTGGGGCTCGCAGCACGTCTGGTTCTTCGCCGAGGAGATCTTTGGCAAAGAAGGTGGCAAGGCGGGCCGTTCGCCTTGGCACCAGGACACCTCCTACCTGCCCTGGACCGGCGAGCACTGGGCCAACCTCTGGATCAGCTTCGAACCGCTGCCGAGGGCAAATGCGATCGAAGTCGTGCGCGGCTCCCACCATGGCATCACCTACGACGGCACGACCTTCACCGACCCCGACGACCCGACCAAACCGCTGCACGGTGGCGACCACTGGCCGCGGCTGCCCGATATCGAGGCGGAACGGAAGGCCGATCCGATGTCCTGGGAGATCGTCTCCTACGGCGTTCAGCCGGGCGATGTGATCATGCTCCATCCGCACTGTCTGCACGGCGGCGCGCCGGTGGATGCAAAAACCCCGAACCGCCACACTCTGGTCCTGCGGTTCTTCGGCGACGACGCCACTTTCCGCTCGCTGCCTGAGCAAAGCCGCTCCGGCTATCCCCGGCAGGGCATCCTGTTCTCCGAAGAACTGGCGCACCTGAAGGATGGTGACCCGTTCCGCTCGCCGGCTTTCCTGCAGATCCGATAGGGAGCCCCGCCATGTCGTCCGGGTCCAAGCAGCGCTCGGTCATCGTGCCGAAGGCGGCGCAGGCGATGTACGACCGGTTCCACTTCGCCCAGGCGACGCGGGTGGGCGACACCATCTGGGTCTCCGGACAGGTCGGGCTCGATGCGAACTTCCGGCCGGCCGCCGGCATGGCGGCCCAGGCCGAGCTGGCGTTCGAGGGATTGAAAGCCGTGCTCGCCGAAGCGGGCGCCAGTCTCGGCGACGTGGTCGAACTGACCACATTCCACATCGACCTCCAGGGCGACATGGCGCCGTTCAGCGCCGTCAAGGACCGCTACTTCCCAAGGAACTTCCCATCGTGGACGGCGGTGGGAACGACCCAGCTCGCGGTCCTGGGCCTCCTCGTGGAGGTGCGGGCTGTCGCGGTCGCGGGCTCGGCCCTGGACTGACCGAACGGACGCAAACGGGAGGAATAGATGGCTGAGCTGTCGAGACTCGCCGGCGATGCCCACGTTGAAGACGTGGTGGCCGCTCTGGAGCGTGACGGCGGCTTGGTGATCGAAGGCTTTCTCGCTTCTGAGACGCTCGACGGTCTGCGCCGGGACCTGTTGCCTTTGATGGAGCGCCAGCCGATCGGGCGCGACGGCTTCTCAGGCTACCATACCCGGCGGCTCAGCGCCCTCTTCGCCCACACCCGCCACTGCGCTCAGATCGCCACCCATCCGCTCTACCTGCCGGCTGCCGAGCGTTTCCTCTGCCGCTCGCGCGAGGTGTGGGTTGGGGAACATCGCCTGACGCTGGCCGCTGACGTCCGTATCGGCGTCACCCAGGCCATTCAGATCGGCCCCGGTCAGCCGGCCCAGCCCCTGCACCGAGACGACACCGCCTTCATGTGGCGCCACCCCACCGGCGGTCGGGAGGGCCGAGTCCAGATCATCTGCGCCGTTTCGGACTTCACCGCCGACAATGGCGGCACTCTGGTCATCCCCGGGAGTCACCTCTGGGACGACGAGCGCAAGCCCGAGCGCTCCGAGGCGATCCCGACCATCATGAGAGCCGGATCGGCGCTGATCTTCCTCGGCTCGACTTTCCACGCCGGCGGCGCCAACGTCACCGGGAACGAGCACCGCACCGCCGTCGGTCTTGCGCTAGACGCTTCGCACGTCCGCCAGGAAGAGAACATGTACCTGTCGCTGACGTTCGCGGAGGTCGCGAGCTATCCCGAGCCGATCCAACGGCTGCTCGGCTGGTCGGCCGGCTCCAATCACATGGGATGGGTCGAGGTCGACGGGCAGATGATCGACCCCATTCACCTGCTGGCCGATCTCGACCGCGCCAAGCTCCGGGGCGTCGGCGCTCGCAACCATCGAGAAGCTCGGATGCGAAGCTCCGCGTCGCGGCGATAACAGATCCAACAGGAGCGCCCGCCATGGCTGACGACGCCCGCCACCCTCAGTCCATCGTCGACGCTTACGCGCTGCCGATCGAAGAGATCGACGTCAGCAAGCTCGAGCTTTGGCGGACCAACACTCACTGGCCCTACTTCGCGCGCCTGCGCCGCGAAGACCCGGTCCACTACTGCCGTGACAGTCAGTTCGGCCCCTATTGGTCGGTGACGAAGTTCAACGACATCATGGCGGTCGAGACGAACCACGACGTGTTCTCCTCGGACATCGGACTAGGAGGCATCTCGATCTACGATGAAGGCAGTGGCGACGCGCCGGCGTTGCCAATGTTCATCGCGATGGATCCCCCAAAGCACGACCACCAGCGCAAGGTGGTCTCTCCAATCGTCGCGCCCGCCAACCTGGCGCGGATGGAGGACCTGATCCGCTCGCGCGCGGCGACGATTCTGGACGATCTCCCCGTCGGCGAAACTTTCGACTGGGTCGAGAAGGTCTCGATCGAGCTGACCACTCAGATGCTGGCGACGCTGTTCGACTTTCCGTTCGAGGACCGACGCCTGCTGACCTACTGGTCGAATGTCGCCACGACGTTCCCCGCGCCGGGTGAGCTCGTCGAGACGGAGGAGGAACAGACCGCCGTCCTGATGGAGTGCCTCGATTACTTCATCAGGCTGTGGAACGAGCGGGTCAACGCCGAACCCGCCTTCAACCTCATCTCCATGCTCGCCCACGGCGAGTCCACCCGAGACATGACCCCCATGGAATACCTCGGGAACATCCTCCTGCTGATCGTCGGGGGCAACGACACCACCCGCAACACCATCACCGGCAGCGTGCTGGCGCTGAACCAGAACCCGGACCAGTACCATAAGCTCCGCGAGCATCCCGAGCTGATCCCATCGATGGTCTCCGAAACCATCCGCTGGCAGACGCCGCTCGCCCACATGCGGCGCACCGCCACACAGGACACCGAGCTCGGCGGCAAGCGGATCGCCAAGGGCGACAAGGTGATCATGTGGTACGTCTCGGGCAACCGCGATGAAACGGTCATCGAGCGCCCGGACGAGTACATCATCGACCGTGAACGGGCGCGCCATCACCTCTCGTTCGGCTTCGGCATCCACCGCTGCATGGGCAACCGGCTGGCCGAAATGCAGTTGCGGGTGATCTGGGAGGAGATCCTCGAGCGCTACCCAACGATCGAGGTCATGGACGAGCCCGTCTATGTCGCGAGCCCTTTCACCAAAGGCTACGCCAGCCTGAAGGTGCGGATCCCGCCGTCGGAGGCGCTGTCGCCGCGCACCGCGCCAGCCAAGGTCGTCCGCCCGCTCCCGCCAAGGCCGGTCCTCTATCGCCAACCGATCAGCGTGCTCGTCGCCGCGTCCGTGGTCTCGGCCGCCGCCGCACTGCTCTTCAACGTCATGCCGGCGCTGCTGACCGCGGCGGCGACGCGCTTTTCCTTCGACGCTGGCCAACTCGGGGTCGTGGGCTCGAGCTATCTGGCCGGATTCGCCCTGGTGGCCGCCACCTCCAATCAGTGGATCGGTCGGTTCAATTGGCGAGCCCTCGCCGGGGGTGGAATCGCCATTTCGGCTGTCAGCCTGGCGGCCTGCGGTCTTGCAACAACCTACGGCGCGCTGCTGGCGACGCTGGTGATCGCTGGCGCCAGCCTGGGCGTCCTCTACACGCTGTGCATTGCCGTGATCTCCGAGAACCACCGGCCAGACTCCGCTTTCGGGATCAAGCTGGCGGCCGAGGTGTTCCTCGGCGGAGCGGCGCTCCTGACCCTCAGCGGCTTCGCCATTCCGCGCTGGGGGTTCTCGGGCGCAGCGCTCGCTCTGGCTGCGATCGTCGGCGTGGTCGCGCTTGCCGCCTTGGCTGCCTTCCCCGCCGGCCGCGCCCTGACACCGCCGGCGGAGCGCTTCGCCATGAAGGGACGCCGCGGGGGCCTCGCCGCCATGCTGCGCGACTGGGCCCCCTGGTCGGGTCTGGTCGGGCTGTTCGTCTCGTTCGCCGGCCTCTCCGCCCTGTGGGCGTTTCTCACCCAGCTCGCCCCAACCTTCGGCGTGAGCAATCAGGCCGCCTCGGGTGCGTTCATGGCCGCCCTCGTGGTGAGCGGCGGCGCAGGCATCGGCGCCGCCGTCATCGGCGACCGGTTTGGACGGGCCAAGCCGCTAGCGGTCGGCATGGTGCTGGCGGTCGCGGGCGTGGCGGCGTTGCAGTGGGGCCACGGGTTCGCTGGCTATCTGGTCGGCGTCGTGCTGGCGGTCGGCGTGTGGAACTTCCCAATGGCCTACCAGATGGGAATGATCGCCTCGGCCGACGAGCGCGGCCATGTGGCGGTGCTGATGCCGGCCGCCTTGGCGATCGGCGGCGCTCTCGGCCCAGCTCTGGCCGGCGCACTGCTGATTGGCGGACATGGGTACTCGCCTTTGTACGCCCTGTTCGCCGTCGCGACGTCGGTCGGGCTCGCGGCGTTCCTCACGCTCGGGCGCCGGCTGGCCCCGTCTAGCCGAGGTCGCAGGTGAACAGGGTGGGGCGGCTGGCGCGTCTCACCGTCCAGTAAGGACGCGAACGAGTCCGCATTGGGTCAGGGGCCGTCGGAGGGCCACCGCTTGAAAACGACCTTTCGGAGGCGGTCGTTCGCGCCTGCGCTTCGGTTCGACCAGACGGAAGTCTTCGCGAAGATGCTCGCCCGGATGGGGGAGAGGCGTCGCGAATTCATGGTCGGGCATGGGCTCGTTCCAACGGGTGACAAGCGTGGTCGCGAGTTCCTCGATTGAGAACGCAACGAGAACTCGCGCGTCGCGCAGACTCCGTCTATAGCGGGTTCATTCTGGCCGGAGGGAGATTGAGTGGAACGCCGCCCACTCGGTTTTTACGAGTTCTTCGCCGGCGGCGGCATGGCGCGCGCCGGCCTGGGCGATGGTTGGCGCTGCCTCTTCGCCAATGATTTCGACCCGAAAAAAGCAGCAGCCTACCGTGAGAACTGGGGTGGTGACGCGCTGGTGTGCGCTGACGTCGCAGGGCTCTCTGTTGAACAACTCCCAGGCGCACCCGACCTCATTTGGGCTTCGTTTCCCTGCCAGGACTTGTCCCTGGCGGGAGACTATCGCGGACTGGGTCGACCGGGCGCGAACCAGGCCACTCGGTCGGGCGCGTTCTGGCCCTTCTGGCGTTTGATCGAAAGGCTTGTCGCGGAACGGCGGGGCCCTGCGGTCCTGGTCCTCGAAAACGTGCTCGGGATCCTGACATCCAACGGCGGGTGTGACTTCGGCGCCGTCGCTGATGCGCTGACGGAGTGCAGCTTTCGGTTCGGCGCTCTGGTCATCGATGCACGCCACTTCGTGCCACAATCGCGCCCGCGGGTCTTCGTCGTCGGCGTGCGCGGCGATCTCGAGCTGTCGCCGACGCTCGTGCGTCGTGAGCCCGACGAGACCTGGTCACCGTTGACGTTGCGGGTGGCGTTCGAACGTCTTGGCGCGGGTGCGCGGCGTCAGTGGCTGTGGTGGAGCCTGCCTGCGCCTGCGATTTCACCGCCGCCGATGAGCAGATTCATCGAGGACGATCCCGCCGACGTGCCGTGGCACTCGCGTGAGGAAACCCAGGCGCTGCTTGGAATGATGTCGAGCGTGAACCGCGCCAAAGTTGAGGCGGCGACGCGCTCGGGGAGACGGATGGTTGGAACCCTGTACCGCCGCACGCGGCCCGCGCCAGGAGGCGGCATGCACGTCCGCGCCGAGGTGCGCTTCGACGACATCGCAGGCTGCCTTCGGACGCCCGCTGGCGGCTCGTCGCGGCAGAAGATACTTGTCGTCGAGGGTCAGCGCATAAGATCGCGCCTGATGTCGGGCCGGGAGGCTGCGCGTCTCATGGGGCTGCCCGACAGCTACAGGCTGCCATCTCGGTACAGCGACGCATATCACTTGGCCGGCGATGGCGTCGTGGTTCCCGTAGTCAGCCACCTGGCCCGGCACGTCGTTGAGCCAGTGGCGGCGGCCGAGCGGGTATTGGCGCCGGCAGCCTAGGACCGGTCGTCTTCAACGTCGGTGGCGAGGTTTAGCAACCGCCGATGATATCTCTGCAGCCGGTCGAAATGCGCCTGGATCGCGCCCGCAATCTCGCGCGAGTTCTTCACGGCCAGGAAATGACCAACGATCTGTGAGTAGTGCTCCGCCTGCCGAGGAAGTCGCAAGGCCGGGTCGCGTTTTTCCTCAACCTCGCCTTCGTCCATGACTCGGACCTTCTGACTGGGATCTGGGATACGGAATCCGATTGGAGGCAACGGCGGGGTCTTGCCGTTCATCAACGGCGAGCATCGGTGGAACGCGTGAAACAGGGCATTCTCCAGGGGCGGGATCTCCGCGCGAGAGGCCACCGGATAGGCCCAGACCCAGGCTATCTCCCAGACGTCGATCTGGCGATTGGCGATGATGTCTGACCGTGCCGAAGTCAGGTGGCGAAGAACGCGCGACCGGATGCCGTCAATGGATTGGCCGACGTAGATTGGAACCTCATCCAGATCGCAAAGTGCGTAACAGCCGATCTCATTGGTCAAGGTTCTCACTGCCCTGCGTCTGTAGTCGAGGTTTATCGCCATGGTCACCGGTCTCCGATTGGCCTAAGTCCCCACCAACCCTCCCATGGCGAATGAAGAAAGGCACGGAACCGATTGGAGCGATGGGGAGGTCGACCTCATCGTCGCCGATTACTTCGCCATGCTTGAGGCGGAACTCGCGGGCGAAGCATACGTCAAGTCGCATCGCGCCGCCCTGCTCATGGAGCGGATCGGGCGGTCGCACAAATCCGTGGAGTTCAAACACCAGAACATCTCAGCGGTGGTGGCCGAACTCGGGTTGCCGACTATCCAAGGCTACAAACCTAAGACTCACTATCAGCGATCTCTCGTCGAGGGGGTGAGGCGATTCCTGCTGGGGCACCCCGGCGTGTTGCCCGCGCTGGACATGACCGCGCCAAGGGCCTTCACGGCCGCCCTGGGCAGGCCGTCCCTACTCCCCGAGGTCGCGCCACCCGAAGTGAACCAGGCGCCGTGGGTGGGGAACGTCGCGATGGAACGGTTGGTAAGACGCTTCGATCCTGCGGCCCGAGAAGCCAATAACCGGATGCTCGGCGCGGCAGGCGAGGAACTCGTCTTCAATAATGAGCAGCGGCGACTACGGGATCTTCAGCGGAGCGACCTCGCGCGCAGAGTCCGCTGGATCAGCAGGGAGGAAGGGGACGGAGCGGGTTACGATATCTTGTCCTTCGACACGCGAGGAGCCGAACGGTTCATCGAGGTCAAAACGACGCGGGGATCGCGCACCACGCCATTCTTTCTGACGAGGAACGAGCACGAGCTAAGCGAGGAACGACCGGACTCATTCCGTTTGTTCCGAGTGTTCGAGTTTGGCCAATCTCCTGGCTTGTTCCGACTTCGACCGCCGATCGGGCAAGCTGTGAGCTTGTCACCCGAGGTGTACCGAGCGGCGTTCACCAGCGCCTCGAGGTAGCGCCGCATGGGGATCCGCCGGTTCACGCGCCCCACCAACGCGTTCAGCGATAAGCTTGACGCGCAGCCGGAACCGCGCCGGCTTCGGAGGATGCGGGGCGCCTTGTGAGCGCCTCGAAGGGAACGCGCGGCTTGGTGCACCATGTCGACCTGACGGTCGCGGACTTGGCGGCGTCGGTTCCGTTCTACGAGGCCGTTCTGTCGTTCCTGGGCTACGCCCGGTCGCACCAAGACGCGCGAGGCGTTGATTGGGATCTGAGGCGCCCGAGCGGTTTGTTCTGCTCTATCGGGATCAAGAAGGCCGAGGGCCGTGGACGACGCCGCAAGCATGACCGGTACTCGCCGGGACTGCACCACCTCGCCTGGCGCGCCGAGAGCCGGTCCGATGTGGATCGGCTTTACGCCTTGCTTCTCGGCATCGGCGCCCAGATCCACGACGCTCCTTCCGAATACCCCCACTACGGCCACGGCTACTACGCGGTCTTCTTCGCCGACCCGGACGGCCTGAAGCTCGAGTACGTGCACCAGGTGGAGTGAGCCTGGATTCGAACTGGCGGCATCCTCCTTAACCCTGCCTTGACGCGCCTTGCCTAAGGGTGCGATCAAGCTCGCCTCGAACCAAGGGACGTCAGAGATGTGCGCCCGTCGACTCGTAATTACCGTGCGACCGCCGCCGGCGGGGCTTTAAGGCTCCCGCCGAACCCGGTCGCACGCCCAAGGCCCCTCGCGGGCCTTTTTTCTTGCCCCGACGATCCCTCCTCCAAACCCGAAGCAGCCCCGACGATGACCGTCCAGACCGCCCCGAAAGCAGAGACCGCGGCCGAGATCATGACCGGCGCCGAGATCGTGGTGCGCGCCCTCGTCGACCAGGGCGTCACCGACCTCTTCGGCTATCCTGGCGGCGCCGTGCTGCCGATCTACGACGCCCTCTTCCACGAAGAGCGCTTGCGCCACGTGCTGGTGCGCCACGAGCAGGGCGCCGTGCACGCCGCCGAGGGCTACGCCCGCTCCACCGGCAAGGTCGGCGTGGTGCTGGTCACCTCCGGCCCCGGCGCCACCAATGCCGTCACCGGCATCACCGACGCCTTGATGGACTCGATCCCGCTGGTGGTGATCACCGGCCAGGTGCCGACCCACCTCATCGGCACCGACGCCTTTCAGGAATGCGACACCGTCGGCATCACCCGCCCGTGCACAAAGAACAACTACCTGGTGAAGAGCGCCGCCGAGCTTTCGGCGGTCATGCACGAGGCCTTCCGCATCGCCTCCCAGGGCCGGCCCGGGCCGGTGGTCGTCGACATCCCCAAGGACGTCCAGTTCGCCTCCGCCCCGTATCAGGGGCCGATCGAGGCCAAGCCGATCCATGACTACCGCCCCCGGCGCACGCCCGATTCCAGGCGCGTGGCCGAGGCGGCGGCGCTGATCGCCGGGGCCCAGCGCCCGCTCATCTATTCCGGCGGCGGCGTCGTCAATTCGGGCCCTGAGGCTAGCGCCGCGCTGCGGCGCCTGGCCGAACTCATCGGCGGCCCGGTGACCTCGACCCTCATGGGCCTGGGCGCCTTCCCCGCCTCCGACCCGAAGTGGCTCGGCCTTGTCGGCATGCACGGGACCTTCGAGGCCAACAGCGCCATGCACGACTGCGATGTCATGATCGCCGTGGGCGCGCGCTTCGACGACCGCGTCACCGGGCGCCTGGACGCCTTTTCGCCCGGTTCGAAGAAGATCCACATCGACATCGACCCGGCCTCGATCGGCAAGGTCGTCCGCGCCGACGTGCCGCTGATCGGCGACGCCGGCGAATCCCTGGAGGCCGTGATCGCGGCCCTGAAGCGCGCCTCGTGGAAGCCGCGGCCCAACCGCCTTGGCGCCTGGTGGGCCAGGATCGAGGCGTGGCGCGGACGCAGGTCCCTCGCCTACCCGGCCTCGGACGAGATCATCAAGCCGCAGTTCGCCATCGAGCGCCTCCACGCGCTCACCCGCGGGCGCGATCTCTATGTCACCACCGAGGTGGGGCAGCACCAGATGTGGGCGGCCCAGTACTTCGCCTTCGACGAGCCCAACCGCTGGATGACCTCGGGGGGCCTGGGGACCATGGGCTACGGCCTCCCCGCGGCCATCGGGGCGCAGGTGGCCCACCCCGGCGCCCTCGTCATCGACATCGCTGGCGACGCCAGCGTGCAGATGACCATCCAGGAGATGTCGACCGCCATCCAGCACGACCTGCCGATCAAGGTGTTCATCCTGAACAACGAGTGGATGGGGATGGTGCGCCAGTGGCAGCAGCTGCTGCACGGGGCGCGCTATTCGCACTCCTACACCGCCTCGATGCCCGATTTCGTCAAGCTCGCCGAGGCCTACGGGGCGCTCGGGCTGCGCGTGGAAAAGCCCGCCGACCTGGACGACGTCATCGAGGAGATGATCGACGCGCCCTTGCCGGTGATCGTCGACTGCCGCGTCGAGCGCGCCGAGAACTGCTTTCCGATGATCCCGTCGGGCAAGGCGCACAACGAAATGATCTTCGCCGAACCCGCGACCGCGAGCCTGGACGGGCGGTTGGTTTGAAGGGTAACCGCAGAGCGCGCAGAGAAGGCGCAGAGGGCGCGGAGCGCTTGACGCCCAACGCGCCTGACCATCTCAGATCGCGGATGATGCTAAGCGCGCGCAGCGCGCGATCAGAACTCGGATGGAGCGCGTACACGCAGTCACCTCTGCGGTCTCTGCGCCTCCTCCGCGATCTCTGCGGTTAAATCGGGCGACGGAGGGAAGCCGCCATGGCTGAGGAAGCGCCGGCGTCGGCCTACGACATGGGCCACGAGGTCGAGCCGGAGGGCCTCGCCACCTTCGCCGTCCTGGTCGACAACGAGCCGGGCGTCCTGCACCGCGTCGTCGGCCTCTTCGCCGCCCGCGGCTACAACATCGAAAGCCTCACCGTGGCCGAGACCGACCGCAAGGCGCACACCAGTCGCATCACCATCGTCACCCGTGGCACCCCCCACGTGCTGGCCCAGATCGAGGCCCAGCTCTCGAAGATGGTCTCCACCCGTCACGTCCAGGACGTCACCCGCAACCCCGCCGGCGTCGAGCGCGAGCTTGCCCTCGTGAAGGTGCACGGCGCCGGCCCCGAACGGGTCGAGGCGCTGCGTCTTTCCGAGATCTTCCGCGCCAAGGTGATCGACACCACCACCTCGAGCTTCATCTTCGAGATCACCGGGGGACCCGCCAAGATCGACAAGTTCGTGGACCTGATGCGGCCGCTCGGCCTGGTGGAGGTGTCGCGCACCGGCGTCCTCTCCATCGAGCGCGGCGAGAGCGTTCTCTAGGCCCGGCCACTTGACATCAGTTGCGAATTGCAATAGATGGGCTGTATCGCGGCTGCGGCTGTGAGGGCGCTCTGCGCCTGGGTCTTTGACATCGTGAATAGAACCAACGGAACGCCGGCGGAGGCGGCGCCTCCAGCGACGCCATTCATTGCGGGCGGCGATTGGGTTCGCCGCCAGCAGACCTGAGCATGTGAACTGCCGATCTGAGCATTTCTGAGCTTTTTCGAAGCCGATCTGAGCCGGTCTGAGCCGATCTGAGCCGATCTGAGCCGATCTGAGCGCGTTTGAGCCTGCTGCTCATGGACGCTGATCGCTGTAACGGCCTGTCAATGCTGCGATATCCGACCTCCAAGCCATCGGTGCTGTAGCCAGATGGGGAGCGGTTTTGACAACGGGTCCATTGTCTAAGTCCAGCCTGCCCTCGTCTCTGCCGTCGTGCCATTGCTCCGGAACGCGCCGAAACGAGCCGAAACGAGTCAAGACGGGTCGAAGCGAGCCAACACGAGTCAGAACGAGTCAGAACGAGTCAAAACGAGTCAAAACGGGTCAGATTGAGTTAAGGCGTGCCGTGACGAGCCGGCCGTAAGCGTCTGGAAACTCGTGAAAACCCTGGTGAACCGGATTCCGAGGCTGCGTGGGCGGCTGCGGACCCTAAAGCGCCAGTTCCATGTAGACGCTGTTGGGATCGTCCCAGTAGTCGGCGAACGGGCCGCGGTCGGAAAAGCCGAAGCGCCGGTACAAGGCGCGCGAGGGCGCGAACACGTCCTGGGACCCCGTTTCCAGCATCAGCCGGCGCCAGCCGCGCTTCTTGGCCTCGGCGATGAGGTGCGCCAGCAAGGCGGCGGCGACGCCGCGGCCGCGATGCGCCTCGGCCGTATGCATCGACTTGATCTCGCCCTCGCCGGCGCCCAGCGCCTTCAGCGCGCCGCAGCCGAGCAGGGCCTCGCCCTCCCAGGCGGTCCAGAAGCTGATCTCCGCCGCGCGCAGGGCCGCGATCGGAAGCGCGTGGACGCTTTCGGGCGGCGAGGAACTGCGCATCAGCTCGAGGTGCGCCTCCAGCAGCGCCGCGACCTCGGGCCGGGCCGGATCGTCGAGCGCGATACGCACGCCTCAGGCGGGGACGGCGGCTTCGAAGGCAGCCTGGGCGTCCGGCGTCATCGCCCGATAGCGGCGCACGCCGATGGCGCGCATGATCCCGTACTGGATCAGGAACAGCGACAGCTTCGAGCCCAGCGCCCAGGCGCTCATGAAGGCGGCGTAGGACGCCAGCGGGTAGTTGAGCGCCAGGTAGAGGTTCATGAGGCCGGAGAGGTACATCAGGCCGCACCAGACGTAGCCGAAGATCACCCCGACGTCCGGTTCGAGCAGGATGGCGCGCTCCGGAAGGTAGCGGTTCATCCACCCGGGCTTGAGCATCACCGTGCCGACGATGGCGTAGATGATCGTCGGCTTGAGCATGATGAAACGCGGGTCGCGGGTGACGAAGGTGGCGATGCCGGTCGCCAGCACCAGGAAGAGGCTCAACCACTGCATCAAGTCGATGCGGCGGTGGCGCCAGCGCTCGTAGCCGATCTCGGCGACCCCCAGGGCCATCCCCAGCCCCACCGAGAGCGGCAGGTTGTGGGTGACCGCCCACAGGGCGAGGAAGAAGATCGTCGAGGCCATGTCGATGGCCAGGAACTTGGCCGAGTGCAGAAGGCTCTTCATCCCGCCTGCCCGCGCGCCCCCAATTTTATTATACGTCGTAAATTTATCTCGTAAGCGACGCGCTGCGTCAAGGCCCCCGCGCGCCGCGAAGGGCCCTCGGCTTCACCATCTGGCGGCGAGCGCCTATATTAAGGGCGTCCGGGCGACCGGACTATGGAGATAAACGCGCGCGCAATAAGCGGACTGGACCCGGGTGCGATTCCCGGCGGCTCCACCAATTCCCTTATCGCCTCCCGCTTGGCTTTCGCGGGTCGTCATGGGGCCGATCAGTATCGACAGACGTGTAAAGGCGTTGCTTTCTCCCGGCGTGGCTCACCGTTTCGGGCCGAAAAACTAACTGCGAACGATAACTTCGCTCAAGAGTACGCCCTCGCTGCGTAATGCGGCGCGGTCGTATTCGACCTCTGAAGTCCTGAGGCCTTAGCAGCCTCAGGCGGGGCCCGGGGGGCGCCTGGCAACAGAAGCCCCCCACTCGCACCGAAAGCGAAAACGGCGCCCCCCTCCTTACCCAGGAGTCTTGCGGGCGCCTGGCAACAGAAGCCCCCCACTTCCTTCATTCACGCCCTTGTCTCGCCGCGCCGGCCCGCTAGGAATCGTGGCCGTGGCCAAGAGCGATAAACCCAAGGACCTGATCGGCTACGAGGCCCTGCAGCAGCAGGCCCTGCGCGGCGTTGTGCGCGCCGCCCTCGAGCGCACCGCGGTCAAGGGGCTGCCGGGCGACCACCACTTCTACCTGACGTTCCGCACCGACGCCCCCGGGGTGAAGATGCCGCCCGAACTCATCGAGCGCTATCCCGAGGAGATGACCATCGTCCTCCAGAACCAGTTCTGGGACCTGAAGGCCGGGGAGAAGGCGTTCTCGGTGACGCTCCAGTTCAGCGGCCAGCCCAAGCCGCTGTCGATCCCGTACACCGCCCTCAGCCGTTTCTGGGACCCCAGCGTGCAATACTTGCTGATCTTCGCCCCGCCGCCCGCGCCGAGCCTCAACGTGGCCCCGGCGCTGTCGCCGCCGCCGGCCAGCGCGACGAGCGCGCCCAAGGCCGACGACAAGAACGAGAAGGCGCAGGTCGTCTCCCTCGATCAGTTCCGCAAGAAGTAGCCAAATGAGCGACGCCAGCGAGCGGGCGCCGGCGGCGCTCACCGATGAGGCGGTGCTGGAGCGCTTCCGCAACACCAAGACACGCCCCAGTGGCAGCCGCACGCTGGGCTATCGGATGGCCAGGATCGATCAGGCCGCCATGACCGTCGAGGCCGAGTTCGTCGGCGATCCGGCGACCATGGCCAATCCCATGGGCCGCGTTCAGGGCGGCTATCTGTGCGCCATGCTCGATGAGGTGATGAGCGCCGCCTGCGTCGTCGCCTCCGGGCTGAAGGCGGCCGCGCCGACCCTGGAGATGAAGGTGAGCTTCATCCGCCCGGCCATGCCGGGGCCCATGCGGGGCGTCGGCCGCGTGCTGCGTTTGGGCAGGCAGGTCGCCTTCACCGAGGGCGAGCTCTACGACGGCGAGGGACGGCTTCTCGCCAAGGCCAGCGGCACGGCGATCCCGACGCCGCTCGAGACGTTCAGGAAGGCTCGGGGACGCTAGTGTGGTGGATTCGAAGTTCGCCCGCACTTTGGGGCGTCTTCAGTGGCGAACTTCGAATCCACCACACTAGGATCATTGGCTTGCTAGTGTCCTCTCGAGTCCGAAGTTCGCTCGGCCGCCAGCCCCAAGCGTTTGCGAACTTCGGACTCGGGACACTAGCGTTCGCCCTCGCCCTGATCGCGCTCATGGCGTTGGCCGCGCCGGCGCGCGCGGCTTCCTTCGCGAACTGGGCCGCGGTCGTCGTTTCCGGCGACGACGAGGCCGCCCACGCCGATATCCACACCGAGGCTTTCGACAACGCCCGGCGCGACGTCGCCGCCGCCCTCGAGCGCCGCGGCTTTTCCCCGGCGAACCTGGCGCAGTTCTCGGTCGAGCCGGCGCTGCACCCCAGGACCGCGCCCAAGGCGGCCGACCTCCCGGCGATCGCGCGCACGCTCTCTGTTCTGGCGCGGCGTGCGCCCGCCGGCTGCCTCGTCTACTTCACTTCGCACGGGGCGCCGCAGGGCGCGGTGCTGGCCGACCGGCTCTTGGCGCCGCCCGCCCTGGCGCGGGCCATCGATCGGGCCTGCCCGGGAAGGCCGGTCGTAGCCGTGATCTCGGCCTGCTTTTCCGGCGTCTTCGTCCCGGCGCTCGCCGGACCGGACCGGCTCGTGGTCACCGCCGCTCGGCGCGACCGGCCCTCCTTCGGCTGCGGCGAATCCGACCGCTACCCCTATTTCGACGCCTGCGTGCTGGCCTCATTCCCGGCCTCGGCAGACTTCCTGGCCCTGGCCCGGCGCGCCCGCGCCTGCGTCGCCGACAAGGAGCGGGAGACCGGGGCCGAGCCGCCGTCGGACCCGCAGATCTTCGTCGGCGCGCGCCTTTCCCTGCCCACCTTCCAGGACGCCGCCCGCAACCCGCTGTCGCGGAGAGGAACTCAGCAGTGAGCAAGAAACCACCGCCCAAGCGCACGCGCATCGAAGACGTGCTGATGCCGACGAAGGTGAACCGTTCTCTGATGGAGTCGATGCTGTCACAGGTGGTTGCCTCGCGCACCTCCTTCGCCGTCGACGAGGCCCAGGAGATCATGTTCGACGCCTGGGAGGCGGCCGATCACAGGCGCAGGATCGCCCTGGCGAAGAAGGCGCTCGCCATCTCCCGGGACTGCGCCGACGCATATGTGCTGCTGGCTCAGGAGAGCACGCCGAGCGCGGAGGCGGCTCTGAAGATGTATCAGCGGGGCGTGGCGGCGGGCGAAAGGGCGCTTGGCAAGAAGGCCTTCAAGGAAGACGTCGGCATGTTCTGGGGTCTCATCGAGACACGGCCCTATATGCGCGCCCGGCACGGTCTGGCGCTGTCGCAATGGGAGTGCGGCCAGCGCGAGAGTGCGGTTGCGAATGTCGAGGACATGCTGCGGCTCAATCCCAACGACAACCAAGGCGTGCGCTATCTGCTCCTCGACTGGCTGCTGCGCATGGACCGCGACGGCGATGCCGCCAAGGTCTTCGAGAGATACCGCGGCGACGGCAGCACCGAAGTGCTGTGGCCCGCGGCTCTGGCCGCCTTCCGGCGCGTCGGCGACGCGCCCGCTTCGCGCCGGGCGCTCCAGCGCGCCCGAGCCGTCAATCCTCACGTAGGCGACTATCTCACCGGCGCGAAGAAGCTGCCGCATACGATTCCGGAGTTGGTCGGCTTCGGCAGCCAAGAAGAAGCCGCGGCGCATGTCGAACTAGCCTTCGAGACATGGGCGCAGACCGCCGAGGCGCTGGATTGGCTGCGCCAGCGACTGACCGCGGCTCGATCGGGCCGTCCGGCAGGGCGCGCCGCAAGGCGAGCGGCCAGGAAGAAACCCACGCGTCCGAGCGACCGGCAGGTCTGAGGCGAGGCGCCCTCTAGTGTGGTGGATCCGAAGTTCGCATGTTCTGTGGGGAGGCCTCGATGGCGAACTTCGAATCCGCAAACCACACTAGAATCATTGACTTGCTAGTGTCCGATCGAGTCCGAAGTTCGTCGGACGCCCGCCCCGAACACCTGCGAACCTCGGACTCGGGACACTAGCGCCTGCCCGCAAGTGTACTACATGTAGGACATGCGCACCGTCACCGCCCGCGAGGCCAACCAGAACTTCTCGAAGCTTCTGGCCGAGGCTGAGCGCGGCGAGACCGTGGTTATCACCAAGCACGGCAGGACGGTCGCCGAACTGCATCCCCGTCCGCACGACAAGACGCAGGATCCCGAGTGGCGCGCCGCTTACGAGCGCATGAAGGCGCTGATGGCCGCCACGCCCGCCACCGGTTACCGCGTGGGGAGGATCACAGAAGACGACAAATACGGCGATGCGCCGCTTTGAGAGCGACAGTCGACAGTGACGTCCTCATTTACGCCGAACTCGAGCCGGAGTCCGAGAAAGGAAGCCACGCCCAGGCTGCGATCAACTTGGCGGCGCCGCGCGGGATTCTCGCTATCCAGGCGCTGCTCGAGTTCTTGGCGGTGGTCAGGCGAAGGAAACCAGAACGGATCGAGAGCGCCTATGCGAAGGTTTTCGCCTGGTCAGAAGTGTTCGTAACCGCTCCGACGACAGACTCGGTAGTCAGTCTGTCGGCATCACTGGTGCGGCGTCATCGCTTTCAGATTTGGGATGCTGTGATATGGGCGGCGGCGCGCGCGGCTGGCGCGGAAGTCATCCTCTCGGAAGATCTGCAACACGGGCTGAGTCTGGAAGGCATGCGCGCCATCAACCCGTTCCGTTTGGAAAATGAGGAGCTGGCAGACCTCCTTGCCTAACACTTCCGCCGAAACCCCCTGCGGAGAACCCGCGACCGCCACCCGCACCGAGACCGACAGCTTCGGGCCGATCGAGGTCCCGGCCGACCGCTACTGGGGCGCGCAGACGCAGCGCAGCCTCGAGAACTTCCGCATCGGCTGGGAAAAGCAGCCGGCCTCGGTGGTGCGGGCGCTGGGCGTGATCAAGCGCGCCGCGGCCGAGGTGAACATGGAGCTGGGCCTGCTCGACAAGGCCAAGGGCGAGGCCATCGTCGCCGCCGCCGACGAGGTCCTCGCGGGCAAGCTGGACGACCATTTCCCGCTGGCGGTGTGGCAGACCGGCTCGGGAACGCAGTCGAACATGAACGCCAACGAGGTGATCGCCAATCGCGCGATCGAGATCCTCGGCGGCAAGCTCGGCTCCAAATCCCCCGTCCATCCCAACGACGACGTCAACAAGAGCCAGTCGTCGAACGACACCTATCCCTCGGCCATGCACATCGCCGCCGCCGAGGAGATCTGCGGCTCGCTGCTGCCGAACCTTAAGAGGCTCCGCGACGCGCTCGGGGCCAAGGCCAGGGCATGGGCCGACATCATCAAGGTCGGCCGCACCCACACCCAGGACGCCACCCCGCTGACGCTGGGCCAGGAGTTCTCCGGTTACCTCCAGCAGGTCGCCAATGGCATCGCCCGCATCGAGACGACCCTGCCGATGCTCATGCAGCTGGCTCAGGGCGGCACCGCCGTAGGCACCGGCCTGAATGCGCCCAAGGGCTTCGGCGAGAAGATCGCCGCGCGCATCGCCGACATCACCGGCCTGCCCTTCACCTCGGCGCCCAACAAGTTCGAGGCCATGGCCGCGCACGACGCCATGGTGTTCACCCACGGCGCCCTGAACACCCTCGCCGTCAGCCTCTTCAAGATCGCCAACGACATCCGCCTTCTGGGCAGCGGTCCGCGCTCGGGCCTGGGCGAGCTTGCCCTCCCCGAGAACGAGCCGGGTTCCTCGATCATGCCGGGCAAGGTCAACCCCACCCAGTGCGAGGCGCTCACCATGGTCTGCGCCCGGGTGTTCGGCAACGACACCACCATGACCGTGGCCGGCGCCTCCGGCCATTTCGAGCTCAACGTCTTCAATCCGGTGATGGCCTATTCCCTGCTGCAGTCGATCCGCCTCCTGGCGGACTCGGCGCTCAGCTTCACCGACCATTGCGTCGTCGGCATCGAGCCGCGGCGCGATGTGATCGCCGCCTCGCTGGAACGCTCGCTGATGCTGGTGACCGCCCTTGCCCCCAAGATCGGCTACGACAAGGCCGCGGCGATCGCCAAGGCGGCGCACCACAACGGCACGACCTTGCGGCAGGAGGCGGTCGGCGGCGGCTATGTCACCGAGGCCGAGTTCGACGCCTTGGTGCGGCCAGAGAAGATGATCGGCCCCTGTTGACCGCGTTCTTCTCCTCCCCCGTTCACGGGGGAGGCGGACCGCCGGAGGCGGTGGAGGGGTGACAAGCGCGCAAGCGCGCTCGCGCTTGCGATGGATCGGCCAAATGCTTGGCCGATCCCGCGAGGAACGCCCGCGCGGAGCGCGGGCTGGGGGCGGTGCGCCGGCGCTCCTTCACATGTCCCCTCCACCACTTCGTGGTCCTCCTCCCCCATCTGGCGATGGGGGAGGATCCATCGATCAGGCCCGGCGGGCGACGGCGAAGGCGGCCAGGTCCTCCAGGCCCAAGCGCCAGTCGCTGGCGGCGAAGCCGGCCAGCGCCGCCTTGGCGCGGCGGGCATAATCGGCGGCCAGGTCCAGGGTCGCCTCCAGCGCCCCCACATCGAGGATGATGTCGCGGGCGCGGCGGAAATCGGCCTCGGTCTGGTCACGCCGGCCGATGGCCCTCTCGAAGAAGGCGGCCTCTCGCGGCCCGGCGCGGGCCAGGGCCAGGATGAGGGGCAGAGTGGCCTTGCCCTCGCGGAAGTCGTCGCCGGCGTTCTTGCCCAGGGTCTCAGCGGTGCCCTGGTAGTCGAGGGCGTCGTCGGCCAGCTGGAAGGCGAGGCCGAGGTTGAGGCCGAAGGCGCGCAGCGCCCGAGCCGCTTCCGTCTGGCCGCCGCCTGCCACGGCGCCCGCTTCCGCCGCTGCGGCGAAGAGCTCGGCGGTCTTGGCGGTGATGATCTCCAGATAGACGGCCTGCTGCAGGTCGAGGTCGTGGGCCCGGGTCAGCTGCAGCACCTCGCCTTCGGCGATCACCCGCGAGGCCCGCGCCAGGATCTCCAGCGAGCGCATGGCGCCGGTCTCCACCATGAGCTCGAAGGCGCGGGCGAAGAGGAAATCGCCGACGAGCACGCTGGAGGGCGCGCCCCAGATCAGATGGGCGGCGAGCTTGCCCCGGCGCAGGCGCGAACCGTCGACGACGTCGTCGTGCAGCAGGGTCGCGGTGTGGATGAACTCGACCGCCGCGGCGAGCTTGAGGCAGGCGTCGTCGGCGCCGCCCACGAGCCGCGCCGCCGCCACCGTGATCAGCGGGCGCAGGCGTTTGCCGCCGGCCTCGATGAGATGGTCGGCGAGCGCCGGTATCACCGCCACCGGGCTCTGCAGGCGGTCGCGGATGAGGTCGTCGACGCGGCCCATGTCGCGCCTGGCGAGCCCGGTGATGCGATCGGTCGAGGCCGGCGGCGGCCCTGGGGATGTGGCGGCGGCGGCTTTGGCTGCGTCGAAGACCATGCGATCCCTTGCGGCCGCCTTCTTGATTGAGCGCGCGACAATGGTGGCGCGGTCATGACGGGTCAAGCGCGAGGGGATGATGGCCAAGGAGCGCCTCACCAATGACGCCGTTCTGGGCGGCCGGATCAGGCTGCGGCAGCCGGCGCGGGGCTACCGCGCCGGGCTCGACGCGGCCCTGCTCGCCGCCGCCTGCGCCGGGCTTAAGGGCCGGGTGCTCGAGGCCGGCTGCGGCGTCGGCGCGGCGATGCTGGCCGCGGCGCGCCGGGCGCCGGGCGCGCGCTTCACCGGCGTGGAGAAGGATCCGGCGCTGACAGAGCTGGCCCGGCAGAACATCGCCGCCAACGGCCTTGGCGATCGGGTCGAGGCTATCACGGGCGACATCGCCGCTCCGTTCTCGAGCCTGTGCCTTGCGTCCTTCGACGCCGCCATCGCCAACCCGCCTTTCTTCGATGACCCTTCGCGCCTGCGCGGCCCGGATCCTGCCAAGCGCGCCGCCTGGCTCACCGCCGAGGGGCTGGCGGCCTGGACCGGCTTCCTTCTCAAAAGCGTGCGCGAACGGGGGATCATCATCCTCATCCACCGCGCCGAGCGCCTGGCCGACCTCCTGGCCGCCCTGACGCCCAAGGCCGGGTCGTTCCAGATCCGGCCGGCGCACCCTTGGCCGGACGCTCCGGCAAGCCGCGTCATCGTCCGCGCGGTCAAGACCGGCGGGGCGCCGTTGCGGCTGCTGCCCCCGCTCTTCCTGCACGAGCGCGACGGCGCCAAGCACACCCCGGAGACGGAAGCGATCCTCCGCGGCGAGGCGGCCCTGGAGTGGCTGTGACCGCATTGGTCCTGAAGTCTGGACGTCTTCTCAACGTTGACGTATAACCTTACGTAGCTACATTGCTATGACCGAGGCCAAGCTCTTCAAAGTCGGGGGCAGCCAAGCCGTGCGCCTGCCCAAGGCGTTTCGGTTCGAAGGCGATCGTGTGCGCATTAGACGCGAGGGGCCAGCCGTGATCCTCGAACCCGTTGCGCGGACGCGCCAGGAGATCGAGGCTTGGCTGGATTCGGTTCATATTCCGCATTTCATGCCCAACGGGCGTGAGCAGCCTCCGCCGCAGGATCGGGACTGAGCGGGCCTTCATTGAAGCTCCTCGACACCAACGTCTGTATCGAGGTGCTTCGGAACAACGCATCGATCCGCCAGCGCATGGTCGACGAGATGTTGGCCAGCGAGCTTGCCGTCTCCGCAATCACGATCTTCGAGCTCGAATATGGCGCATGGCGGAGCGCCCGCCCCGATCAGGAGTTGGCCAAAGTACGCGCCTTCCTGGCCGGCGGCCCACACACAGTCGAACTCGGCGCGGCGGATGCCGCGGCGTCCGGCGAGATACGAGCTCGGCTGGCGGCCCTTGGCCAGACAATCGGCGCCTACGACCTGCTCATCGCGGGCCAAGCGCGCGCCCGCGACTGGACCCTCGTGACCGCGAACCGGCGGGAGTTCGCGCGCGTCCCCGGCCTCAGCCTGGAAGATTGGAGCCGAGCGCCCGCCTAGTTGCGCTCCTTGTCGACCAGCTTGTCCTTGGCAATCCACGGCATCATGGCGCGCAGGCGCTCGCCGACCTCCTCGATCGGGTGCTCGGCGGCGCGGGCGCGGATGGCCTTGAAGCTCGGCTGGCCGGCGGCGCACTCGACCATCCAGTCGCGCACGAAACGCCCCGACTGGATGTCGTCCAGCATCCTTTTCATCTCCGCCTTGGTGGCCTCGGTGACGACTCGCGGGCCGGAGACGTATTCGCCGTACTCGGCGGTGTTGGAGACCGAGTAGTTCATGTTGGCGATGCCGCCCTCGTAGATGCGGTCGACGATCAGCTTCACTTCGTGCAGGCACTCGAAATAGGCCATCTCGGGGGCGTAACCGGCTTCGGTGAGGGTCTCGTAGGCGGCGCGGATGAGATGGGTGAGGCCCCCGCACAGCACCGCCTGCTCGCCGAAGAGGTCGGTCTCGCACTCTTCCCGGAAGGTGGTCTCGATGACGCCCGAGCGACCGCCGCCGATGGCCGAAGCGTAGGCGAGACCGAGGTCGAGGGCATTGCCGGTGGCGTCGTGGGCCACAGCGATGAGGCAAGGAACGCCGCCGCCCTTCAGGTACTCGCCGCGCACCGTATGTCCCGGGCCTTTGGGGGCGACCATGAGCACGTCGATGGTGGGCTCGGGCTCGATCAGGCGGAAGTGGATGTTGAGGCCGTGGCCGAAGAGCAGAGCGGCGCCGTCGCGGATGTTGGGGGCGATGTCGCGCTCCCAGATGCCGCGTTGGACCTCGTCGGGCGCCAGCATCGAAAGGATGTCGGCCCAGCCGGCTGCCTCGGCGACGCTGACCACCTTCAGGCCCTGGGCCTTGGCCTTGCGCGCCGAGTCCGATCCTGGGCGCAGGGCCACGCGCACCTCGGCGACGCCGCTGTCGCGCAGGTTCAGCGCGTGGGCGTGGCCCTGGGAGCCGTAGCCGATGACGGCGATCTTCTTGTCCAGGATGCGGGACAGATCGGCGTCGCGATCGTAGTAGACGCGCATCTTTCGCCCTCCCTGGGCTCTTCGAGCGGAAGGCGGCGTTCGAACCGGCTTTCGCCCGGCGCGTCAAGGCGCGGCTTGAACGATCGGGCTGCCGGCGGTCATATGGGCCGCCGATGACGGTCACCCCACAAGAGATCCTCGGCTTCTGGCGCGCCGCCGGGCCGAAGAAGTGGTTCGCCAAGAACGACGCCTTCGACGCCGCCATCCGCCAGGAGTTCGCGGCGACGCACCAGGCCGCCGCGTGCGGCGAACTGGACGCCTGGCGCTCCTCCGCCGAGGGCGCGCTCGCCTTGGTGCTGCTGACCGACCAGTTCCCACGCAACCTCTTCCGCGGCTCGGCGCACGCCTTCGCCACCGATCCCCTGGCCCGGGCCGTGGCGCGCGACGCGGTCGCCGCCGGCTTCGACCGCCAGGTCCCCAAAAGCTTGCGCAACTTCTTCTATCTGCCGTTCCAGCACTCCGAAGACCGGACCGACCAGGCGCGGGCGCTCGCCCTGGCCGAGGCGCTGGAGCGCGACACCGGCGAGAGCCCGAAATGGGCCCGGCTGCACGCCGACATCATCGAAAGGTTCGGGCGCTTTCCGCACCGCAACCGGGTGCTGGGCCGGGTCACGACGCCGGCCGAGCAGGCCTTTCTCGACGACGGCGGCTTTGCGGGCTAGCGGGCGAATCGGAAGAGACTGAAAGGTCCATGAGCCTCGCCCACCGCGCCGCGGCCGCCGAAGAGCATCCCGAGCGCCAGTACCTCGATCTTCTGGCGGAGATTCTCGCAACCGGAACAGAGCGGCCCGACCGCACCGGCACCGGCACGCTGGGCGTTTTCGGCCGGCAGGTCCGCTTCGACTTGGGCCGCGGCTTCCCGCTGATCACCACCAAGAAGGTGCATTTTGCCTCGGTCGTGGCGGAGCTGCTGTGGTTCCTGCGCGGCGACACCAACACCGCCTTCCTGCACCAGCTGGGCTGCACCATCTGGGACGAGTGGGCCGACGAGACCGGCGAGCTCGGCCCCATTTACGGGAAACAGTGGCGCTCCTGGGCCGCGCCGGACGGTCGCGTCATCGACCAGATCGCCGCCGTGCTCGCCTCGATCCGCCAGACCCCCGAGAGCCGCCGGCACATCGTCACCGCCTGGAATCCGCCCGACCTGGAGGCCATGGCCCTGCCCCCTTGCCATTGCCTCTTCCAGTTCCATGTCGCGCAGGGCCGCCTCTCCTGCCAGCTCTACCAGCGCTCGGCCGACATCTTCCTGGGCGTTCCCTTCAACATCGCCAGCTACGCCCTGCTGACCCACATGGTCGCCGCCGTCAGCGGCCTGGAAGCAGGTGAGTTCGTTCATACCTTCGGCGACGCCCACCTCTATCTCAACCATGTCCAGCAGGCGCAGCGGCAGCTGGCGCGCGATCCCCTGCCCTTCCCCCGGCTCGCGCTCGCCCCCCGCGCCGATCTCTTCGCCTATGAGCCGGCCGACATCGTCCTTCAGGGCTATCGCGCCCATCCGGCCATCAGGGCGCCGGTCGCGGTCTGAAGAGCGCCGGCGTCATCCTCACCCTGGGGCCGGCGGCGCGGGCCAGGAACGGCGTCATCGGCGCCGGCGGACGCCTGCCCTGGCGGCTCTCCACCGACCTCAAGCGCTTCAAGGCGTTGACCCTGGGCAAGCCGGTGATCATGGGGCGCAAGACCTTCGACAGCCTGCCGACACGCCCGCTTCCCGGCCGCGCCAACATCGTCCTCTCCCGCGACGGCGCCTATCAGCCGGCGGGCGCGCTCGTCGTCGCCGACTTCACCGAGGCGGTGGCGATCGCCCGCGAACAGGCGGCCGATGACGGCGCCCCGGAAGTGTGCGTCATCGGCGGAGCCGACCTCTTCGCCCTGGCCCTGCCCAAGGCGCGCCGCATGTACCTCACCGAGGTCGACGCCAGTCCGCCGGGGGACGCAGTCTTTCCCCCCTTCGACGAGGCCGCCTGGCGCGAGGTGAGCCGCGAGGCCCACCCGGCCGGACCCAAGGACGACCACGCCTTCGTCTTTCGCGTGCTGGAGCGTCGCGCGCTATAGGGTCAGCTTCCGAAGACGAAGGAGGCGCCCCCCATGGACCTGCAGCAAGTGACCGACGGCCTCAGATTCCCCGAAGGCCCGATGGCCATGGCCGACGGCTCGGTCATCCTCACCGAGATCGAAGGCGGGGTGCTGACCCGCGTCACCCCCGACGGCCAGAAGACAACCGTGGCCGAGTGCGGTGGCGGCCCCAACGGCGCGGCTGTCGGCCCCGACGGCGCCATCTACGTCACCAACAACGGCGGCTCGTTCATCTGGCTCAAGCAGGACGGCCTCACCATTCCCGGACCCACCGCTCCGGCCAGCCACAAGGGCGGCTACATCCAGCGGGTCGACCTCGCCAGCGGCAAGGTGGAGAAGCTGTACGACGCCTGCGACGGGCGCCCCCTCGTCGGCCCCAACGACCTCGTCTTCGACCGCCAGGGCGGCTTCTGGTTCACCGACCACGGCGCCGGCACCGCCGACGGGCGCAAGTTCGGGGCCCTCTACTACGCCCGCGCCGACGGCTCGAAGATCACCCGCCACCGCGACCACCTCATCTCCCCCAATGGCGTCGGCCTCTCGCCCGACGAGACAGTGGTCTATGTCGCCGACACCTTCCTGGGGCGGTTGTGGGCTTTCGACCTTTCCGGGCCTGGCGAGCTTGGGCCCCAGCAGGGCTTTGCGCCGGGCCGGGCGGTCTGCAACCTGCCGGGGGTGCAGTACCTCGACAGCCTCGCGGTGGAGGCCGGCGGCAAGGTGTGCGTGGCCACCATCCTCAACGGCGGGGTCACCGCCTTCGACCCGGACGGCTCGACCGAGCACTATCCGGTGCCCGACCTGGTCACCACCAATATCTGCTTCGGCGGCAGGGACATGCGCGACGCCTGGATCACCGCCTCCTCCACCGGCAAGCTCTACAAGACCCGCTGGCCCCGACCGGGACTGAAGCTGAACTTCAACGCCTGAGGGGCCGTAACCCCTCACCTCCCCATTGCTCCGCAATGGGCCCCTCCTCTCCCTCAGGGAGAGGAGAAGAAACACCTCTCCCCGAACACCCGTCAGGGATGTCTGCGGTCCGTACAAGGGAGAGGGAGGGGCCCGCGCCGAAGGCGTGGGAGGGTGAGGAGTTACGGTGTCACCAGATCAGTACAGCGTGGCCATGGCGGAGCGGTCGAAGGCCGCCAGCTCGTCCTCGCGCCCATCGCGGATCTTCAGTGCCCACAGTGGGTCCTGCAGCAGCGCCCGGCCGACCGCGACGAGGTCGAAATCGCCGCGCTCCAGGCGCCGGGTGAGCTCGTCCAGGCTGGCCGGTCTGGAGACCTCCCCGGCGTAGCCGGCGATGAAGTCACCGCTGAGACCCACCGAGCCGACGGTGATCGAAGCCTTGCCGGTGAGCTTCTTGGCCCAGCCGGCGAAGTTGAGGTCCGAGCCCTCGAACTCCGCCTCCCAGAAGCGCCGCTGCGAGCAGTGGAAGGCGTCGGCGCCGGCCTCGGCCAGCGGCGTCAGCCAGGCTTCCATCTCCGCCGGCGTGTGCGCCAGCCTGGCGGCGAAATCCTGCTGCTTCCACTGCGAGAGGCGGATGATCACCGGGAACTCCGCTCCGACCGCGGCGCGCACGGCCTCGAGGATCTCGGCGGCGAAGCGGGCGCGCTCGCCGATCCCCGGTCCGCCGAAGAGGTCGTCGCGCTCGTTGGTGCCCTCCCAGAAGAACTGGTCGATGAGGTAGCCATGGGCGCCGTGCAGCTCGACGCCGTCGAAGCCCAGCGCCTTGGCCTCGGCGGCGCCGCGGGCGAAGGCGGCGATGGCGTCGGCAATCTCGGCTTCGGTCATGCCCTCGCCGAACCGGTGGCCGGGGCGGGAGATGCCCGAAGGGCTCTCGAAAGGGGCCGGCGGGCGCCACTCGCCGTGCGAGCGGATCGAGCCGACGTGCCACAGCTGGGGGGCCATGACCCCGCCGGCGCGATGCACGGCCTCGATCACCTGCTTCCAGGCGGCCAGCGAAGGCTCGCCGTGGAAGCGCGGCACGTTGGGATCGTTGAGAGACGCCGGCCGGTCGACGCCGGTCCCCTCGGAGATGATGAAGCCGACGCCGGCGGCGGCCCGGCGGGCGTAGTAGGCCGCCACCTGCCCGGTGGCCACGCCCCCGGGCGAGGCCGAACGCGTCATCGGCGCCATGACGATGCGGTTCGGAAGTTCGAGGCCCTTGAGCCGGAAGGGCGTGAAGAGGGCGTTGTTGCTCACGTGAGTCCCTTGTTCGTCGTTGGCGGGCCGTTGATCTGGCGCAAGGCGCGCCGTCAAGGTTTTGGCAACCAAATCGTTCAGCCTCCGTTCAGGCGGCGATAGGGACGTTAACCAAGAGAGGGAAACACCCTCCGATCGTTGTTGATGGAAAGGGCGCTTCATGGGCGCAAGACTGAAGATTATCGCAACCGTTGCGGCCGCCGGCGCCGCGACGGCTCTGCTGACCTCGGCCGGGGCCGCCTCGGCGCAGATGCATCATCGCGGCGGCGGCCACTTCGCCGGCAGCGCCCGCGGCGGCGGCGAGCGCTTCTCGGGGCGCGGCGGCGGCCGCTTCGTGGGTCGCGGCGGCTTCGGCGAAGGCGGCTTCGAGGGCCGCGGTTTCCGCGGCGGCTGGGGCGGCTATGACGATGACGACTTCGGCGGCTTCGGCTTTGGCCTGGGCCTCGGCTTCGCCCCCGGCTTTTACGGCGACTGGGGCTATCCGGGTTACGGCTACTACGGCTACCCGGGCTACGACTACGGCTATTACGACTATCCGCCGCCGCCGCCGGCCTGCTGGCACTGGAGCTGGGACCCGTACTACGGCCGCTACGTCCGCACCGGCGGATATTGCTGAGCTGAGGGTAACGCTCCAGGCGGCGTAACCCCTTACCTTCCCATTGCTCCGCAATGGGCCCCTGCTCTCCCTATGGGAGAGGAGAAGAAACACCTCTCCCTCCGGGAGAGGAGAAGAAACTCCTCTCCCGGATGGAGAGGGAGGGGCCCGCGCTGCGAAGCAGCGGGGGAGGGTGAGGGGTTACGGCGCCTCAGTCCACGGTATCGAGGTATTCGATCTCCGGGCGGCCGGCCATGCACGGGCCCATCTTGCGGCCGAGCTCGCGGAAATGGTCCGTCGAGCCGTGCGCGGTGAGGGCTTCCTGGTCCTTGTAGAGCTCCAGCACCTTGTAGGTGTTCGGCTCGGCCCGGCTCTTGGTGAGCTGGTAGAGCTGATTGCCGGGTTCGTTCTTGCGCACCGCCGCGGCCAGCTCCTTGAAGACGGCCTCGAACTCGGCCCCCTTGCCTTCTTGGACCTTCAGGGTCGCGACGATGCCGATCATTTGAGCCCCTCCGGCTGTGATGTGAACTAGCGGCCGCCGTCCCAGCCGTAGGCGACCCAGTGATGGCCGCCGACGTTGCGCGCTTCCAGGAGGTTCGGGTCGCGCGACGGCTGGACTGCACGCCTGGCCCGCAGCGCCGCGCCGAAGAAGGCCAGCAGGGCCGAAGCCAGCAAAGCGGTCACGAACATCGCCGCGGCCACGAAAAGCGCCATCAGCGCCCCCACGGCCAGCGCGGCGAGTGAGGCGACGAAGCCTCCGGCCAGGGCGATCGAACGCAGCACCGGATTGGGGGCAGAGTGGGCCAGCGCCATCTCTTCGTCTTCCTCTTTCCCCGCCCAGCGAAGTTCCATACTTCGGCGCGCGGCTCTTTCGCGTCAACGGCGTAGCGCGAACTTTGTTGCCGCAGTAGCGCGCGGCGCCTTGATGGAGAGCAAATGCCCGAGGCGACGCCATCGCGGTGGAGATTCGCCATCGACCGTGGCGGCACCTTCACCGACATCGTCGCCACCGCCCCGGACGGGTCCGAGCAGGCGCTGAAGCTGCTCTCCGAATCGCGGGCCTACGCCGACGCCGCCGTCGCCGGCATGCGCGCTCTGCTGGAGGCGCCCGAGCCGCAGCCGTTCCCGGCGCAGCGGGTGGAATGGGTCAAGCTCGGCACCACCGTGGCCACCAACGCCCTGCTGGAGCGGCGAGGGGCGAAGACCCTCTTCGTCACCACCGCCGGCTTCGCCGACGCCCTCCTCATCGGCGACCAGAGCCGCCCCGAGCTCTTCGCCCTTCAGATCCGCCGGCCGCCGCCCCTGTACGCCGCCGTGATCGAGGCGAACGAACGCCTGGACGCCGCCGGCAAACAAGTGCGGCCGCTGGACGAGGCGGCGCTGGCGCAGGCCCTGCGTCAGGCCGCGGGCCAAGGCTTCGAGAGCGTCGCCATCGCCTTCGTGCACGCCGACCTCAATCCGGCGCACGAAGAGGCCGCGGCGCGGCTGGCGCGCGCCGCCGGCTTTTCCTGGGTGTCGGTCTCCAGCGAGGTCTCGCCCCTCCCCCGCTTCATCCCACGGGCGGAGACCTGCGTCGCCGACGCCTACCTGACCCCGGTGGTGGCCGCCTACGCCCGGCGGCTGGAGGCGGCCCTGGCCGGCGCCCCTCTCTTCTTCATGACTTCCGGCGGGGCGCTGGCGAAGGCCGGCGCCTTCCGCGGCCGCGACGCGGTGCTCTCGGGACCCGCGGGCGGGGTGGTGGGCGTGGCCGAGACCGCGCGCGCCCATGGCCTTGGCGCGGCGCTGGGCTTCGACATGGGCGGCACCTCCACCGACGTCTGCCGCTTCGCCGGCGCCCTGGAGCGGCGCGATCAGGCCCTCACCGCCGGGGTCGCCATCCGCGCCCCCAGGCTCGATGTGGAGACGGTGGCCGCCGGCGGCGGCTCGATCCTTTCCTTCGACGGCCTGCGCGCCCGCTCCGGACCCGAAAGCGCCGGCGCCGATCCGGGACCGGCGGCCTACGGACGCGGCGGCCCGGCGACGATCACCGACGCCAACCTCGTTTTGAAGCGCCTGGACCCGGCCTTCTTCCCCAGCGTCTTCGGACCGGAAGGCAAGGCGCCGCTGGACATCG
Organism: Caulobacteraceae bacterium; assembly: GCA_035946795.1. Lineage (GTDB taxonomy): Bacteria > Pseudomonadota > Alphaproteobacteria > Caulobacterales > Caulobacteraceae > Acaudatibacter. Next base: position 1,305 of record DASYYX010000066.1, on the reverse strand, counting down.
GCGCGGCGCGCGCCGCCGTGGGGGCCCTGGCCGAGCGCATGGGCGCCGAGCCGGAAGACGCGGCCCGGGGCTTCGTCGCCATCGCCGCCGAGCAGGCCGCCGCCGCCATCCGCAAGATCAGCATCGAGCGCGGCTTCGATCCGCGCGGCCATGCGCTCATCGCCTTCGGCGGCGCCGCCGGGCAGCTGGCCTGCGAGGTGGCGCAGGCCTTGTCGATCGGCGAGGTTCTGTGTCCCAGGCGGGCGAGCGAGCTTTCCGCCTGGGGGATCGGACGGGCGCGCCTGAAAGCGGTGCGCCAGGCCGGGCTGGAGAGGCCGCTGGACGAAGCCGGGATGGCGGCGGCGGAGTCGCTGGCCCGGCAACTGGAAGCCGAAGCCAGGGCCGACCTCGCCGGCCAGGGCGTTGCGGGCGCCGGGAGCGAACGGCGGCTGGCGCTGCGCTACGCCGAGGCCGACGCGGCATTAGGCCTTGCGTGGGCAGGCGTGGACGAGGCCCGCTCGGCGTTCGAGGCGGCGCACGCGCGCCTCTTCGGCTTCACCGAGCCCGACCGCGAGATCCTCATCGCCAGCGTCGAGGCGGAGGCGGAGGAGGCGGAAGGCGCGAACCCATCTCCCGGCTTCGCCGGGCCTCCCCCGGCCCCCTTCCCGGCCTTCGGCCGGACTTCGCCCATTGGCGCAGGGGGGCCCCGAAGGGGTGGAGGGGGCGCGATCAAGGCTGAGGATCTCACCGGGCTGGTCGATGGGCCCAGGCTCGTCGTCCGCGGCGACACCCAGATCTGGGTCGCGGAAGGATGGCGGGCGGCCCCCGGCCCCGAGGGCCTCATCCGCCTGACGCGCGCCGCCAGCGCCGCGGCGGCTCCGCCGGCCTCGAGCGACAAGCCCGACCCGGTGACCCTGGAGCTCTTCAACCGCCGCTTCATGGCCATCGCCGAGGCCATGGGCGCGGCCCTGGAGCGCACCGCCCGCTCGGTCAACATCAAGGAGCGGCTGGACTTCTCCTGCGCCCTCTTCGACGCCGACGGCGGCCTTGTCGCCAACGCCCCGCACATGCCAGTGCACCTGGGGTCGATGGACGCCAGCGTCCGCGCGGTGCGCGCGCGCCATCCCGAGTTGCAGCCCGGCGAGGCCTTCGCGCTCAACAACCCGTACGCCGGCGGCACCCACCTGCCCGACATCACCGTGGTCATGCCGGTGTTTTTGAACGCGGCGGCCCCCCTCCCGGCTTCGCCGGGCCTCCCCCCAGAGGGGGGAGAGAACGCTAATCTCTCTCCTCCCCCTTTGGGGGAGGGGGACCGTTCTCCTCCCC
>DASYYX010000065.1:0-37411 GCA_035946795.1 Caulobacteraceae bacterium | reverse complement strand
GAAGGTGGTGGTCTTCCAGTGTCCCCACGGCTGGGAGCCGATCACCCGCTGGCCCTTGGGTGCGCGGCCGTAGAGGCGGACCATCTTGGTATTGGTCCCGGTCTCGTCCACGAACACCAGCCTGGTCGGATCCAGGCTCGCTTAGCACCTCAAGTCGGCCGGCTTGCCCGGCTGACCGCGCCGCCCCGCCCAAGCCTAAAAGCCGATGGCCGCGCCGACGACCACCGCCTGCCGGCTCTGGTCGTAGCCGATGGGATAATCCGGCCCGGGCAGCACCGTCGACCACGCCAGCCGCAGTTCCAGCGATTGGTAGTCGAAGGCGACACCGGCGCGCAGGTCGTAATGCTGCTTGCGGGAGTTCGGATAGCTGCGTCCCGAAATCGGCGTGAGCACGCCGCCGTGGGCGAAGGCGCGCCAGTGGCGTCGCAGCCGGACCGCGCCGCCGACGTCGAGATAGAGGGTGCTCACGTGTTCGCCGAAGTAGTCGGGCGAGTAGTACAACCGCGCGCTGAGACCCTTGCGGGTGACCCCTCCGTAGATCTCGACGTAGTCATGAGCCCCGTCGACGGGATCGGAGAACCGCGCATCGGTCACCCCGACCTCCCAAGAGCCGTCGCGGCCTGCCCGACGGGCATAGCCGAGATCCAGCTGGTAGCCGAGGAGGCGCGCCCCGCCTGGCCCGCCATCAGCGAACACCGCCGAAGCTGCGCCATAGACGCCGCTGGAATGGTCGTAGGCGAGGGCCAGGCTGAGGGCAGGGCGGCCGCCGCTCAGGGACACCCCGCGCAAGCGGTAGTCGCTGTCGCCGGCGACACTGAAAACGGCTTGAGCGCGGGCGCTGGCGCCGTGGCAGAAGGCTGCCGCCACCCCCAGCGCCAGGAACCGCCCGCCCGCGCCTGCGCGCCTATCGCCGGGCGACCGCCGCCTCTTGGCCTGGGTGCGGGCAGGAGCAGTCACAAGGCGCGGATGCTTTGAGCAAGCTGGCGCAGGCGTCAATCGTGCGGCCGTGGGGCGTGGTGGTGGCGAGCGCGGCGGCTCCGTGCGCCTGGGGGGCGCGTTGCTTGATGAGCGCCAGCAGGCCGCTGACGTGCGCGGCGGCAAAGGAGTTGCCGCTCACCAGATACCACCGCCCGCCCGGCTCGGTCGTGGGCACGTCGCGCCCCGGCGCGCCTAAGACGCCCCGGGGCAGTCCCCGCGCGGTTTCGTCGGCGACGGCCACGACACCGTCATGGTTGGCGGGGAAACCTCCGCCCGCGAGCGCCGGATCATAGGCCCCGACGACCACGGCGCCGCGCGACCGAGCGAGGTCGATAAGGCGGCCCAGGAGTGGGTCGGGAGGCCCGGCGAGGCTCATGTTGATCACCTGCGCCCTGGCGCTGATGGCGTAATGGAGCGCCTTGGCGAGGCTGAGCGAGTCGCAATAGGTGGCGGGGGCATCCGGATCCTTGGATGGGACCTGCCAGCAGGCGCGCAACGCCAGCAGCCTGGCGCCCGGCGCGATCCCGGCCACGCCCAGCCCCTTGGCGGCGATCACCCCGGCGACGGCGGTGCCGTGCTCTTCGCTAGACGCCGGGCGATCGGTGACGAAGTCCTTCTGGATCGCCACCTGGCCAGCGAGGTCGGGATGATCCCGCTCGACGGCGCTATCGATCACCGCGACCCGCACCCCCCGACCGGTGGCGATGCGCTGGAGCGCGGCCAAGCTCCACTCCCGGGCCGCCGGCTCGGCCAGATACAGGCGCGCTTGGCTGGGCGGGGGCGCAGCCTGGGCGCGATAGAGGCTCATCGGCTCTGCCCAGGCCACCGCGGGCTCCGCTGACAGCGCCGCGGCGGCCGCCTTGGCGGACATCCCCGGGGGCGCGGTCATCACGAAGCAATCCAACCCCAGCAGCGGCAGGGGCCAATCACTGGCCATCGTCAGCCCATGTCTGCGCGCCAGTCGAGACGCGATTCGTCGCTGGGCTATGCGCGCCGGCCCCTCGCCATAGGCGCTGCCGTAATCGGCGCCAGGCCCCAGGTGGGGCGGCGGGGTCTTCAGCAGCACCAGAACCTGGCGGCCGGGATCGCTCGGCGCGCCCGGCGGATCGGCCCCGGCGGCGAAGGCGAGATTGGCCGCCGTCAACCACGCCGCGGCGGCGAGCGCCAATGACCGCAGCAACCGCAGCATCACCGGGGTCCGGCGGCGTCCACCGGCTCAGCCATTTCCACTTCACGGCTGGCGCGCAGGGAAGCCAGGGCCGTGGCGCGCTCGGCCGGCGGGACGCGCAGCTCGTACGCGTCGGCCGCGGTCGGTCCGCCTACAAAGCGGGCGTCGGCGCCAGCGAGGGTGGCGCGCAGATCCCGCTCGGGGGTCTGCGGCCGGAACACCACGACCACGTTGGGCGTCGTCGACGCCGTCGGGGCGCCGAGGGCCACGTACCTGGCGCGATGGTCTGCCTGGGACGCCAACAGTCCCAGCAGCAGCAAAGCCAGCGGCGCCGCCAACGCCCAACCCAGCCATGGCGCCGGGACCGCGCCGGAGCGCCTGTCGGTGGCCGGCGCCAAGCCGCGGGCGAACCGGACCAGCGATCGGCGTCTCTTCGCCACGCGACCACTCCCGCGCACCGCCTCGATGCGCGCCTTGAGGCTCGTCCAGCCGCGTTCGACATCCAGATCGAGCGCCGCCGCCTCGGACTGGAGCAGGCGCTCGAACCGCAACTCGGCTTGGCACTCGGCGCAGCCGCCGACGTGGGCGTCGACCATGGCCCGCTCTGCGGTCTCGAGGCCGCCGGTGACGTACCACGGAAGCAGCGTGCGGGCCGCTTCGTGATCCTGGCGATGCAGAGGTGTCACCTGGTCGGTCACGACGAATCCCTCATAGCCAGTCCGCCAGATCGCCGGCCAGCATGGCGCGCAAGCGCCGCCGCGCGTGGAACATGCGCGTCTTCACCGTGTCCACCGGACAGTCCATGATCTGGGCGATCTCGCGGTATCCGATCTCGTGAAAGTAGGTGAGGTCGACAACGGCGCGGTGGTCGGCGGAGAGCCCCGCCATCGCCTGGACCAGCGCCTTCTGCAGTTGGCCCTGGCCGTATTGGTGGTCAGGCGCGGGCTCTGCGCTTTCGCGCGTGTCGGCGGCGTCCTCGAGCGGCTCGTCCAGCTTTCGAAGAGCTTCCCGCGCCTTGCGATAGGCGATGGCGAACACCCACGTCGAGACCTTGCTACGGCCGTCGTAACTATCGGCTCGCCGCCAGACCACGAACATGGTGTCGTTCAACGCTTCCTCGACTACGTGCGCTCGGCGCGTGATCGCGCCGAGAAAGCGGGTCAGCCGCGGATGGTAGAGTCGATACAGCGCCTCGAAGGCGCGCAAATCTCCGCTTGCTACGCGTGCGATCAGTTCCTGTTCGTCGCGTACTTGCGAGGGCCTCGCCTCGACCTGACCGCGCTCGGCGCGTCTGCCGAACATTCGGCCTCCCCGTTCTGCCCCCTTATTGGGCCTGGACGCACGAAAGGTTCAAATGGGAGGGCAGGATAACGCATTGCCAACGCCAGCAAACGCAGCCAACGATGGGGCTACAGGGGAGGGTATGCAGATGAGAGCCTGTCTTGCTCTGGCGCTGGCGGTGAGCGTGATCGGCCCGTCCGCAGCGGCGCAGATCATGACCCCGAGCGAGGCTGCGGTCCGTTACGAGGAGGCCCAGCACCAGGGCGACCTGCAGGCGCGCTTCAAAGAGCGCCTGGCCGACGCCAAGACCGCCTATGATCACGGGGACTTCGCCCGGGCCCGCGAACTCTTTCAGGATCCTGCCGATCAGGGAGTTCCGATCGCCCAGTACTCGCTGGCGCTGATGAGCGAGAAGGGCCAGGGCGGGCCCAAGGACGAGCACGCCGCTGCGAACTGGCTCACCAAGGCCGCGGGAGGCGGGTTTCCACCGGCCGAGTTCAGTTTGGGAGCCGCCTACCTCGCCGGCCGCGGCGTTCCGCGGGACGACAAGGAGGCCGTCAGATGGCTGCGTGCGGCCGCCGACGCCGGGGTGCCCCAGGCGCAGTACGACCTGGGCGTTCTCTACGAGGCCGGCCGCGGCGTGCCCAAGGACGAAAAAGCCGCCGCCGAGTGGTACCAGAAGGCCGCCGCGGGCGGGGTGAAGTAGCCATCGAAGCCAAGGCGCCGTCCGCAAGGGATTACAGCGTAGCGCCGGTCACACTCATCGCTCCCGGGCGGCGGCTGGAGATCCTCGCCTGGGCAGGGGCGCTGCTGTTTCTGGGAACGATCGCCTCGCCGGGTTTTGGCGTCATCACCTTGCCGGTGACCTTCTTTCTCAAGAACAAGCTGCATCTGGCCGCTCACCAGACGGCGGCGTTCAACCTCTGGACGGGCCTGCCGCTTTATTTCGCTTTCGGTTTCGGCCTCGCGCGCGACCGCTGGAGTCCGCTCCGCAGAGGCGACCGAGGCCACCTCGTGCTGTTTGGCGCAGTGTCGGCGGCGATTTTCGCTGGTATGGCGTTCGCGCCGCCCACGTACTGGGTGCTCCTCCTGGGAATCCTGCTCGTCACCGCCGCCCTGATGATGGTGGCGAGCGCCATGAACGGGCTGGTCTCGGCCATCGGCCGCCAACACGTCATGGCCGGTCAGGCGAGTGTAGCCATCCTCCTCGCCAACGCGGTTCCGACCGTCGCCTCCTACCTGCTCGGCGGCCAACTCAGCCAGCTTCTGGAAGGCGAGCGCGCCGCCGCGGCCGCGCGCGCCCTCTTCCTTGTCGCGGCCGCGATCATGGCGGCGATCGCGATTCTGGCCGCCGTCGGGCCAAGAACGCTCTTCGGCGCGGCGCGCACCGAACTCTCTTCGGCCACGAGTGTTCTGGCCGACGTTCGGCGGCTGCTGCGTTGGCGGCCGACTTGGCCGGCGCTGATCATTCAGCTCTTGTGGCAATTCGGGCCGGCCCTGGGGCTCGCCATGCAGTACCACATGGCCAACGAGCTGCACGCCAGCGACGCCGAGGTCGGCGATTTCTACGCCATCTTCTTTGCCTGCTTGATCCCGACCTATGGGCTGTACGCCTGGCTGTGCCAGCGGGTGCGGCTGTCGAAGCTGCTGTGGTGGGGCGCGGCCACCAGCGTGCCGCAGATGGCGCCTCTGCTTCTAGTCCACTCGGCGACGAGCGCACTCTGGGCCGCGGTCCCGGTTGGTCTCATGGGCGGGTTCGCCACCGCCGCCATTATCGATCTCACCATCCGCTCGTGCCCGGAGGGGCTCGCCGGGACGATGATGATGCTGGTGACCACGAGCGGCTACTGGGTCGCGGTCCGCTTCGGCGACGTGTGGGGTACGGACCTCTACGATCACCATGGCGGCTTCGCCACGGCAGTGTGGGCGACCATCGCCGTCTATGCTCTGATCCTTCCGATGCTGCTCCTCGTCCCCAAACGCCTGCTTAGCACCTCGGACGGTCAGCTCGCCGCTTGAGACCCTTCGCTCAGGCGCCCTGATTCAATCCCGAGTCTCGACTAAGCTGGCTGGGCCGCCCGGCGCTCCTTGAGGAAGGCGAAGAACTCGGCGCCTTCACGCAGGCGCCGGCGCATCATCTCGGGGCTCAGCAGCATCTCCTTGACGATCGCGCCGATCTTGCCGGGGCGGAAGTAGAAGCGCCGATAGAAGGTCTCGACCGCCGCGAAGATCTCCGCATGCGACAGATGCGGATAGTGCAGGGGGGCGATCTGGATGCCGCGCTCGTCCACCAGTTCGGCGTGATCAGCATCGAGCCAGCCGTTCTTCACCGCCTGGTCGTAGAGGAAGGTGCCCGGGTAGGGCGCGGCCAGGGAAACTTGGATCGTGTGCGGGTTGATCTTGGCGGCCCAGCGCGCCGTTGCCGCCAGGGTCTCGCGGGTCTCGCCCGGCAGGCCGACGATGAAGGTGCCATGGATGGCGATCCCGAGCCGGTGACAGTCGGCGGTGAAACGCTCGGCCACCTCCACCCGCATGCCCTTCTTGATGTTGTGCAGGATTTGCTGATCGCCGCTTTCGTAGCCGACCAACAGCAGGCGCAGGCCGCCGTCCTTGAGGACCTTCAGCGTCTCATAAGGGACGTTGGCCTTGGCGTTGCAGCTCCAGGTGACGCCGAGTTTCCCCAGCTCGCGGGCGATGGCCTCGGCGCGCGGCCGATCGTCGGTGAAGGTATCGTCATCGAAGAAGAATTCCTTGACCTCCGGGAAGGCCCTCTTCGCCCAGGCGATCTCCTCGATCACGTGACCGACGCTGCGGGTCCGGTAGCGGTGGCCGCCCACCGTCTGCGGCCACAGGCAGAAGGTGCAGCGCGATTTGCATCCCCGCCCGGTGTAGATCGAGATGTACGGGTGCTTCAAATAACCGATGAAGTAATTCTCGATGGTGAGGTCGCGCTTGTAGACCGGAGTAACGAACGGCAGATCGTCCATGGTCTCCAGGATCGGCCGGTCGGGGTTGTGAACGATGGCCCCGGCGCCGTTGCGGAAGGAGAGGCCCGGGATCTTCGCCCACGGCGCATCCTCGGCCACTTCTTTGATGGTGAAATCGAACTCGTTGCGGGCGACGAAGTCCACGGTTGGAGCGGCTGTCAGGCTGCCGTGAGCATCGGCGGCGACCTTCGCCCCGATCAGGCCGCACTTCAGGTCCGGGTTTTCACCCTTGAGCGCCTCGATCGTCTTCACATCCGAGGCGAAGGAAGGGGTCGAGGTGTGCAGGACCGCCAAATCGTACTGGCGAGCCAGCGGCAGGATGTCGGCCAGCGACAGGCCGTGCGGCGGGGCGTCGATCAGCTTGCTGCCGTTGACCAGGGCGGCGGGCTGGGCGAGCCAGGTCGGGTACCAAAAGGAGCGGATCTCGCGGCGGGCCTGGTAGCGCGAGCCGGCGCCGCCGTCGAAGCCGTCGAAGGAGGGCGCCTGCAGGAAAAGGGTGCGCTGCATCGGCCCCACTTAAGGGCGGAAGCCCAAAAAGGCTACGTTGGGGCCCTGAGGCGCCCCGCCGCATCCACGGCGTAACTCTGGCCCGCCCAGGCGATTCGGCCAGCGGCGAGGCTGGCGGCCCACACACAGAAGGACAGGATATCGCGCGCCGGCAGCAGCCAGGCCGGCCCGCTGGAGGCGCCGGCGAACGAATCGATTCGGCCCTTGGCGAACAGACGCGCGGCCAAGGCCGAAGCGAGCACGGCCAGGCTCCAGGGCGCAAAGCCGGCCAACGCGGTCGCTATCAGCGCCAGTGCGACCGGATGGGTGAGGAGGCTACCGGCGTGTCCGGCGGGGTCGACGGTGCGGATCGTCACGGCCCAGCGCAATTCGTGGGCAATGAGTTCGGCGAGGCTGGCCTCGCCGCAGAGGTGGGTGACGAACATCGGCGGCAGCACGACCCTCTTGCCCGCCGAGCGGACCGCCCGGCCGATCTCGTAATCGTCGGCCAGCCTGTCGCCGAACGCCTCGAAGCCGCCGATGGCTCGGAGGACGTCACGGCTAAGGGCGATGGTAGACCCGAAACAGGGTTTGGCCAGGCCGACGGCTTCGCCGAAGATGGCGTTGGGCAGGAAGTTGTAGCTGATCGCCATCGCCGAAAGCCCAGACCAGCGGCCGAACACGCCCTCGCCACGGTAATAGAAGCTCACGGCGCCCACCTGTGCCCCCTCGAGTGCGGCGGCGATGCTCGTCAGATAGGCCGCCGGGACGGCGATGTCGGCATCGCTGACGGCCACAACGGCGTACCGCGCGCGTGCATACATGTTGATGAGATTGGCTATCTTGAGATTGGCGCCGTGCGGGCGCTCATCGACGACGATCTCGACATCGAGGCCGGTGTTCGATTGCTTCCAGGCCTGTACGACGGGAAGCGCCGGGTCGGTCTGATCCTGGAAGCCGAACACGAACTGGAGCGGCGCCGGCCAGGCGATCGCCGCAAGCGAATCGAGGGCGCGCGAAAGCCCCGGCTGGTCGCCGCGCATCGGGCGAAGAACGCTGACCGCCGGGAACGCCGCCGGCGCGTCTGCGGGCCGTCCGAGGAAGCGCGCAGCGACGGCCCCGGCGGCGATCCAATAGACCGAGCCCGCGCCGGCTATCACCGCCAGCAGCGCTGCGGCCGCGAAAAGCCCTTGGCTGGCCATGTCCGGCCTGAGGTCTTAGATGGACACCCGTCGGATGTCCCGCGACGCGAAGAGCCGGTCCGAAAGAATGCGTGTGATCCTGGCCCAGCCGCGCGGCTTTTGCGCCGGCGTCGTGAGGGCCATCGACATCGTCGAAAGGGCGCTGGAGAAATACGGCTCGCCGATCTACGTGCGTCACGAGATCGTCCACAACCGCCACGTCGTCGAAGATCTGAAATCCAAAGGCGCGATCTTCGTCGAGGAGCTGGACGAAGCCCCGGACGGCGCGCGCGTCGTCTTCTCGGCCCATGGCGTCGCCAAGAGCGTGAAGGACGCCGCCACGGCGCGCGCCTTGCCGGTGCTCGACGCGACCTGCCCCTTGGTCTCCAAGGTGCATGCGCAGGCGCGCCGCTACGTTCGCCAGGGCCGCTCCATCGTCCTCATCGGCCACGCCGGACACCCGGAGGTGGAAGGGACGATCGGCCAGATCGATGCTCCGGTGCGCCTGATCTCCACCGCCGAGGACGTCGCCGGGCTCGACTTCCCGCCGGATGCGCCGCTCGCCTACGTGACCCAGACCACTTTGAGCGTCGATGACACGCGAGAGGTGATCGGGGCTCTGACCTCGCGGTTCTCGGATATCATCGGGCCCGACACTTCGGACATCTGCTACGCCACGCAGCACCGGCAGGCGGCGGTGCGCGAGATGTGCGCCAGGGCCGAGGTGATCCTCGTGGTCGGCGCGAAGAACAGTTCCAATTCCAACCGTTTGTGCGAAATCGGCCTGGAGGAAGGCATTCCGTCCTATCTGATCGAGGACGCCTCCGCTCTCGATCCGGCCTGGCTCGAGGGCAAGGAGACGATCGGACTTACCGCCGGCGCGTCGGCGCCCGAGGCGCTTATCACCGAGGTGATCGCGGCACTCGAGCGTCTGGGTCCGGTGGAGGTGGTGTCGATGGACGGCGTCGAGGAAGACATCGAGTTTCGGCTGCCAGCGGAGCTGCGCGCCTAAGGAAAGGACGAGTTGGTGGGTCTGCCTGTTGAAGCGGTGGCGCGCATCGGCGCCTACATCGCCCGCCAGCACCTGGCCGGGGTGAAGCGCTATCCGCTGGTGCTGATGCTCGAGCCCCTGTTCCGTTGCAATCTCGCCTGCGCCGGTTGCGGCAAGATCGATTACCCCGACGAGATCCTCAACCAGCGCCTCAGCTTCGAGCAGTGCATGGCGGCGATCGACGAGTGCGGCGCGCCGGTGGTCTCGATCGCCGGCGGCGAGCCGCTGCTCCACCGCGACATGCCCAGGATCGTGCGCGGCTTCCTGGACAGGAAGAGGTACGTGATCCTGTGCACCAACGCCCTGCTTTTGAAGAAGAAGATCGACCAGTTCTGGCCGCATCCGATGTTCACCTGGTCGATCCACCTGGACGGCGACAAGGCGATGCACGACGCCAGCGTCTGCCAGGATGGCGTTTATGATGTCGCGGTGGAGGCGATCCGCCTGGCCAAGGCCCGGGGTTTCCGGGTGTCGATCAACTGCACGCTGTTCCAGGGCGCGATCCCGGAGCGCGTCGCCGCCTTCCTCGACCGGATGAAGGACGTCGGCCTGGACGGGACGACGATCTCGCCAGGCTACGCTTACGAGCGCGCGCCCGACCAGGACCACTTCCTCAACCGCATCCGGACCAAGCAGCTCTTCCGCGACATCTTCGCCCTGGGGCGCGGCGGCAAGGCCTGGCGCTTCACCCAGTCGACCATGTTCCTCGACTTCCTGGCCGGCAACCAAGCGTACCACTGCACGCCGTGGGGCAACCCGACGCGCAACGTCTTCGGCTGGCAAAGGCCCTGCTACCTGCTCGGAGAAGGCTACGCGCCCACCTTCAGGGAGCTGATGGAGGAGACCGACTGGGATTCCTACGGGGTGGGCGCCTACGAGAAGTGCGCCGACTGCATGGTGCACTCCGGCTTCGAAGCTAGCGCGGTGAAGGACATCGTCGCCCACCCGCTCAAGGCGCTATCGGTCACCCTGCGCGGCGTGAAGACGGATGGGCCGATGGCGCCGGACATCCCGGTCGATCGCCAACGGCCGGCGAAATACGTTTTCTCCGATCACGTCGCGACCAAACTCGCCGAGATCCGCACCGCCAATCCCCAGGCCCGCCGCAAAGTCGTCGCCGCCGAATGAGGGACGAGGCGGCGCTGGGCGCGGTCCGGGCGCTGACGCCCGCCGACTTCTCTTCCCGCGAGGTGTTCGAACTGGAGCGCCGGCGGCTATTTGCGCCGGCCTGGATCCCGGTGTGCCGTTCCGATGAGGTCGCCGAGTTCGGAGCGCAGAAGGCGACGTTCGCGGCGACGACGCCCGTGCTCGTGGTCCGCGACGAGGATGGGACCTTACGGGCGTTTTCGAACGTCTGCCGGCACCGCGGCCTGACGCTGGTGGAGGACCGCGCCGTCGAGACGGCGATCCGCTGCCCCTATCACCTGTGGACCTATGATCTCGCGGGCCGGCTGCAGGCCTCGCCGTTCATGGACCAGGAGCGACTGGGCGGGTGCGACCTTCCCACCTACGCCTGCGGCGAGTGGGGCGGCTTTGTCTTCGTCAATCCGGACGGGCGGGCCGCGCCGCTGGCGCAGCAGCTGGCGCCCCTGGCGGAGGCGATCAGGCCCGGTCGCCTGGCGCCCTGGAAGGTCGGCTTCCGCCTCGTCTTCGACCATTCCTGGAACTGGAAGGTGATGGTCGAGAACTTCGGCGAGTCCTATCACCACATCGGCGCGCACACGGCGACGCTGCAGCCGTTCTGGCCCGGCGGGCGGAGCGATCCATCGGCAAGCACGCCCGGCTGGATCGAGCTGCGGCATACGGTCGATCCGCAGATGGGGACCTTCACGGTCTTCGTCGTCTTCCCGCTCTTCCTGCTGGCGGTCTCCGACCCGCATGGGTCGGCCTACTGGTACCGAATGGTTACGCTGGGGCCGGAGCGGATCGCGCTGGAGATCGTCGGCCTTTTCGAGCCCGAACTCGCCGCCGATGCGGCCGAGATGGAGGCGGCGAGAGCCCAGGTCCTGGCTATCCACCTCGAGGACATCCCGATGTGCGAGCGGGTTCAGGCGGGCCTCAACTCTCCGGATGCGGCGTTGGGGCCGCTGTCACATCTGGAGGCGGGGGTGGCGCGCTTTCGTGACTGGGTGGCGGCCGGGATCGCCGGCCCGCCCTCAGGTTAACGCAAGCTCGGGTTGCGGGGCTGCGGTCGCTGGGGACGGGCGTGGTTTCCAGAACCAGGCGAGAGCCGAGTAGGCGGCGAGGACGACGACCGCTATGGCGGCCTCGGTGAGCAGCATGGTGTTGGCGCCGTGGTGCTTGCCGACCTGGCCGACCAGCAGGGTCACCAGCAGGACCGGCAGGTTGGCGAGGCTGAACATGAAGCCGCCGACGGTGGCGGCGCCGGCGCGGCCCAAGCATTCGTAGACGACCGTGGCAAAGCCGCCATAGGCGACGCCCAGCAGCAGATTGTACCCCAGAATGAAGCCGACGAAGGCGGCGGGGGTATGCGGCGCCAGGGCCATCGCCGCCTCCTCGAGGGCGCAGGCCAGCGCTCCCCAGACGTACACCGGACGGCTCGGAAAACGGATGCAAAGATAGCCGCCGAAGATGCAGCCGGGGATGCTGATGGCGCCGCTGAGGACGCCATTGGTCAGGGCCACCAGATCGGCGGAAGCGCGCCAATGGCCGGCCACGCTGGCGATGATGCTGGCCACCGCGCCCAAGGCTGCCGGGATGGTGACCACGATGATGGCGAGCGCCCCAGAGCGGGTTCGAATGAGCTGGAGCATCTCCGATCCCACCGCCGACAGCCGGCGGCCGAGCGAGTCGGCCGGGTCGCGCCGCGGCGCTCGCAGATAGAGCATGGGTGCGGCGCAGAGGGCCGAGAGGCCTGCAAGGCTCAGGGCGGCGGCTTGAACCCCGCCGGCGTGGGTCGAGATCCACAGCCCCAGCCCGCCGCCAAGTCCCTGGCCGCCCAGATTTGCGGCCTGCGACCAACCGGCGATCGGCCCGCGTCTGTCGACCGGCGTGGTGGCGGCCATGGCGGCTCTGCCGGCGGAGTTCTGGCCTGTGCCGGCGGCCGAGGCGGTGAAGATGAGGACATCGAGCAGCGGCAAAGCCCTGGGGGTCATCGGGGAAAACGCGAGCGCGCAGTAGGCGACCATCAAAACGAGAGTGCAGACCAGGTACCAGCGCGCGGCTGTCAGGCTGATGTCGATCATCGGCCCTGCGACGAACTGCCAGGTGAGCGGCAGCAGCGAGACGCCCACTAGGCCGGCGATGGCGGCGACGCCGACGCCGTGATGGGAAAGGACATAGCCCAAGGTGACGGTGGCGAAGCCGCCGACGAAGCCGCTGGGCAGAAGGATGAGGGCGTAAAAGGGGGGCGCGATGCCGCGGGGCTGAAAGGCGGGCTCGTCGGCTCGGCTCACGCAGATCCTCCAGCGGCCCCGCGAGGCTAGGGCGCGCCGGCGCCGGCCGCAAGTTCAGCGCGTGAGGGCGACGACGCGGCCGCCGCACTCGGAAAGCGCCCGCAGGGCGGCCGCGGCCTGGCCCGCCAGGCGGATCAGCGCGCGAAGCTGACCGGGACGGGCGGCCACAGCCTGCAGCACCGCGCCGAAATCCTCACGGCCCTCGGGCGTGAGGCCCACCAGTGCCGCGGGCGGCAGGTTCTGGGCGGCGCCGTCGCACACCGCGCGCACCACGGCGAACGGCAGGCCGCGCGCGTGCGCCAGGCGGGCGGCCGGGCCGGACTCGGCATCAACGCTTGCCGCGCCGGTGAGGCGATGTAGGAACGTTTTCTCGGCGGCGGTGGCGACGATCCCGTCCCCCCCGAAGATAGCGGCGGCCAGGGCGCCGGGCAGGGCGTCGACAAGGCGCTCGGTCCAGGCCGGGTCGCAGCGGAGCGGCGGGCCGCCTTCAATAATGACTTCCGTCGCGATGATGAGCGCGCCGGGCTTCAGGGCGGGATCCAGCCCGCCGCAGATGCCGAAACTGACGATGCCGGTTGCGTCCGCGAGCGAGCGCTCGAGCTGCCCGATTCCGATAGCCGCCTGGCCGCCCTCGCGCGCGACGATCGCCGCCTCGCGGCGCATGCCGACGACAAAGAGAGAGGTCACATCCCCAGCGTCGTGGGGCCGGCGTTGCCGCGCTCGAGATTGCGATAGCGAGCCAGGGCCCAGAGCGGGAAGATGCGCGCGTAGCCGTGGTAGCGGAGGTAGAACACGCGCGGAAAGCCGCCGCCGGTGTAGGCGTCCTCAGGCCATGACCCGTCGGCCTTCTGGGCCCGCATCAGCCAGGCGATCCCGCGTTCCACGGCCGGGTGATCGATGCGCCCGGCGGCCATGAGGCCCAGCAGCGCCCAGGCGGTCTGCGAGGCCACCGAGGCGGCCGGCTGGTGGCCACTGTAATCGAGGGCGTAGCTCTCGCATCCTTCGCCCCAGCCGCCGTCGACGTTCTGGATGTCGATCAGCCAGTCGGCGGCCCGGGAGACGATCGGCGCGTCCGTCGGCGTCCCGGCGGCGGCCAGAGCGCAGAGCGCCGACCAGGTCCCATAGACGTAGTTGACGCCCCAACGCCCGAACCAGCTGCCATCAGCAAGCTGCTCGCGGGCGAGATAAGCGAGGGCAGCACGCATCCGCGGCGAGCTGGCAGTCTCGCCCAGCTGCGCCAGCATCGAGACACAGCGCGCCGTCACGTCGCTGGTGGGCGGATCGAGCAGGGCGCCGTGATCGGAAAAGGGGATGTGGTTCAAATAGTGGAAGGTGTTGTCCGCATCGAAGGCGGCCCAGCCGCCGTTGCGACTCTGGAGTCCTTCCACCCACTCTCGCCCGCGCTCGATGGCGTGACCGAAGGCGCAGTCGCCGGCCCGGCCGCTACGGGCGCGGTCCATGGCCATGACGACGACGGCGGTGTCGTCGAGGTCGGGGTAGTGCGGGTTGGCGTATTGGAAGGCCCAGCCACCGGGCCTGACATCGGGACGGACCTCGGCCCAATCGCCCTTCACGTCCAGCACCTGCAGCGGCGCCAGCCAGGCGAGCGCCTCGGCCGCGGCCGCCTCGGCCTGCGGCTCGCGCGTCTCCAGCAGGGCGTGGCTGGCAAGCGCCGTGTCCCACACCGGGGAGAGGCAGGGCTGGCAGTAGGCCTCATCGTCGCGGACGACGAGGAGCTTCTCGAGTGCGGCGCGGGCGGTGGCGCGTTCGGCATCGGTCTCGGGCCGGCCGAGGGCGTCGTACATCATCACCGCGTTGGCCATGGCCGGAAAGATCGCCCCCAGGCCGTCTTCGCCGTTGAGGCGCTCGGACACGAAAGCCGCGCACGCATCGATGGCGCGCCGCCGCCGGGCCTTGTCCAGGTGCGGCTCGATGCGCGCCAGCAGCCAATCGGTGAGGCGGAAGGCCGAGGCGATCGGCTCCTTCTGGTGGGCGCCCCGGGGCAGGCCGCGCAAGGTCTTCGGAGGTTGGACGAAGATCTCGTCGATGGCGACACCGAGCGGATTGCGGGCGTGCGGCTGCAGCGCCCGCAGGACAAGCAGGGGAACGATCACCGTGCGCGCCCAGTACGACACCTTCGACAGGTGCACGGGGAACCAGCGCGGCAGCAAAATGATCTCCGGCGGCATGCGCGGGACCGCATCCCAGGAGATGGTCCCGAAGAGCGCCAGCAGGATCCGGGTAAACACGTTGCAGGCGCCGGCGCCGCCGCGCGCCAGCAGCGCGCCTCGGGCCCGCGCCATGTGCCCCGCCTCGGGCGGGTCGCCGATCATCTTCAAGGCGAAGTACGCCTTGACAGTGGCCGAGACGTCCATGGCGCCGCCATGAAATAGCGGCCAGCCGCCGTGCGCGCCCTGGATGCGGCGAAGGTAGGCCCCGATGCGACGCTCCAGGGCCTCGTCGACGGGTTCGCCCAGGTAATGACGCAAGAGCACGTACTCGGCGGGAATGGTGGCGTCGGCCTCGAGCTCGAACACGAAGTGGCCGTCCGAGCGCTGGCGGGCCATCAGGGCGCCGGCGGCGCGGCTCACCGCCTGGTCGACGCCGTCGAGCGACGCCTTGGCGGCGGGGGAGGAGAAGCGACGCAGGGAAGCCGCGGCGTTGTCGTTCATTGTCTCGAGACTAATTCGGCGGCGGCGCGGCCGGAGCGTATGGCGCCCTCGATCGTGGCCGGCAAGCCGACGTCGGTCCAGTCGCCGGCGAGGAAGAGATTGGCGATGCCGGTGCGCGGGCCAGGGCGGCGGCGCTCCTGGTCCGGCGTCGCGGCGAAGGTGGCGCGGCGCTCCTTCACGATGCGGCAGGGGGGAAGCGGGCCGAGATCGCCCAGGGCCGCGGTTATGTCGTCCCAGAAGCGGCCCGCCAGCTCTTCGGCCGCGATGTCGACCATGGCGTCGGCGGCGCTCACGGTCACCGAGACGCGATCGGGAAAAGCGAAGACCCACTCGGCCGCGCCGCCGATGAGGCCGACCAGGGCCGGCGACCCCGCAGGCGGGGCGCAGGCGAAATGGCCGTTGACGATGGCGCTGAAGCGGTCGGGGCGCCGAAGGCCCGGCAGCAATTCGGCGGCGGCCCACGGCGGCGTGGCGAGGATCACGGGGCCGTCGACGGGCCGGCGCGCCTCACCGATGTGCGCGGCGACCACGGCGCCCGCATCGATCTCGAGGGCGCGCACCCGGCTGCTCAGGCGAACGGCGCCGCCGCGCGCCTCGATGAAGGCAAGCGCTGGGTCGACAAAGGCGGGGCCGAGGCCACCGGCGGCGACCAGGGGTTCTGCGAAACGCCCGCCGCGGGCCAGGCTTTCGCGCAGCACCGCCCCCGCCAGGCCGGCGGAGGCTTGAGACGGCTCGGTGTTGAGGGCGGCCACGAGCAGGGGCCGCAGAAGACGCTGGTAGACCGGCCCGGTGGTGTGGACGACGGCGTCGATGCGCGTCGCACGCCGGGCCCAGAGCAGTCGCGCGAAGGGCAGGTAGTCGGCGATTCCCGTCCCCGGGACACGCCGGCTCGGCAGCGCCAGCCACCAGGGGATCGGACCGGGATTGGCCCGGATCGTCCACCGCGCCCCGCTCTGCCGGTCCAGGAAGGGGAAGGCGGCTTCGCCCGGGCCGGTCAGGCGATCGCGGGCGCCGATCCGTTCCAGATACGAAAGGGCGGCGCGATTGCAGGAGAGCAGGAGGTGATTGCCGTTGTCGATGGTCTGGCCGAGCACCGGGTCCGGATAGGAGCGGCAGCGGCCGCCGGCCTGGGCGGCGGCTTCCAGGATCTCGACGGCGACGCCGCGAGCCGCCAGTTCGACCCCCGCCGACAGCCCCGCGAGCCCGGCGCCGATGACGAGGGCTTTCACCGGGATTTCCGTTCGTTGCTGATCACAGCGGCAGCAATGCCTCGCGCAGCGCGATACCGGCCAGGCGCGGCTTCGAGAGCTTGATGCGCCGCCTGGGCGCCGCCCAGCCGGCCAGCTCCATCTCCCGAAGGATGCGGCCATATACCGCGGCCATCAGCCGTGGCGCGCGGGTGGCCCCGCGGGGCAGTCGCCGCATCAGTTCGTCGGCGGCCCCGTAGTGCGCGTGGGCCTTGCGGGCCACCCAGCGGCAGGCCGGGTCGAGACGAGCGTCGGCCAGGACCTGCGCCGGCTCGTCCGAGGTCAGGCCAGCGCTCTCGAGCGACTCGCGCGGCAGATAGAGGCGGCCGAGCGCGGCGTCCTCGTCGACATCGCGCAGGATGTTGGTGAGCTGCAGCGCCCGGCCGAGATAGTGCGCCAGCAGGCGCCCGGGCTCGCGCTCGAGCCCGAAAACGCGCACCGACAGCCGGCCGACGGCGCTGGCGACCCGGTCGCAGTAGAGGTCGAGGCTGGCGTAATCGGGCCCGCGCATGGGGGCGCCGACGTCCATCTCCATGCCGTCGATGATGGCGAGGAAGTCTTCCCTCTCGAGTCCATAGTCGGCGACGGGGCCTGCCAGCGGCTCGGTGCGGGCCGCGATCCGGCCGGCGAAAAGGCCGCCGATGTCGCCGCGCCAGGCCTCCAGAGCGCCCCGTTGTTCGTCGGCGGTGGGACCAGGTTCGTCGACGATGTCGTCGACCGCGCGGCAGAAGCCATAGATGGCGAACATGGCCGCCCGCCTCTTCGCCGGCAGGATGCGCATGGCCGCGTAGAAGGAGCTGCCGGAGGCGGCTTGGACCGCTGGGGAGGGAGCGTTCATGGGCGCCCGCCTCCGGCCCGCAGGGCCCCGGCGAGGGCAAGGACCAGGGCCTCCGGGCGCCGGTGGTGGACGCGCTCGCACAGAGGATCGCGTCGATGGAGCCGGGCGGCGAGGCTTTCGGCGAGCCGCTGGATGGCTCCGATCTCGAGGGCGAGGCGCAGGTCGCCGACCTCCGAGGCGAGCGGGCGGGCCTGCCGAAGCAGTTCCTGGCTTTGGCGCGCCAGGGCGGCGATGGCGGCCCGCAGGCCCGGCCCGGCGCTGGGCGCGGCGAGGTCTTCAACCGATGCGCCATGGGCGGTCAGCACGTCCAGCGGCAGGTAGACGCGGTCGAGCGCCCGATAGTCCTTGGCGCAATCCTGCAGGTGATTGATGACCTGGAGAGCGGCGCACAAGGCGTCGGAAGCCGGCCAGGTCGAGGTGTCTTCGCCGTGGACGTCCAGGACGAAGCGTCCCACCGGCGCGGCCGAGAAGCGGCAGTAGTCCATCAGTTCGGCCCAGCTGGCGTAGCGACTCTTGTCCACGTCCTGCCGGAAGGCGGTGAGGAGGTCGAGGATGTGGCGATCCGACAGGTTGCGCCCGGCCATGAGGGCGCGCAGCCGCGCGGCCGGCGCCACCGCATCGGCGCCGCGCAGGCTCGCTTCAATGTCGCCGAGCCGCGCCAGCTTCTCCCTGGGCGAGGCCGTCGGATGATCGGCGATGTCGTCGGCCAGGCGCGCCACCGCGTAGAAGGCAAGGACGACCTCGCGATGGCGGCGGGCGAGAAGCAGCGAGGCGACCGGGAAGTTCTCGTCGGCCGCGCCCTTGCCGGAAGAGAGGTCGTTCATGACGCCGCCAGGGCCTGGGCGCGGCCCTTCCACACCCCGCCCCGGCCGCGCCAGACCTGGACCGCGGAGGCGAGGGTGAAGCCGGCGTAGAGGGCGGCGATCGCCGGCGCCGCCAGCCCCCAAAGCGGCGAGCGGCGGTAGAAGGCCAGCATCGGCTGGAAGGCGATCGCCATGGCGGCCCAGCTTGCCGCTCCCAGCGCCCGCGTCCAGCCCGTCCCCAGGATCGCCAGCGCCGGGGGCGAGAGGAAGGTCAGTCCAAGGCCGGCGAGGGTCCCGGCCAGGAGAACCGGCGAGTAGCGCAGCTGGGCGTAGGCCGAGCGGGCGATCATCGCCGCGATCGCGGGCACTGTCCGGTACGCCCGAAGGGACCGGGCCCGGTTGGTGAGGCCGAGCCAGATGGGGCCGAGTGGCTTGAGGAGGGCGGCCAGGGCGCAGTCGTCGATGATGGCGCCGCGGATCGCGGCCAGACCTCCGGCGCGCTGCAGGGCGGCGCGAGCAACGAGCATGCACCCTCCGGCCGCCGCGGCCATGGGCCGGCGCGGATCGTTGGCCCAGGCGAACGGGAAGACCATGGAAAAGAACAGGACGAAAGCCGGGATGAGCCCCTTGTCGGCAAGGCTCTCGATCTTCAGTCGCGCCATCAGCGAGGTCAGGACGAGGCCGCCGGCCTGGGCGCGCTCGACCAGGGCCCGGAGGTTGTCGCTGGCGTGGGCGATGTCGGCGTCGGTGAAAAGGAGGTAGTCCGCCTCGGCCGCCGTCTCCACGCCCTGGCTCATGGCCCAGAGCTTGCCGGTCCAGCCGCCCCGCAGCGGCGCGCCGCGGACGACCGACAGCCGCCGGTCGGGGTCGGCAAGCGCGCGGGCGGCCTCCGCCGTGCCGTCGGCGCTGTCGTCGTCGATGAGAAGGATACGGAAGGGGCCGGGGTAGTCCTGGGCCAGGAGGCTGGAAAGCGAGGCGGCGATGACATCGGCCTCGTTGCGGGCCGGCACGATGACGGCGACCGCGGGCCATACTTGCGATCGTAGCCCCTCACCCTCCGACGACGCTCCGCGTCGCGGGCCCCTCCCTCTCCCTCCGGGAGAGGTGTTCCCTTCTCCCCTCCCACCGGGAGAGGAGGGGGCCCATTGCGCAATGGGAAGGTGAGGGGTTACGGCGCCGGCGGAGTCGCCGTCCCGCTCTCGCGTCAGCCAGAAGCCGCCGCGGAAGGCAAGCAGATAGCCCCACGACGCCAGCGCTGCGGCGGAAATGGCAAGGCCGATCAATGCACGTAGCCCGCTTTCCTGAACCAGGTGAGGGCGTCGGTCAGGGCCTCGCCGTGGGGCCGCGGCGCATAGCCCAGCTGGGCCTTGGCCTTAGCCGAGGAGAAGTACATGTGGTGGGCGGCCATTTTCAGCGCGTCGCGGGTGACGAAGGGCTCGGCCCCGGTCAGATGGGCGAGGCCCTCGGCGGCGAGCGCCAGGGGAAAGAGTGGCGCGCGCGGCAGCGACAGCGTCGGGGCGCGGCGGCCGCTCAGGGCCGCGATCTCCGCCAGCAACGCCCGCAGGGTGACATCGTCGCCGCCGAGGATGTAGCGCTCGCCGACGACGCCCTTCTCCAACGCCAGCCAGTGGCCGGCGGCGACATCGTCTACGTGGACGAGGTTCAGGCCGGTGTCGACGAAGGCGGGAATGCGCCCGGCGGCGGCCTCGGTGATGATGCGGCCGGTGGGCGTGGGGCGGACATCGCGCGGGCCGATCGGGGTGGAGGGATTGACGATCACCGCCGGCAGGCCGCGCTCGGCCGCCATCGCTTCGACCAGGCGTTCGCCCATGACCTTGCTCTGCTTGTAGGCCCCTACCGCTTCGTCCGGCGCCAGCGGCGCGGTCTCGTCGGCCGCTGCGCCCGGCGAGCAGCGAAGCGTCGCCACCGAAGAGGTATGGATGATGCGTTCGACGCCCTGGGCCAGCGCCGCCTCCATGACGATGCGCGTTCCCTCGACGTTGGCCCGGAAGATCTCCGAGGGGTGGCGGGCCCAGAGGCGATAGTCGGCGGCGACGTGGAAGACGAAGCGGGCGCCGGCGAAGGCGCGTTCGACCGCGCCGCGGTCGGTGATGTCGGCCTCCGCGACCTGGCAGTCCAGCCCTTGCAGGTTGGGGCGCGGCGCCGCGCCCCGCGCCAACGCCCGCACGCCGATGCCGCGACCGATCAGATCCCTGACCACCGCCGAGCCCACGAACCCGGCCGCCCCGGTGACCGCGGCGATGTCAGGCAAGCGGTTGTTCCGCCGCCAAGGCCGAGCCGTCGGCCCTCAGGGCGCAGATCGGAGCGGCCGGCGGCGCAAGCAGCCTCTTGTCGCCCGGAGAGTTAGTGCGCCCCAACCCGGCCCAGATGCGAAAGCCCAGGCGCTCGAGGAGGGCCTCGCGCTCGCTGGCGCGCACCTCGGGGGCGAGGCCCAGGAAGAAGTTCTCCTGCTGGCGCACGAACGGCCGGCAGTAGTAGGAAAGGATGGCGTGGCGGTGCGCCGATCCGGAGCGGTTGGCCCCGGTGCCGTGCAGCAACCGGCCGTCGAAGATGAGCGCCGCGCCCGCCGGGCCTTCGGCTGCGACCGTCTTTTCCGCGCTGTCGTCGTCGCGGCGGGCCCGAAGGTGCGAGCCGGGAATGAGGCGGGTGGCCCCGTTCGCCTCGGTGAAGTCGTCCAGCATCCAGGCGATGTTGGCGACGATCGGTTTGGGCGTCCAGAAGTCGACGTAGCCCTGGTCGGCGTGCAGGTACATCGCCTCGCCGCCGGGGCGGGCGATGTTGGCGGTGAGGCTCGAGAGCAGGAAGTTCGGCCCCAGCAGCTGGGTCATGAAATCGAGCGCCAGAGGATGGATGACGAGGTCGCGAAAGGCCCGGCCCTTGTTGACCAGCATCCACAGGCGCTGGTTGGCGCCGGCCCCGGCCCCGCCGTCGTGGAAGCCGGCCCCCAGCACATCCTCGCCGGCCGCCTGCTCGATGATGCGGGCGCGGAGCTGGGCTACCTGGGCGCGGGAGAGGGCTCCTTCGACGACGCAGTAGCCGTGCGCGGCCAGATCGGCCTTGGCGCGGTCGACGTCGGAGGTGGGGGCGGGGAGGGCGTTCTCCTCTTCTCCACGGAGAGGAGAGGCCTGCCGAGCGCCAGCCGGCGCGAGGCGGGGAGATAAGGGGTTACGGTTTGCGGACTGAGTCACGGGAACGGAATTTCGATGAGTTGTTGACCTGCGACATTGTAACCCCTCACCCTCCCATTGCTTCGCAACAGGCCCCTCTCTCTCCGTATGGGAGAGGTGTGGCGCTTTGAAGGGGGTAGCGGATGTCGCTGAAGACGCGGACCAAGGTGGCCTATGGCCTGGGGGCGGTGGCCCAGGGCGTCGCGGTCGCCGGGCTTTCGGGCGCCTTCCTGCAGATCTTCCTCAATCAGGTCATGGGGCTGCCGGCCATCCTGGTGGGGACTGCGATCATGGTCTCGCTGATGGCCGATTCGGTGATCGATCCGCTGATCGGACGCTGGAGCGACAAGACGACGAGCCGCTGGGGCCGGCGCCATCCCTTCATGTACGCCGCCGCCATCCCCGTGGCCGTGAGCTTCTGGTGGCTGTGGAACGCCCCGGCGGGCCTTTCCCGTGAAGGCCTGGTCGCGTTTTCCCTGACCTTCATGATCCTGGTGCGGATCTCGGTCAGCTTCTACGACATCCCCTCCAATGCGCTCACCCCGGAGCTGACCCCCAACTACAACGAGCGCACCACCCTGCAGAGCTACCGATGGTTCTTCGGCATCATCGCCGGGGCGGTGCTGCCCCTCATCCTCACCCAGGTCTTTCTCGCCAAGGGCCTTTCGAACCGCGCCGGCTGGGGCCAGTGGGCCGCCATCGCCGCGGCGGTGATGTTCGTCTCCATCGTCGTTTCGGCGCTGGGGACCCACGATCGCATCCGCGAGCTGCCGATCGCCAAAGCCCCGCGCCAGGATTCGCCGGCATCCCCGAAGAGCGGAGCCTGGCGGGAGGTGTGGCGCACCCTCGCCAACCGCTCGCTGATCGCCTTGATGCTTTCCGGCATTCTCGGCGGCGTCGGCGGCGGCATCCGCAATGGCCTGTCCCTCTATTTCTATTCCTACTTCTGGGGTCTCAAGCCCAACCAGTTCGGCCTCATCCTGCCGGCCAGCCTCTTCGGCTCGCTCCTGGGCGTCTTCGTCGCGCCGCCGCTGTCCCGGGCTTTCGGCAAGAAGTGGGCGATGATCTGGCTGTTCGCCCTTTCCGTCTTCACCTCCTCGGCGCCGGCGGTGCTGCGCCTGATCGGCTTCTTCCCCGCCAACGGCTCGCCCTGGCTGTTGCCGATCCTCATCGTCGAGGGGGTGGTCACCCTCACGGTGGCGATCGCCGGTTTCGTCCTGGTCAGCGCCATGATGGCTGACATCGTCGAGGACGCGGCGGTGCGCAGCGGCGCGCGCTCCGAGGGCCTGCTCTACGCCGTCAATGGCCTGCTGCCGAAGTTCACCGGCGGCATCGGCGCCTTCGTGGCCGGTCTGCTGTTGACGCTGGTGCATTTTCCGACGCACGCCGCCCACGTTGATCCGGCCATCCCGCGTCGGCTGGTGATCCTCTATCTGCCGATCAATGCGGTGTTCACGCTGGCGAGCATCTTCGTGCTGGCCCTCTATCGCATCGACAAGGCCACCCACGAGCGCAACCTGGCCACTCTGGCGCAGGCGGCGGCCGAGGGCGAACGCGCCCATGCCGTGGAGCAGTTGCAAGCTGGATGACTGGTAAAGTGCTTATTATACAAGTACTTAAGTGAAGTACATGAAGTGCGGTAGGTGGCGCAAGCTGGCGCGGAGTGGCGCGCGCCAGCGCTGATCGGCGCATTCTGGGGCGAAATGGCGCGGTTTCGGCGCGAATTGGCGCGCAACGGCGCGGATCGGCGCGCTTCGCGCCGGGCGACATGCCGCAGGCAGTCCCGGGCGCGTCGCCGAACCGATCTGGAGCCGAAGAGCGGCATCGAGGTCGGAAGCCCTGGATTGGATCGGCTGGTGTGGGCATGAGCGTTACGCATATTGCAATATCCAACCTCGATGTCAATATGCAAACTATGGCCGCGCGCCATTGGCGCTGCGGGCCGCACGACGCCCCTTGCCCTTGCCCCCCACTTCGTGGTCCGGCTCACCCGAGCCTGAGAGGACCATCCATGGCTTTCGATGTGATCTTTCGTGAAGCGACCCTGTTCGACGGGACCGGAGCGCCCGGGGTGGTCGGCGACCTGGCGGTCGAGGGCGACCGCATCGCCGAGGTCGGAGCGGCGCCGGGGAGCGCCGCCGAGGTCGTCGACGCCCGCGGCCAGGCGATCGCGCCCGGCTTCATCGACGTCCACACCCACGACGACTTCGCCGCTCTCGTCTATCCGGACATGGCCTTCAAGACCCTGGGCGGCGTGACGACGTGCGTGGTCGGCAACTGCGGGATGGGGGCGGCGCCGCAGCCGGCCGCCAAGGCCATGGCGGGGGCGATGCATCCCGGCGTCTCCTGGCCCGAGTGGGACGGCTATCGCGGCTACCTGGCCCTGCTCGAGGCCACGCCGCCGGCGGCCAACATCGCCGTCCTCGTCGGCCACGGGACGGCGCGCCTGGCGGCCATGGGGACAGAGGCGAGAGCGCCGAGCCCGGCGGAGATGGCGGCCATCAAGGCGACGCTCGCCGAGGGCCTGGAGGCCGGCGCGGTGGGCCTTTCCAGCGGCCTCATCTACGAACCGGGCAAGCACGCCGCCGCCGAGGAGTTGATCGAGCTGGCAAGCCTGATGGCGGGGACCGGGGCGCTCTACGCCACCCACATGCGCGACGAGGGCCTGGGCCTGCTGCAATCGGTGGACGAGGCGATCCGCATCGGCGAGGCGGCCGGCGTCCCGGTGCAGATCTCGCATCACAAGGCGTCGGGACAAGAGGCCTGGGGCCTGGTCGAGCGCTCGCTGGAGAAGATCGAGGCGGCGCAGCAGCGGGGCCTCGAGGTCCACGCCGACCAGTATCCCTACACCGCCGGCAGCACCGTTCTGGCGGCTGTGGTCGAGGGCGGCCGCCTGGCCGGCGCCGGCGGCGGCATCGGCGCCTTGACGCCGGACAAGGTCGTGGTCGCCTCGACCGCTCGCCATCGTGACTGGGAAGGCAAGTCGCTGGAAGCGCTGGCGCGCGAATTCGGCGCTGATCTGGAAGCCACGATCGGGCGCGTGCTGGCCGAGGAGCCGGGGACCACGGTCATCCTGCACACCATGAGCGAGGCCGACGTGCGCCGGGTGATGGCCCATCCGAGCACCATGATCGGCTCGGACGGCCTGCCGACGCTGCAGGGCAAGCCGCACCCGCGCCTTTACGGGACCTTCGCCCGGGTGCTGGGCCGCTACGCCCGCGACGAGGCCGTGCTCGACCTGGCCGACGCGGTCTTCAAGATGACCGGCATGCCGGCCGCCAAATTCGGCCTCGCAGGCCGCGGCCGCCTGGAGCGCGGGGCGTTCGCCGATCTCTGCCTTTTCGATCCTAAGACGATCGTCGACCGTGGAACCTTCGAGGACCCCAAGCAGACGCCGGCCGGGATCGCCATGGTGCTGGTCAACGGCAAGGCTGTGGTCCGCGACAGCGCCGCCACGGCCGAGCGGCCCGGACGGCCGCTGCGGCGGGCTGGATCCCAATGATCCGGAGATAGCGAAGGGGTCGGCGCGAGCGCCTCGTCTGAGCGACGGGGGTGGACAAGCGCTCGCGGGGCGGCAATGGGAGGCCATGCCCATTGACCGCGACACCGTGCGCAAGGTGGCGCACTTGGCGCGCATCCGCATCGAGGAGAGCAAGCTCGAGCCGCTGGCGGCCGAGATCTCCGGCATCCTGACCTGGATCGAGCAGCTCGGCGAGGTCGACACCGAAGGCGTGGAGCCGATGACCTCGGCGGTGGCGGCCAAGCTGCCGATGCGCGCCGATGCGGTGACCGAGCCGGGCAATGCGGCCGCGGTGCTGGCCAACGCACCCAGGGCCGAGAAGGGCTTCTTCGTCGTCCCCAAGGTGGTCGAGTGAGCGACGACCTCACCAGCCTTACCTTGGCGCAGGCGCTGGAGGGCCTGCGGGCGCGCCGGTTCTCCTCGGTCGAGCTGACGCGGGCGCATCTGGCGGCGATGGAGCGGGCGCGGTCGCTGAACGCCTTCGTGCTGGAGACGCCCGAAAAGGCGCTCGCCATGGCTCACGAAAGCGACCAGCGCCTGCGGCGCGGCGAGGCCCGTCCGCTCGAAGGCGCGCCGATCGGGATCAAGGACCTCTTCTGCACTGCCGGCGTCCGCACCACGGCGGGCTCGCGGATCCTGGGGGATTTCAAACCCACCTACGAATCGACGGTCAGCGCCAACCTGTGGCGCGACGGCGCGGTGATGCTGGGCAAGCTCAACATGGACGAGTTCGCCATGGGCTCGTCGAACGAAACCAGCGCCTTTGGGGCCGCCGTGAACCCGTGGCGCTCACGCGCTTCGAACCGGCCGCTTTCGCCCGGCGGCTCCTCCGGCGGTTCGGCCTCGGCGGTGGCGGCGGGCCTCGCCCTGGCGGCGACCGGAACCGACACCGGCGGCTCTATCCGCCAGCCGGCGGCGCTCACCGGGACGGTGGGCGTGAAGCCCACCTATGGCCGGTGCTCGCGCTGGGGGATCGTGGCCTTCGCCTCGTCGCTGGACCAGGCCGGACCGCTGGCCAGGAGCGTCGAGGATACCGCCCTCCTGCTGACCTCCATGGCCGGGCACGACCCGAAGGACTCGACCAGTCTGCCGGTGGAAACGCCGCAATTCCGGCGCAGCGTCGGGGCGAGCGTGAAGGGGCTCAAGGTCGGGGTGCCGCGCGAATACCGGATCGAGGGCATGCCGGGCGAGATCGAGACCCTCTGGGACCAGGGCCGGCGCTGGCTCGAGGAGGCTGGCTGCGAGCTGCGCGAAGTGTCGTTGCCGATGACGCGCTACGCCCTGCCGGCCTACTACATCATCGCCCCGGCAGAGGCCTCGTCCAACCTCGCCAGGTACGACGGCATGCGCTATGGCCTTCGAGCCGAAGGGGAGGACCTCAGGGGCGTCTATGAGGCCACGCGCGGGGCGGGCTTTGGCGAGGAGGTCAAGCGCCGCTGCCTCATCGGCGCCTATGTGCTGTCCGCCGGCTATTACGACGCCTACTACCTCAAGGCGCAGAAGGTGCGCCGCCGGATTGCCGACGATTTCGCCCGCGTCTTCTGCGAGGTCGACGCCCTGTTGACGCCCACCGCGCCCTCGGCCGCCTTCGGCATCGGCGAAAAGCGCGCCGACCCGGTGGCCATGTACTTGAACGACGTCTTCACGGTGACGGTGAACCTGGCCGGTCTGCCGGCGATCAGCGTGCCGGGCGGCCTCGACGGCGAGGGCCTGCCGCTGGGATTGCAGGTGATCGGCAAGGCCCTGGACGAGGCGACGGTGTTCGCCCTGGGAGCGGCGCTGGAGAAGGCGGCTGCGTTCAGCGCCAGGCCAGAGCGCTGGTGGGCTTGAACGTGTTTCCGCAGATGAACGCAGATGGCCGCAAATCTGCCGGCGCCGAGCGCGGGTCCGCGGCGGCGACTCCATGCAATCCCTTGCGCGCGCAGCGCGCGATCATGGCGAGCGTCTTCGGTGGCAACGGACGATGGCGGCCGCGTCGACCCATCTGGGGCAATCAGCGGTCATCTGCGGATAACCTACACGGTCGGGGCGCGGGATGACCGCCGCGGCGTCGAAGCTGATCGACGGTCGCACCGGGCCGTGGGAGGTGGTGCTTGGGCTCGAGGTGCACGCCCAGGTCGCCAGCAAGGCCAAGCTGTTTTCCGGCGCCCCGGTCGGCTTCGGGGCTGAGCCGAACAGTCAGGTGAGCCTGGTGGACGCGGCCATGCCCGGCATGCTGCCGGTGATCAACCGCCACTGCGTCGAGCAGGCGATCCGCACCGGATTGGGGCTGAAGGCGAAGATCAACCTCTGGAGCCGGTTCGACCGCAAGAACTACTTCTACCCGGACCTGCCGGCCGGCTATCAGATCAGTCAGTACAAGGAGCCGATCGTCGGCGAAGGCAGGATCCTCGTCGCCCGCGACGGCCGTGACCGGGACGAGGCGCCCTTCGAGGTCGGCATCGAGCGGCTGCACCTGGAGCAGGACGCCGGCAAGTCGATCCACGACATCGATCCGGACGCCACCCTCGTCGACCTGAACCGGGCCGGGGTGGCGCTGATGGAGATCGTCTCCCACCCGGACATGCGCAGCCCCGAGGAGGCGGCGGCCTATGTGCGCGCCCTGCGCAACATCCTGCGCTACCTCGGAACCTGCGACGGCGACATGGAAAAGGGCCACCTGCGCGCCGACGTCAACGTCTCGGTGCGGCGCCCCGGCGAGCCCCTGGGCACGCGCTGCGAGATCAAGAACGTCAACTCCTATCGCTACATCCAGCAGGCCATCGTCTACGAGGCGCGGCGGCAGATCGACATCCTCGAGGACGGCGGCAGGATCGAGCAGGAGACCCGCCTCTTCGATCCGGCCAAGGGCGAGACCCGCTCCATGCGCACCAAGGAGGAAGCTCAGGACTACCGCTACTTCCCCGATCCGGACCTGCTGCCGCTGGAGCTGGATCCGGCCTGGGTCGAGGAGATCCGCGCCGGCCTGCCCGAGCTGCCGGACGAGAAGCGCGCCCGGCTCATGAATCAGTACGGCCTCTCGCCCTACGACGCCCAGGTCCTGAGCGCCGAGGCGGCGCGGGCCGCCTATTTCGAGACCGCGGCGGCCGGCAGGGACGCCAAGCTCGTCGCCAACTGGGTAGCCAACGAGCTCGCCGGGCGCCTGGCGCGCGACGACCTGGAGATCGAGGCCTCGCCGGTGCGGCCGCAAGCGCTCGCCGGCCTCGTCGAGCTGATCGAAGAAGGGGTGATCTCGACCAAGATCGGGCGCGAAGTGCTGGACCACATGTGGGCCGGCGAAGGCTCGGCCGCCGAGGTCGTCGACAAGCGCGGCCTTCGGCAGGTGAGCGACACCGGGGCGCTGGAAGCGCTCATCGAACAGCTGATCGCGGACAATCCGGACAAGGCCGCCCAGGTCGCCGCCAGGCCGCAGGCGATCGGCTGGTTCGTCGGCCAGGTGATGCGCGCGACCGGCGGCAAGGCCAACCCCGGCGCGGTCAACGCGTTGCTGAAAGCCAAGCTCGTCCGCGAAAGCTAGCTGCCCAAGATCGATCCGCAGATGAACGCAGATGGGCGCAGATCAGTCGGCGCTGAACGCGCCTGTTCAGGGGGCGCTCTTGAAGTCTCTTGCGCGCGAAGCGCGCGATTAGGGCCGCCGTCGACGGTCAGATCGGAAGCGGGGGCGCCGTCGCGCCGGACCATCTGCGACAATCTGCGGCCATCTGCGGATAAACTAGCCCCGGGGGAGGGCGCAGGCTCTAGGAGGAGGACGGGATGAGCGCCGAGATCGAGATCTTCTATTGGCCGACGCCGAACGGCCACAAGGTGACCATCGCCTGCGAGGAGATGGGCCTGCCCTACGTCATCCGGCCGGTGAACATCGGCGCCGGCGACCAGTTCAAGCCCGACTTCCTGGCGATCGCCCCCAACAACCGCATGCCGGCGATCATCGATCCGGACGGGCCCGGCGGGAAACCGATCTCGATCTTCGAATCGGGGGCGATCCTGCAGTACCTCGGCCGCAAGACCGGCCGGTTCTATCCCGCCGACGAGCGCGCCCGCGTCGA
Source organism: Caulobacteraceae bacterium (assembly GCA_035946795.1). GTDB lineage: Bacteria > Pseudomonadota > Alphaproteobacteria > Caulobacterales > Caulobacteraceae > Acaudatibacter. Next base: position 8,549 of record DASYYX010000065.1, on the reverse strand, counting down.
AGTCGACGAATGGGTCCACTGGCAGATGGCGAACCTCGGCCCCAACGCCGGCCAGAGGAACCACTTCCGCAACTACGCCGGCAGCTTCATCCTCGACCAGCGCCAGATCGCCTACGGCGCGAACCGCTACACCAACGAGGTCCACCGCCTCTACGGCGTGCTCAACGGCAAGCTCGCGGGACGGGACTACATCTGCGGCGACTACACCATCGCCGACATGCTCAGTTGGCCGTGGATCCAGGGCCGCTCCAACTCGGCCCTGAACCTGGCCGAGTTTCCGCATCTGGAGGCTTGGCAACGGCGCGTGGGCGAGCGCGAGCCGGTCAAGCGCGCCCTGGCCCAGGCCGAGACGGTGCGCGGGCGCGCCAACCTCGCGGCCTCCGGCGCCGACGCCGAGGCGGCGCGCAAGATCCTCTTCGGCCAGCGCGCCCGGATTTGACGACGGCCCGTGTCCGGCGATGTCCGCAAGGGTTGATCCGCAGATGGCCGCAGATCAGCGCAGATCGGCCCGCGCCGCGGGCGCCGAGACATACGATTTGCGGCGCGCGAAGCGCGCGATCCGCCCTTGGACGGGCAGGGGACCCATCTGCGTCCATCTGCGTCATCTGCGGACGTATTAACCAAACGGTGATCGCGGTTACTCCCAAGTAACCGACGCGAACACTCGCGCCATTGCTCAGCACGAAAACGCCTTAACTATATATTCAGGCAAGATCGACTCTTCTCCTCGCGAAAGGATGGCGGCGCCGGTTTTGCAACCTCGCGCCGCAGGGGTGAGGGGACTAACAAAGATGCTGCATCAGGCGAGCTTCGAGCCTGTGACCGCGATGCCGCGGCCGCCGCAGAGCTCCACCGGCGACGAACTCTGCCAGCTGGGCCTGCTCTATTCCACCGGCCAGGGCGGGGCGCCGCTCGACTATGTCAGCGCGCACATGCTCTTCAACCTGGCGGCCCTGCGTGGCTCCTCCGACGCCAAGCGCTACCGCAGCGAGATCAGCCAGGAGATGCTTCCGGCCGATATCGCCGAGGCCCAGCGCGCCGCCCGCGAGTGGCTGGGACTGTAAGCTAGGCGGGCGCGGACCCTAAGGCGCCACTGCATAGACGCCCGAGCGCCCGGGCGAATAGACGACGCTTCCCGGGACCGCCCCGGCGAACCGCTGCAGGAAGTCGCCGACCTCGGCGAGCCCGGTCTTGGGCACGTAGACGATGTCGAAGCGGCGCAGCGGCGCCAGGTCCGCGTGCGCCGGATCCTTCAGGGCGCCCCTGAGGTCCAGCGTCCGCAGCATCTCCCGCCCGCCGGGGCCGCGCCGGATCAGCACCACCGAACCGCGCTTGGCGCCGCTGGTGAAACCGCCGGCGTCCATGATCGCCCGCAACACGTCCATGTCGCCTTCCATGTCGTAGACGCCGGGACGGGCCACTTCGCCGGCGACATAGATCTTCAGGGGAGCGGCCTGGCGCACCGCGACCTCGGCGTCCGGACGGCGCAGCTGGCCGGCGTAGGCGCGGTCGATCTCGGCCCTGAGCTGGGCCACCGTCCGGTCGGCGGCCATCACCCCGCCCACAAGCGGCAGCTGGATGCGGCCGTCCGGACCGACCTCGACCTCGGCGTCCAGCTCGGAGGCGTCCGGGAAGGAGATCGATAGCTGGTCGCCGGGATAGAGTCGGTAAGGCGGTTCGGCGTCGGTCCAGGTGGCGAAGGCAATGGAAGGGAAGTCGCGCAGCGGCGGCGGGCGCGCGGCGGCGAGGCCAGGGGCGGCGAGCAGCACCGCAGCCACGGCCACACTTAGGGCGCGCAGACTAGTCATGTCGCCGGCTAGTGTGGTGGATTCGAAGTTCGCATTCCCTCTGGGACAGCCACCGCAGCGAACTTCGCATCCGTAAACCACACCAGAATCATTGGCTTGCTCGTGTCCTTTCGAGTCCGAAGTTCGTCGGACGCCGGCCCCATGCCCTCGCGAACTTCGGACTCGGGACACGAGCCTCCGCGCCAAGGCGTAAGCAATCGTTAAGGACGCGCCTTCGATCCTCGGCTCGAAAGGGCGGAGTGGGTCCGAGGTGACTGACGCGGCGCAGGACTTACCGGGCGCGTACGCGGCGAGGCCGCCGCCGGCCGCCCCCCGCGCCCCGCCGCGGAGGGCGCGGCTGCAGGCGGGCGACCTGCCCCCGCTCCTGTGGCGCGAGCGGGCGCCGATGGCGGTCGTGGCCGCCGCCGTCCTGGCGCTCGGGCTCATCGCTGCTGCGGCCGCGCCGCAGACCTACACCGCCCACGCGATGTTGTGGGCGCCGGGCGGACCGCCCCTGGCGGCCTTCGCCGCCGTCGACCCGGCGGCGCGCCGGATGAAAGTCGAGCCCGACAATGCAGGACCCCTGGTCCGGGTGAGCCTCCGCGACCGCGATCCGCGCCGCGCCGCCGCCGCCCTGAACCGGCTCAGCGCCTCTTATCTCGCCTGGCGGGCCCAGGCCCCCGCCGCCGCGGCAGCGGCTCTCGAGCCCGAACGCCAGGCGCTGGCGGCGCGTCTGGCCCAGGCCGACCGCGCCCTAGGCGACTTCCTGGCGCGCAACGGCATCGCCGACTTCGAAGGCGAGCAGGCGGCGCTGGCGGCCCTGCGCGGCGAGGCCGAGGCGCAGCGTTCGGCCGCCGAGGCGCAGCTTGCCGAGCGGCAGGGCGCGGCCGGCGCCCTGGAAGCCGAGCTCAGCCGCCTACCGGACCGCTCGGAGCTGTGGCGGGACGAGGACAATACCGCTGGAGCGAAACTCGCCCAGCTGCGCGTCCAGCGCGCCGAACTGCTCGCCACCTACCGCCCGGATGCGGTTCCGGTGAGGGCGGTGGAGCACAAGATCGCCGCCCTGCAACAGGCCATGGCCACCGGCGAGGCCCAGGGGCCCGGAGCTGAGCGCACCGGGCCCAACCCCCTCCGACAGACGGTGGCGAGCGAGGCGCAGCAGGCGCAGGCCGACATCGCGGCGCTGCGGCGGCGCCGGGCCGATCTCGACGCCCAGGCGATGCGCCTCGCCGCGGCCAGCGCCCGCCTTTCCGCGCTCACGCCGGACTACCTGGCCCTCAGCCGCGCGCGCGACGCCCTGGCCGCCAGTCTCAGCGAGGTCTCGGCCCGGCAGGAGGCGCGCGCCCAGGGCGCGGCGGCCGCCGGCCGCATCGTCAAGCCCGCTTCCCCGCCGGCTCACGGCAAGAACCCGCGCTGGCTCATCCTCGCCCTCAGCGTCCTTGCCGCTGCGGCTTGCGCCCTCGCCGTGGGCGCGGCCCGCGCCCGCGCCCGCCCGGGGGTGCGCACCCGCTCCGTTGCGGAGCGCACCTTCGGCCTGCCGGTGCTGGGGGCGGCGGCCCTGCGCGGCTGACCTGCGAAGACCGCGACGACCGCGGCCTTTTTTCCGCAGATGAACGCAGATGGCCGCAGATCAAAGGAACGCGCCACTCACCGTGGCGCCTCACGTTTCTTCTGCGCGCGAAGCGCGCGAATCATTTGACCGGCGGCAGGCGTCGGCACGGCGACGTTTCAACCATCCATCTGCGGCCATCTGCGTTCATCTGCGGATAACCTTGGACTCCCGCCTCGGTGCGGCGGGCGATCGGCGTCATCTGCGGATCGCCTTCGGCGCCCGCCATGGCGCGCCACTCTGCGGTAAGCTCGCGCCCAAGCGGGCCTGGATGATTCGAAACGGGAGGCGATGGGCCCAGAGCTGGATCTCGATCGCGAGATGGCCGAGCTCACGGCCCGGCTGCCGGCCGCGGCCACGGGCGGCGGCCGCCTGGTCATGTTCGTGGGGGCGCTGGGCGGCGAAGGCGTCTCGACGGTGGCGCGCGCGTTCGCCCTGCGCGCCGCCCGGCGCGAGGCGCAGCGGACCTGGCTGGTGGACCTGGACCTGCCGGCCTCGCCCCAGGAAAAGGCGATCGCGGCCGCGCCGACGCGCTTCGGGCCGCTGGGGCCGCCGTCTTCGGCCACGCCCAACGGCGCAGTCTTCTTCACCGTCCAGCCGCCGCTGCGCCGGCCCGACGGGCGGCCCTGGCCCGACGACCGCTTCATCGCCGGGCGGGCGGTGGGGACCTTGCCGCTGTGGGTGACGAGCTTCCGCCGCGAGGCGCTGCGCCCCGCCCAGTCGGTGCGGCCGGTGGCGGCGGGCGCCTATTGGCGCGCCCTGAAGGCGCACGCCGACCTTATCGTCGTCGACGCCCCTGCGGCGCGGCGCTCGGAGGCCGCGCTCCTGACCGCCCCGTTCGCCGACCACATCGTCCTGGTGACCGCCGCCGACGAGGCCGACGTCGCCGCGCCGGCCCAGCTCGCCGACGCCCTCGCCGCGGCCGGCGGCAAGCTGAGCGGCCTCTTCCTCAACCGCGTCCAGGTGGGCGCTTAGGACCTGGTCAGCGCACCGCGCCGCGGTCGCCGAGCAGGCAGGGGAGGGTGGCCAGGACGATCCATAGATCCAGCCACAAGGACTGGCGCTCGATGTACTCGACATCGAGAGCCACGCGCCGGGCGACCTCGGCGGCGGTGGCCACCGGCCCGCGCGAACCGTGGATGGCGGCCCAGCCGGTCATGCCGGGCTTGATGCGGTGGCGATGGGCGTAGCCGGCCACCAGGCGGGCGCTCTCGCTCTCCCCGGTCCTCATGCCCACGGCATGAGGGCGCGGCCCCACCAGCGACATCTCGCCGGTGAGCACGTTCAGCAGCTGCGGCAGTTCGTCCAGGCTGGTGCGGCGGATGAAGCGGCCGACCCGGGTGATGCGGTCGTCGTCGGCGCTGACTTGGCGCGCCGCGCAGGAGTCCTCGGCCTCGGCCCGCATGGAGCGGAACTTCAGCACCGCGAATTCCTCGTTGTTGAAGCCGTGGCGGCGCTGGCGGAAGAACACCGGCCCCGGGCTCTCCAGCCGGATCGCCACCGCGATGGCGGCCATGACCGGCGTCGCCGCGGCCAGGGCGAGCGAGCCGACGACGAGGTCGAAGGCGCGCTTCGCGAGGGCCCGGCGCCAGTCGCTGGGAACGCCGGCGATGCGCGCCAGGACGTCGCGGTCGAGACGCTGGGCCGCCGCCTCGGTCGCGGCCGCGCCGCCGGCGTCGATGAGCAGCATGATCTCGTTGGGCAGCTCGCTGAGGCGCTCGAGCAGCTGGCGCACGCGGGCGTGCGCGCGCGAGGGGACGGCGATCACCAGGCGGTCGACCCACGGCAGCAGGCGGTGGGCGAGAAGGGCGTCGACGTCTCCAAGCACCGGGACGCCGGCGATGCGGCGCGGGACGCGGCCGGCGCGGTCGTCGAAGACGCCGATGACGGCGGCCTCGCCGGTCCGCGTCAGGCGCTCGAGCAGGCGCGCCGCGCCGGCGGTCGCGCCGACGATGGCGATGTTGGGCGTCAGCCGCCCGGCCCGGCGCCAGGCGTTCGTCCGCGCCTGCCACAGGAGTTGCAGCAGGAGCACCAGCGGCAGGTCGAGGGCCAGCCAGGAAAGGCTCCAGACGAGGTAGTCGCGGGCCAGGGCGCGCAAGACGATGTCCATGAGGAGGGCGCCCAGGAAGAAGCCGGCCAGCGCCCGGGTCCAGCGGTCGACGATCCGGGCGCGGGCGCCAAGCCGATAGAGCGAAGCCGCGGCGAGGCTCCAGGCCAGCGCCAGGGCCCCGGCCGCCGCGACGGCGACGCCGGCGGTGTCGGGCCAGGCGCTCCACGCCTGCGCCGCGGCCACGGCCAGCAGCGCGGCGCCGTCGCCGAAGCGGAAGAGGAGGCAGGCGGAAAGGTCGGTAAGGCGGCTGCGGGAGGGGGCGAGCGCGCTCGGCCGAAGCGCGCCCCGGCGCTCGGGCCCGACGTAGGGCGCGCCCGCGGCGGGCGCGCCCGGGCCAAATCGGAACACAACCCACGGGCGAAAGGAAAGGCCGACGGCCATGACCGGTCGGAGAGCAAGAGCCGGGCCGCGCGAAAGGGCGGCGTGCGTTGCCGGCCGTGACACCGTCGGCTGGATGCGCGGCGCGCCGGTGACGTGGCCGAGAGGCTGAAGGCGGCGGTTTGCTAAGTCGGCGGAATCTCGATGTTTCGAAGCGAGGATTGGAACGTGCGCCGTCTCGCACGCGTAGACAGCATCGTCTCAATCGTCACCATCATCGTCCGTAAGTTTCAGTCGCTGGTCGAGTGGAACGACAAAATCTCGAATGACTCCCTCGAATTCTTGCTCGCCCATCTCGTGAACGACGACGGCCGTGATCGCCTCGGCCAGATACTTACTGTCCGGCATGATGAAGTCGTAGCCGCAGCGCTGCAGAAAGCCGACCGCCACTGCGAAAGCCGTCCGCTTGTTGCCCTGCATGAACGGCGGGTTGCGCGCCAGAGCGACCAACATGACGACCGCCAGCCGCACCGCATCTTCCACGCCATATGCGAAGTAGTTTCGGGGGCTCGCCAGCGCGCTGTCCAACAGGCCCTCGTCGAGCAACGCGAAGGGCTCGCCCGTGTCGGCGACGACCTCCTTGTTGACTGCTATGACCTCAGCGAGTTCCGGCCAGCCGGCTCACTTGGCAAGCTCGGCCATCACCTTGGGATAGCGCTTGGCGATCTGCTTGTAGGCGTCCACCAGGTCCACCTTCTTGGTGCGCGGCAGCACCGGGTGTTCGGCCCCCGTTTTCGCCACCATCTTCTTGGCGGTGCTCACCTGTTCCTCCTACGGCCACGATGTATCGGCCAGTCTAACGGCTTATCTATCCCCGGTTGAGAACGCGTCAACGGGTCGCCGGTCGCGGAAGAGGTCGCGAAGCGATTTCCGCCAGAGCGCGGGTCCTTCGCTCCTCCGTGAGGGCGCGCACCCGCGCGAAAAGTTCGACTAGCGTTTCGACTTGGTGAGGCTTACCGAGAAGCGGGGACGGAAGTTGACTGGAAAGTCCGGTCAAATTCGCGGAACAAGGCGGCTGCAGGAAATCGTCGTAACTCGTTGAAGTTAGTTGTGGTGACGTGGCCGAGAGGCTGAAGGCGGCGGTTTGCTAAACCGTTATACGGGTAAAACCGTATCGAGGGTTCGAATCCCTCCGTCACCGCCACCGTTCGCCCTGTCCAGCCCGGACAGCTGGGTGACGGAACGTACCTAGGACATGGGTGACAACCTCGGGCCGAACGGGTTGTCGAGGGTTTGCAGGGTCTTCTGCTCCAAGTCGATGTAGCCGAGATCGTAGTGCATGAAGCTGACGAGCCATATGCCTACGTCTACTTCCTCCAGCTCGCGAACGGCGACATCCACCTCGGGTCGACGAACGACTCGAGACGCCGCTTGCGGTGCGGGCCTCTTTCAAGCCGCCGGAACAATTCTTCGCCGACACCGCCCCGATTTGCTGGCGCGTCTCTTACTCGAGTCACTTCAGCCGGGGCTTCGGCGAATCCCTGTACGTTGTCTCAGGTACGAGTCGGCAGTGCGGCCACGTAACCATGCGCCGGGCGCGTCTCGCCACGGGAGTGCGCCGCCATGGATGTCATCGTCAACGGAACGGCCGGGACCAATGGCGCTTACGGCGTCGGCGCCGGCGGCAACGGTGGGGACGGGACGGACGGCGGCCCGGCGTCGGCGAGCAACACCGGGGCCTATTCCGACGATCGCGCCCTAGCGACCGGCGGCGCCGGCGGGGCTGGCGGCAACGGGGCCGCCGGCCTCCAAACCTCGGGCGTGTTCGACGGCCCTGGCGGCGAAGGCGGAGCCGGCGCTGCCGGCGGCGCGGCGACCGCGTACGTGAACTCGTCCGGCGCCTCCGGCGAGGCCATCGCCGCCGGCGGGGCGGGGGGCAGCAGCGGGGTTGGCGGTCAAGGAGCGCCGGACGGCGCGGGCAATGGCGGAGGCGCCGGCGGCTCGGCGTCGGCTTCGGCCGCCAACACTGCAGCGAGCGGCTTCAGCTACGCCGCGGCCACCGCGACCGGCGGGGCCGGCGGCGCTTCGGCCAAACCCGGCCTGCCCGGGGGCGCAGGAGGCGGGGCGATGGCCGTCGCCCGGGCGATCGCCGCGGCGGCCGGGGCTGGCGCCTCGGCCAGGGCCGTCCAGCGTGCTGGCGCCGGGGGTTCGGGAGCGTTTTCGCTCGGCGGGTACGGCGGTCCGAGCGGCGACGGCGCCGATGGCGCCGCCAGCTCGATGACAAACCAGGTGTCCGGCTCGACCGCCGGCGGCGCCCTCACCTTGTACCAAGCCGCCTTCGGCGGGACGGGCGGCGCTGAAGCCGGCCCCGGCGCCGGGGCGGGCGCGCACGCCGGCGCGGGGGGCGCAGCGAGCGCCTCGCTGAGCTTCGACGATATCACCCAGAACACAACCCAGAGCGCCTACCTTGCCACCACCAGCCAGGCCGTGGGCGGCGGCGGCGGCAGTCTGGGCCCGAACGGAACGCTCGCCGGAAGCGGCGGGACGGCCACGGCTTCGAACGTCACGACCGGGGCGGGCGGCGTTAACAGCCACACCTATGCGGCTGGCGGCGTGGGCGGCGGCGCTCAGGGAAGCGCCCCCGGCGCCGGCGCGAGCGGGGGCGCGGCCTCGGCCAGCGCCTCGGCCGTGGCGCACGCCGCCACAACTTTGGCCGACGCCCGCG
>DASYYX010000064.1:0-321720 GCA_035946795.1 Caulobacteraceae bacterium | reverse complement strand
CACCCTCATGGCCGGTCCGTCCCTTGGCGGCCGCTCCAATCGCCAACCGGGCCCTGATCGCGAGCAGCCGGCCCCAAGCGCGACCACGCAACCGCTTGCTTATTGAAAAACTTGGCGTTTATGGACAGGAACTAGGCTAGCCAGCCCGCGAGCCATCCCCACAGAAAGGGCGCCGCTACTCCCTCGCCTTGGCTTCGCGCCACAAGGTTTCCAGGCGCGCCAGGCCAACCGAATCTGGCGATACGCCCTCGGTAGCCAGCTGCCGTTCGATGTGGCCGAAGCGGCGAACGAATTTGTCGTTCGCGGCGCGCAACGCCGCCTCGGGATCGATCTCCAGCTTCGCCGCCAGGCTGGCGCAGGCGAACAGCAGATCCCCCAGTTCGGCGGCCGCCCTTTCAGCCCTGCCGGCGCGGACCTCGTGCCTGAGCTCCGTGGTCTCCTCGGCGATCTTGTCGAGCACGCCTTCGGCCGTCGGCCAGTCGAAACCCACCCGGGCCGCACGCGCGGCCAGCTTGACCGCGCGGGACAGCGCCGGCAGCGCCAGCGGCAACCCTGCGAGGACGCTCTGCTGGCCCGCGGACTTCTGGGCCCGCTCGCGCGCCTTCTGGTCTTCCCAAGCCTGCCGATGCGCCGTCGATTCGCGCGCCCCTTCCTCGCCGAAGACGTGCGGATGACGGCGAACCATTTTGTCGGCTGCGTCCCGGGCCACGTCCTCGAAGTCGAAGGCGCCGGCCTCCTCCGCCAGCCTGGCGTGGTAGACCGATTGGAAGAGCAAGTCCCCCAGTTCCTCGCGCAAATCGCGAAGGTCGTTGCGCGCGATCGCGTCGGCGACCTCATAGGCCTCCTCGATCGTGTACGGCGCGATGGTGTGGAAAGTCTGCTCGAGGTCCCACGGGCAACCGGTGTTCGAATCGCGAAGCGCCGCCATCACCTCGATCAGTCGGAAGATCGGGTGCTGGGCGTCCGGCGGGTCGCCGCGAGCGGTTATGGCGCGATCCGTTCCCGCGCCGAGATCAAGCCCCATCCCGTGGGCTTTAGGATCTCGAGGGGCGAAAAGCGCGCCTTGTAATCCATCTTGTCGCTGCCCCGGACCCAGTAGCCGAGATAGAGATACGGCAGACCGGCGGCCGCCGCCTGGCGGATGTGATCCAGGATGACGAAAGACCCCGGGCTGGCGCGTGAGCACTCGGGATCGAAGAAGCTGTAGACGAGGGAAAGGCCGTCGGCGAGCCGGTCCACCAACGCGCAGGCGACAAGGTCCCCCGGCCCGATGTCGGCGCACGCGCGGCGATACTCGACCATGTGGGTGCGGACCGCGGTGTCCTCGACCATGGCGACGTAGTCGGGCCAGGTCATGTCGGCCATGCCGCCGTCGGCGTGCCGAGAAAGCAGGTAGCGACGCAAAAGCTCGAACTGCTCCAGCGTGGCCTCTGCCTCCACCAAGTGCTGCGTCAGGGCGCCATTGCGCGCCAGCACCCGCCGCTCCGAGCGCGAGAAGTTGTACTCGCGCACCGGCAGGCGGGCCGACACGCACGCCGAACACGCCTCGCATGCTGGTCGGTAGGCGATATTCTGGGAGCGGCGGAAGCCCCCCTGGGTCAGAGCGTCGTTCACCGCGGCGCCGTCCAGCAAGGGCAGGTGCGCGAACACCTTCCGTTCCTGCTTGCCCGGGAGATAGGGGCAGGGCGAAGGCGCAGTCAGGAAGAACCGAAGTCGCCGGGTGGGAAAATGCCGAGTCACGTGCGCTTCACAAGCTCATACGGCGTCGATTAGGGGACAAGCGGGCGCTGGACGCAAGCAGCGGGCCCTTCCTGGAGGCGAAATGCGCATCGGCTTCATTGGTTTGGGGGTGATGGGATATCCGATGGCCAGCCACCTCGCGCGCGCCGGCCACGAGCTTCTGGTCTTCAACCGTTCGCCGGAGAAGGCGGACAGGTGGGCGGGCGAGCGCGGCGGCGCGGCGGTCCGCTCGGCCGGCGCTGCGGCCAAAGACCGCGAAGCGCTCATGCTCTGCGTCGGCAATGACGACGACGTCCGCCACGTCGTGACCGAGACGCTCCCGGAACTCCCCGCCGGGGCGGTGATCGTCGACCACACCACCACCTCGGCCCGGCTGGCGCGCGAGCTGGCGGCCGCCGCGGCGGCGCGCGGCTGCGCCTTCGTGGATGCGCCGGTCTCCGGCGGCCAGGCGGGCGCCGAGAGGGGCCAGCTCTCGGTCATGGCCGGTGGCGAGGCGGTCGCCTTCGCCAAAGTCGCGCCGGTGCTGGCCGCCTACGCCAAGGCCGTGCGCCGCATCGGCGGCCCGGGCGCGGGCCAGCTCACCAAGATGGTCAACCAGATCTGCATCGCCGGCGTCGTCCAGGGCCTGGCCGAGGCCGTGGCCTTCACCAGGAGGGCCGGTCTCGATCCCGATCTCGTCCTGGCCGCGGTCTCCCAGGGGGCGGCGCAGTCCTGGCAGATGGACAACCGCTGGAAGACCATGGTCGAGGGCCGGTTCGATTTCGGCTTTGCCGTCGACTGGATGCGCAAGGACTTGGGCCTGGTGCTCGAGGAGGCCCGCGCCAACGGCGCCTGGCTGGAGATCACCGCGCTGGTGGACCAGTTCTATGCCGAGGTGCAGTCCATGGGCGGGCGCCGCTGGGACACCTCGAGCCTGGCCGCGCGGCTAACGCGATGAGGATCCGGCCGGCGCGGGCGGGCGAAGCCGCGGCGGTCGCCGAGGTCCACGTGCAGGCGGACCGGGAAACCTACGAGCCGATCTTCGGTGCTGACTTCGTGGCTCGCGATCCCGGCCGTCTCACAAGCGCGCTGGCAAGCCGCGCTCGACGGCAGCGAGGACCTGTTGGTCGTAGAGGCCCGTGGTGAAGGGATGGTGGGCTTCGGCCACCTCAGCGGCGACCTTATGAGCGGGCTCTACCTGCTGGCCGGTCACCGACGACGCGGCATTGGGCGTTCGCTTGTGCGGGAACTCTGCGCCCTGGCGCGCGGGCGTGGCGTGGAGGAGTTGCGCTTCCACGTGCTTGCAATGAACAGCGCCGCCATAGCCTTCTACGAAACGATGGGCGGCCGGCCTGTGGACCGCATCTCCAAGAGCGAGGACGGGCGGTCCTGGGAGGACCTCGTTTTCGAGCTCCCGACCGCAGACTGCTCCGACCGGCCCTGAGCCCATCTTGGAGACGCAACGTCTGATTGGTTTCGTTTCTATTTCAGCAGTTTACAGAAACATCTTCGTGACGGCGAGGATGCGCCCCCAGGCCGCCGCCGGCCTAACGCCCCAGCAACCTCGCCGCGACCGGGGCGAAGTAGGTGATGACCCCGGCGCAGCCGGCCCGCTTGAAGGCGGTCAGGCTCTCGAGGATCGAGCGCGTCTCGTCGAGCCAGCCGGACTGGGCGGCGGCCTTGATCATGGCGTACTCGCCGCTCACCTGGAAGGCGAACGTCGGCATGGCGAAGGCCTCGACGACGCGGCGGACGATGTCGAGATAGGGGAGGCCGGGCTTGACCATGACCATGTCGGCGCCTTCGGCGATGTCGAGCGCCACTTCGCGCAGCGCCTCGTCTGAGTTGGCCGGGTCCATCTGGTAGGTCGACTTGTCCGGCGGATTCGGCGTCGAGCCAGCGCCCAGCTTTCCTGAACCGATTGCCTCTCGATAGGGGCCGTAGAAGGCCGAAGCGTACTTGGCCGCGTAGGACATGATCAGGGTGTCCTGAAACCCTTCTCTTTCCAGGGCGTCTCGGAGCGCGGCGACGCGCCCGTCCATCATGTCCGAGGGGGCGAGGATGTCGCATCCGGCCCTGGCCTGGACGAGCCCCTGTCGCACCAGGCGTTCGACGGTGGTGTCGTTGACGATTCTGCCAGCCTCGACGACGCCGTCGTGACCGTGGTCGGTGAAGGGGTCGAGGGCGACGTCGCACATGATCCCGACTTCGGGGGCGGCGTCCTTCATCGCCTCGACGGCGCGGCAGACAAGACCGTTCGGGTCGGCGGCGGCGCTGCCGGCGGCGTCCTTCAAGGCGCCGTCGATATGGGGAAAGACCGCGATCGCCGGGATGCCGAGCGATCTCGCTTCGCGGGCGGCCTGCGCCGCGAGCTTCACCGAAAGGCGCTCGACGCCCGGCATGGCGGCGACCGGCTCGGCGCCGTCGCCGCCCTGGATCACCATCGCCCAGATGAGATCGTCGGGCCCGAGCCTGGTCTCGCGGACGAGCCGGCGCGTCCAGTCCGCCTGCCTGAGGCGCCGAAGACGCAGGGCCGGGTAGGGGGCGAGCGGGGCCTTCATCTAGCCTTCCCGAACGGTCGAGCTATTGTGGCTACCATAAAGGAGGATGGGGATGCCAAAACCACTCACGATCACGATCCTGGCCGCGTTGGCGGCATCGGTTCTTGGCGGCGCGCCCGCCGCCTTGGCGGCCGAGCCTGCCTACGTCGCCAGGGCTGTTGCCGACACCGGTCGCCCGGAAAAGGACCGCGCTCGGGACAGCGCCCGCAAGCTCGGTGAGACGCTTGCCTTCATCGGCGTCAAGCCGGGGATGAAGATCGTCGATTTCATGCCGGGCCAACCGCCCGGCTATTGGACCTTGCCTTTCTCCGACATCGTCGGGCCCAAGGGCGTGGTGTACCAGTTCCTGCCCACCGAGATCGTCACGCGTTTCAAGCTGACCGGCCTTCCTCCCAGCGGCGCCCACCCGGACAAGGCGCACCCGAACGTGGTGCTGCTGATCGGGCCGGTGAACGACTTCTCCACCCCCGAGAAGGTCGACATCGTGTGGACGGCGCAGAACTACCATGACCTGCACGACCCCTTCATGGGGCCGGCAGACATGGCCAAGTTCGACAAGGCGGTGTTCGATTCCTTGAAGCCGGGCGGCTACTTCATCATCCTCGATCATCGCGCCCCGGCCGGCTCGGGAACCGCCGACACCAACACCCTGCACCGGATCGACCCGGCGGCCGTCCGCAAGGAGGTGGAAGGGGTCGGCTTCAAGCTGGTCGCGCAGAGCCACATCCTCGACAACCCAGCTGATCCGCTGACCAACAAGGTCTTCGACCCGTCGATCCGCGGCCACACCAGTCAGTTCATCTTCAAGTTCCAGAAGCCCTGAAAAGGGCCGGCACGGAAGACCCGCGTGTCTTCCGTGGTCCCTTCTGGTCGCCTAAGGAGAAGGTGATGGACGCCATCGCCTTCATCGGCCTGGGTCACATGGGCGCCGGCATGGCCGCCAACCAGGCCAAGGCGGGCCGGGAAGTGCGCGCCTTCGACATCGTTCCCTCGGCTCTCGAACGCGCCGAAAAGGACGGCTGTCGGCGAGCGCCGAACATCGGCGAGGCGGTCCGCGGGGCTGGCGCGGTGATCACCATGTTGCCGGCGGCGGCGCACGTGCGCGCCGTCTGGGAGGGCGAGGTGATCCCGAACGCCAGCCGCGGGACGCTGCTGATCGACTGCTCGACCGTCGACGTGGAGACAGCCCGAGACCTGGGGAAGAAGGCCGGCGCGGCCGGGTTGCGCGCCGCCGACGCGCCGGTGAGCGGCGGGGTGGCCGCCGCCGAGGCCGGGACCCTGGCCTTCATGGTGGGCTGTGACGAGAGCGTCTACGACGATGTCGCCGAAGCCCTTGCGCCGATGTCGAAAGCGGTCATCCGGGCCGGTGCGCCCGGCGCGGGGCAAGCAGCCAAGATCTGCAACAACATGGTGCTGGGCGTCACCATGCTCGGCCTGTGCGAAGCACTGGCCCTGGCCGAGAAGCTCGAGCTCGCGCCCGAGCGGTTCTTCGAGATCGCCTCGCAGTCCTCCGGTCAATGCTGGAGCCTGACGAGCTATTGCCCGTGGCCGGGACCGGTTCCCGCAGCCCCCTCCAACCGCAACTACGAGGGCGGCTTTCTTTCCAGCCTGATGCTCAAGGACCTGAAGCTGGCGCAGGACGCAGCCGCCAAGGCGGGCGCCGCTGCGCCCCTGGGAGCGCAGGCCGAAGCGCTCTACGCCTTGTTCGACCGGCTCGGCTTTGGCGGCAAGGACTTCTCGGCGGTGCTGCAGCTCTTCCGCGGGCGGCTGGGAGAGCTGTAAGGGGGCCGACGCGCCCTTAAGGGGTGAGGGGAGGCCGGCCGCGCCGCACGCCTACAAGGACCTGCTGATCTTCCTGGCCCTGGCCGGGATACTTGCGCCGATTCTGCGCCGCCTGAAGGTCAGCCCGATCCTGGGTTTCCTGATCGCCGGCGCGGCGTTCGGACCGCAGGGCCTTGGCCGAGCCGCCGCGATCTTCCCGCCGCTGCGATGGGTGAGCTTCGGCGCGACCGGTGAGCTCGAGCCGTTGGCGGAACTGGGCGTCGTCTTCCTGCTGTTCGTGGTCGGCTTGGAGCTTTCGTGGAATCGGATCTGGGCTTTGCGGCGCCTTGTATTCGGCTTGGGGGCGGCGCAGGTGATTGTCTGCGCCCTCGCCGTGGGCGCGGCGGCGGCGTGGGCGGGCGCGCCGAGCGCCGGGGCCGCCGTCATCGGCGCAGCGGCTGCGCTCTCTTCCACCGCGCTCGTGGTTCCCGCCCTGGCCGAGCGCAAGCGGCTGGCGAGCGCCGCCGGGCGGGCGGCGCTAGCGGTGCTGATCGCCCAGGACTTGGCGGTGGCGCCGATTCTGGTGAGCCTCGGGTTGCTGGCGAACCTCCATCGAGGTTTCAGCTGGGCCGGGGCGCTGGGGCCGTTAGCGATAGGCGCGGCGGCGCTGCTGGCGATCGTGGCCGCGGGCCGGCTGCTGGCGCGGCCGCTGTTTCACTCCGCGGCGCTGGCCAAGAGCGGCGAGATCTTCGCCGCCGCCAGCCTGCTGATCGTGGCGGGCTCGGCCGCGGCGGCGGCTGCCGGCGGTCTTTCCATGGCGCTCGGTGGACTGGTTGCCGGCCTGCTGCTGGCGGAGACCGAGTTCCGGCGCGAGGTGGAGGTTGTCATCGAGCCTTTCAGGGGCTTGCTGATCGCCCTTTTCTTCGTCTCGACGGGCGCGCAGCTGGACATCGATCGGCTGGTCGCCGGACCGCTGCCGATCCTCGCGGGCCTTGCGGCGGTCGTGGTGATCAAGGCTGGCGCCACCTTCGGTCTCGGTCGCCTGTTCGGCCTTTCCCGCTCCACCGCCGCCGAGACAGCGCTGCCGCTGGCGACGGCCGGCGAGTTCGCCCTGGTGGTCCTGGCGCAGGCCCGCATGAGCGGGTTGATCGCCCCGGCCCTGGCGGACCAGGCCCTGGTCGCGGCGGGTCTGGGCCTTTTCCTGACGCCGGAGCTGACGGCGCTCGGCGCCCGGCCGGGACGACGACCGTCAGCGGCTTCGCCGCCCGAGGCGATCCCGTCCGATTCCGGTCCGGCGGAGGGGCGCGTCATCGTGGTCGGCTATGGCCGGGTCGGTCAGCTGGTGGGCGACATGCTTGCGCGCCATCGCATCGACTACACCGCGATCGACGCCGATCCGAGGCTGGTGGCGCGCCAGCGCAAGGTCGGGGTGCGCATCTATTTCGGGGACGCGGCCCGGCCGGCCTTCCTGGAGGCCTGCGGCGCCGCCGGCGCGCGGGCGGTGGTGGTCACCATGGATGCGCCGGCCAAGGTCGACGAGGCGGCGCGCGCCATCCGCGCGCTCAGGCCGGACGTGACCTTGATCGCTAGAGCGCGCGATGCGCGGCACGCCGAGGCGCTGTACCGGCTGGGGGTGACCGATGCGGTGCCCGAGGCGATCGAGGCCAGCCTGCAACTCGCCGAGAACACCTTGATCGACCTGGGGGTGCCGATGGGGCTTGTCATCGCCTCCATCCACGAAAAGCGCGATGAATTTCGCGAGCGTTTCAGCCGCAGCGCCCGTCGCGATGCGCCGGTGCGCGCGCTCAAGCCAGGTCCTGGCGCCGCCAGGGACGAATCTCGTTAGCCCGCGGCCGCGGGCCTGGCGCCGATGATGAGAAGCGCCAGGCCGCCGAAGAACAAGTCGACCCCGACGATGATGCCGACGACCACGATGTCGCCGATGGGATTGAGGAAGAGCAGGGCGCCGGCGAGGATCCAGTCGACGACGGCCGAGGCCAGCCACCAGCCCCAGGAGCGGCTGCCGGAACGACGCTGATCCAGGCCGATCATCACCGAGCTGACGCCGTCCAAGAAGAGCCAGGCGGCAAGCACGATGACCAAGGTGATCACGCCTGTGAGGGGGAAGAAGGCGATGAAGACCCCGGCGACGATGGCCAGGGCGGCGCTGACGATCGACCACCCGAGATGGACATGGGGCCGATGGGCGAAGGCGCCGATGAGGCCGACGATGCCGCTCACGAGCAGGATCCAACCCAGGAGCACGGCCGCGAACAGGCTGGCGAAAATCGGGAAAACCACGGCCGCCACGCCCAGTGCGATCAGGATCACGCCCTCGATGATGACGAGCCAGCGCGGCGATCCCCGCGCTGCGGCAGCGAGCCCAGGCTCCATGGCAATCTCCTCGGAGGGCGCCCGTAAACGGTCGTCAACGTTAACAGGCATTGTGCCACTTCGCACGGGCCAGGGGGCGGAGGGCTCAAGGATTCCCCGCAGATGACAGGGCCGCCTGTTCGCGCCATAAGGCTTGGGCCGGCAAGGACTTGGGCGCGGCTGCAAGGCTTCCTAGGTGTTCTCGATGGACTACAAGGCCGCTTTCGAACGCGCCGTGCTCCAGGTGAAGGACGAGGGACGCTATCGCGTTTTCGCCGATCTGAAGCGCCGCGCCGGCCGCTTCCCGTGGGCGTTGTGGACGCCGCCGGACGGCTCGCCGGCCCGTGAGATCGTCGTATGGTGCTCGAACGACTATCTCGGCCAGGGACAAAACCCGGTGGTGCTGGCCGCCATGCACCGCGCCATCGACGAGGCCGGTTCCGGCTCGGGTGGCACCCGCAACATCTCCGGCACCACCCATTACCACGTCGAACTGGAAGCCGAGCTGGCGACGCTGCATGGGAAGGAAGGGGCGCTCCTCTTCACCTCCGGCTATGTCGCCAACGAGGCGGCGCTGGCGACTCTCCAGCGCATCTTGCCCGGGCTGGTCATCTTTTCCGATGAACTGAACCACGCCTCGATGATCGCCGGCATCCGCCACGGCGGCGGTCCAAGGAAGATCTTCCGCCACAACGATCTTGCCCACCTCGAGCGGCTGCTGGCCGAGGCCCCGGGCGACGCGCCCAAGCTCGTCGCCTTCGAGAGCGTCTATTCGATGGACGGTGACATCGCCGACGTCCCGGCCACCGCGGCCCTGGCGAAGAAATACGGCGCGCTCACCTATCTGGACGAGGTGCACGCGGTCGGGCTCTACGGGCGCCGGGGCGGCGGCGTGGCCGAGCGCGACGGGGTCGCTGGCGAGATCGACATCATCGAGGGGACGCTGGCCAAGGCCTTCGGCGTGATGGGCGGCTATGTGGCTGCCGACGCCACTCTGATCGACGCCATCCGCAGCCACGCCTCGGGTTTCATCTTCACCACTTCGTTGCCGCCGGCGCTGACCGCCGGCGCTCTGGCCTCGATCCGCTGGCTCGCGGAGCGCGACGAGGTGCGCCAGGGTCACCAGGAGCGCGCCGCCGCCCTGAAGGCGCGCATGCGCTCGGCCGGCCTGCCGGTGATGCCGTCCGTCAGCCACATCGTGCCGGTGCTTGTCGGCGACCCGGTGCACTGCAAGCAGGTTTCCGACATGCTGCTCGCCGACCACGGAGTCTACGTGCAGCCGATCAACTATCCGACGGTGCCCCGCGGCACCGAACGCCTGCGCTTTACGCCCACGCCTTTCCACACCGACGCCATGATGGACGACCTCGTGGCGGCGCTCGAGAGTCTGTGGGCGCGCTGCAATATCCGCCGGCTCGGAGGCATGGCGGCCTAGCGAAGAGGGTCGGGACGAAGTCCTGGTCCCTCGGACGTTCAGCGTTCGGCCAGCTGGTAGTCGATCGCCGCGTCGGCGCGGTGCATGCCGATGCGTATGGCGTCGGCGTAGCAGCCGGGGCTCTCTGCCAAATAGTTGGGCACACGTACGCGCAACTCGTCGCAGGCCGACCGCGCCGCCCACCGAACGCGCTGGCGCAGGGTGTCGCGCCCCCAGGGCGTGGCCAAGTCCAGGTCGCGGTAGTTGACCACTCGTGAGGCGTAGACACGCTCGGCGGCGCCGCCATTGGCGAAGCGCCGGGGAGTCCGCGGGGCGGTGACGGTGAGCTCGCCGAAACGGTAGCTGTCGTAATAGTCGGGTTGCTGGGCCTTGGCAGGCGTCCACGACAAGGCAAGGCCGAGCGCGCCGATGGCCAGTGACGCCACGAGCGGGGCGGTGGTCTTCATGACCTGCTCCTCGGAAGGGCGCGCAAGGAGACGTATGCGCGCCGCGCCGCCCAGCCGCAAAGTCAATGCCCGGCTTTGGCCTAGGTTCCGCGCCCCTCTATCTCGGCGGACGACCGTGCCGGCCCAGGCCGCTGCGCTTGGCGAGGTCCGAGCGGCGCGCGGCGTAATTGGGCGCCACCATGGGATAGTCGGCCGGCAGGCTCCACCGGCGCCGATAGTCTTCGGCGCTCATGCCGTAGCGAGCGCGAAGGTAACGCTTCAGCATCTTGAGTCGCCTGCCGTCTTCCAAGCAGACGATGAAGTCGTCCTGGACCGAGCGGCTCACCGGCACGGCCGGCCGGCGGGGCTTTGCCTCCGCTTGAGCCGGCCCGTTGGTGATGCGGGAAAGCGCCTGGTGGACTTCGCTGATCAGGTCCGCGACGCGCTGGGCCTGGGCGGGATTGCCGGCGACGTAGCTGGAGACGATCGCGGCGGTGAGCCGCGCCAGCCTGCCGCGCCCGCTGCCCTGGCCATCCTGGCACTCTAAGCTCATGGCCCTCGACGCCGCCTTTCAGGCCCGATCAACGTTGAACCGGGAAGGCCGGTTCCGGCCAGGGCTGCGGCGCGTTAAAAGCCCATCCTGCCCCATGAAGAATCGGGATTCGGCTTTGCCATGACCGCCACCGCTCAGCTTGTCGAGGACGCGCCCGACGCCTTCTTCGGGCGCGGTCTGGCCGAAGCCGATCCGGCGGTTTACGCCGGCGTGGACCGGGAACTGAAGCGCCAGCAAAGCCAGATCGAGCTCATCGCCTCCGAGAATATCGTCTCGCGCGCGGTGCTCGAGGCGCAAGGCTCGGTGCTCACCAACAAGTACGCGGAAGGCTATCCGGGCCGACGCTACTATGGCGGCTGCGAGTTCGTCGACGTGGTCGAGGCGCTCGCCATCGAACGCGCCAAGGCGTTGTTCTGCTGTGAATTCGCCAACGTGCAGCCACACTCGGGCTCACAGGCGAACCAGGCGGTGTTCATGGCGCTGATGACGCCGGGTGACACCTTCATGGGCATGGACCTGGCCGCCGGCGGCCATCTCACCCACGGCAAAAACGTCAACGTCTCGGGAAAGTGGTTCCGTCCGGTCCCCTACAGCGTGCGCACCCAGGATCAAATCATCGACTACGACAGCCTGGAGGAGATCGCCCGCGAGGCGAGGCCGAAACTGATCATCGCCGGCGGCTCGGCCTACAGCCGTTTCATCGACTTCGCCCGCTTCCGCCAAGCCGCCGACGCCGTCGGCGCCTATCTGATGGTGGATATGGCCCATTTCGCCGGGCTGGTCGCGGCCGGTGTGTTTCCGAACCCCTTCCCGCACGCGCACGTGGTCACCACCACCACCCACAAGACTTTGCGCGGTCCCCGCGGCGGCATGATCCTCAGCAACGATCGCAAGCTGGCGCGCAAGATCGATTCGGCGGTCTTTCCGGGGCTTCAGGGCGGTCCGCTGATGCATGTGATCGCGGCCAAGGCGGTGGCCTTCGGCGAAGCCCTGTCGCCGTCGTTCAAGGCCTACGCCAAGGCGGTGATCGAGAACGCCCGAGCGCTGGCCGATGCGCTCGCCTCCGCAGGGCTGGCGATCGTTTCCGGCGGCACAGACTCGCACCTGATGCTGGTCGACCTTCGGCCCAAAGGCGTCACCGGCAAGGCGGCGGAGGCTAGCCTGGAACGCGCCAACATCACCTGCAACAAGAACGGCATCCCTTTCGATCCACAGCCGCCGGCGATCACCTCGGGCCTCCGGCTGGGATCGCCCGCAGGCACCACGCGCGGCTTTGGGCCGGCCGAGTTCCGTCGCATCGGGGCGCTGATCGGCCAGGTCGTCGACGGGCTGGCGGCCAACGGCGAGGGTGCCAACGAGGCGGTCGAGGCCGTCGTACGCGCCGAGGTCGCCGCCTTGACCGCGAGGTTCCCGATCTACACTTAGCGGTCGCGCCTTGGAGGAGGGGCAAGATCATGCGTTGCCCGTTCTGTGGCGAGGTCGAAAGCCAGGTGAAGGACAGTCGCCCGTCGGAAGACGGGGCGGTGATCCGGCGCCGGCGGCTGTGCCCCGCGTGTGGCGGCCGCTTCACCACCTTCGAGCGGGTCCAGCTTCGGGAGCTGACCATCGTCAAGAGGTCGGGCCGGCGGCAGCCGTTCGATCGCGAGAAACTGGTGCGGTCGATCTCGATCGCCACTCGCAAGCGCCCGATCGACGCGGACCGGCTCGAGCGCATGGTCAGCGGCATCGTCCGTCAGCTGGAGAGCATGGGCGAGACCGAACTGCCCTCGACCGTGGTCGGCGAAATGGTGATGAAGGCGCTCAAGGCGCTCGATGACGTCGCCTACGTCCGCTATGCCTCGGTCTATCGCGACTTTCGCCGCACCGACGATTTCGCCACCTTCCTCAACGAAGAGGGCCTGGCCGAGGAGGCGGAGGGGTGAGCCGCCGCAGGCTGCGCCTTTGAAGCCGGCGCGCAAGCGGTCCAAGAGCAAGGCGCGCATGGCGGCGGTGCAGGCGCTCTATCAGATGGAGACCTCGGGGGCTGGCGTCGAGGACGTCGTCCGCGAGTTCGCAGAGCATCGGTTCGGCGCCGACGTCGAGGGCCTGGATCTCAGTCAGACTGACCAGGCCTTCTTCGCCAAGCTCGTCCGCGGCGTTGTCGCCGAACAGGATCGGATCGATGCGGCCGTGTCGGGCGCCCTGGCGGCCGACTGGCGGCTCGAGCGCATCGACGCCACGGCGCGGGCGATCCTGCGCGCCGGGGCTTTCGAAATGCGGGAGCGGCGCGGCCTGCCGCTGGAGATGATCCTGGACGAATACGTTCTCATCGCCCGCTCGTTCTTCGCTGGCCGCGAGGCGGGGTTTGTCAACGGCGCCCTCGACCGCATGGCGCGCGCGTCTGCCGGCGAGGCCGGATGACGCCCGAACTGTCGATCCGGCCGCTTACGCCGCGGTTCTGGCCGGCGCTTGTCGATCTCTTCGGGCCGCTGGGCGCCTGCAACGGCTGCTGGTGCATGTACTGGCGCATCGGCGCAGGTTATCGGAGGCGGCCGGCCGGGGCGAACCGGAGCGACTTCGAGTCCATCGTGCGCGCCGGACCGCCGCCTGGCCTGCTGGCGCTTTGCGGCGAGCTTGCCGTCGGCTGGGTCCAGGTGACGCCGCGCTCGGCGCTGCCGCGATTCGCTTGGACATGGCGCCTGCCGGCCGTCGATGCGACGCCGGTGTGGTCGTTGTCATGCCTTTACGTGCGCAAGGGCTGGCGTCGGCGCGGCGTCACGGCCGCTCTGATCGACGCGGCGATCGCCTGGTCGAGGGCGGCCGGCGCCCCGGCTCTGGAAGCCTATCCGCTGGACGCGGCGCTGACGCCGAGCGCCTCTGGGACCGGCTTTGCCAGCACCTTCGCGCGGGCCGGCTTTGTCGAGGTTGCGCGCCGCGTTCCGCCCCGGCCGGTGATGCGTTTCTCCTTCGTTGCCTCGGAGTGAGGAGCCATGAAGGATCAGCACCCCGACGAATTCGAGTGGATCGCCTCGCTGGAGCCGCTGACCCGCGGCGATCCGCGCGCCCTGGCATTGAAGGACGACGCTGCCGTCGTCCCGGCCCGGCCGGATTTCGATCTGGTTGTCTCGACCGACGCCATGGTGGAGGGCGTCCATTTCCTTGCTGGGGAAGAGCCCGGCTTGATCGCGCAGCGGCTGCTGCGCGCCGCCCTGTCGGACCTCGCGGCCAAGGCCGCAGAGCCGTTCGGCTTTCTGCTGACGACGGCTTGGCCGCCGGATCGCGACCGGCGCTGGCGCGCCGCCTTTGCGGCCGGCCTCGCCGCAGACGGAGAGCGCTTCGGGGTGGCGCTGCTGGGCGGCGACACTGTCTCGACCCCAGGGCCATTGACGCTGGACGCCGCCGTTTACGGCTGGGTCCCGGCCGGAACGGCGGTGTTGCGCTCGGGCGCCCGCGCCGGCGACCGGCTCATCGTCTGCGGCGCCATCGGCGATGGTGTGCTGGGACTGCGCGCGGCGCGGGGCGAAATCACTGGTCCGACCGAGGAGCTGGCGAAGCGCTATCGCCTGCCCGAACCCTTGTTCCTCCTGACGCCGCTGTTGCGTGAGAAAGCGCGGGCGGCCGCCGATGTCTCCGACGGGCTCCTCGCGGACGCCGCCCACATCGCCGAGGCCAGCGGCCTCGCGGTCACAATCGAACTCGAGGCGCTGCCGCTTTCAGAAGGGGCGCGGTGCTGGCTCGAAGATCAGCCTGACCGCGCCGCCGCGCTTGGCGACCTCGCCGGCGGCGGCGATGATTACGCCATCGCCTGCGCGGTCGATCCCGCCGAGGCGGACGCCTTTGTCCGAGCCGCTTCGAAAGTTGTCCGGACAGCTGAGGTGGGGGTCTTCGAAGCGGGGGCCGGCGTGTGCGCCACCGTGAGTGGCGCGGCCGTCTCACCGGAGCGGCTTGGCTGGCGCAACTGACCGATCAGCCTTGGTCCGCGGCGCTGACGGCGGGCCCGAACACCTCGTTCGCGCGTTGATGATGCCGCACAACCTTGGCTGCCTCGGGGACGGGCGAGCGGACGATGAACGCGCAGCAGGGGATCGCCTTTGCCATCGTCGGCGCGACCATGGCGGCGTTCGTCTGGGGACGGGTTCGCTATGATCTGGTGGCGCTGATATCGCTGCTGGCAAGCCTGGTCCTGGGCATCGTCCCGCCGCGCGACGCTTTTGACGGATTCAAGAACGACGTCGTCGTCATCGTCGCCTGCGCCCTGGTGGTTTCGGCGGCCATCGCCCGTTCGGGGGTCGTGGAAGCCCTGGCCAGGCCCTGGCTGTTTCGCCTGAAGGGGCGCACGCTCCAGGTGGGCGTGCTCGCCGCCATGACCGCGGCGCTGTCGATGATGACCAAGAACGTAGGCGCGCTGGCGGTCATGATGCCGCTGGCCTTGCAGCTCGCCCGGCGAACCGGCGCATCGGCCTCGAGATTGCTGATGCCGATGTCGTTCGCGGCCCTCGCCGGCGGCCTCGTCACCCTGGTGGGAACCTCGACCAACATCATCGTTTCGCAGGTGCGGCTGCAGGAGACCGGCCGGCCGTTCCAGATGTTCGACTTCGCCCCGGTGGGACTGCTGCTCACGCTGGCCGTGATCGTCTACGTGACCTTGGCTTGGCGGCTGCTGCCCACCCACAGGCGCAGCGCCGAGAACGACGAGGACAGCGCCCATTCTGGCCCGTACGTCACCGAGGTCAGGGTTCCGGAGCATTGGAAGCCGGCCCGCGCCCGCAATGTCGGCGCCTTGCAGGCCCTGTCCGAAGGCGCGGTCAAGACGACGCTGCTGGTGCGCGGCCGCGAGCGACGCGCCAACCCGAGAGCCAACGCGCGCATCGAGCCTGGCGATGTGCTGGTGCTGGAGGGCGACCGCGGCGATCTGGAAACCTTGATCCCCAAGGCCGGCCTGGCCCTGGCGAGTCCGCGCCGAGCGCCCGTTGCCGACGCCAAGGAGGAAGTGCGCGTCATGGAAGCGGTCGTCAGTCCGGGCTCGCCCCTGGTTGGCGCTTCGGTCGGGCGGCTCGGATTGCACAGCAATTTCGGCGTCAACCTGCTGGCGGTGGGGCGGGTCGGCGGACGCGTCAGCCAACAACTGCGCTCGGCCGTCCTGCGCGCCGGCGACGTCCTTGTCCTGCAGGCGAGCGAGCGTACGCTGCCTGGCGCGCTCGCCAAGCTCGGCGCTCGGCCGCTGGCCGAACGCGAGCCGCGTCTGGGGGCGGTCCGGCGTGGACTGCCGGCCATCATCATCCTGGCGGCCGCCATGATCCTGGCCGGTCTAAGGATCGCACCGGTGAGCCTGGCCTTTTTCGGCGCGGCGGTGGGAATGATCATGGTGGGCGCCATTTCGATGCGTCAGGCGTACGACTCCCTCGACGGCCACGTGCTCATCCTGATCGCCGCCCTCATTCCGGTGAGCGAGGCGGTGCAGCGCATCGGAGGTACGGCGGTGCTGTCCAGCTACCTTTTTCACCTCCTCACGGGCGCGCCCCCGATGCTGGTTCTGGGCTCGATGATGGCGCTTGCCATGGTCCTCGCGCCTTTCCTGCACAACGCCCCGACGGTGCTGATCCTGGGGCCGGTGGCGGCGCAACTCGCGACCGCCATGCACCTGCGCATGGACGCCTTTCTCATGGGCGTGGCGGTTGGCGCGGGGTGCGACTTCCTCACCCCCGTCGGTCACCAGTGCAACACCCTGATCCTTGGTCCCGGCGGCTACAAGTTCGCGGATTACCCCCGCTTCGGCGCGCCTTTGTCGCTGCTCGTGATCGCGTTGGGCGCACCGATCATCGCCTGGATCTGGGGGCTTTCCTGAAGCCTCGCGTAGATGTCACGGCCTCCGGCGGCGCCGGCGCGGTTTCCCCTCGGGCGGCGGCTCGCCGTCGGCCGGGGCTTGCGCGGCCGCGCGCGCCACCTCGCGCCTTTCGGCAGCCGAGCGCCTGGCGTCCTTCGGTCTTGGCGGTTTCCATGGACGGCTCTCCACCGCCACCTGATGTGGGTAGGCGAAGGTTATCCCGACCTCGACCAGCGCCTCCCGGCAGGCTTTGATGAGGTCGAGGCGGGTGTCCACGAAGCCGATCGGCTCGCACCAGGCGCGCAGCGACACGGTGATGGCGCTGTCCCCGAGTTTGGTCACCTTGGCCCATGGCGCCGGGTCGTCGACGATGCGCCCGTCCGCCCTGGCCGTCTTCAGTAGCGCCTCGAGCGCTAGATCAACGTCGTCCTCGAAATCGATCTTGAAGTCCATCTGGATTCTTCGGCTGGGGGGCATGGTGTAGTTGACGATGGTGTCCCCGAACGCCTTGCTGTTGGGGATGAAAACGTAGAGGTTGTCGAGGTCGGTGAGCCGGGTCATGAAAAGATCCAGCCCCCGCACGCGTCCCACCTTGCCCGCGATCTCGACCCGGTCGCCGACGCGGTAGGGCCGAAGCAGCAGGATCATGACGCCGGCGGCGACGTTACTCAGGCCGCCCTGCAACGCCAGGCCGATGGCTAGCGAGGCCGCGCCCAGCACCGCGATCACCGAGGTGGTGCGGACGCCCAGTTGCTGCAGCACCGCGATGATGCCGATGATCATCACTCCATAGCGCGCCAGCGAGCCCACGAAGCTCTGCAGGATGGCGTCGGGACGGCGACCGCGATGCAGGCGCGCCATCGCTTCCGACGCCAGGCGCGCCGCGGTTCGCGCTGCCCACAGGGTGAAGGCGAAGATGATGGCGGCGATGAAGAGGTTCGCCGCTAGGTGCGCCCCCGAGCCGAGCAGCCGGCCCCAGGCCGGCGCGCCGCCAAATGCTAGGCTGCGCAGGGTCTCGCCGAAGCTGGGGACCGGCCCCGGCGGCGGGTGGGGGGCGGCCTTTTGCACCGACAGCAACAGGCTTTGCATGCGCCTGTAACGCGCCAGCGGCGTGAAAAGGACCTGGGACGTTAGGACCTGCGGCGCACCCTACCGAATTGGCCGGCGATCTGCGCCCCATCGCCGATGCGGTAGGGCCGAAGCAAAAGAATCAATTGAGCCAGCCGCGGCGCGGGCGTCCAACAGCCGGTTTCACGCCGCCGGACCGCCGCAGACGAGAGTGTGCGCGAAGGTGGTCGCGGAGAGTGGCTGGCTGCCGGCTTCGGCGCCTTCAGGTGCGGGGCGAGCGGATTGTCATTCGCCTGCTAACGCACGACTTTGGCGACCGGCGCCGGCGTCGTTTCAGCCGTTTTGGACCTCGGGGACGCCAGCGCGCTTGCGTCGCCGGAACGGTTTTGGCAGTTTCCGGCTCCGAGGGAAGGGCGCTCCAAGCGCCTTGACGCCGCCGCGCCGCGCCTGTGGCCGCGGCGTTTTTGCGTAAACCAGAAGGGCGCCCCGAGCCATGAGTCTCGTCCTGACGCTTGTCATCGTCGCCGGTCTGTTAGCCGTGGCCTATGGCGTGGTCCAGACGGCCACGCTGATGCGCGCTAGCCCCGGCAGCGCGCGCATGCAGGAGATCGCGGCCGCCATCCAGGAAGGGGCGCAGGCCTACCTGCGACGCCAGTACACCACCATTGCCATCGTCGGCGTGGTGATCCTGATCGCTATCCTGTTTCTGATCGGCTGGCGCGAGGCGCTCGGCTTCTTCATCGGCGCGGTGCTCTCGGGCGCGGCCGGGTTCGCCGGCATGCTGATCTCTGTGCGCGCCAACGTGCGCACCGCCCAGGCTGCGTCCGAAGGCCTCGCCAAGGGCTTGTCGCTTGCCTTCCGCTCCGGCGCTGTCACCGGCATGCTGGTCGCCGGCTTCGCCCTCCTGGGCGTCGCCGGCTACTACGCAGTGCTGACGGCGGGCATGGGCCTGGACCCCACCAGCCGCGATGTCGTCGACTCCCTCGTCGCCCTCGGCTTCGGGGGTTCGCTGATCTCGATCTTCGCCCGCCTGGGCGGGGGCATTTTCACCAAGGGCGCCGACGTCGGCGGCGACATGGTCGGCAAGGTGGAAGCCGGCATTCCCGAAGACGATCCGCGCAACGCCGCGACCATCGCCGACAACGTCGGTGACAACGTCGGCGACTGCGCCGGCATGGCGGCCGACCTCTTCGAGACCTACGCCGTCACCACCGTGGCCACCATGGTCCTGGCGGCGATCTTCTTCCGGGGCACGGCGGCGGTGACCTCGATGATGCTGCTGCCGCTGGCGGTCTGCGGCGTCTGCATCGTCACCTCGATCATCGGCGCCTTTTTCGTGCGCCTGGGCCGCAGCGGCCGGATCATGGCCGCCCTCTACCAGGGTCTGATCGTCACCGGCCTGCTGTCCGTCGGCGCGGTCTGGTGGGTCACCCGCGCGCTCACCCCGGCCGGTGGGGTCATGGTCGGCGACCGCAGCATCTCGGCGCTCGACCTCTTCGGCTGCGGACTTGTCGGCCTGGCGGTGACCACGCTCATCGTGGTGATCACCGAGTATTTCACCGGCACGACCTTCCGGCCGGTCAAGGCGATCGCCAAGGCCTCGGTGTCCGGCCACGGCACCAACGTCATCCAGGGCCTGGCGGTCAGCCTGGAGGCGACCGCGCCGCCGGCGCTGGTGATCATCGTCGGCATCATCGTCGCCTATCAGCTTGCCGGCCTCTTCGGCCTCGCCGTGGCCACCACCACCATGCTGTCCCTGGCCGGCTTCATCGTCGCCCTGGACGCCTTCGGCCCGGTCACCGACAACGCCGGCGGCATCGCCGAGATGGCCGGTCTTCCGCCCGAGGTGCGCGTCTCCACCGACGCCCTGGATGCGGTCGGCAACACCACCAAGGCCGTGACCAAGGGCTACGCCATCGGCTCGGCGGGCCTGGGCGCGCTCGTTCTCTTCGCCGCCTACACGCAGGACCTGAAGTACTTCTCGGGCCATGCCGATCAGTTCCCCTTCTTCAGCGGCCTGGGCGCGATCGCCTTCGATCTTTCCAATCCCTACGTGGTCGTCGGCCTGCTTTTCGGGGGCCTGCTGCCCTTCCTGTTCGGCGGCCTCTCCATGACCGCTGTGGGCCGGGCGGCCGAGTCCGTCGTCGCCGAGGTCCGGCGTCAGTTCAAGGAGAACCCCGGGATCATGACCGGGGAGGTCAAGCCCGAGTACGGCCGAGCCGTCGACATCCTCACCCGAGCCGCCATCCGCGAGATGGTGGTGCCCTCCCTCCTTCCTGTGGCTTCGCCGATCGTGCTGTTCTTCGTCATCCGCGCCATCGCCGGCAAGGCGAACGCCTTCGCCGCTGTGGGCGCCATGCTCATGGGCGTCATCGTCACCGGCCTGTTCGTCGCCATTTCCATGACCAGCGGCGGCGGCGCCTGGGACAACGCCAAGAAGCTCATCGAGGAGGGGAACTACGGCGGCAAGGGCTCGGAGGCCCACAAGGCGGCCGTGACCGGCGACACCGTCGGCGATCCTTACAAGGACACCGCCGGCCCGGCCGTCAATCCGATGATCAAGATCACCAATATCGTCGCCCTGCTGCTGCTGGCGGCGCTGGCGCGCTGAGGGCGCGGGCGGGCCCTAGGGCTCGCCGGGATGGGTCCCGGGCGTCTGGTTCTGGTCCGGCGGCAGCGAGCTCACCGAGCCGATGCTGCCGAACAGGCTCTCCAGCAAGGTGGCCTGGCGGCCGCGAGTGGGCGTGGCCCGCGCGTCATAAGGGATGATACGCCCGTCCTTGAGCCCGAAAACATCGACCGACGCCACCTGATCGTTTTGCTTGTCGAAGGAGATGGCCACGACGCTCCGCTGGATCACCCGCGGCGTATAGAAGGCGGTGCGGCTCTGCACCTGGGTGATGTAGAACCAGGTGTCATTGTCGAACGTCGACTTGGCCGTCGGCGTCCCCAGCTTGGCGAGCACGCTCGCCTGGTCCTCGCCGACCTTGACCTGGCTCGGGTTGGCGTCGATCGCCTGGAAGCCCTCGTAACTGTTGATGGGGGCGCAGGCGGCCAGCGCCAGCAGACCGAAGGCGGAGTAGGAAACGAGCTTCATGGCCATTCCTGCTGACACGGGCGCGAAAGCGGCCTCGTCGAGAAGCGCGGCGAAAGTAGGCGCCCCGCCGCCGGGAAGCAACGCCGATCCTTCCGACGGCTCCGTGGCCAAATCGCGGCGGCTCTGGCCCGCCTTCCTGCGGGCTGCCGAAAGCGCGCGACCGTCGCCTCGCCCGCGCCGTCTGGCCCGCGTTCTGCACGACAGCGCCGCCCGGCAGGCGCGCGCGCCCGCGCTCTACGCCGCCATGGGCGCGCCCGACACGCCCGAGGGCCGCTTCGAACTTCTGAGCGCCCACATCATTCTCCTCACCGAGGCCCTGGCCAACGCCGGAGCCACGGCAGCGGCCCAGGAGGTGTTCGATCTGTTCTTGAGCGACCTCGATGGCGCGTTGCGCGAGATGGCGGTGGGTGATCTTGCCGTTCCTGGCCGCATGAAGCGTCTAGGGCGCGCGTACTTCGGCCGCGCACTCGCCTACCGGGCGGCTTTCACCGCCTTTCCCGACGAAGGACCGCTGCAGGCGCTGGCGGCGCGGACCGTCCTGGCCGGCGCGCCGCAATCCGATCCGGCGCCGCTCGCGTGCTACCTGGCCGCGTGCCGGGAGTCGCTCGCCCGCACGCCTACCGCCTTGCTGATAGCCGGGGCGCCGTCCTGGCCGAACCTGGAGTAGAGCGCCTTGAAGGCCGAGACCCGCGCGGGTCGGATTTCCTGGACCGAGGCCCGCGGTGGCGAGCGCCAGGTCGCGTTCGCTCCGGACCCGGCGGCGCGGGCGCGCATCGCCGCGGAGCTCGGCTTGGAGGGCCTTGAGGAGCTGCGGGTTGCCTTCGTCCTAGGCCCGTGGCGCGATGGCGTGGAGGTCGAGGGCGAGCTGCACGCCCTCGCCGGACGGCTATGCGATCTCACCCTCGAGCCGTTCGAAGAGACCGTCGCGAGCCGTTTCCGGAGGCGGCTGGTGCGGCAGGGGAGCCCGAACCTTCCCGGTGAAGGCGCCGAGGTCGTCGTCGATCCCGAGGGCGAGGATCCTCCCGAGGCTTTCGAGGGCGCCTTCATCGACCTTGCCGGCATCGCCGCCGAGGAGCTGTTGCTTGCCCTCGACCCCTTCCCACGCAAGCCCGGGGCCGCTTTCGAGGCGCCGGCCGCCGAGCCGCCCGCCTCGCCGTTCGCAGCCCTGGCGAAGCTGCGGCTGGACAAGGGTTAGTGTCCCAAGGCCGAAGTTCGCAAGAGCATGCGGTGAGCGTTGGTGACGACGTTCGGACTCGAAAGGACAGTACTAAGCTAATGATTCTAGTGTGGTTTGCGGTTTCGAAGTTCGCCACCGATGGCGCCCCGAAGCGGCGGCGAACTTCGAATTCGCCACCCTAGACAGGGGTTCGCCCCCGGCTTGCTTGCATCGGCGGCGGGCGGCTCATATCGTCCCAACGAGTCTGGCTGCTTTTCAAGAGCATGGCCGGGTCTGAAGAGAAAAAGCGCCGCCCTTTTGCCCGAACCGCTGGTGATCTCGATCGACGCCATGGGCGGCGACCATGGCCCGGACGTCGTGGTGCCCGGCGTGGAGGCGGCCCGCAGCACCCTAGGCGAGGCGACGCGCTATCTGCTGCACGGCCAAGGCCCCGCGATCGAAGGAGCCCTGGCCCGCTGCGGGCGGCTTCGTTCGGCAATCGAGGTCCGGCACACGGACACCGTGATCCCCATGGACGCCAAGCCGGCGCACGCCATGCGTCGCGGCGCCGGAACCTCGATGTGGAATGCGGTAGCCTCGGTCAAGGCAGGCGAGGCGGCCGCGGCGGTCTCGGCCGGCAACACCGGGGCGCTGATGGCCATCGGGCGCCTGCTGCTGCGCATGACGGGCGACATGGATCGCCCGGCCCTCGTGGCGAACTGGCCGACGGCCCGCGGCGTCACCGCGGTGCTTGATGTCGGCGCCAACGTGCTCTGCGACGCCCCGCGTCTGGTCGAGTTCGCCATCATGGGCGCGGCCTACCATCGCGCTGTCCTGGGGGCGCGGCGCCCGTCGATCGGTCTGCTCAACATTGGCACCGAGACCGAGAAGGGGCATGAGGAGGTGCGCGGGGCCGACCGTGTGCTGCGCGGCGCCGACTTCGACCTGGACTACCGCGGCTTTGTAGAGGGTGACGACATCGCCAAAGGCACAGTTGACGTCATCGTCACCGACGGCTTCACCGGCAACGTCGCGCTCAAGACCGCCGAGGGCCTGGCGCGCTTCTTCCGCGACCAACTCCGAGGCTCCCTGTCGGAAAGCCTCATGGCCCGCGCCGGCGCGCTGCTGGCGGCGGGGTCGCTGCGCCGCATGGCCGCCAAGCTCGATCCTTCGGCGGTGAACGGCGGCCCCTTCCTTGGCTTGCGCGGCGTCGTGGTCAAAAGCCACGGCGGGGCCGACGCTGCCGGCTTCGCCGCCGCCATCCGTCTCGCCGCCGTCCTCGCGCGTAGCGATTTCGCCGCCGAGGTCGAAGGCAACCTCGAGCGCCTCTCGGCCGGGATCCGACCCGAACTCGCGGCTGCGGGCGAAAGATCGAGCGCGTGAAGCGCAGCATCGTCAGCGGCATAGGCGCCTATCTGCCGCCGTGCGTGGTCACCAACGCCGATCTCGCCAAGGTGGTCGACACTAGTGACGAGTGGATCGTCGAGCGCACCGGCATCCGCTCGCGGCGGCGCGCCCCGCCGGAGCAGGCGACATCCGATCTGGCGGTCGAGGCGGCGCGGGCGGCGCTCGCCGCCGCCGGCGTCGTGCCCGCCGATATCGATCTCATCGTCGTGGCCACCACCACGCCCGATCTGACCTTCCCGGCGACCGCCGCCATCGTCCAGCGCAAGCTCGGCTGCCCGGTCGGCATCGCCTTCGATGTCCAGGCGGTGTGCTCAGGCTTCGTTTACGCCCTCGCCGTGGCCGACGCCCTGTTGGCGCGGGGCGCGGTCCGCCGCTCGCTCGTCATTGGCGCCGAGACCATGACCCGGCTGATGGACTGGACCGATCGCGGCACCTGCGTCCTTTTCGGCGACGGCGCCGGGGCGGTGGTGCTCGAGGCCGCCGAGGGCGAGGGGACGACGGCCGATCGCGGGGTTCTCGGCGTGACCCTGCGCGCCGACGGCGCCAAACAGGACCTGCTCTATGTCGATGGCGGCCCCTCGACCACTGGAACGGTGGGCAAGCTGCGGATGCAGGGCAACCAGGTCTTCCGCCATGCGGTGATCAACATCGCCGAGGCGGTGTGCTCGGCCGCCGCCGCCGCCGGCATCGCCATGGAAGAGGTGGACTGGTTCATCCCCCACCAGGCCAACCAGCGCATCATCGAAGGGGTGGCGAGACGCCTGGGCATCGGCGCCGAGCGGGTGATCTCGACCATCGCCGAGCACGCCAACACTTCGGCCGCGTCCATTCCCTTGGCCTTGGCGCAGGGTCTCGAGGACGGCCGCATCCGCCCGGGGCAGCTGGTGCTGATGGAAGCCATGGGCGGGGGCCTGACCTGGGGCGCGGCGGTGGTGCGCCTATAGCCTGGCTTCCTCCGGTCGGGAGTTCGCCAGCGGCGGGGAAGCCTTTGACTTGACGAAACAAAGACCCCGTGCGCTTAAATCGCGCGACGGGTGGAGCGCAGGGGAGGGGGTGTGAAGACAAGAACGGTGACGCGCGCCGACCTCACCGAGGCGGTGCACGAAGAGGTGGGCCTCACGCGCCAGGATTGCGCCGGGCTGGTGGAGCGCACCCTCAATCTCCTCGCCCAGGCCATGGAGCGCGGCGAATCGGTCAAGCTCTCCGGCTTCGGGGTCTTCCAGGTGCGCTCCAAGCGCAAGCGCATGGGGCGGAACCCGAAAACCGGCGCGCCCGCCGCCATAGATCCGCGGCGCGTCATCGGCTTTCGCGCCTCGCAAGTCATGAAGGCGCGTGTCGACCGCGCCCTGGCCAAGTAAGAGGCGGGGCGCGAGGCGCGCGCGTGGCCAAGGGCCCGCAGGCGTTTCGGACGATATCGGAGGCGGCCGACGAGGTCGGCGTCGCTCAGCACGTCCTGCGTTTCTGGGAAAGCAAGTTCGCCTTTATCCGCCCGATGAAGTTGACCGGGGGCCGGCGCTTCTATCGGCCCCAGGACATCGCCGTCCTGGCCTCGATCCGCCAGCTGCTGCACGAACGCGGCTACACCATCAAGGGAGTCCAGAAACTGCACCGCGAGCAAGGGCTCAAGGGCCTGGAGGCCGCCGTTGACTCGCCGGAAGGCGCACCGCGGGGCCCGATCACTCTCGATGCCGCCGCGCTCGCCCGGTTGCGGCAGGCGCTTGCCGGACTGGAAGCGGCCAGGGCCCGCCTCGACGCGGTCCTTGGCCGCCACCGTCAATCCTCCTCCGCTTCGGCCGATGCCGGAGCGGTCGGACCCGAGACTTAGCCGAGGTATTGCCACGTCGGCGGCGTGAACCCGAGCGCCACCTCGGCGTCGTACATCGCCCGGCGGGTGGTGTCACGGTAGCAGTCGGTGCTGCTGTCGAGCGGCACTCGGCCAGGCGTGTCGAGGTCGTCGCAGGCCTCGCGGGCGACGCGCTCGATCCTCAGCCTTGCAACGTGCGCGCCCCAGGGCGTCGACAAGTCGAGGTCGCCGGTGTGGACCACGCGCGTTTCGGAGGTCAGCACGATCGGCGCGCCGGTCGTCGGGGAGCGGCCGATCACCCGCGGGGCGCGCACGATGAGCTCGCCCATGTTGTAAACGTCCGCGGGCGGCGCATAGCTGCCGGCATAGTAATCATCCTGGGCGCGAGCCGGACCGCCAGCGGCCGCAAGGCCGAGCGCGACGGCAGCCACGCTTGCGGCGCCCATTGCGACGTATCGAAAAGTAAAGGGCTTCATGATTGGCTCCATCAACATGGTTGATCCGCACCGGTGCGGCCAGAAGATCAGAGATTTCCTGATTTCCGGAGCGGCCGGCGCGCCGGTTACTCGAATCCAACCCCTGCGGCCGCGATAGGTTCCGGCCCCCCGCCATCGCATTGCCCGGTCGCCTGGGCGTCTCTATAAGCGCCTTCCTCGAGCCGATCGGAGCGTGGCGCAGCCTGGTAGCGCACTTGACTGGGGGTCAAGGGGTCGCTGGTTCGAATCCAGTCGCTCCGACCATTTCGCTTCTCGCATGACCGCCCAGCCCGCCGTCGACACCGCCAACCTTTCCGCGCCGCGAACCCAAGCCGTCCGGGGACCGGCCGGACGCTCGCGCGCCGTCGCCGTCTGGCTCTTCGCCGTGGCCGCTCTGGTGCTGGCCATGGTCGTGGTCGGCGGCGCCACCCGCCTCACCGGCTCTGGCCTGTCGATCACCCAGTGGCGGCCGATCAGCGGCGTGGCGCCGCCACTTACCGCCTCCGGCTGGGCCCGGGCCTTCGCCTTTTATCGCGCCACCCCCCAGTACCGGCTCGTCAATGCCGGCATGAGCCTGTCGCAGTTCCAATCCATCTTCTGGTGGGAGTGGTCCCACCGTCTTCTCGGACGGTTGATCGGTGTCGTCTTCGCCCTTCCCTTCGTTGTCTTCCTGACGCGCCATCAGATCCCGCGCCGCCTTGCCGGCCGCTGCGCTCTACTGCTGGCGCTGGGGGCGCTACAGGGCCTCGTCGGCTGGTGGATGGTCGTCAGCGGCCTCGAGGGCCGCGTGGCGGTGGCGCCCGAGCGCCTGGCGGTCCATCTGGGCCTGGCGCTCGTGCTCTACGGTGCTCTCATTTGGACCGCTCTGGAGGCCTGGACCGGGGAGGGGCGCCGCGCCCGCTCGCCCTGGCGGGCGGCGGCGTTGGCCTTGCTGGCGGGGATCTTCCTGCAGTGCCTTCTGGGCGCCTTGCTGGCCGGCTCGCGGGGAGGCCTCATCGACAACGACTGGCCGCTGATGTCCGGCCGGTTCTTTCCTGCGGACTACTGGCGCGGCTCGCTTGCGGCCACCCTCTTCGAGGGGCCGGCGGCGTCGCAGTTCGACCACCGCATCGGCGCCTGTGCCGTGCTCGCCGGGTCGCTGTCGCTCGCGGCCTGGGCGCGGCTTCGCCCCGCGACGCCGATGCTGCGGCGGATGAGCCTGTTCCTCGCCCTGGCGGTGATCGCCCAGGCGGGCCTGGGGATTGCGACCCTAAGGTTCATCGATCCGCTGGCGCTCGCCATGGCCCATCAGGCCGGCGCCGCGATCGTGCTCGCCATCGCCGTCACCACTGCCTGGACCGCTGGCAGGTATCCTGATACCGTAGCCACGAATCCTTGAAAAACAAGGCTTGGCGCGCACGACGGCGCGCTTGACAGGGCCGTCGCGGCTCTTTACCTGCGCGCCCTTCTCGCCTGCGGCAGACCCTTCATGCTCACCAAGACCACGGCTTCCTTGAAGCCCGCCCAGATCGAGCGGCGCTGGATCCTGATCGACGCCCAAGACGCCGTCGTCGGGCGCCTGGCCGCCTTCATCGCCACGCGGCTGCGCGGCAAGCACCGGCCCGATTACACCCCACATGTCGACTGCGGCGATGCCGTGGTGGTGGTGAACGCCGACAAGGTGCGCCTCACCGGCCGCAAGCTCGAACAGAAGACCTACCACTGGCACACCGGCTATCCGGGCGGCATCAAGTCGCGCACCGCCGGCAAGGTGCTCGAGGGCCGCTTCCCCGAGCGCATCCTCATGAAGGCGGTCGAGCGCATGCTCCCCAAGGAGAGCCCGCTGGCGCGCGCCCAGCTCACCCACCTGCGCGTCTACGCTGGGCCAGAGCATCCGCACGAGGCCCAGAACCCCGAAGCGGTGGACTTCAAGTCGCTCAACCGCAAGAACGCCAGGATCTGACGATGGCCGAGACCCATGGGCTGGAAGCCCTCCAGCAGCTGGCGACGCCGGCCCCCGCCCCGGAAGCTCGCGAGCCGAAGATCGACAAGCAGGGGCGCGCCTACGCCACCGGCAAGCGCAAGAACGCCGTTGCGCGGGTGTGGCTGAAGCCCGGGCGCGGCCTCATCACCGTCAACGGCCGCGGCCAGGAGGAATATTTCGCCCGGCCGGTGCTGCGCATGATGATCGCCCAGCCGCTGCGCGTCGCCGACCGCCTCGGACAATTCGACGTCGTCGCCACGGTGCGCGGCTCGGGGCTCTCCGGCCAGGCCGGGGCGGTGCGCCACGGCATCTCCAAGGCCCTGACCAACTACGAGCCGGCGCTGCGCGCGGTGCTGAAGCCGCACGGCTTTTTGACCCGCGACCCGCGCATCGTCGAGCGCAAGAAGTACGGCAAGGCCAAGGCGCGGCGCAGCTTCCAGTTCTCCAAGCGGTGACCAGCGCCGGGACGCCTCTTGGCGGCCCGGATGCGATCGCCGACGATTTGGCGATCGCCGCCAGGAACGCCCGGAGCGTAAGCGGGGGGCCGAAAGGCGGACGTCAGTGACACCGCGGGTCTTCATTGACGGCGAAGCTGGGACCACCGGCCTGCAGATCCGCGAGCGCCTGGCGCGCCGCGCCGACATCGAGCTCATTTCGATCGCGCCGGAAAGGCGCCGGGACGAGCGGGCCAGGGCCGAGCTCCTCAATGCCGTCGACCTCGTCATTCTGTGTCTTCCGGACGAGGCCGCGCGCGCTGCCGTTCGTCTCATCGACAATCCCTCGGTGCGGGTCATCGACGCCTCCAGCGCCCATCGCACAGCACCGGGCTGGACCTACGGCTTTCCGGAGATGACCGCTGGCCAGGCGGAGAAAATCGCCGCCTCCGCGCGCGTCTCCAATCCGGGCTGCTACCCCACCGGCTTCATCGCCCTTGTCCGGCCGCTGGTCGAGGCGGGGATCATCCCCGTGGACTATCCGATCAGCATCGCCGCGGTCTCCGGCTACAGCGGCGGCGGGCGCTCGATGATCGAGAGCTTCGAAGATCCGGCCTCTCCCGCCTATACCCGCGAGGCGCACCGGCTCTACGCCCTCGACCTGGCGCACAAGCACGTGCCGGAGATGCAGGCCCACGGCCTGCTCTCCCGTCGGCCGCTCTTCATGCCCTCCGTCGGCCGCTACCGGCAGGGGATGCTGGTCGAGGCGCCGCTGCATCTATCCGACCTTCCCGGAACGCCTAGCCTGGCCAGCCTCCGCGAGGTGCTGGCGTCCGCCTATGCCGGCCGGGAGCGGATCGAGGTCGCGAGCGCGGCCGAAGCCGGAGCGATGACGGGCCTCGATCCGGAGGGGCTCAACGGGACCGACCGGATGAAGCTCTTCGTCTTCGGCGCCGATGTCCATCGCCAGGCCCGCTTGGTGGCCCTGCTGGACAATCTGGGCAAGGGCGCGGCCGGCGCAGCGCTGCAGAATCTCGAGCTGATGCTAGGCCTTGCTCACGAAAGCGTGAGCAGATCCCGCTCATCGCCCGCGGCCGCCCGGTCGTATCAGAGGGCATGACCCGCCTCGACCGCCGCTCGCTCTTCTTCGCCGGCGCCGCGCTCCTGGCCGCGCCGGCCGCCCTGGCGCGCGGCGACCCCTTCGCCGCCTCGCCCTGGCGCAAGCTTTCGGACGCGGACTGGAAGAAGCGCCTCGATCCGCTCGGATACGCCGTGCTTCGCCACGGCTTCACCGAGCAGCCCAACACCAGCCCGCTCGAATTCAACTGGAAACGCGGAACCTACGTCTGCAAGGGCTGCGGCCTGCCGCTCTTCCGCTCGACCTGGAAGTACGACAGCCATACCGGCTGGCCGAGCTTCTGGACGGTGATGACCGGCGCGGTGGCGAAGAAGGCCGACTTCCAGCTCATCGAGCCGCGCACCGAATACCACTGCGCCCGCTGCCTAGGGCACCAGGGCCATGTCTTCGACGACGGGCCGCGCCCCACCGGCCTGCGCTACTGCAACAACGGCGCGGCGCTGAACTTCATCGCCGCTTGAGCGCGACCTACCAGACGCTGCTCTACGAGGCCGCCGATCGCGTCGCCACGATCACACTGAACCGCCCCGAGCGCTACAACGCCATCGTCGCGCCCATGCCGCGCGAGATCCGCGCCGCGGTCGAGGCGGCCGAAGCCGATCCGGACGTCCACGTCATCGTCGTCAAGGGCGCCGGCAAAGGCTTTTGCGGCGGCTATGACCTCAAGCGCTACGCCGAGCGCGCCGACGGACGC
Source organism: Caulobacteraceae bacterium (assembly GCA_035946795.1). Taxonomy (GTDB): domain Bacteria; phylum Pseudomonadota; class Alphaproteobacteria; order Caulobacterales; family Caulobacteraceae; genus Acaudatibacter. The sequence goes on along the minus strand of DASYYX010000064.1, from coordinate 291,853 downwards.
TCCAGCGGCGAACAATCGATGCCCTGGGACCCGACGCTCGATTTCGCCGGCATGTGGCGCAACACCCAGGACTTCATGAGCCTGTGGCGGGCGCGCAAGCCCACCATCGCCAAGGTCCACGGGGCGGCGGTGGCCGGCGGCTCCGACATCGCCCTTTGCTGCGATTTCCTCGTCATGGCCGAGGACGCCCGCATCGGCTATCCGCCGGCGCGCGTGTGGGGCGTGCCGACGCCGGCCATGTGGGTCTATCGGCTGGGCGCGCAGGCGGCCAAGCGCCTGATGATGACCGGGGATCTGATCGATGGCCGCGAGGCGGCGCGGATCGGCCTGGCGCTGGCCGCCCCGCCCGCGGCCGAGCTGGACGCCGCCGTCCAGGCCCTCATCGGCCGCCTCCGCGGTGTTCCTCGTAACCAGTTGATGATGACCAAGATGGTGGTCAACCAGGCCTACGAGAACATGGGCCTGGCCTCGACCCAGATGCTGGCCACCTTCTTCGACGGCGTCGCCCGCCATTCCCCCGAGGGTCTGTGGTTCCGCGCCCGCGCCGAGGAGGCCGGCTTCAAGCAGGCCATCGCCGAGCGCGACTCGGGAGATCCGATCGCGCCGGAAGTGTCGAAGCGGTGAGGGCGTCGTTGGCCTTCGTCGCACGTTCCGCCTCAGCTACCCTTGGGGCTACGCCCCTACAGCCAACCCTTTGCCGGACCGTCCATGGACGCATGGAGCCTGCGAACGGAAATCCTGCCGTTCGCATCTGGGTCGTGGGGACAGAGCGGGTGCTAGGGGTCACGCAAGAAGACGAGACCTTCGGAGACTTGCCGGCGTCTATCCGGCGGGTTTGGGACGGGCGCGATGGAGTGGCCGTCTACGGAGACTTTCGCGTCTGCGCGTGGAAACCTGAGCGGCCGGGCCAGATGCAAATGGTGAGAGTCGTGTCGGCGAAGCGGCTGGTTGTTCGACAATTGGCGCCGTCGCGTGGATTCTGAATCAGGCGCTACGACTTCACCTTGACGAAGCTCCCCGGCGCGTCCTCGAGCGGCTCGAGCGGGCCGGCCGCGGGATCGCGGGCTTTCACCTTGCCGCCGCTGCGCTCGGCCAGCCAGGCGCTCCAGTGCGGCCACCACGAGCCGGGGTGCTCGACCGCGCCGGCCAGCCATTCGGCCAGGGTGGGGGGCAGGGCGTCGTTGACCCAGTGCTGGTACTTCATCGCCGCCGGCGCATTGATCACACCGGCGATGTGGCCGGAGCCGGCCAGGGTGAACTTGGTCGGGCCGCCGAAGAGCCGCGCGCCCTTGTAGACCGAGGCCGCCGGGGCGATGTGGTCCTCCTTCGAGGACTGGACGAAGATCGGGACCTTCACCTTGCCGAGATCGAGGCGCTCGCCGCCCAGCTCCAGTTTCCCTTTGGCCAGCGCGTTTTCGACGTAGAACTTGCGCAGGTAGAAGAGGTGCAGCGCCTTGGGCATGCGCGTCTGGTCGGAGTTCCAGAACAGCAGGTCGAACGGTTTTGTCTCCTTCCCCATCAGGTAGTTGGAGACGAAGAACGACCAGATGAGGTCGTTGGCGCGCAGCGAGTTGAAGGTGTCGGCCATCGACTGGCCGGGAAGCACGCCGCCGCCGGCGTCCATCCTTTGCTCCAGCTCTTTCAGCCAGCCCTCGTTGGTGAAGATCAGCAGGTCGCCGGCTTCGGAGAAATCCTGCTGGGCGGCGAAGAAGGTGGCCGAGGCGATGCGCTTGTCGCCGCGGGCGGCCATGTGCGCCAGGGCGCAGGAAAGCAGCGTGCCGCCAATGCAGTAGCCGACGCTGTTGAGGCGTTTGGCGCCGGTCTGCCGGCTCACCGCATCGACGGCGGCGTAGACCCCTTCGGCGAGGTAATCGTCGAAGGTCTTGGCGGCCAGGCGCGCGTCCGGATTGACCCAGGAGACGACGAACACGGTGAAGCCCTGGCCGGCCAGCCAGCGGATCATCGAGTTCTCTGGCCGCAGATCGAGGATGTAGTACTTGTTGATCCACGGCGGGAAGATCAGCAGCGGGACCTCGAACACCTGATCGGTCGATGGCGCGAACTGCAGGATCTGGATGATTTCGTTCTGGAAGATCACCTTGCCGGGCGCGGTGGCGACGTTCTCGCCCACCTTGAACTGCGAATAGTCGGTCTGGCTGATGGCGAGCTTGCCGTCGCCGCGCTCGAAGTCGGCGGCGAAGTTGGCCATGCCGCGGGCCAGGCTCTCGCCCTTGGTCTCGAACACCTCCCGCAGCGCCGCCGGGTTCGACAGCAGGAAGTTGGTCGGCGCGAACGCGTCGGTGAGCATGCGGGTGAAGAACACCACCCGGCGCTTGTTCAGCGGGTCGACGCCCTCGACCGAGCCGACGACGCCGTTCAGCCAGTCAGCGGTGATGAGGTACGACTGCTTGATCACGTCGAAGACCGGATTGGCGGTCCAGTCCGGGTCGGCGAAGCGCTTGTCGCCCTTGCCGGGCGCGGCGACCGGGCCCGCCGTCTCGCCGGCGGCGCGGCGGGCGGCGGCGCGCCACAGCTCCATGTAGCGCCCATAAAGCTCCCCCTGGGCGCGGATCAGCCGCTCGGGGTCGGAGGCGAGCTTGCCCATGACTTCGGTCAGGGCCGGGCCGAGGTGGAACGGGTCGACGCTGAGCGCCGCCGGCCGGTCAGCCTGGGCCAGAGCGGCCTCGGCGATCGCCTGCTGCGCCGTCATCGCCGCCCGGGCCAGGTTGAACGACAGCGCCTCGACCGCGGCCAGTTGCTCGGGCCCCAGGGCCGCGTGCAGGGCGGCGGTGGCGCCGGCGGCCGCCGATTCGGGCGGCGGCGTGGGCGCGGCTTCGGCGCTCTTGGCCGCGGCCTCGGCGAGCTTGGGGGCGGTCACGGTCGCCCGCGCTCTCGCCTTCGCCTTGGGCGCCGGCTTCGCCTTCGGGGCCTTGCCCCGCGCCGCCTTTGCCTTCTTCGCCTTGGCCATCTTCCTTATCCTGCCGGCGCGCCTTTCCCAGTTACGCCGCCTTGCCTTAAGAAGACCCCATCATGAAAGGGCTTGCGAGCCAAGTTGCAATGGCGGCGCTTGCCGCGGCAGCGCTGGCGGCGGCGAGAGGGGCCGTGGCCGCCGACGCCCGGCCTTCCCCCTGCCAGGGCGCCGCGCCCGCGACCCCCGCCTGGCCGAAGTTCTGCTCGATTCCGCCGTCGCCCCAGGGCGTGCGCACCCCGGCTGAGTTCCATGCCGCCGTCCTGAGCGTGCGCGAAGCCGGCGCCCACCTGGAGCGCCAGACTTCGCCCTCCACCTTCACCCTCACCGACACCGAGGGGTTCGCGGCCGCCGAGCGCCACGCCGCTGCGCCGCCGCCGCCCATGGCGGCGCCCGGCGCCGAGCCGACCGAGTCTTTCGTCGAGAAGATGCGGGCGCGAGCTACCCCGCCCCGCAGGTCCCGCCATCGCGGCGGCGACTAAGCGGGGCCGTTCGCCGAATCTGAACCCTCGGGCCGCACGCTCCGACGCACCGGCCGTCAGCACAAAAGCTCACCCATGTCCTTCGAATTCCATCGCATCCGCCGCCTGCCCCCGTACGTCTTCGAGGAGGTGAACAAGGTCAAGGCGCGGCTGCGTGCGGCCGGCGTCGACATCATCGACTTAGGGATGGGCAACCCCGACATGCCCACCGCCACGCACATCGTCGACAAGCTCGTCGAGACGGCGCGCGACCCGCGCGCCTCGCGCTATTCGGCTTCGCGCGGCATCCCGGGCCTGCGCCGGGCCATGGCGGCCTATTATGAGCGGCGCTTCGGCGTCCGCCTCGACCCCGAAACGGAAGTGGTCGCCACCCTCGGCTCCAAGGAGGGCTTCGCGAACCTCGCCCTGGCTTTGACCGCGCCGGGCGACGTCGTCCTCTGTCCCAACCCGGCCTATCCCATCCACGCCTACGGCTTCATCATGGCCGGCGGCCATGTCCGGCATGTGCCCGCGGCAACCCCCGAAGAGTACCTCGCCGGCGTCGCCCGCGCGGCCGCGGAGGCTCCGGTGCCCCGGGCGGTGATCGTCAGCTATCCCTCGAACCCGACGGCGCAATGGGCGGGCCTGGATTTCTATGGAGACATCGTGGCCCTGGCCCGCCGCCACGACATGCTCGTGATCTCCGATATCGCCTATTCGGAAATCTACTTCGAGAACAATCCTCCGCCGTCGATTCTTCAGGTTGAGGGCGCCCGCGCCATCGCGGTCGAAACCAATTCCCTTTCCAAGACCTACGCCATGGCCGGCTGGCGCATGGGCATGGCCGTCGGCAACGCGCGCATCCTGGCGGCCCTCGCGCGGGTGAAGTCCTACCTCGACTACGGCGCCTACACCCCGATCCAGGTCGCCGCCGTCGCCGCGCTCAACGGTCCGCAGGATTGCGTCGCCGACATCCGCGCCGCATACAAGCGCCGTCGCGACGTGCTGGTCTCGGCCATGGCGCGCGCTGGCTGGGAGATCCCGCCGCCGCCGGCCTCTATGTTCGCCTGGGCCCCGATCCCGCCGGCCCTGGCCCACTTGGGCTCGCTTTCCTTCGCCAAGCGGCTGATGGAGGAGGCCCACGTCGCCGTCTCGCCCGGAGTCGCCTTCGGCGAGCACGGCGAGGACTTCGTGCGCATCAGCCTGGTCGAGAACGAGCACCGCATCCGCCAGGCCGCCCGGGGCGTGCGCCGCCTGCTCGATCGCGCCCGTGGTCCGGGACGCTGGATCGCGCCCGCATCGGCCGAGGGCCGAGCGGCAGCGACGCCCCAAGCGACCGCAGAGCCCGCAGAGGCGCGCAGAGCGGCCGGCGAAAGCGACCCCATGGGCGATCTCGGCATGAAAGACCACGCGCCAAGCGCGCGATCTTGATCGGAATCGAGGAACCTAGGCGCCTGGGTCGCGCTGGCGCTCGCGTCTCTCTGCGCCTCCTTCGCGAACTCTGCGGTTTTCTTCGAGGGCCGCGGTTTTCTTAACGGCCTCGCCTGCTAAGGAGAGCCATGGGTGAGGGCGGCGCGCTTCGGATCGGCATCGCGGGCCTGGGAAGCGTCGGCGCCGGCCTCATAGACAGCCTGGTCCGCCGGCCCGACTTCGCCCCGGCCAGCCGCCGGGTCGCCATCGGTGGCATCAGCGCCCGCTCGCGCACCCGCCCGCGGCCCGTCGACGTCTCACCCTATCCATGGTTCGACGACCCGGTAGCGCTGGCCGGCAGCGCCGACATCGACCTCTTCGTCGAACTGATCGGCGGCTCCGACGGCCCGGCGCGGGCATCCGTCCAGGCGGCTCTTGCCGCCGGCAAGCCGGTGGTCACCGCCAACAAGGCCCTGATCGCCGAGCACGGGGCGGAGCTGGCGATCGCCGCCGAGGGCGCCGGCGCGCCCTTGCTTTTCGAGGCCGCGGTCATGGGCGGCACCCCCGCCGTAAAGATGCTGCGCGAGGCCATGGTCGGCGACGAGGTCACCGGCCTTGCCGGCATCCTCAACGGCACCTGCAACTACATCCTCACCGAGATGGAGGCTTCGGGCCGGCCGTTCGCCGAGGTCCTGGCCGAGGCCAAGCGGGCCGGCTACGCCGAGGCCGATCCCACCATGGACGTCGGCGGCTTCGACGCCGCCCACAAGATCACCATCCTGGCGGCGCTGGCTTTCGGTTGCGCCCCGGCGATCGGGGCGGCCGAGGTCGAGGGCATCACCGAAATCGAGCTTCTCGATATTCGCCTGGCCGGCGCGCTCGGCTATCGCATCAAGCTGGTGGCCTCGGCGCTGCGCTCGGAACAGGGGATCGCCGTCGCCGTCCATCCGGCCCTGGCGCCACTCGACCATCCCTTGGCGCGCGCCGGCGGCGTGCTCAACGCCCTCTTCATCGAGGGCAAGGGCATCGGCCGCATCTTCATCCAGGGTCCCGGCGCCGGCGCCGGGCCGACGGCGGCGGCGGTGCTGGCCGACATCGCCGACGCCATGACCGGCGCCCAGCGCCCGGTGTTCCAGAAGCCCGCGGCGCAGCTGCAGCCCTGGTCGACGCCGCCTCCGGGCCAGACCGAACTGCGCGCCTACCTGCGCCTGCTGGTGCGCGACGAGCCCGGCGTCATCGCCGCTGTCTCCGAGACCCTGGCCGAAGAGCGCGTCTCCATCGACAGCTTCCTGCAGCGGCCCACCGAAGGCGCCGCGGGGGTCCCCATCGTTCTGACCACCCACAGCGTCGCCGAGGCCAGGCTGCGCGGCGCAGTGGCCCGCATCGGCGCGCTTCCCATGCTGCTCGAGCCGCCGCGCCTCATCCGCATCGCCCCCATCTGAAGGATCCGCCGACCATGAAGCCGATGACCGCGGTGCGCGAAGAGCGCGCCGCCGACAAGCTCCTCGACCGCGGCATGGTCATGCAGGCGGTGCGCGTGTGCGAGGACGCCGCCATCGCCGCCTGGGCGCTCGCCGGCCGCGGCGACGAGCACGCCGCCGACCAGGCCGCCGTCGACGCCATGCGCACGGCGCTGAACGCCCTGCCGATCTCGGGCCGCATCGTCATCGGCGAGGGCGAGCGCGACGAAGCGCCGATGCTCTACATCGGCGAGAAGGTGGGGCAGGGGAGGGGGCCGAAGGTCGACATCGCCCTCGACCCCCTCGAAGGCACCACCTTGACCGCCAAGGCCATGGCCGGCGCCTTGGCGGTGATGGCCTGGGCGCCGGAGGGCACGCTGCTCAACGCTCCCGACACCTACATGGAGAAGGTCGCCTGCGGGCCGGGCCTGCCCGAGGGCGTCATCTCTCTGGAGGCGAGCGCCGCCGACAACGCCGAGGCCATCGCCGCGGCCAAGGGGGTAGACGTCTCCCAGGTTACCGTCTGCGTGCTCGACCGGCCGCGGCACGCTGACATCATCGCCTCACTGCGGGGCGTGGGCGCGCGCGTCGCCCTGATTACCGACGGCGACATCGCCGGGGTCATCAACACCGCCGATCCCGACACCGGCATCGATCTCTACCTCGGACAGGGCGGCGCGCCCGAAGGGGTGCTCGCCTGCGCCGCGCTCAAGTGCGTGGGCGGCCAGTTCAAGGGCCGCCTCGTCTTCCGCAATGCCGACGAGCGCGCCCGCGCCCAGCGTCACGGCGTCAGCGACCTTTCCAAGACCTACGACCTGCACGAGATGGTGCGCGCCGACGCCATCTTCGCCGCCACCGGCGTCACCCACGGGGCGTTGCTGGACGGCGTCCGCCGCGAGGGCGGCTTCCTCATGACCCATAGCCTGGTCATGAACTCCTCCACCGGCACGGTGCGCGAAGTGCGCATGAAGCGCCGGCTGTAAGCCTCTCCAAGCGCTCTTTTGCTTCCGTCATCTCCGGGGCGGCCGAGGGCCGATCCCGGGGACCCAGGAACACCGACGGAATTCAATGTTCATGGTTCCTCGGGACGGCGCATTGCGCCGCCCGAGGATGACGGGAGGAGAGGTGGGCGCCGGAGGGGCGCCGCGCCCGCGACAGAATCGGTCGTAGGCTGCCAATAGTCTTCGCCGCGGGCTTGGCCATTCGGGTCCGGGTGCTGATACCCTCACCTGAGTCGATGCCGCTGCCTGCCCCCAGCCACTCCGCCCCACCCGACGAGCACCCACCCTTTCTCGGGGTCACCCGCTCGCTCACCGGCCGGCGCTGGCGTGCGCGATCGGCCGATCCGGCCCTGATCCGGGCCCAGCAGGCGCGTTTGGGCCTCGCCGAGCCACTGGCCCGCGCCCTGGCCGCCCGCGGCGTCGGCCTGGACGAGGGCCAGCGCTTCCTAGCGCCCACGCTGCGCGCCTACTTCCCAGATCCTTCGAGCTTCGCCGACATGGACCGCGCCGCCGGCCTCCTCATCGACGGGGTCGAGCGCCAGCGCCGCATCGTCATCTTCGCCGACTACGATGTCGACGGGGCCGCCAGCGCCGCCCTGCTCGCCCGTTGGCTGCGCGCCGTGGGCGCCGAGGCGCAGATCTACGTCCCGGACCGGCTGACCGAAGGCTTCGGCCCCACCCCCGTGGCCTTCCGCCGCCTCAAGGGCGAGGGCGCTGATCTCGTCGTGACCGTCGACTGCGGCGCGGCCGCCGATGCCGCTCTGGCCGAGGCCGGCGCGATCGGGCTGCCGGTCGTGGTCATTGACCATCACCTGATGCGAGCCATGCCCGCGGGCGTCGCCGCTCTGGTCAATCCCAATCGTCCGGACTGCGCCTCCGGCCAGGGCGTGCTGGCCGCCGCCGGCGTCACCTTTGTCTTCCTGGCGGCGCTGAATCGCGAAGGCCGTCGGCGCGGCCTATTCACGCAAAGGCGCGAGCCGGATCTCCTGGCCTGGTTGGACCTGGCGGCGCTCGGCGCGGTCTGCGATGTCACCGCCCTTACCGGCTTCAACCGCGCCCTGGCGGCTCAAGGGCTGAAGGTGATGTCCGCCTGGGCCAACCCGGGGCTTGCCGCCCTGATGCGCATCGCCGGGCGCGAGGGCAAGCCCGCGGGGGTGTTCGAGGCGGGCTTCATCCTGGGGCCGCGGATCAACGCCGGGGGTCGCGTCGGCCGCTCCGACTTGGGCGCGCGCCTGCTTGCCACCGACGACCCGGCCGAGGCCGAGGCCATCGCCGGTGAGCTCGACGCCCTCAACGCCGAACGCCGCGGCATCGAGGCGCGGATGGTCGAGGCCGCCATCGAGCGCATCGATCGCGGGGCCAATTTCTCCCCGGCCGATCCGGCCCTGGTGGTGGCCGAGGACGGCTGGCATCCGGGCGTCGTCGGTATCGTCGCCGCGCGCCTGAAGGAGCGCTATCGCCGCCCCGCCATCGTCATCGGCGTCGACCGCGCCGCCGATGTGGGGCGCGGCTCGGGGCGCTCGATGCCCGGCGTCGACCTCGGAGCCGCCATCCACGCCGCCTTCGACGCCGGCCTGCTGCTGGCCGGCGGCGGCCATCGCATGGCCGCGGGCCTCACCATCCGGCCCGCCATGGTGCCGGAGTTGCGCGCCTTCCTGGCCGAGCGCCTCGCCGACGCGGTCGCCGAAGCCGCCGAGGCCGAGGCGGTGGAAATCGACGCCCTCATCGCCCCTGATGCGGCGGCCGAGACCGAGCGCGCCTTCGCCGCCCTGGCGCCCTTCGGCCCTGCCAACCCCGAGCCGCTGACGGCGCTGGCCGACGTCCGCCTCGAGCAGGCCCAGCCGATGCGCGGCGGCCATGTACGCGCACGCCTGGCCGACGGCGCCGGCCGCGGCCTGGAGGTGATCGCCTGGCGCAGCGCCGACACTGAGCTTGGCCGGCGGCTTGGCCAGGGCGCGACCCTGCACGTCGTCGGCCGCCTGCGCGCCGACGACTGGAACGGCCGCCGCCGGGTGCGCCTGGAACTCGAGGACGTCGCTGACCCGCGGCGCGTCTGAACTCGGCCAGGGAAGGCACGGAACTTACGGAAGGCGCGAAGTTGGCCGCGTCCGCCTCTTCCGCTGCGTCTTCCGTGTTTTCCGTAGTCAAATGGGCAAGGGTTGTCGGGCGCAGACCCGGCCGATATACCCCGGCGCTCGCCGCTGCGGGCCCTTCGTCTATCGGTTAGGACATCAGATTTTCAATCTGGAAAGAGGGGTTCGATTCCCCTAGGGCCTGCCATTTCGCCGCACCCATCTTGACAGAGCGGGACGCGGCGATTCGCGGCGCTCGCGCCCCGGCGGGAACAATGTTATAGCCCTGCGCCCGCGGCGAATTGGGAGAAGGCGGCGGGCCGTTGAGGGGCGCATGTCCGAAGTCGAAGTCGAGCACAGTGAAGAACCGGCGGAAGAGGCGGTTCGCATCACCGGCCACGTCAAGTGGTTCGATGCTGGCAAGGGGTACGGTTTCATCGTCCCCGATGACGCCAGTCTCACCGATCTGCGCGATGTCCTCTTGCACGTCACTTCGCTGCGCAACTCCGGCCGCCAGGGCGCAGCCGAAGGGGCGTTGATCGTCTGCGACGTCGTCCGGCGGCCCAAGGGTTGGCAGGTCCACGAAATCTTCGAGCTCGACGAAAGCCAGGCGCCGCCGCCGCGCGAGCCGCGCCCCCGCCGCCACTGGGATGGGGATGTGCGCGCCGGCCCCCGGCGCGTTGGCTTCGAGACCGAGCGTGTCCGCCGCGATGGTCGTGGCGGGCGCGAGCGCCGTCCCGCCGCCGAGCGCGGGCCGCTGGAGCGCGCCAAGGTCAAGTGGTTCAACCGCACCAAGGGCTACGGTTTCGTCGTCCGCGAGTCCGAGCCGGGCGACATCTTCATCCACATCGAGACCTTGCGCCGCAGTGGCGTCGAGGACCTCCAGCCCGGGGATGATGTGTGCGTGCGCTTCGCCGAGGGGCCCAAGGGGCTGGTTGTCGCCGACATCGAATTGCCCCAAGGCTAGGGCCTCAGCGGCCACTCTTCTGGGAGCATGCTTCCGTGAAATCTGACGGCTGGCGAAGCTGGCTGCTGACGCTCGCGCTGGTGCTGGCGCTCGCCCCGGCGGCGCGCGCGCAAACGCTGCGGCGCCTGCCGACCGAGCCGCTGACCGTGGCCACCGCCAAGGGCGTCTTCCGCTTCACCGTCGAGGTAGCCGACACCGAGGCCACCCGCGAGCGCGGTCTGATGTTCCGCAAGTCGCTCGCGCCCGACCGCGGCATGCTCTTCGACTTCAAGGCGCCGCAGCAGGTGGCCTTCTGGATGAAGAACACCCTCATCCCACTGGACATGCTGTTCATCTCCGCCGACGGGCGGGTGGTTTCCATCGCCCACGGGGCCACCCCGCTTTCAGAAACGCCGATCCCTTCGGCCGGCCCGGTCCTGGGCGTGCTCGAGATCCGTGGTGGCCGCGCCGAGGCGATCGGCGCCGAGCCCGGCGATCTGGTGCGCAACCGGATCTTTCATCGACCGAGTAATTGATCCGCGGGTGACGCAGTTGGGCTGCTCCCCGCTCTCTTGCGGGGAGAAGTCCGCCTGCGTCATCTGGAGCATTACGGAGGAGGCGATAGGTTGGGGGAAAAGCGCCAGCCGCCCGAAGGCTTCGTTCTCAGCGTCGGCCGCGGGGAATTCTCCACCCGCAACGGCCCCTACTATCACCGCGTCAATGGCGATGTGGTGGAACAGGCCTTCTTCGCCGAGACGCGCCACTGCAATGGCCTGGGTCTCATCCACGGCGGCATGATTTCGGCCTTCCTCGACGGCCTGATGGCCGGCGCGGCCGGCCGGGGCGGCGGCGCGACCCCGGTCACCCTGCACCTGTCGCTCGACTTCCTAGGGATGGGCCGCGCCGGCGACTGGGTGCTGGGCGAGGCGCGCCTGACCAGGCTCACCCGCGATATCGCCTTCGTCGAAGGCAAGGCGCGCATGCGGGGCCGCGACCTCGCCCGGGCCACCGGTCTCTTCAAGCTCATGCGCGAGCGCCCCTAGGTTCGACGTGTGCTTCGGGGGCCGCGCGCAGCGTCCGCCGCCTGCGCGTTGCGGCCGCGGCGCCGCCTGTGGCAAGACGATGCTCCCGCTACGTGCAAGGGCGGCGGGGCGTGGCGCAGTCTGGTAGCGCGCCTGCTTTGGGAGCAGGAAGTCGCAGGTTCGAATCCTGCCGCCCCGACCACCTCGCGCCGCCGCGATCGCAAGAGGAGCCGAGACCGCTGCCCCGCCTCGCCCGCATCTTCCGCCCCGCCAAATCGGCGATGCAGTCCGGCAAGGCCAACACCCGCTATTGGGTGCTGGAGTTCGAGCCGGCCTCGTCGCGCCGCCCCGACCCGCTGATGGGCTGGACCGTCACCGCCGACATGGGCGGCGAGGTGCGTCTCTTCTTCGACACCCGCGAGGAGGCGGTCGCCTGGGCCGACCGCTACGGCATCGCCTTCGAGCTGCTGCCAGAGTCCAAAGATGCCGTGAAGATAAGGGCCTACGCGGACAATTTCTCTTACACGCGCAAGATCCCCTGGACCCACTGACCCCGTAGCTCAACCGGATAGAGCATCCGCCTTCTAAGCGGACGGTTGCAGGTTCGAGTCCTGCCGGGGTCGCCAGTGGCGACCCACAGAGCTTACGCCCGCTCGGTCTGCCAGATTGCCTCGATGTTGTTGCCGTCCGGGTCGAAGACGAAGGCCGAGTAGCAGGTGGGGCGGCGGAAGCCGGGCGGCCCGTTGTCCCGGCCGCCGTGGGCCAGGGCGGCGGCGTGGAAAGCGTCGACCTCGGCGGCGCTCGTCGCCGCAAAGCCCAGGTGCACTCTCATCGCGCCGGCGCGCCCACGGCTCGCCTCGTCGCCTTCGCCGAACCACCAGAAGACCGGCGATCCCTCCTTCTTGAAGATCGCCGCCTTGTACTCCGGCTGCTCCTGGACGGCGCGGATTCCCAGCGGCTCCAGGCAGGCGCGATAGAACGGCAGGCTCACCGAGGCGTCGCGGCAGTGGAAGCCGAAGTGATCGATCATCGGCTCCCCTCGTTGAGCGCGCCAAAGCCCCGATCGAGATCGGCGAGGAGGGTGTCGACCGGCTCCAGGCCGATGGCGAGCCGGATCACCGGCCCGGCGAACCCTGGGGGATGAAGGCGGCAGTCGAACTGCGGATCGGCCCAGATGGCGAGGCTCTCGAAGCCGCCCCAGGAAAAGCCGAGCCCGAACACCTCCAGGGCGTCGAGGAAGGCGAACACCGCCGCCTGTGGCCGCGGTCTCAAGACGACACCCATGAGACCGGCGGCGCCGGTGAAGTCTCGGCGCCAAAGGTCGTGATCGGCTGCGCCCGGAAGGGGCGGAAACAGCACTTCGCGCACCTCCGGCCGTCCCGCCAGCCAGCGGGCGACCGTCAGGGCGCTCTCGCCGTGCCTGGCCAGCCGCGTCTCCAGGGTGCGCAGGCCGCGCAATCCCAGGTAGGCGTCCTCGGCCGCCACGCCCCAGCCGAAATCGCGGATGGTTTCGGCCAGCAGCCGGTCCAGCTTCGGCTCGCGCGTGGCCGCCGAGCCCAGGAAGACGTCGGAGTGGCCGCCGATGTATTTGGTGAGCGCCTGCACCGAGATGTCGACGCCGTGGTCCAACGGCCTGAACAGCAGGCCCGCGGCCCAGGTATTGTCCATCAGGGTGAGGATGCCGCGCGCCCTGGCCGCCGCGGCGATGGCGGCGACGTCCTGCAGCTCGAAGGTGAGCGAACCGGGCGATTCGAGCACGATCAGTCGGCAGCTCCGGCCGGCCTCGGCAAGGATCTCCTCGGCGCTCGCCCGCGGCGCGTAGTAGCGCGCGCTCACGCCCTGGCGCTTCAAGACATGGTCGGCGAACCGCCGGGTGGGCCGGTAGACGGCGTCGGTGATCAGCACCTCGTCGCCGGCCTCGAGCACCGCCGACATGGCCCCGGTGAGCGCCGCCAGACCCGAGGAATAGAGACGCACGGCGCGGGCGTGCTCCAGCTCCGCCAAGGCCTCGGCCAGGGCTGCGTGGGTGGCGAGGCCGCCCAGGCCATAGGTGGGCTTGCCTTTCGATTCGTAGAGGGCTTTGGCGCTGTCCATCAGCACCGTCGTGCCTCTCTGGATCGGCGGCCCGACGGTCCGGGGGAGCGGCAGGCCGCCGCCCTTGCCTCGACCGCGCGATTTCATGCCGCCGTCGCCGAGCTTGCCGCGCCGGTCTCTATCGGCGTGTCGCGCCGGCCGCCCCATTCGGCCCAGGAGCCGTCGTAGACGGCGGCGTCGGCGCGCCCCAGGCGCGCCAGGCCCAGCGCCAGCAGCGAGGCGGTGATCCCCGATCCGCAGCTGGTGACGATCGGCCGCTCCAGATCCACCCCGGCCGCCGCGAACCGGCGCCGCAGCGCCTCTGCAGTCTCGAGCTCGCCGACGGCGCTGACGACGCCGGCGTAAGGGACATTGCGGGCGCCGGGAATGTGCCCCCTGCGCACCCCGGGCCGCGGCTCTTCCTCGGCGCCGGCGAACCGCGGCGGCGAGCGCGCGTCGACGATCTGGGCGCCGCCGCCGGCGACGATAACGCGCATGGCCGCCAGATCCCGCACCAACTGCGGGCGCGGGTGCGCGACGAAGTCTCCGCGGGCCGGCGTCGGGGCGCCGGTCTCCAGCGGCCGGCCTTCGGCTTTCCACTTCGGCAGGCCACCGTCGAGGACGTAGACTTCGTCGACGCCCATGGCCCGGAAGCTCCACCAGGCGCGCGGCGCCGAGAAGAGGCCCTGGGCCTCGTAGACGACGATGGCGTCGCCGGCATTGACGCTCAGCGCCCGCGCAGCCGCCTCGAACTCTCCCGGCTGGGGCAGCATGTGCGGCAGGCCGCTGGAAGCGTCGCAAATGGCGTCGATGTCGAAGAAGCCCGCGCCGGGGATGTGACCGGCTTCGAACTCGGCCCTGGCGTTGCGGTCCGTGGGCGGCAGACGCCAGGTGGCGTCTAGGACGCTCAGCTTAGGCTGTCCCAGCCGCTCGGCCAGCCAGGCCGTGCCGACCATCGGATCGCTCACTTCGCTCCTCCACCACGCGTCAGCGTGGGGGAGGGGGACCACGAACGCGAAGCGTGAGTGGTGGAGGGGGCTCGGCGTAATCGTCGCCCCCTCCATCCGCCGCGCTGCGAGCTTCGGATGGTCCCCCTCCCGCGCTTCGCGGTGGAGGAGCATATCATTTTGCCATCTCGCCTCACGACAGCCACGGCCGCGTCGGCAGGCCGCGCTCCGCAAGGAAGGCGGCGTTGAAGAGCTTGCTCTGATAGCGCGAGCCGTGGTCCGCCAGGATGGTCACGATGGTGTGGCCTGGCCCGAGGTCCCGCGCCAGCCGCACGGCGCCGGCAAGGTTGATCCCGGTCGAGCCTCCCATGACCAGGCCCTCGTGTTCGGCCAGCTCGAAGATCGCCTCCATCATCTCGGTGTCGGAAACCCGGTAGGGCGCGTCGACCTCGAGCCCCTCCAGGTTGGCGGTGATCCGGCTCTGGCCGATGCCCTCGCTGATCGAGTTCCCCTCCGACTTCAGCTCGCCGTGGGCGTAGTATTCGTAGAGCGAGGCGCCATGGGGGTCGGCAAGGCCGATGGTGACGTCCGGCTTTTGCGCCCGCAGCGCCTGCGCCACCCCGGCGAGGGTGCCCCCGGTGCCGACGGCGGAGATGTAGGCGTCGACTGCGCCGCCGGTCTGGCGCCAGATCTCCGGCCCGGTGCCCTCGACATGGGCCGCGCGGTTGGCGGTATTGTCGAACTGGTTGGCCCAGATGGCGCCGGCCGTTTCCTTCGCGTTCAGTTCTTCCGCCAAGCGCCCGGAATAACGCACATAATTCATCGGATTGGCATACGGGACGGCGTCGACCTCGACGAGTTCGGCGCCCTGCAGACGGATGGCGTCCTTCTTCTCCTGGCTCTGGGTGCGCGGGATGACGATGGTGCACTTGTAACCCAACGCCCTGGCGACCATGGCCAGGCCGATGCCGGTGTTCCCGGCCGTCCCCTCGACGATGCGTCCGCCCGGACGCAGGGCGCCGCGGCGTTCGGCGTCACGGATGATCCACAGCGCCGCCCGGTCCTTCACCGAGGCGCCCGGGTTCATGAACTCGGCCTTGCCCAGAATTTCGCAGCCGGTGGCCTCGCTGGCGCGCCGAAGGCGGATCAGGGGCGTGTTGCCGATCGCCTCGACGATGCTGGGGAGGACGGCGGAGCCCATGCCCGCGTTCAATCCCGCCGAAGTCGTCGACGCAAGAGCTGTCCAGTAGCGCGCTTGCTCCCTGAACGCCCGCGGCGCTTGCCACACGCCCGCGTTCCGGCCACTTGAGCCCAGATGCGACCCAACGGCCTCGTCGAAGTCCGCGCCCCTTCCGGGGCCCCGGCGCGCTTTGCCAACAACGCGCCGCTGGCCTTCATTGCCGGCCCATGCGCGCTCGAGAGCCGCGCCCATGCCCTCGAGACCGCCGCTGCCCTCGCCGAGATCGCTGCCCGTCTGAAGGTTGGGCTCGTCTACAAGACCTCCTTCGACAAGGCCAACCGCACCTCGGCCGCCGGCGTGCGCGGTATCGGACTTGACGAGGCGCTGCCGATCTTCGCCGAGCTCCGCGAGCGGACGGGCCTGCCGGTGCTCACCGACATTCACCAGCCGGATCAGTGCGCGCCGGTCGCCGAGGTCGTCGACATCCTCCAGATCCCCGCCTTCCTGTGTCGCCAGACCGACCTCATCGTCACGGCGGCCCGGACGGGCAGGGCGCTGAACATCAAGAAGGGCCAGTTCCTGGCGCCGTGGGACTTCGGCAACGTCGTCGCCAAGGCGCTCGGCGCCGGCAATCCCAACGTGCTCGCCACCGAGCGCGGGGTCTCTTTCGGCTACAACACCCTCGTTTCCGACATGCGCGCCCTGCCGATCCTGAGCGAGATCGGCTGTCCGGTGATCTTTGACGCCACCCATTCGGTGCAGCAGCCCGGGGGCCAAGGTGAGGCCAGCGGCGGCGAGCGCCGGTTCGTTCCGGTCCTAGCGCGGGCGGCCGTCGCCGTGGGCGTGGCCGGCGTTTTCATGGAGACCCACCCCGATCCCGACCACGCCCCCTCCGACGGCCCGAACATGGTGCCGCTCTCGCGCTTCGAGGAACTAGCCGCCGAGCTCATCGAGCTGGATCGCTTGGCCAAGCGGCCGGGGCGGGTGGAGCTGAGCTGATTGTCGTTGACAGCCTATTGCGAATTGCAATAGATATCGCGATACGGCTCGGCGGGCGCTGCGGCCCGGCCACCACCCACAGCGAGGCGTCCGAGACCGGAGAGACTCCAGGAGACTTTTCGAGACTTCCGAAGACTTTTCGAAATTTTTCGGGACTTTTAGAGAGTCCGCGAGATTTTCTGAGACGTTTTGAGACTCGCCGAGACCCAGGTCTTTTGTTCAGATAGGCGACCAACGACATGATTTCATACGTGAATTCGTTTCTGAGGTCGGCCGTCGCCCTCGTCTTGGAGACCTCGATTTGAGATTCCGCCGCTCCGATTTGACGGCGCCATGAGGGGAAAGCACGCCCTGCCGATGGATCTTTCCGCTCTTCAACGTCTGCTGGCCGGCGTCGCTGGCACGCGCGTCCTCGCCGTCGGCGACCTGATGGTCGACCGCTTCGTTTACGGCGAGGTCAGCCGGGTCTCGGCCGAGGCGCCCGTCCCGATCCTCGCCCGCCAGCGCGACGCGGTCATGCTCGGGGCGGTCGGCAACGTCGCCCGCAATCTCGCAGCGCTCGGCGCCGAGGCCAGTCTCGTCGGCGTCATCGGCGCTGACGGACCGGCCGCGGAGGCGATGAAGCTCGCCGCCGCCGAGCCACTGATCGAAGGCTTCTTGGTGCCCGACAAGTCGCGCGCCACCACCACCAAGACCCGCTTCATCTGCGGCGGGCAGCAGCTGCTGCGCGTCGATCACGAGGACACCTGCCCGATCGCCGCCGAGCTGGAGCAGCGTCTTTCGCGCACAATCCGCGACGCCGCCCGGGGCGCGGGCGCCATCCTCGTATCCGACTACGGCAAGGGCGTGGTCACCGAAGCGGTGATCGCCGCCTGCCTCGAGGCCGGCCGCGCCCAGGGCGCGCCGATCATCGTCGATTCCAAGGCCAAGGCGCTGGCCCGGTACGGCCAGGCCGACGTCATCAAGCCCAATGCGGCCGAGTTGGCGCGGATCACCGACATGCCGACCGAAACCGACACCGATGTCGAAACGGCCCTGACGCAAGCGCTGGCGCTGTGCGCGGCGGGCGCCATCCTGGTCACCCGCGCTGGCAAGGGCATGAGCCTTGGCGTCCGCGGCGAAGGCGTGCGTCACTTCCACGCAGCGCCGGCGGCCGTGTTCGACGCCTCGGGCGCCGGAGATACGGCCCTGGCGGCCCTGGGGGCGGCGCTGGCGGCGCGGGCGCCGATGGAACTGGCCATCGACTTCGCCCTCCTCGCCTCGGGCGTGGCGGTGGAGAAGCCCGGCACGGCCACGGTCACGCCGGACGAGTTGATCGAGGCATTGCTGGCGGCCCACCTCGCCCCGGCCGAGGCCAAGATCGTTACTGCCGACCGCGCCGCCGCCGAGACCGCCGGCTGGCGCGAACGCGGCCTCAAGGTGGGTTTCACCAACGGCTGCTTCGACATCCTCCATCCCGGCCACATCGCCTACCTCACCCAGGCGCGGACCTGGTGCGACCGCCTGATCGTGGCGCTGAACAGCGACGCCTCGGTGCGCCGCGTCAAGGGTGAAGGCCGGCCGGTGAACACGCTCGAGGCGCGGGCCCTGGTGGTGGCGGCGCTCGGTTGCGTCGACCTGGTGGCGCCCTTCGAGGAGGCGACGCCAGAGGCCCTGATCCGCCAGATCCGCCCCGACATCCTCGTCAAGGGCGGCGACTACCGGCCCGATGAGGTGGTTGGTCGAGAGCTCGTCGAGTCCTGGGGCGGAGAGGTGCGCATCGCCGCCTTCGTCGACGGCCACTCGACCACGGCGGCCATCGAGCGCGCCAAGGCGAGGGCGTGAGCCGCCGCACGGTCCTGGTCACCGGCGGGGCCGGTTTCATCGGCTCCAACATCGTCCGCAGGCTCTGTGAGGCGTCCGACGGGGACGTCGTCGTCTGCGACTGGCTCGATGAGGTCCAGACCGGCAAGTGGCGAAATCTCTCCGCTTTGCCGATCGCCGATCTGATCGCCCCCGAGGCGCTCCGGGAATGGCTCCGCGGTCGCGGCGGCGAGGTCGAGCTCGTCATCCACATGGGCGCGGTTTCGTCCACCACCGATCCCGATGTCGACAAGGTGATGGGGGTCAACTTCGGCCTGTCGCGCGACCTCTGGCGCTGGTGCGCCGACAACGGGCGGCGGTTCCTGTGGGCCTCCTCGGCCGCGACCTACGGCGCCGGCGACCACGGCTTCGACGACCGCCAGGACGTCGACTGGCTCGCCGCCCTGCGACCGCTCAACCCGTACGGCTGGTCCAAGGCCCTGTTCGATCTGTTCGCCGTCCGCGAGGCGGCCCGCGGGTCGGCGCCGCCACAATGGGCGGGGTTGAAGTTCTTCAACGTCTACGGGCCGGGCGAGGGGCACAAGGGGCCGATGCGGTCGGTGGCGGCGCAGATCTGGCCGGATGTCGCCGCCGGCCGCGCCGTCCGACTCTTCCGCTCCTACGAAGCCGCCTGGCCGGACGGCGGCCAGCAGCGCGACTTCGTTTACGTCGGCGACGCCGTCGAGGTGGTCGCCTGGCTCGCGGCCAACCCGCAGGTGAGCGGCGTCTTCAATCTGGGGACCGGCAAGGCGCGTTCGTTCAAGGCCTTGGCCGAGGCGGTGTTCGCCGCCGCTGGCTACGAGCCGCGAATCGAGTACGTCGACATGCCCCAGGAGCTGCCCCCGCGGTACCAGTACTTCACCGAAGCCCGGATGGAACGGCTGCGCGGGGCCGGCTACGCGGCCCCGTTCGCCACCCTGGAGGAGGGAATTTCCGACTACGTCCGCGGTCATCTTTCAAAGACTGATCCTCCCTCGCTCTGATGGGGGGCCGGCGACGTCTGAAAACTCTCCCTCCCCTTCATGTGGAGGGTCGACTCGGCGCGCCGCAGCGCGCCGAGCGGGGTGGGGAAGGCCAATCCCACGGCGCCGCAGATGTGGGCTTCCCCCTCCGGCCGCCCGTTCTGGCGGCCACTCCCCAGGAGGGGAAGGAGAGAAAACGGCGCTTCTCAGCCCGCTTCGCCGCCCTCGGGCCGCCAGTCGAACAACCCAGTGAGAACGCGCGCCGGCGCGGCGCCCTCGCCCTGCAGGCCGGGAAAGCGCGATAGGATGAGGCGGGCGTGGTCGGCGGCGGCGCGAACGAGGTCGCCATGGGCGATGGGATCGGCCAGCCGGTAGTCCGGGAAGCCGCTTTGACGTAGCCCGAGCGGGTCGCCGCCGCCGCGCAACTCGAGGTCCTTCTCGGCGATGACAAAACCGTCCTGGGTGCGCCGCAGGATGTCGAGGCGCCGGCTGGCGATGTCCGAGAGCGGATGGTCGTAGAGGAGCACACAGCTCGACGCCGCCGCGCCTCGTCCGACCCGGCCGCGCAGCTGATGGAGCTGCGCCAGGCCGAAGCGCTCGGCCTGCTCGATCACCATGATCGAGGCGGCGGGCACGTCCATGCCGACCTCGACCACGGTTGTGGCCACCAGGACCGCGGTCCGGCCCTCGGCGAAGTCGGCCATGGCTTGGTCCTTTTCGGCGGCCGGCAGGCGTCCGTGGATAAGGCCGACGCGCTCCGCCCCGAGAGTCTGTTTCAGCGCCGCGGCGCGGGCCTCGGCGGCCGCCAGGTCGGA
Source organism: Caulobacteraceae bacterium (assembly GCA_035946795.1). GTDB lineage: Bacteria > Pseudomonadota > Alphaproteobacteria > Caulobacterales > Caulobacteraceae > Acaudatibacter. The sequence continues at coordinate 271,695 of DASYYX010000064.1, read as the reverse complement.
ATCCTCGCTGCCTTCGATCAGCGGGCAGATCCAGTATGCCTGCGCCCCGGCGTCGATCGCCTGCCGGAGCCGCTCCACCACCTGGCCGAGTCGCGTCATCGGCGCGGCGCGGGTGTCGACCGGCGTGCGGCCCGGCGGCTTTTGGCGGATGCGCGAGACGTCGAGGTCGCCGTAGAGCGTCAGCTCCAGAGTGCGCGGGATGGGCGTCGCCGACATGGCCAGGAAATGGGCCGCCTCGCCCTTGGCCTGCAGGCGGGCGCGCTCGTTGACGCCGAAGCGGTGTTGTTCGTCGATGACGGTCAGGGCGAGGTTGGCGAAGGCGACCTCGTCCTGAAAAAGGGCGTGCGTGCCCACCGCGACCGCCGCCGCGCCGGAGGACAGGAGTTCGAGCTTCTTGCGCCTGCCGGCGCCCTTGTCGCGGCCGGTGAGCAACACCGTCTCGACGCCCGCCTGGCGAAGCGGCGGGGCGAGAGTATCGAAGTGCTGGCGCGCCAGGATCTCGGTTGGCGCCATCAGGGCGCTCTGGCGGCCGGCGGCGGCGACATCGGCCATCGCCAGCATCGCCACCACGGTCTTGCCCGAGCCGACATCGCCTTGCAGCAGCCGCGTCATCCGCGCCCCCTCGCCGAGGTCGGCGCGCACTTCGGCCAGGGCCCGGGTTTGGTCGCCGGTGAGCGAGAAGGGGAGGGCGGCGCGCACCCGCTCGGCCACGGCGCTGGGGCCGATGGCGGCCCCGCCCTCCGACCGCCGCCGGCGCTTGCGACCGCCCAACGCCAGCTGGTGCGCCAGGAGTTCGTCGAAGGCCAGCCTGCGCCGGTGCGGCGCGTGGGGGGCGATGTCGGCCTCGCCGGTCGGCGCATGCAGCTTCTCGACCGAACTCTTCCAGGTGGGCCAGTTCTGCGCCGCGATGAAAGCCGGATCGATCCATTCGGACAGGTCGGGCGCCCGCGTCAGCGCCTCGCGCACGAGGCGTTGCAGGACGCGGAAGGTGAGGCCCTCGGTGAGCGGGTACACCGGCTCGAGCTCGCGGACCTCGGCGGCCCGTTCCGGCGGCAGGAAATAGTCCGGATGGATGATCTGCAGCCCACCGCCATAGGCGTCGGGCTCGATCTTGCCGCTGACGATCCGGACCGAGCCGGGCGGATTGGAGGTTTCGAGGTGCGGGCCGTAGCCCTTGAACCAGATGAGGTTGACGCCACCGGAGCGGTCGGAGGCGCGGATGCGCCATGGCTGGCCGAAGCGCCTGGGACGCTGATGATGGTCGATGGTGAGCGTCAGCGTCGCCACCTCGCCGGGGTGGGCTTCACGCACCGTCGTCGCGCGCCGCTTGACCAGGGCCGTGGGCGCAAGAAAGAGCACGTCGCGGACCCTCGGCCCGGCCAGCCGCTCCAGCGGCTTGGCCAGGCGCGCGCCGACGCCCCGGATCGAGGTCACCGGCGCAAACAGCGGAAAGAGAATCTCCGGCCGCATCGCCGGAACCATAGCGCCGTTCGACGCGACGGTGGGACGGTGGCGTCGCGCCGCCTGCGGCCCTATATCGGGCGGCCCTCATGGACGATGTGCGGGTGAAGAGAGCCAGGCTCAGGGCCTGGCGTCGCGGCTTCCTGGAAGCGGACCTGATTTTCGGGCCGTTCGCGGATGCGCACGCCCATGAACTCGGCGAGAGCGACCTCGCCAGCCTCGAGCGCCTGCTCGAAGCCAACGAGCAGGATGTGTGGGCCTGGGTGCGGGGCGAGGCGCCCGTGCCCGCCGCCTACGACGATGCGCTCTTCGCCAGACTTCGCGCGTTCGCCCTCGATCGGGCGCGCACGGTCTAGCTCGCATCCATGGCCGCCAGCAACCTCGTCAAGGAGATCGCCGCCGCGCCGGGCGAGCTGACGCTCACCGGAGCACCGGAGGGTTTCGACGCGCTCGTCATGGCCGACCTGGCGCGCGCCCGCCGTGGCCTCGCGCTCTTTGTCGCCCGCGACGCCGGCCGCGCCGCCGCCTTCACCGGAGCGCTGGCGTTCTTCGCTCCCGAGATCGAGGTGATCGACTTCCCGGCCTGGGACTGTCTGCCGTACGACCGGGTCGGGCCTTCGGCCGCGGTGTCGGCGCGGCGTATGGCGGCGCTGGCGCGCCTGCTGCGGCCGATCGACTCCCGCAAGAGCGCGATCCTCGTCGCCACCGCCGCCGCCAGCCTGCAGCGCGTGCCGCCGCGCGATGTCATCGGAAAGGCAGGCTATTCGACCGCCCTCGGCGCCACCGTCGCCATGGCCGACCTCGAGCGCTACTTCGCCATCAACGGCTATCACCGCGCCTCGACCGTCTCGGAAAAAGGCGAGTTCGCCGTTCGCGGCGGCGTCATCGACGTCTTCCCGCCCGGCGCCGACCAGCCGGTCCGTCTCGATCTCTTCGGCGACACGCTGGAAGCCATCCGCGCCTTCGACCCGGAGAGCCAACGCTCGACCGGGCGGCTCGAGGCCGTCGACCTGCTGCCGGTCAGCGAGGCCCTGCTCGACGAAGCGGCGATTGCCCGCTTCCGAACCGGCTTTCGCGCCCATTTCGGCGCGCCCAGGGACGATCCCCTCTTCGCCACGGTGAGCGAAGGCGGTCGTCGGGGCGGCATGGAGCACTGGCTGCCCCTCTATTACGACCGTCTGGAGACCTTGTTCGACTATCTGCCGGCCGAGGCTCTGGTCGCTCTCGATCACCTCGCCCGCGACGCGCGCGACGATCGCCTGGCGATGATCCTGGACGCCTACGAGGCCAGGAACAGCAGCGAACGCGCAATCGCCTATCACCCGCTGCCGCCGGACGCCCTCTACCTCTCGAACCAGGAGTGGGACGCGGCCTTGGCGAGCCGGCCCGTGCGGATTTTCTCACCGTTCCAGAGCGTTCCGGCCGAGGGGCGGCGCGACCTCGGTGGCAAGCTGTCGCGCAATTTCGCCGCCGAACGGGCCGCCGACAGCGCCCACCTGTTCGAGGCCGCCGTCGACCACGCCCGCAACCTCATCGGTGAAGGCAAGCGGGTGTTGTTCGCGTCCTGGTCCGGCGGTTCTTCGGAGCGGCTGGCGACGATGCTCGCCGACCATGGCCTGATCGACGTCGACTTCGCACCCTATTGGCAGGCGGCGCTGGCGGCCGATCCGAAGGTCCCCAAGCGCGCCGTCCTGCCGCTGGACGCCGGCTTCGAGACGCCGTCGCTGGCCGTGATCTCGGAAACCGACATTCTCGGCGACCGCCTGGCCCGGCCGCGTCGCCGCCGCCGCGCCGCCAACTTCCTGGCGGAGGCTAGCGCGCTCACTCCCGGGGACCTCGTGGTCCACATCGACCACGGGATCGGCCGCTACGAGGGCCTCAAGACCTTGGCAGTGATGGAGGCGCCGCGCGACTGTCTGGAGCTGCACTACGCCGACGCCGCCAAGCTCTACCTGCCGGTCGAAAACATCGACCTGCTGACGCGTTATGGGGCCGAGGCCGAGGGTGTTGCCCTGGACCGGCTCGGAGGCGCCGCCTGGCAGGCGCGCAAGTCACGGGCGAAGGCGCGGCTGCGCGACATGGCCGAGGGTCTCATCGCCATCGCCGCGGCGCGGGCGACGCGGGAGGTTGAGATCGCGCAACCGCCGCACGGTCTCTACGACGAGTTCTGCGCCCGGTTTCCATACGAAGAGACGGACGACCAGTTGGCCGCCATCGGCGACGTCCTTGGTGACCTCGCTTCCGGCAAACCGATGGATCGGCTCGTTTGCGGGGATGTCGGCTTCGGCAAGACCGAGGTGGCGCTGCGCGCGGCCTTTGTCATGGCCATGAGTGGGCGGCAAGTGGCGGTCATCTGCCCCACCACTCTGCTTGCCCGACAGCACTTCGCCACCTTCCAGGAGCGCTTCTCCGGCTGGCCGGTGCGCCTGGGCCGCCTGTCGCGCCTGGTGGCGCCGGCCGAGGCGAGCAAGACCCGCTCCGCCCTCGAGAAGGGCGAGATCGATGTCGTCATCGGCACCCACGCTCTGCTTTCAAAGGGCGTCCGCTTCAAGGACCTGGGCCTGGTGGTCGTCGACGAGGAGCAGCACTTCGGCGTCAAGCACAAGGAAGCGCTCAAGGCGCTGCGCGCCGAGGTCCACGTCATGACCCTGACGGCCACTCCCATCCCGCGCACCCTGCAGATGGCCCTTTCGGGCATCCGTGAGATGTCGATCATCGCCACCCCGCCGGTGGACCGATTGGCGGTGCGCACCTACGTCACTCCGTGGGACCCGGTCGCCATCCGCGAAGCCTTGCTGCGCGAGAAGTACCGCGGCGGCCAAGCCTACTACGTGGCGCCGCGGATCGCCGACCTGCCGGATCTCGCCAAGTTCCTGCGCGAACAGGTCCCCGAGGTGAAATTCGTCGTCGGTCACGGCCAGCTCGGCTCGGCGGAGCTGGAGGATGTCATGGCGGCCTATTACGAGGGCCGCTACGACGTGCTGCTCTCGACCAGCATCGTCGAGTCAGGCCTCGACATCCCCACCGCCAACACCCTCGTCGTGCACCGCGCCGACATGTTCGGCCTGGCCCAACTCTACCAACTGCGCGGGCGGGTAGGGCGAGCCAAGCCGCGGGCCTACGCCTATCTGACCACGCCTCTGGATCGTTCGATCACCGTGGCCGCCCAGAGGCGATTGGAGGTGCTGCAGTCCCTCGACAGCCTCGGCGCCGGATTCCAGCTCGCGAGTCACGATCTCGACATCCGCGGCGGTGGCAACCTGCTTGGCGAAGAGCAGTCGGGTCATATCCGCGAGATCGGGGTCGAGCTCTACCAGCAGATGCTGGAAGAGGCCGTCGCCGAACTGAAGTCCAGGGACGCCGAACCGATCCTTCCGGACCGCGGCTGGTCGCCCCAGATCAACACTGGCGCGGCGGTGCTGATCCCCGAACCCTATGTGCCGGATCTGAACGTCCGCCTGTCGCTTTATCGCCGCCTTTCCGACGCCGAAAGCCCGGAGGACCGCGAGGCCCTGGCCGCGGAGCTCATCGATCGCTTCGGCCCGTTGCCGCCGGAAGCCGACCAGCTGCTCCGTGTGGTGGCGATCAAGGGGTTGTGCCGCGAGGCGAACGTGGCCCGTATCGATGTCGGTCCCAAGGGCGCCGTGGTCGGCTTCCGTGGCGACCGTTTCGACAACCCCGGTGGCCTGATCACTTTCATCCAGAAAGCGGCCGGCGCCTGGCGCCTCAGGCCCGATCAGACGGTGCTCGTCAAAGGCGAGTGGGAAAGCCCCAAAGCGCGCCTTGCCGCCGCCGAGCGCATTCTGCAGGACCTCGCCAGGATCGCGACCGCCGAGACGGCTCGCGCCGCCTAGCGGCTCTGGATTTCGCGAGCTGGGGTGATGGCGTGCTTGCGCCGAGGGCCACTCCCGCACACATGACTTCGCCATGGATGTGAAGACCTCCGACCCTGCTCTCGAGACCGACGACGCCAAACCGGCCTGGCCGGCGATGTCGCTCGCCGAAGCCACCGCCATACTCACCGCGCCTGGCATGCCGTGCGAGATGGAGGAGGTCGTGATCCGGGGCGTGCCGACGCGCGTGTGGAAGAACGCCCCGCCGTCACTGCGCGCCGTCGTCGAGGGTGGACGGGCTTTCGGCGAGCGCATCTTCCTCGTGTACGAGGACGAGCGCGTCAGCTTCGAGGCCTTCTTCCGCGCCGTCGCCCACCTGGCGCACCGCCTTGCCGAAGAGGGGGTGGAGAAAGGCGACCGAGTGGCCGTGGTGATGCGCAATCTTCCAGAGTGGCCCGTGGCGTTCTACGCCGCCGCCGCGATCGGCGCGATCGTCACGCCGCTGAACGCGTGGTGGACCGGACCGGAGCTCGAGTACGGGCTCGTCGACTCCGGCTCCAAAGTGGCGATCGTCGATGCCGAGCGCCTGGAGCGCCTGGCCGAGCACCTGTCTCGGTGCCCGGAGCTGGAGCGCGTGTTCGTGGCCCGCGAAGCCGAAGAGGTGGCCAGCCCGCTCGTGGTCAAACTCGAGGATGTCATCGGCGGGCCGCAGGATTGGGCGATGTTACCGGAGCGCGCTCTTCCCGCAGTCGATATCGGCCCCGAGGATGACGCCACCATCTTCTACACCTCCGGCACTACGGGTAAGCCGAAGGGAGCGCTCGCCACCCAGCGCAACATCAACTCCAACATCATCGCCGGCGCCTTCTCGGCGGCGCGCTCGTTCCTGCGCCGTGGCGAAACTCCGCCTGCGGCCGATCCGGAAGCGCAGCGGTCCAGCCTGCTGTCGGTGCCGTTCTTTCACGCCACCGGCTGTTTCGCCGTCCTCAACCCGAGCCTCTTCGGCGGCGCCAAGCTCGTGATGATGCACAGGTGGGACGCGATCCGCGCCTTCGAACTGATCGAGCGCGAGAAGATCGCGGCGGCCGGCGGCGTCCCGACCATCGCCTGGCAGCTGATCGAGCACCCGGAGCGCGACAAATACGATCTCTCCTCGCTCGTCTCGGTCTCCTACGGCGGCGCGCCGTGCGCGCCGGAGCTGGTGCGGCGGATCAAGGAAACCTTCCCGAAATCGGAAGCCGGCCAGGGCTGGGGCATGACGGAGACGAGCGCCACGGCGACAAGCCACGGCGCCGAGGATTACGAGCGCCGGCCCGACTCCTGCGGCCCCGCCGTGGCTGTCACCGATTTGAAGATCGTGGACCCGGAGAGCGAGCGCGAATTGCCGACCGGCGCCGTGGGCGAGCTCTGGTGCAAAGGCCCGCAGGTGGTGAAGGGCTACTGGATGAAGCCGGAGGCGACCGCCCAGACGTTTCATGAGGGCTGGGTCAAGACCGGCGACCTCGCCCGCCTGGACGAGGAGGGCTTCTGCTATATCATCGACCGGGCCAAGGACATGCTCATCCGCGGCGGCGAGAACATCTACTGCATCGAGGTTGAGAACGCCCTCTATGACCACCCGGCGGTCATGGACGCTGCCGTGGTCGGCATTGCGCACAAGACGTTGGGCGAGGAGCCGGCCGCCGTGGTCACCTTGAAGCCCGGCGCTTCGGCCAGCGAAGACGAGCTTCGCGCCTTCGTCGCCGAACGGCTGGCGGCGTTCAAAGTGCCCGTGAAAGTCCGCTTCTGGCGCGAGACCCTGCCCCGCAACGCCAACGGCAAGATCCTCAAGCCGGAGCTGCGCAAGCTCTTCGCCTGATCCGCCGCCTGCTCAATCCGCTGCGGGGTCGGTCGGTTCGCGTTGGTGATGTCCAACGACCGCGCACCACCGGTTTCGACGTTGACCTTGTCGCCGACCGGGTCGAAATCGGGTTCCTGAACGACCGAGGCCCGGAGCAATGGCCACAGACGACCAGAGACTGGATGGCGTCATCGTGCGCCGCCTGGCCGGCGATCTTCCGGACGGCGTGGTCAGCACCGTGCTGAAGACCGGGGCGAGCCTTGCCGACTTCGAGGCGGCGCTCGCCTGGCTGCAAGGCGAGAGCGACATCATGGGCGAGGCCCGACGCCCGCTCGAGGGCCCGGCGGCCCGCGTCTACGATCTGCTGGTGGTCGAACGCGACCCCGGCGAGGAGCGATGAGCGAACCTTCCCGCTGCTCTTAGCGGTGCTCAGGCGCTCGGGGGCGGCGTGTCGTCATCCGAACTGGGCGGAGCGCCGCTCGGCGGCTCGTCCATGGTGGGATTGTACGCCGGCGGGAAGGGCGGCGGGGCGGCCTCCTCGTCCCCGGAGGATTGTGGCGGCGCCTGCGCCTCATCGCCATTGTTGGCAGGTGGGGCGCTGTCCTCGGGCGGTGGCGCCGCACCGTTGTCGTATTCGGGCGGCGGCGGGGCCGAGGCGTCGTCCGGGGTCTCTTGAGCCTGGCGCTGGGCCTCCGGCGGGGGTGGCGCGTCATAGGATTCCGGCGCCGGGGGAGGATCGTCATACGAGGCGTCCGGCGGAGGGGGCGGAGCATTGTCGTAATAGCCCGGCGGGGGTGGCGGCCCGTAGCCGGGCGGAGGCGGCGGGGGGCCGTAGCCGGGCGGAGGGGGCGGATAGGCGCAGTTTGTCGTGCCGTTGCCCACGACCCCACCGGCAACCGCGCCCACGCCGGCGCCGATGGCCGTGCCGTCACCGCGGTCGCCACGCTCACCGAGATTGCTGCCGATGACGCCGCCGACGACGGCGCCCAGAAGCGCACCGATGACCGTGTGTCCGGTCTTCTGACTCTGGCAATCCTGGTACGGTTGCGCGTGCGCCGCGCCGGCTGCCACCAAGGCGATGGCGGCCGTCGCCAGCAGTGACCGTGTCCTGGGCATGCAGCCCCTCCTCAAAAAAGCCACGCCAGAGTTAACTTGCCAAGGATGAACGGATGTTGAGCAAGCCGTTCATCAGCGTTGCGAATCCATAGTGGTCTAGCGTGGCTTTAGAATGGCGATGACCCAAGGCGCTGCGAGCCGCATGCTCGCGCTGACCATCGAGGCCATGGGCGCGAAAGGGGAGGGGATCGCGACCGGCCCAATCTACGTGCCGCTGGCGCTGCCGGGCGAGCGGCTCATGGCGACGGTGGCTGGTCGCCGCGGCGCCCTCGAGTGCATCCTTCAGTCCAGCCCCGAGCGAGTCGCGCCCGTTTGCCCCCATTTTGGCGATTGCGGCGGCTGCGCCCTCCAGCATTGGCGTGACGACGCCATCGGCGCCTGGAAGCGCGCCCGGATCGAAGAGGCGCTGGCGCGCGCCGGCGTCGGCGGCGAGGTCCTCGAGCCGATGACCGTCGCCGCGCACGAACGCCGTCGGGTAGCCCTGCACGCCCGGCAAGACGGCGGCGACATCCGCCTCGGCTTCAAGGCGGCGCGGTCGTGGCGGCTGGTCGACGTCGGCGTGTGCATGGTCGCCGACGAGCGCATCGTCGCCGCCCTGCCGGCTCTGCGCGCCCTGGCCGCGGCCCTCTTCGATCACCCGCTCTCGGCGCCGAGCCTGCACGTGACCGCGACCGACAGCGGTCTGGATGTGGACGTCACCGGGATCGAGCGCCGCAGCGGCGGGCTTCCTGGCGACGCCCGCGTCCGCGCCGCCGCCCTGGCTCGCGCCGCCGATCTGGCGCGCCTTACTCTGGCGGGCGAAGTCCTCTTTCTGGCGCGAGCGCCGACCGTCCGTTTGACCGGCGTTCCGGTGGTCTTGCCGCCGGGCGCCTTCCTCCAGGCCTGCTCTTCCGCCGAGCGCGCGATTACCGATTTCATCGTCGCGCGCGCGGCCGGCTCGCGGCGCATTGTCGATCTCTACTGCGGCGTCGGCACTTTCAGCCTGCCTCTTGCCCGCCTGGCCCCGGTCTGGGCCGCTGACTCTTCCGCCGCATCGGTCGCGGCGCTCGCGGCCGCCTCGTCTTGGCCTGGATTGAAGCCGGTCAGGGCCGAAGTGCGCGACCTGGACCGCCGGCCCATCCTCGCGCGCGACATCAAGGTGGGCGACACCGTCATCTTCGATCCCCCCCGGGCCGGCGCCGCCGCCCAGGCGGCGCAGCTCGCCCGCTCGCCGGCCTCGACCATCATTGCCGTTTCCTGCAATCCGGCGACCTTCGCCCGCGACGCAGCTATCCTGGGCGAGGCGGGCTGGCGCGCTGGACCAACTCTGCCGGTGGACCAGTTCCGCTGGTCCGCCCATATCGAGCTCGTGGCCGCATTCTACCGCAGGTCGGCATCCTCATGAGCCGGGCCCATCGCCTGGACGGAGCGCTGCAGAACGTCGCCGGCGCGTTCAACGCCGCCTGGTGGAGCGCCGCCGCGGTGCTGGCTCGCCGGGTCGCCGGGCGCCACGCCGCGCCGGCGCCCCAGGCCCAGGCCCAGGTGTCCAAGGCCGCTCCACCGCCACCGAGGTTCCTGCGCGAATCGTGGCGTGACGCCTTCGCCAAGGACGCCCGCGCTGTCGGCGACGGCCTCTATCCTCCGATGGCGCGCTCGGCGTCGGAACTCGCCGCCATGGTCCGCGCCGGGTTCGACGTCGCCGCCGATGCTCCCGAGGTCGGGGCGCGGCGACGCCGCGGCGGCGCCCGCGAGGCGCGCGCGGATGCGCCCGTAGGGCGAGCTTATCCCGCCTACTACCGCCAAAACTTTCATTTCCAGAGCGGCGGCTGGTTCACGCCGGCCAGCGCCCGCCGCTACGAGGCCCAGGTCGAAACCCTGTTTGCGGGCGCCGCCGGACCAATGCGCCGATGCGCCCTGGCCTTGTTGGCGCGGGCTTGGCGCGACCGCGATCACCGTGGTGTCCGCATCCTCGACTTGGCCTGCGGCGCCGGCGGCTTTCTTGCCGATCTGGAGCGAGCCTTTCCGCGCGCCCGTCTGGCCGGGATCGACCTTTCGGAAGCGTACGTCCGTCAGGCCGCCCGGGCGAGCGGCGCCGGCCTGGCCCAGGCGAATGCCGAGCGCCTGCCGTTCGCGAACGGATGCTTCGATGCAGTGACCTGCATCTATGTCTTCCACGAGCTTCCGCCCAACGTCCGTCGCACCGTAGCTGCCGAGGTCGCTCGCGTGTTGAAGCCCGGCGGGCTGCTAGCGTTCGCCGACGCCCTGCAACCAGCGGACGAGCCCCGGCTCGCGCGACCGCTGGAGACTTTTCCAGCCTATTTCCACGAGCCCTATTTCCCCAGCTACCTGCGCGAAGATCTGAGCGCACTCTTCGGAGCCGCCGGGCTGGAGGTTCACGCCAGCGATCAGGCTTTCCTCACCAAGGCCTTGCTCGCGCGCAAGACGCCCCCGGCTCAGGCGGACACGAAGAGATCCAGCTGAGCCCTGGACCCCGGCGGCGCGAACTGGCCGCAGTCCAGGTCGGGAACGGGGCGATCGAGTGCAAAGCGCCGCTTGGCGATCGCAAAGCGGCGCCCGATCATGGCGGCGATTGGTCCTTCGCCCTTCATGCGCACGTTCCAGCTCCGGTCATATTCCCGCCCGCCGCGCATTTGGCGCACCAGGCTCATGACGCGTTCGGCCCGATCGGGCCGGCGCTCGTTCAGCCACTCGGTGAAGAGGTCCTTGATCTCCAGCGGGAGTCTCAGGGCCACATAGCCGGCCGCCACCGCTCCGGCCTTTGCCGCGGCTTTCAGGATTTCTTCGAGTTCATGGTCGTTGAGCCCCGGGATGACGGGCGCGAACATCACGGTGGTCGGCACACCGGCGCCCGCAAGGGCGGCGATCGCGTCCAGCCTGCGCGCGGGCGTGGCGGCGCGCGGCTCCATGGCTCGCGCCAGGGCTCGATCCAGGGTTGTCACCGAGACCGCTGCCCGCGCCAAATTGGCGCAGCCCATGGGTCCAAGGATGTCGAGATCGCGGGCGATCAGCTGTGACTTGGTGATGATCGTGAGGGGATGGCGGAAGCGTTGCAGAGCCTCGAGCACCTGGCGGGTGATCCGCATCCGGCGTTCCAGCGGCTGATAGGGGTCGGTGTTTCCGCCGATGTGGATGGGACGCACGTCGTAGCCGGGCTTGGAGAGCTCACGTTCGAGGAGAGCTCCGGCGCCAGGTTTGAAGAAGATGCGGCTCTCGAAATCCAGCCCGGGCGACAGGCCTATGTAGGCGTGCGCTGGTCTCGCATAGCAATAGATGCAGCCGTGCTCGCAGCCTCGATAGGGATTGATCGAGCGGTCGAAGCTGATGTCCGGACTCTGGTTTCGGGTGATGATCGTCCGCGCCCTTTCTGCGGTCGCGGTGGTGCGCAGCGACGGCGGCGTTTCGTCGTCGGCCGTCCAACCGTCATCGAAGCCTTCGCGGCTCAGCGCTTCGTAGCGGCCGCTGCGGTTCGAACCAGCCCCCCGGCCGCGCGGCAGCACAGAGGATATCGCCATGGCGAGAGCATATTCGAACAAATCAAGAACATCAACGGACCTGTTCGATCTCATCCAGTCGAGCGGCCAGGCTCAGCATGTCGGCCCACGCCATCTTCTTGGCCGCAGGCGTGCGCAGCAGAAACGCCGGGTGCAGTGTCGGCAACGCCGGAAGACGGGTCGCGTCGTCGGCGGACGCCCACTCGGACCAGCGCCCTCGCAGCGATAGGATGCCACCCTTCTGCCGCAGGACCGACTGGGTCGCGGCTGCCCCGGCGAGGAGCAGGAGGCGCGGCTTCACCAATTCGATGGCGCGCTCGAGGAAGGGCGCGCACACCGCCTGTTCGGCGGGAGAGGGGGTGCGATTGCCCGGCGGGCGCCAGAACACCGTGTTGGTAATGAATACGCGCCCGTTGAGACCTGCCGCTCCCAGCATCCGATCGAGCAGGCGGCCAGCGCGGCCGACGAAGGGAGCGCCCTGGAGATCCTCTTCGGCGCCAGGCCCTTCGCCGACGATCATGATCGGGGCGTCGGCGGCGCCGCGATAGAAGACCGCCTGACGTGCGCCCATGCCTTTCAGCGGGCATCCCTCGAACGCGGCGATCGCCGCCGCCAGGCTGTCGAGATCGGCGGCCCCTTTGGCGATCCGCCACGCCTGCGCCAGCGCCTGATCGCGGTCAGGCCCGCCTGGGCTGGCCTCCTGAGTTCCTCGGCGCGGAAGCTTTGGTTGAGACGCGTGCGGGCTAGGCGCGCCACTGATGGGACGCGTGCGGTCCTGAGGCGTGCTGGCGAGGGCGACCTCGGCGCCGGCGTCGAGCCAGAAGGCGAGCAGACTTTCCAGGCGCGCCGACGCTTCGTTCATCCGAACCACTTAGCACGCACCCGATGACTTGACCCACCGAGCCTCGGCTTCGATTAGGATACGTCTTCCCTGCAGGCGCGGAGGATGAGCCACAGCGATGAACGAGGCCGTCGAGCGCGAGTCCATGGAATACGACGTCGTTGTCGTCGGCGCCGGACCGGCCGGGTTGGCGGCGGCAATCCGCCTCAAGCAGCTGGCCGCCCAGAACGGCGCGGAAGTTTCCGTCGCCGTGGTCGAAAAGGGCTCCGAGGTCGGCGCCCACATCCTCTCCGGCGCGGTGATCGATCCGCGAGCGCTCGACGAACTCATTCCGGACTGGAAGCAGAAGGGCGCTCCACTGGAGACGCCGGCGACCCATGATCGCTTTCTCGCGCTTACCGAGAAAGGCCAAATCGGCCTGCCGATGTTCGCTATGCCGGCCTTCATGCACAACAAGGGCGCTTACATCGCCTCCCTCGGGAACGTCTGCCGCTGGCTGGCGGGCGAGGCCGAAGGGCTAGGCGTCGAGGTCTATCCCGGCATGGCAGCCTCGGAAGCGCTCTACGGCGACGATGGCAACCTGAAGGGCGTTGTCGCCGGGGTATTCGGGATCGGCCGTGACGGCCAGCCCAAACCGGACTTTCAGCCGGGCCTGGAGTTGCGGGCCAAATACGTCTTCATCGCCGAAGGAGCGCGCGGATCGCTGGCCAAGCAGATCCAGACAAGGTTCGGCCTGACCGAGGGCCGCGAACCCCAGAAATTCGGTATTGGTCTCAAGGAGCTGTGGCAGGTGCCGGAGGAGCGCTTCCGGCCCGGACTGGTGCAGCACACCGTCGGATGGCCGCTGGACGGCCGAACCGGCGGTGGCAGCTTCATGTACCACTTCGGCGACCGCTACGTGGCGATCGGCCTGGTCATCCACCTCAACTACGCCAATCCCTGGATCTCGCCCTATGACGAGTTCCAGCGGCTCAAGCACCATCCGGCCATCCGCGCTCATCTCGAGGGCGGCAAGCGCATCGCCTACGGCGCCCGCGCGATCACTGAAGGCGGCTACCAATCCGTGCCCAGGCTTGCGTTCCCGGGCGGAGTCCTCATCGGCTGTGCCGCCGGTTTCGTGAACCTTCCCCGGATCAAGGGCAGCCACAACGCCATGAAGACTGGCATGCTGGCGGCGGAGGCGGCCTTCGCCGCCCTTGCCGCCGGGCGCGCCGGCGACACGCTGCAGGCGTACGAAGACGCCTATCAAATCTCCTGGGTACGGCGGGAACTCTACATCGTGCGCAACGCCAAGCCGCTGTGGTCTCGGCTTGGAACCTGGGTCGGGGGCGCGATCGTCATGGCCGACCTCGTCGTGGCCAACTGGACCGGCGGCTTTTCTGTTTTCGGCACGCTCAAGCACGGCAAGACCGACGCGGAGGCCACCGGCCTTGCCAAGGACTTCGAGCCGATCGTCTACCCCAAGCCCGACGGCGTCCTCAGCTTCGACAAGCTCTCCAGCGTCTTCCTGTCATCGACCAATCACGAAGAGGATCAACCGCCGCATCTGAGGCTGGCGGACCCGGAGGTTCCAATCAGCATCAACCTGCCGAGGTATGGCGAACCGGCGCGCCTCTACTGCCCGGCCGCGGTGTACGAAGTTCTTTACGACGATGCGGGCAAGAATCCACGTTTTCAGATCAACGCCCAGAACTGCGTCCACTGCAAGACATGCGATATCAAGGACCCGTCGCAGAACATCACCTGGGTCACGCCCGAAGGCGGTGGCGGCCCGAACTATCCCAACATGTGACGCCCGGCCGGCGGCCTTGCCGGCGCCCACTTTGCCAGCGATCTTGCCAATCATGAAAGCACGTTACGGCGCCACCGCCATTGCTCTGCCGCTTTTGCTGTGCGCCTGCGCCAGCGGCGTCGGAACCTCAGCGACCGCGCCCGCCCAGGGCGCCGCCACGGCCGACGAAGCCCACGCCTCTTCCTATGGCCTGTTCCTGGCCGGACAGGCGGCAATCAATCGCGGTCACGGCGCCCAGGCGGCTCACTTTTTCGACGAAGCGGCCAGCGCCGATCGCAAGAGCAGCCTGCTCCGGGCCGAAGCCTTCACCGCGGCGCTTCTTGCCGGTCAGGTTCGCCAGGCCGCGGAAATGGCGCCCGTCTCGGGACCTGACGCTGAAGGCGTCCGGCCCCTGGCCGACCTCACCCGCGGGGTCGAGGCAATGGCGGAGGGTCGGGCCAGAGCGGCCGAGAAGATCCTTGCCGTGCCCCAGGGCGGGACGGACGGCGAGCCGGCGGCGGCGCTGCTGGCGCCATTCGCCGCCGCCCAGGCTGGTGACAAGGTCGGCGCGGTGACCCGGCCGCAGTTCACGGCCGACCCGATCGACCAGTTTCAAGCCGACATCGACCAGGGCGTGCTCTTCGAGGAGACGGGCCGCTACCCCGAAGCCGAGACGGCGTTTCGAGCCCTGATTGCGCGTGGTGATCCTGGCGGCGAGGCCAGCCTCGAATTGGGCGCCCTCCTCGAACGCCGCGGCCGCCAGGCGGAGGCCATTGCCATTTATGACGAGGCTCTGCGTCGTAGCCCTAACTCGTTGGTGCAGACCGCGCGCGCGCGCGCCGCGGGCCGGGGCGCCCCGCCGCCTATGCCGACGATCCGGCAGGCGTCGGCCAAGGCGATGCTGGCGCCGGCCGCAGCCTTGCTGGTCCACCGGCAGCAGGAAGCGGCGCTGGCCTGCCTGCGCCTGTCGCTGCGGCTCGATCCGGGTCTGGACGACGCCTGGATCATGGTTGGCGACATCCTGAACACCGCCGGCGACACCGACGCGGCGCGGGTGGCTTACGGGCAGCCCAAGCCGTCGTCGACCGAGTATGCGACCGCGCGCGCCAAGCTCGCTTGGAGCTATCAGAACGCAGGTGACAAGGCGCAGGCGCTGAAGATCGCTCAGCAAGCGGCGGCGGCCACCAACGCCGAGGACGCCCAGCTCACCCTCGCTGATCTGGAACGCGTCGACGGCGACAACGCCAACTCGATCGCCATCTTGGACAAGCTGATCGCGCAGAAGGCGGGCCAGGCCGAATGGCGGCTGCTGTACATGCGCGCCGCGGCCTACCAGGCGGCGGATCGCTGGCCTGAGGCCGAGCAGGACCTGCAGGCGGCGCTGAAGCTGTCGCCCGACGAGCCGGAGCTGCTCAATTTTCTCGGCTATTCGTGGATCGACAGGGGCGAAAAGCTCAAGGAGGGGCTGGCGATGGTGCAACGCGCCGTCGACCAGGATCCACAATCCGGCGCGATGATGGATTCCCTTGGGTGGGCCTACTACCACCTCGGCAACTATCCTGCGGCGGTGGAAAAGCTGGAGATGGCCGCGGCCCTCGACGCCGCCGATCCCGAGGTCAACGACCACCTGGGAGACGCCTACTGGAAAGTCGGCCGGAAGACCGAGGCGATCTACCAATGGCGTCAGGTCCTGACACTATCGCCCAATCCGAAACTGAAGGCGGAGGTTGAGGCCAAATTGAAATCGGGTCCCGACGACCGGATGGCGCCGGCAGATCTGACGGGATCCTGATCCTGGACGGCGATCTGGCCGAGTTCGCGCCGGCCAAGGTCAATCTTTTTCTTCACGTCGGCGCCCGCGCGCCGGATGGCTACCACCCCATCGCGAGCCTGATGGCCTTCGCCGATGTCGGCGATCTGCTGCGGCTCGAGCCGCCGAACGCAGCGGCGTTCGAGATGGCCGGGCCGTTCGCGGGCGGCATCGAGACCGGGCCGGGCAATTTGGTGGTGCGGGCGCGTGATTCATTCGTCCGGATGGCCCGCCTTTCGGAGCAGTTCCGCCTCGTCCTGGAAAAGAACCTTCCAGTGGCAGCCGGCCTTGGCGGCGGCTCGGCCGACGCGGCCGCGACGTTGCGTTTGCTGAATCGCGCCTTTCCACGCCTGGACGAGAGACAGCTCTTGGAACTCGCGGCCGAACTCGGGGCCGACGTTCCGGCCTGCCTGACCTCGCAACCGCTCCTTGCCGAGGGGTGGGGCAAACAGATCTCGCCGGCCCCGCATCTGCCTGAACTCCCCTGCGTGCTCGTCAATCCGGGCATTCCCAGCGCGACCGCGGACGTCTTTGCCGCGTATGACCGGTCCTCGCCGCGCGCGGCGAATCGGCCCGACATGCCGCTGGCCTTCAAGGATCCGCAGGCGCTCGTCCGCTTCCTGGTCGAATGCCGCAACGATCTCGAGCAGCCGGCGATCGAAAGGGCGCCGCAGATAGCCGGGGCGCTCGAGGTGTTGCGGGAGGCTCCCCACTGTCGGCTGGCGCGCCTGTCTGGCTCGGGAGCAACCGCCTTTGGCCTCTGCGACACCACGTTGGCGGCGCAACAATTGGCGGCCGAAGTCATGGCTCACCAGCCTCGATGGTGGGTGCGCGCCTGCGTCCTTCGAGGTAGCGGCGCCTGAGCCCGCATCGCTGATCAAAAAACCGCCAGCGGCGCCTGCAGCTTCGGCAATTGCGGGCGCGGCCAAGCCATTTGCTTCGGGGACGGCGCTGCGACTTTGACGGCGCCCGAGCGGCGGGACCAGCCTCTACGCGCCGTCCCGCGCGTCCCGAACTCGCTTCGGTGCGCCCACGCCGGCGTCTATCCCGCACCACCCGAGGGGGCCTCGAATGCTCATACCATCACCGAAATGGCTGGATACCGGCTCGAACGCCTGGCAGCTCGCCGCCGCGACCTTCGTCGGGCTGCAGAGCATTCCCGGGCTGGTCGTGCTCTACGGCGGCCTCGTCAAGAACAAGTGGGCGCTGAACTCGGCGTTCATGGCCATCTACGCCTTCGCCTCGGTGATGGTCGTGTGGGTGCTCCTGGCCTACAACATGGCTTTCGGACCCCAGTGGTTTCCGTTCCTGGGAAAACCGATGCCGGCGCTCGCCGCCGGCTTCATGACCGGCCAAGCCACCATTCCGGCGGCCGCCGGCGGCATGCCGCCGATCGGATTTCCGATGGCGACGATGGTCTTCTTCCAGTTCGTCTTCGCCGCCATAACGGTGATCATCCTCGCCGGATCGCTGCTCGGCCGCATGCGCTTCCTGGCCTGGGTGATCTTTGTGCCCCTATGGATGATCCTCGATTACACCGTCGGCGCCTTCAGCATCTGGGGCGGCGGCTGGCTGGCGCAAAAGGGCGCCGCTGATTTCTCCGGCGGTTACGTCATCCATCTGGCGGCCGGGGTCTCGGGTTTTGTGGCCGCAGCCGTGGTTGGGCCGAGGCTGCAGTCCGATCGCGATAACTTTCAGCCCAACAGCCTGCTGATGGCGCTGGTCGGCGCCGGCATCCTGTGGCTCGGCTGGAACGGCTTCAATGGCGGCGACCCCTATTTCGCCAACCAGGACGCCGCCGCCGCGGTGCTGAACACCAATCTTGCGACCTGCGTGTCGCTGATGACCTGGGTGCTGCTCGACTCGCTCTTCAACCGGCGTCCGTCCGTGGTGGGAGCGATCAACGGCATGATCGCCGGCTTGGTCGCGATCACCCCCGGCGCCGGGTATCTCGACGGCGTTGGTGCGATCATCGTGGGCCTCTGCGCCGGCACTATCCCGTGGCTGTTCATGAACAAGATCCAGTCCACGAAGCTGTTCCAGAGAGTCGACGACACCTTGGGCGTGCTCTCGACGCACGGTGTGGCCGGTCTCATCGGCGGACTTCTGGTCGGAATCCTCGCCAATCCCGCCATGATCGAGTACATCGGCACCGACAAGGACGCGCCCGGCGTCAGCGTCACGGGCATGCTGTACGCCCACGGCGATCCCAAACAGCTCATCATTCAGCTCGAGGCGGCGGCGTTCATTATCGCCTTCAACGCTGTAATGACCTTCGTCCTGCTCAAGATCATCGGCCTGTTCGTCAAGCTGCGCATGGACGAGCGTATGCTCGAGGTCGGCGACGACGCCGTGCACGGCGAAACAGCCTACAATTTCGAAGGCGGTTGACGGTCTCGACCCGGGCGGGTCACCCTCCCGGACAGGGGGCATCTGGGCCGAGGCGGCGCCTCGGCCCTTTTTGCCGATTACGATCGGGAGCGACGATGCTGCGGCTCGCGTTCTGCCTTGCGGCGATGCTCGGTGCGGCGGCCTGCCACCGCGCCGCCGGACAGAACATCGGCCCGGCGGACGCCACCGGGATCGCCTGCGTGAACCCGGCGAGCGGTTTTGCCTGGACCTTCAAGCTCGATCCGGCCAGTCACTCTGTCGATGGTTCTCCGGCGAGCTTCGGGGGCGACAGGATTGCCTGGGCCGACGAATCTGGTGCGGCTTTCGAGTTCAAGCCGGATTCGGGAGACCTGACGGTCACGCGCGCCTCGAGCACCGGCGGCTACATCGTGCGTGACCGGTGCCGGTTCGTCCGATGACTTCGGCTACCGGGCGATAATGGATCCCAACCTCGACCCGAAGGTGAGCGTCGGTTTCGCCTCCGAGCAAGGGCCGCGCAAGCGCAACGAGGACTTCGTGGCCGCGGTCATCGGCGGGGCGCCGCCGGACGAGCGCCGCGACATCGCCGTCGCCATCGCCGACGGCATGGGAGGCGCCAAAGGCGGCAGGGTGGCTGCGGAGACGGCCGTGCGCGGGTTCCTCGATGGCCTCTGGGACGTGCCGCAGACCATGGATGTGCGACGCGCCGGCGCGAGGATCCTGAGTTCGCTCAACAGCTGGATGCACGCCCAGGGTCGGCAAGACCCGAATCTGGCGGGTATGGGTTGCGCGTTCACCGCCCTGGTCCTTCGCGGTCGCGTCGCCCACTTGCTGCACATCGGCGACACCCGGGCTTACCGCCTGAGTGGCGATCGGCTGTTGCGGCTCAGCGAGGATCATGTCCGGCAAGGCGGCGGCCGGCCCGGCTTGCTGAACCGGGCGCTGGGCGTCGAAGCCGAGGCGCGGCTCGACTACGCGGCCGCTCCAATAGCCCTCTACGATCGGTTCCTGCTGTGCACCGACGGCGTCCATGCGGCCCTCTCGGACGACAGTATCGCCGGTGTCCTGAGGACGCGCTCAGCGCCGGCCGAAGCGAGTCGCTCGCTCGTCGAAGCCGCCCTTGCCGCGGGCAGCGCCGACAATTGCACCGCGCTCGTGATGGACGTGGTCGGACTGCCGTCCGGACGCTCGACGGACGTTGGACGCGCTTTGATGGAGCTGCCGCTCAAACCGACGCCTCGCGGCGGCGAGACGATCGATGGGTTTGCTCTGGAGGCGCTCATCTCGGACGGCCCACATAGCCGCATCTTCGCCGCCGTCGACGAGCTCGACGGCGGCGACGTGGCCTTGAAGTTTCCCAAACCCCAGGTCGGGGCGGTGGCGAGCCATCATGCGGCCTTCGTCCGCGAAGCCTGGGTGGGCGCCCGGGTCCACTGCCCCTTCCTGGTGCGAAACATCGAACTGGCGCCCGGCCGGCAGACCTGCCTCTATGCGGTCACGCCTCTCTACCGCGGTGAACTGCTCGAGGTGCGCTTGCGCCGCCGGCCTGCGATCGGTCTCGAGGAGGGCCGCAGCATCGCCGTCAAGCTGGCGCACGCGATCGCGGCGTTGCATCGCGCCGACATCATCCACCGTGACATCAAGCCGGACAACGTCATCCTGGAAGCCGACGGGTCCTTGAAGCTGCTCGACCTCGGCGTGGTCCGATTGCCGGGTCTGGAGGACCTGCCCGGGTCCGAGATCCCGGGAACCGCCGCCTACATGGCGCCGGAAATGTTCGCCGGAGAGCGAGGCAACGCCGTTACCGACATCTTCGCGCTGGGGGTGACCATGTTTCGCGCCTTCAGCGGCGAGTTCCCTTACGGCAACCAGGGCGCCACGGCCCGCGCGCGCCTAGAATGGCCAAGAGACCTCTCGAGCTTGCGCCCGGACCTCCCGGCTTGGCTGCAGGAGGTAATCGCACGGGCGATCGCGCCCGACCCGGGCGCGCGCTTCGGCGACATTGCCGAGCTCGGACAGGAAATGGAAGCCGGACCGGCCGCCGGTCTGCGCTGGGCCAGCGAGTCGCCCACCTTCTACCAGCGCCACCGGCTGCGGGTCTGGCAGGCGCTGGCAGCTCTGCTGGGGCTTGGACTCGCGGCCTCGCTGCTCCTCCGCTAGCTGAAAGATCGATCACGAACCTGTGATCGACGGCAACTGCGGACACCCCCGCACGTATTTCCTGTGCGCCGGCCCATACCGACGCTTCCTTTCTGGGAACAGTGCTCAAGGAGAAGACAATGTTCAACGATTTCAAAATACTGATCACAGCAGCGGCGGTGCTCTCCGTAGCCGCGCCCGGCGTGGCGTGCGCCCAGGCAGCCGCGGGCCAGTCCAGCTACGACTACGCCCCGGCGACGCCGTCGGCGGCCAACGCCGGCGTCAACACCTCCGGCCAGATCGTGTCTGGCGACGAGGTCACGCCAGCCCAGGCCCAGGCCCTCGACCAGGGCCTCGACAGGACGACGACCAATGGCCCGGTTCCCGACACCCCGGCCAACCGCGCCCGCTACGGCGGACCCATGTCGCGGGCCGGACGTTTGACGGCGCCCGCGGGGAATTGACGAACCGGCCTGGCCACGGTTTAGGCTGCTGAGCGCCGGGGGGCGAAGCGTCTTCGCGGCGTCATCTATTCGCCTCAACTTGGCTGGATTGCGTCGCCGATCCGGCCGCTTCAACCCCTTTGGGAGACTTCATGCGCTCGATTTGCCTGTCCGCCGCCGCTCTAGCTTTGGCATGTGGTCCCGCTCTGGCCCAAACGGCGGCCGCGCCAGCCACGCCTGCGACCGCGGCCGCGCCAGCTGCGCCCGCAACCGCCGCGCCGGCGGCGCCGCCAGCCGCCGTGCCGCCATCGCCGAATATCGTTCCGACCGGTGACATACTTACGACGCTGCAGAATTCCGGGCGTTTCACGATCCTCGTGAAGGCCCTCAACGCCACCAATCTCGCCAGCGTCGTCAAATCGACTCCTGACCTGACCCTGTTCGCGCCGACGGATCAGGCTTTCGAGCAATTGACCCCTGCGGCGCTGGCGCAGCTATTGGCCCCAGCCAATGCCGCCAACCTGCAGCGCCTGCTGGTCTACCACCTGGTGCACCTCAACCTCGACAGCGCCAAGTTCAAGGGCGCCAAGGGACCTGTGCAGACAGTCGGCAACACTCCGCTCGAGGTGGACGGCAGCGGCGCGGTGATCAAAGTCAACAACGCCGACATCATCCAGCCGGACGTGCACGCCACCAACGGCACGATCCAAGTGATCGACCGCGTGCTCGTCCCCCCGGGAATGCAGCTGCCGACCACGGCCCAGGCTGCGCCGGTCGCGCCGCCGGCCGGCTGAGCCTGCGTCCGGCTTGCTGGTCAGTGCGGCGGGACCTATAGCTCCTGCCGCTTCGACCCGCGCCACCGAGCCGGGGCCAGCGACCCAACCAGGCACATGGCGGCGCGCACCTCGACCCCTCTTTCCTTCCAGGATCTGATCCTCGCGCTCCAGGACTTCTGGCGCGGGCAGGGCTGCGTCATTCTTCAGCCCTACGATTTGGAAGTGGGGGCCGGGACGCTGCACCCGGCGACGGTGCTTGGCGCCCTTGGGCCGGATCCCTGGCGCGTAGCCTACGTCCAGCCCTCGCGCCGCCCAGGCGACGGACGCTTCGGCGACAATCCCAATCGCCTGCGCCAGTTCCACCAGTATCAAGTCCTGCTGAAGCCCAATCCCAAGGACATGCAGGAGCTCTACCTGCGCTCCTTGGAGGCGGTCGGCATCGACCCGATGCTGCACGATATCCGTTTCATCGAGGACGACTGGGAGAATCCCACCGTGGGCGCCTGGGGGCTCGGCTGGGAGGTGTGGTGCGACGGCATGGAGGTGAGTCAGTACACCTACTTCCAGCAGGTCGGGGGGCTGCCTGTCTTCCCGGTTTCGGGTGAGATTACCTACGGGCTGGAGCGCCTGGCGATGTACGTACAAGGTGTCGACAACATCTTCGATCTGGCGTTCAACGATCCCCAGAGCCCTAGCTTCAAGACCTATGGCCAGGTCTTTCTGGAGAGCGAGCGGCAGTTCTCTTCGTATGAGCAGGAGAGCGCCGATGTCGCCATGCTCAAGCGTCAGTTCGAGGACATGGAGCGTGAAGCGCCGCGGCTCTTGGCCGAACGCGACCGCCAGGGCCGAAGGCTGGTGCTGCCGGCGTACGACCATGTCCTGAAGGCCTCGCATCTCTTCAATCTGATGGATGCGCGCGGCGCAGTCGCCGTGGCGGAACGGCAAAGCTATATCGCCCGCGTGCGCGACCTTTGTCGCGCTTGCGCCGAAGCCTGGCTGGAGGATACCGCGGGGAGCGCCTGAAGCAGGCCCGGGCCCCGGTACGCGACGCATGCCGCAGCTGCTTCTCGAACTGCTCTCAGAAGAGATTCCGGCGCGCTTTCAGGAACAGGCCGCCGACGATCTGGATCGCTTGGCGCGAGCGCAGCTCGAAGCGGCCGGCCTGGCTTTCGACGAGTTGCGCGCGTTCGCCGGTCCCCGCCGCCTCACACTTGTGGCCGATGGGGTGCCATCGCGCCAGGCGGATCGAGAGGAAGTGCGCAAGGGGCCGCGCGTGGGCGCTCCCGAAGCGGCGGTGAGCGGCTTTCTGCGTTCCGCTGGGGTAGAGCGCGACGATCTCGTCGTTCGTGACGGCGTCTATTTCGCCGTCCAGCACAGGCGGGGCAGACCGGCCTGCGAGGCCGTGCCCGAGATGGTCGAAGCCATGGTGCGGCGCTTTCCCTGGGGCAAGTCGATGACCTGGGGTGAGGGGTCCCTGCGCTGGGTGAGGCCGTTGCAGCGCATCCTCCTTGTCTTCGACCGCGAGGTCATAGCGCTCGATCTCGACGGGCTCGCCGCCGGCGATCTCAGCGAAGGGCACCGTTTCATGGGTTCGCGCCAGCCATTTCGCGCCCGGGATTTCGACGAGTATCGTGAGGCGCTCTCGGGCCACTTCGTCGTTCTCGGCGCCGAGGAGCGCAAGGCCCGTATTCTCGAAGGCGCCCGGGCGGCGTGCGCGCAGCACGGGGTCGAGCTCATCGAGGACGCCGGTCTGCTGGAGGAGAACGCCGGCCTGGCCGAGTGGCCGACGCCGATTTTCGGCGATTTCGACGCCAGCTTTCTGTCGCTCCCTTCCGAGGTCATCCGCACCTCCATGCGGACACACCAGCGCTGTTTTTCGGTTCGTAGCAGCGGCGGCTTGCTAGCGCCGCATTTCGTCGCTGTCGCCAACATCGAGGCCAGGGATGGGGGCCGGCTGATCGCGGCCGGCGTCGCCCGGGTGCTCGCGGCCAGGCTCGCGGACGCGCGCTTCTTCTACGAGGAGGACCGCAAGGCCCCCCTCGAGCGCCGCCTCGAACGGCTTGACGGCATGACCTTTCACGCCGGCCTCGGCTCCATGCGCGAGCGCGCCCTGCGCCTGGAAAAGCTGGCCGGCGCGATCGCAAAAATGGTGGGAGCCGACGCGATCTCGGCGGCCCGGGCGGGCAGGCTCGCCAAGGCCGATCTGGCGAGCTCCATGGTGGGCGAGTTCCCGGAACTTCAAGGCGTGATGGGGGGCTATTACGCGCTGGAGGAGGAAGGCCCGGAGATCGCCGCCGCCATCCGCGATCACTATCGGCCCCAGGGTCCGGACGACGCAGCGCCGTCGGCGCCGGTGTCGATAGCCGTTGCTCTTGCCGACAAGGCGGACATGCTCGCCGGCTTTTTCGGCGTGGGCGAACGCCCAAGCGGATCACGTGACCCGTACGGCCTGCGGCGGGCGGCCCTCGGAATCGTCAGGGTCGTGCTCGACAACCGTCTGCGCACACCCTTGCGGGCCTTGTTTGACAAAGCGGCTCAGGGTTACGAGCGGCGCGCGGACACCGACGAGCTCCTCGGGTTCATGGCCGAGCGGCTGAAGGTCGCCTTGCGGGACTCTGGTCGTCGTCACGACCTTGTCGACGCGGTCTTCGGCCTCGGGGACGACGACTTGGTTCGCCTGCTCGCTCGTCTGGAGGCGCTCGACGCATTTCTGCGGACACCCGAAGGGACTGACCTGCTCACCGGTTACCGGCGAGCGGCGAACATCCTGGCGGCCGAGGCCAAGAAGGGCGGCCTTCCGCCCCCGACCTCGGCGCTTTCGCCCGATCCGCCGCCGGCCGAGGCGCGCCTGTCGGCGGCATTGGGCGACGCCGTCCCAACCATCGAGGCGGCCCTGGCCGCCGAGGACTTCGTTGCCGCGATGTCGGCGCTGGCGGCTCTGAGACGGCCGCTAGACGCGTTCTTCGACCAGGTTCTGGTCAACTCTCCGGTGGCGGCCGAGCGCGCCGCGCGCCTCGCACTGCTCGCCCGGGTGCGCAACGCGATGGGGCTGGTGGCGGACTTCGCAAGGATTTCCGGTTAAGAACGCCGCGATGACGGCCGATACGCTCGCCCGGGCGCGCTGGGTTTTTTCGTTCGGCGACGGCGTCGCCGACGGCGATGCCTCGATGCAATCGCTGTTGGGCGGCAAGGGGGCCAATCTCGCCGAGATGTCGGCGCTGGGTCTGCCGGTGCCGCCGGGATTCACCATCACCACTGACGCGTGCAGTCACTACTACGGTCACGGAAAGTCGTTTCCCGAGGGGCTTTCGACCGAGGTGGCGCAGGCCCTGGCGATCCTGGAGCATCGGACCGACAAGCGTTTCGGGGATCCTGAAAACCCGCTCCTGGTTTCGGTGCGTTCCGGCGCCCGCGCTTCGATGCCCGGCATGATGGACACCATCCTCAACCTGGGCCTCAACGACGCCACCGTCGAAGGTCTGGCCACGCTTTCTGGCGATCCCCGCTTCGCCTTCGACAGCTATCGCCGGTTTATCCAGATGTATGCCAACGTGGTGTTGGCGCTCGACCATCACCTGTTCGAAGAGATCCTGGATGATCGCAAGGACCTCCTCGGCCTGACCCTCGATACCGACCTCTCGGACGAGGACTGGCGCGACGTCGTCGGCGAATACAAGGGGGCGGTCCAACGCGAGCTGGGCGAGCCCTTTCCGCAAGACCCCAAGGCGCAACTTTGGGGCGCGATCGGCGCGGTCTTCGACAGCTGGAACAACGAAAGGGCGCGCTTCTACCGACGCATGCACAACATCCCAGAGGCCTGGGGAACCGCGGTCAATGTGCAGGCGATGGTCTTCGGCAACATGGGCGCCACGAGCGCCACGGGAGTTGCGTTCACTCGTGATCCGTCAACAGGCGAGGCCTGCCTCTGGGGAGAGTGGCTCGCCAATGCGCAGGGCGAAGACGTAGTCGCCGGCATTCGCACGCCGCAGCCGCTCACGCGCTCCGCTGGCGATGCCGTGGGCGACGAGAGCCTGTCGCTGGAGGCGTCCATGCCGGCGGCTTTCGCCGACTTCCATGCAGCCACCGCAACCCTGGAGCGCCACTACCGCGACATGCAGGATGTCGAGTTCACCATCGAACGCGGACGGCTGTTTCTGCTGCAGACGCGCGCCGGCAAGCGCACCGCCAGGGCGGCCCTGAAGATCGCCGTCGCCATGGTCGAGGAGGGATTGGTCAGTCGGGCCGAGGCTATCGGACGAATCGATCCGGCCTCGCTCGATCAGCTCTTGCATCCGGCGATCGACCCTTCCGCCGAAAGGGACGTGGTCGCTCGGGGCCTGCCGGCCTCCCCTGGCGCCGCCAGCGGCAAGATCGTCTTCAGCGCCGAAGCGGCCGAGCGCGAGGGCGCGGCGGGCGAGGCGGTCATCCTGGTCCGCGAGGAGACCTCGCCCGAGGACATCAAGGGTATGGACGCCGCCCGGGGGATCGTTACGGCGCGGGGCGGTATGACCAGCCACGCGGCTGTGGTCGCCAGGGGCATGGGAAGGGCTTGCGTCGTTGGCGTCTCCGAACTGCGGATCGACGCCGCCGCCGGGGAAATGTCGGCTCGGGGGCGAACCTTGCGGGCCGGTGACGTGATCACGATCGATGGCGCCAGGGGCGAGGTGCTCGCCGGGGCCGCGCCCATGGTCGAACCACAGCTCTCGGGAGACTTCGGTACTCTCATGGACTGGGCCGACGAAGTTCGCCGCCTCCAGGTGCGGGCCAATGCCGAGACCCCTCTCGATGCGCGCGCTGCACGCCGGTTCGGCGCCCAGGGCATCGGCCTGGTCAGGACCGAGCACATGTTCTTCGAGGAAAGGCGTCTTGCGGCGGTGCGGCGGATGATCCTGGCCGAGGACGAGGCGGGCCGCCGTCGCGCCCTCGCCGAGATACTGCCGATGCAGAAGGGCGACTTCATCGAGCTGTTCCGCATCATGGAAGGCAGGCCGATCACCTTCCGGCTGCTCGATCCGCCGCTGCACGAGTTCCTGCCTCGCTCCGAGTCGGAAACTGTCGAGGTTGCCCGCTCGCTCGAATTGGATCCTGCCGAACTCGCCGAGCGTTGCCGCGCCCTCGCCGAGGTCAACCCGATGCTCGGCCATCGGGGCTGCCGGCTCGGCGTCTCCCATCCCGAGATCTACGAAATGCAGGTCCGGGCGATCATCGAGGCGGCGCTGGAGGCGGCCCAGGAAGGGCCGAGCGCGCCGCGGCCCGAGATCATGCATCCCCTGGTCGCCAAGGGCGAGGAGATGGACTACCTGCGCGCCCTGACCGATCGCGTCGCCGAGCAGGTGATGGCCGAGTGCGGTCGTCGGGTGGAATACTCGGTGGGAACGATGATCGAGCTGCCGCGCGCCGCCGTCTGCGCCGCCGATCTCGCCCGCGGCGCCGAGTTCTTTTCGTTCGGCACCAATGACCTGACCCAGACTACCTTCGGCATCAGCCGGGACGACTCGGGTCGGTTCCTGTCGGCCTATCTGGAGCGCGGCATCTTCGAACGCGATCCGTTCGTGAGCCTCGACGAAGCCGGCGTCGGGGCTCTGATCCGCATGGCGGCGCAGCGCGGGCGGGCGGCGAAACCGGACTTGAAACTGGGCATCTGCGGCGAGCACGGGGGTGATCCGGCGTCGATCGCTTTCTGCGAGAGCGTCGGCCTGGACTACGTCAGCTGCTCTCCTTATCGCGTGCCGATCGCCCGTCTCGCCGCCGCCCAGGCCTCACTCGCCGCGGACAAAGGCTGACTGTGTCGGATTCGCCGCTCGAGGAGATGGAGGCGCGGGAGCACGCAGAACACGCGGCCGAGGCAATCGAGCGCAAGGATCCGCTGCTCTCGCAGGTGACGTTCACGATCGCGGTTCTGGCGGTCTTGGCGGCCGTGGCCGCGAGCCTCGAGACCACCGAAGGCGACGCCACTATCGTGGCCAAGAACGACGCCGTCCTCGAGCAGAATCGCGCCACCGATCAGTGGAACTTCTATGAGGCCAAGAGCCTCAAGAAGAACGTCTACGAAGTGGCCGCAGCGCAGGCGGCCGGTCCGCCGGCGGCGAAGTTCGCGGCCAAGGCCGCCTCCAATGGAGCCGACCAAGTCGGGATCGAGAAGCAGGCGAGGGCGCTTGAAGCCCAGCGCGACGCCTTCGGCCGCGAGGCCTCTTTCCACGAAGTCCGACACAGCCGGCTGACGATCGGCTCGACCCTGCTGCACATGGCGATCGCCATCGCCACCCTGGCCATCATCTTGCATCGGCGCTGGCCATGGTTCACCGCCTTGGCGCTGACCGCCGGCGGGGTGGTGATGGCGGCCTGGGCCTACCTCGTCTAACACCTCAAAGCGCTGTTGGCCGCTCGCGGGGGCAAGGCCGAAAAACCGGGAGACACAATGGATCACGGCATCCACTTCATTTCGGGGCTTCCGCGCTCGGGGTCGACGTTGCTGTCGGCGATCCTGCGCCAGAACCCGAGGTTCCACGCCATGATGACCTCACCCGTCGGGGCGATCTACCTGGCCATGATGGGCGCCGTCAGCCGCAAGAACGAAGCGGCCGTCTTCATAGAGGAAGATCAGAAGCGCGAGCTGTTAACCGGCGTCTTTCGAAACTACTATCACCGGATCGGCAGAGACAAGGTGATCTTCGACACCAATCGTATGTGGTGCTCCAAGATGCCGGCCTTGGCGCAACATTTTCCACAGGCCAAGATCATCTGCTGTGTTCGGCACATTCCCTGGATCATGGACAGCATCGAACGGCTGGAGCGGCACAACATCTACGACCTTTCTGGCATCTTCGGCTATGACGCCGGCGGCACGGTGTACACGCGCATCAATCGGCTGGCGGTGAGCGACGGCATGGTCGGCTATGCCCTGGACGCGTTGCGCGAGGCTTTCTACGGCGGCTGGCCCGACCGGATGATCCTGGTGACCTACGAGGCCCTGACGCGGGATCCCGTAGGCACGATCTCCAAGCTCTACGAGTTCCTCGGAGAGCCGATCTACAGCCACGACTTCGACAACGTCGAATACAGCGCCGATGAATTCGACGCCGGCCTAGGCTCGCCGGGGCTGCATACGGTCCGCAAGAAGGTGGAGTTCGTCGAGCGCCGGACGGTGCTTCCGCCCGAACTCTTTCAACGCTTCGAGAACGACGCCTTCTGGATGAATCCAGACTTGAACATTCACGGGGTGCCGGTGATCAGGTACGGCGCCTAGCGGTGGCGGGCGGGCGGTTCCTGGGGCTCTCCGCGGCGGTCATCAGCACCGGCAGGGTCAACCCTGGCGCAGGGCCGGACGCCATGCGCTCGCGACGGAAACGGAACAGCTCTGCCGGACGGCCCCCGGTTTCCGCATTCATGCGGCCCAGTCCTTCGACCAGTTCGGTCCGCTCGAGCATGCGGCGGAAGTTCTGCTTGTGCAGCGTCACTCCCGAGACCGCCTCGACCGTCTTCTGCAGCGCCGACAGCGTGAACGCTTCTCCCATGAGTTCGAAGATCACCGGCCGGTACTTGATCTTGCCGCGCAGGCGGCCGAGCGCGGTCGCCAGGATGCGGCGGTGATCCGAGATCATGGGTTCGCCAAGGCCCGAGGGAGCGGCCGGCGACTCCCCGGCGGCGTCGGCCTGGCCACCGCGATCACGCGCCGCCTCCGGGACCAGGCCGGCCTCGTAGAGCAGTTCGTACCGGTCCAGCACCCGCTCCTCGTTCCATGGCCAGCCCTCGAGAGCGAACAGCTGCGCTGCGCGCGTCCAGCCGGCGGGGTGCGATTGGGCCCAGGTGCGCAGGGCCGGCGCGATCACCTCTGGAATGACGGTCGGGCGCCCGCCCCGCCAGTCCTCCCAGGGAAAGAACTGAGACCATGGCGACCAGCGCGTGTCGGGGGCCGCCGAGCCCGCTGCGAAAGGCGCCAGGGCCAGATAGCCGACCGAGATCACCCGCGCCGAGCCGGCTCCGACGTCGGCCACGGGGGCGTCCCGGCCCTTGTCGCCGAAGGTGTAGAGCTGCTCCACATAGCCGAGCTCGAACCGCGTCTGGCGCGTGACGAACTCCCTCAGCGCCAGCTCGAAGGTGCGATGGCCGTCCGGATCGAAGGGACCGAAGGGCAGGCCCTGCAGGTCGCCCGCCTGGTCGATGGCGCCCGAACGCGGCCGGACCGTGAGCACGGTCGCCTCGCCCTTTGCCATGGCGATGATCACCGCCGAAAGTCCAATGACGACCGTCGTCGTCACGGGCGTGCGACATCTCCGGATTTCCGATGAGCCGCACCGGCGACAGGCCCGCCCAGGGCCAGGCTCAGGCGCGCGAAGCGGTCCAGATAACGCAGCTGCGCCTGGGGGGCAGGCCAGGGGACCAGCGCATCGGTCCGCGACCTCGGCGGCGGCCCGAAGAGCGACACCGCTTCCTGCCACGAAAAACCAGCCAGTTGCGTGGCCTCGAGGAAGGCCGAAGCGCGGTCGGCGATCTTGATCTGGCTCTTCACCCGGGCCGGGATATGGGCCGGGAGACCGAAGCGGACATTGATCGCGTGCTCTAGCCGTTCCTCGAAGGCCCGATAGTCGAGGCCCAGGGCGGCTTTGAACGGCGAGATCATGTCACCGATCACGAACTCCGCGGCATCATGCAGCAGGGCGGCGAGCCGCCAGCGCGCCTCCAGGCCGGCGCCCTGCGCCGCCAGCAGCGACTCGACCAGCACACAGTGCTGGGCGACGCTGAACGGATGGTCGCCGACGGTCTGGCCGTTCCAGCGGGCCACTCGCGCCAGCCCATGAGCGATGTCCTCGATCTCGATGTCCATCGGCGACGGATCGATAAGATCCAGTCGGCGCCCGGACAGCATGCGTTGCCAGGCGCGCTGGGCCGATTTGACCGGCTGCAGCCCTTTCACCACCTCGGAGTTTCCTTGATGCAGGCTGCCGGCATGGCCGATCGCTTGACAAAGATCAATGCCGGGCCACCGCATGGGGCGGGCTCTTTGAAAAGGGGAGGCGCAGGAGATGGACTGGGCGCGGATCATGGCTCCTCTGTCGGGCGGGGAAAGCGATCGCCGTATCATCGCCGCGGCGCTGGCCATCGCCGAGCCCTTTGGCGCCGAGGCCGCGTTTGTGCACGCTCCGGCCGATGTAACCGACTTGCTGCCATGGATGGGCGACGGCTTCATGGGCGGGGTTCAGGCGAGCGCTGTCGAGAGCATCCGCCAAGCCGCGACCGAAGGCGCGAGCGCCGCATCGGCGGCCGTGGGCGCCGCGCCGTACGAACGCAAGAGCTTCCTCACCCTGAAGTCGCCGGTGTGGAGCGCCTTGGCGCAAGAGAGCCGGCTCTCCGATGTGGTGGTCTTCGATGACGGCGCCGCCAAGGGGCGAGGGCCGCTGGCGGAAGCTTTCCAGCAGATCGTCGCCGACGAACAACGGCCCACGATCGTCGCTCGGCCCGGGCTCGGAGTCGGGGGCGTCGTCGCCATCGCCTGGGACGGCGGCAAGGAGGCAAGCCGGGCCATGCGCACGGCTCTGCCGCTGCTGCAACGCGCGCGCCAGACGATAGCACTCACAGCGCCGGCGGGCTCTGGCCGCAGATGCGATCAAGAGCGCCTGCAAATCTTTCTGAAGGCCAGGGGCGTCTCCTGCGACGCGCGCACCCTTGCCGAAGGGGGCGATACCGCCGGATCGTTGCTGCGCGCCGCCAAGGAGGCGGGAGCGGACTTGCTGGTCTGTGGCGCCTTCGGCCATGCGCGCCTGCAGGAGTTCATTTTCGGGGGGACCACGCGCGGGTTCTTGCAAGCCGACGCGCCCTCGCTTTTTCTATCCCATTAGACGAGGAGGCCCCATGGAGCTTTCGCGAATCGTAATGCGGTTGGCGCGCAATCCCGGAACCGAGTTCGCCAACGGCGACGACCATCGCGGCTATACGCTGACCGCGCCGCTGACGGTCGACGGCCATCTTGACGCCGACGCTTACGCGCATGCCCGCGAAATCTGCCATGTGCGCCGCTTTGCGCCCGACGAGGATCCGGCGGATGGGCGGCTCATCCGCCGAGGGGCCCGCTGGTTCTTTGATTACGATGACGCCGGCAACGCCGAAGACGAGCCGGTCTATCGCCTCGGCGAGCACCGCTTCGCCGTCGGCGAGTACGTCACCGTCACCGACGAAGACGGCCGACCGCTCACCTACAAGGTGGTCGAGGTGGCGCCCGTCCAGGGCGAGTGATCAGCGCCCGACGTTGCGGTCCAGCAACTTGTCGACCTGATGCTGGAGGTCTTCGCGGTCCTCGTCCTTGCCCTTGATCTCCGCCACCGCGATCGGCCCGGAGGCGGGACCACGGGCTTCGTAGCCCACGAACTTGTAGCCATTCGGCCCCGGCGTGTCCGACACCAGCAGGAACTCCGAGTGGACGCCGGGTCCGCCCTTCTGGACCCGTACCTGCGCGCCGTTGTCATTGGCGTTCACCACGACGCCCTTGTCGTGATCGTTGGGGGTGGGCGTGGTCACCTGGGCGCCGTTGTCGCCGGCGTGAATGTGCACCCCCGGAAGATTGATATCGACGTGATCGCCGCCGCCGGCGGCCTGGGCGTTGACGACGGAGGCCGGCAATTCGCCTTGCAGCGCCGTCTCGATGGGCCCGAGCACCGTCTGCGGGTCGGCGCCGTTCAAGGGGATCAGGCGCAAGTCGACCGACGTGCCGGCGTCGTCCTGATAAGAGCACGACGCCCCGTCGCCGCTCTGGCTCCGGAGCGAGAGGTCATCGAATTCGTTGGGGCAGTCCAGCCGCGAGATGACCTTCAACGGCCCGGGGCCGACGTGGTGGACCGGCGGCGGAGTGCAGGCCGCGACGGCGGCGCAAGCCACGCCAGCGGCCAGAAGCGTAGTTGTAGAGCGCATGACGGCCCTCCCTTTCTGGCGGAAAGGATGCGGACGCGCGCCCCCGACGTCCAGTGAATTAGCGGTAAGCGAGGGAGGTCAGGCTTGGCCGGGACGGGCGCCGGCTTCGCGCCGGGCCAGGAAGGCGAGCCGTTCGAACAGGTGCACGTCCTGTTCGTTCTTGAGTAGCGCCCCCGCCAATGGCGGCAGCAACTTGGACGGATCGCGCTCGCGCAGGGCGTCTGGCTCCATGTCCTCCACCATCAGGAGCTTGAGCCAGTCGAGCAACTCGGAGGTCGAAGGCTTCTTCTTCAAGCCGGGGACCTTGCGCATGTCGTAGAAGACTTTCAGGGCCTCCGAGACGAGTTTCTGCTTTATCCCCGGATAGTGCACGTCGATGATGGCGCGCATCGTGTCTTCGTCGGGGAAACGAATGTAGTGGAAGAAACAGCGCCTCAGGAAGGCGTCGGGAAGTTCTTTCTCGTTGTTCGAGGTGATCACCACGATCGGCCGCACCTTGGCGCGGATCGTCTCGTTGGTCTCGTAGACGTAGAACTCCATGCGGTCGAGTTCCTGCAGGAGATCGTTCGGGAACTCGATGTCGGCCTTGTCGATCTCGTCGATCAGGAGCACCGGGCGCTCATCGGAGTCGAAGGCGTCCCACAGCTTGCCGCGCTTGATGTAGTTGGAGACATCCTTCACCCGCTCGTCGCCGAGCTGGGAGTCGCGCAAGCGCGTGACCGCCTCGTATTCATAGAGGCCCTGCAGCGCCTTGGTCGTCGACTTGATGTGCCAGGTGATCAGGGGGGAATCGAGCGCCTTGGCGATCTCGTAGGCGAGCACGGTCTTGCCGGTGCCGGGCTCGCCCTTAATCAGCAGCGGCCGCTCCAGGGCGATCGCCGCGTTCACGGCGATCGTCAGGTCTTCGGTGGCGACGTAGTCCGCCGTGCCTTCGAAACGCTTGTTCATCTTCGGATCGGGACTCCCGGAGCGGCGAGGCGCGGCTCGAACAGTTGTTAGAATCCCGGTCAGCCTAATGGGTGAAGCGGGACATTCAAGCCGCAAAAGCGCGGCGCGCTCGTCCGAACGTCAGTCGGACCCCGGAGAGATCGATACCGGATCGCTGGCCGGGAAGGTTTCCTCCAGGCCCTCGTCCAGGCGCTTCTCCTGTTCCCGGCGCTCCTTGTTAAAGGCCGACCCCTTGTCCTTCGGCCGATAGCCGAGTTCCGCCAGTTCCTCGTCCGACACAGACTTGGGCTCGTAGTCGGCGCTCGAGCGATCGTCGGTGGCTACGATCTCCTCGTTATCGAAGGTCGGCGGATTGGGCTCGTCGACGCCGTCATCGCTCTCCAGCATCGCTTCGAGCTCCGCCTCGTCGGCCGCATCAGGGTCGAACGAGTCGGCCTCCGCGCCTTCGAGGGCCTCGTCTTCAGCATCGTCGTCGGCCTGGGTGACGTCGAAGACGTCCGGAGCCATGTCCGGATCGGCGATATCGCCGCCGTCGTTGGTGATGTTGGTCTCGTCGAAGGTCTCGGCGAGGTCCTGGCTGTCGGAGTCCAGAGACACATCAGGCATGACGGACCCTCCTAGTCCCAAAGAGAACCCCACGCCACCGCTCCCGTTCCCGCTGGTTTCGCCGCGGAGGCGAGACGCGGCTATGAAGGGCCGATGTCAGATCGCCTGCGTGGCCCCCCGTTGGTCCTGGCCAGCGCCAGCGAAAGGCGTCTCGCCTTGCTGGCGCAGGTCGGCCTCAAGCCCGACGAAAGTCTGCCAGCCGAAATCGACGAAACCCCGCTGCGCGGGGAGACGCCTCCGCACCTGGCTGTGCGGCTGGCCCGGCAGAAGGCGCTCGCCGTCGCCGCCGCACGGCCACAGGCATTCGTGCTCGCCGCCGACACCGTCGTGGCGCTCGGGCGGCGGGTGCTCGGCAAGCCGGCCGACGAAGGCGGCGCGCGAGCCATGCTCGCCCTGCTGTCGGGGCGCGCCCATCGGGTGTTCACCGGCGTCGCTGTGATCGAGCCGCGCGGGCGGTTGGGCATGAGGCTGAGCCGCAGCCGCGTCGTCCTGCGCCGGCTTTGCGCCGCCGATCTGGCGGCCCTGATCGACTGCGGCCAATGGCGCGGCGTCGCCGGCGGTTATCGCATCCAGGGGCTGGCCGGCGCGCACGTGGCCGCCATCGCCGGCTCCTACAGCGGCGTCGTCGGCTTGCCCCTCTATGAAACGGTGAACCTGCTCCAGGGTATGGGGTGGAGACCGAATGGCTGAGCGCCGCGCCTTCCTGGACGAAGGGCCGCTCGAGCGCCGCGGCGTCGTCACCCTGAATGGCCGGCCCGAAAGGCTGTTCATCGAGCGCGGTGAACCGGCGCCCGGGCAGCAGCTCGGCGCGCGTTCAGTCGGCCGGGTGCGGCGGCTCGAGCGCGCCGCCGGGCTCGCTTTCGTAGAACTGGCCGCCGGACCCGACGCGGTCCTGCCGCTGGGCCCCGAAACCGGCGGCCTCACCGAAGGGGCCTGGATCGAGGCCGAGGTCCGTTCCGAGGCGCAAGGCCGCAAAGGCCCGAGGGTTCGGCTGATCGGACCTGCGGACGGGCCGCTGCGCCTTCTGGCCGCCGGCCCCGGCCTGGAAGAGCGGCTGGCGAAGTTCGCCGCCGGCGAGGTGGTCGCGGGTCGGCGGGCGCGTGAAATCGCGGACGTGGCGCAGGCGGAAGCCCTGGCGCGCTCCTTCGCCCTGCCCGGAGGCGGACGCCTCACCGTCGAGCCGACGCAGGCGCTCGTCGCCATCGATGTCGACCTGGGCGAGCGCCCCGGGTCCGAGCCCAAGCGCGCTCAAAGGGCCGCAAATCTCGCCGCCATCGGCCTCGCCGCACGGGTCCTGCGCCTCAAGGGCCTGGGAGGCCTCGTCGCCATCGATCTCGTGGGCCGCGGTCACGATGGCCCCGCCCTGCTGGCGGCCGCCCGCGCCGCCTTCGGCGCCGACAATCCGGGCGTGGCCATGACTGGGCCGAGCCGCTTCGGCTTGCTCGAGTTGACCATCCCCAGGCGTATTCACCCGGCTCTCGAACAACTGGTTGACGACGAGGGATGGCTTCTGGCCGCCGCGATCGCCGCCGACCTCGCTCGGCGCCTGGAGGACGAGGCGCGCGCCGACCCGGGCGGCGCGATAGAAGCGCGCGCGTGCGCCGAAGTCGCGGCCGCCGTCGCCCCCGCCGTGGCCGAGCTGAACCGCCGCATCGGTGGGCGCGCCCGCGTCGTCGCTGACCCGGCGCTGCCCCGCGAGCGTTTCGAGGTGGCGAGCCCATGAAGTCGCTCCGATGTCCCATCTGCGGCAAGGCCCAGGACCGAGCCTACCGGCCGTTCTGCTCGGCCCGATGCGCCAACGTCGACCTGCAGCGCTGGCTGGCCGGCCGCTACCGCCTCTCCGAGGGGCCAGAGGACGCGCAGGAAGGCGCGCCGAAAGCCGGCGACGAAACGCCGCCCACGGAAGAGCCGTGATCCCCGCCTTCTCCTGGACAACGGCGCGAGGCTTCTCCTAAAGACCCATCCCGCGCCGGGCCTGGGT
The DNA here is from genome assembly GCA_035946795.1 of Caulobacteraceae bacterium. Lineage (GTDB taxonomy): Bacteria > Pseudomonadota > Alphaproteobacteria > Caulobacterales > Caulobacteraceae > Acaudatibacter. The sequence goes on along the minus strand of DASYYX010000064.1, from coordinate 235,367 downwards.
AGCTCAGTTGGTAGAGCAGCGGACTGAAAATCCGCGTGTCGGTGGTTCGATTCCGCCCCCAGGCACCAGGGCTTTTCAAAGGCTTAGCGGGAACCGGGGGCGGAAGCGTTTTCCAATCAGGCCGCCCCCGTTTTCCAATCGGCGTTCGCGAATCGTTTCTGGACGCCCTCGAGGACAGAGTTTTGAGCGGCGGCGCGATCGGCGTCGCGGCCATAGGTCGCGGCCATTGCGGTAGATCGATCGCCGATTGCCGCGGCGATCCGGAATTCCGATTCCGAGCCATCCCTGGCCATGCTGGCGATCGTGTGACGCAGGCCGTGGAAGGTGCACCCCCGCTCCACCTGGCCGCCGTCGCGAAGGTTCCGGAGGCGTTTGAAGAACGATGCCCGGAAGCCGGATTGGCTCCATGGGTCGCCGCGACTGGTTGTGGCGATCTGCACCGCCGGCGGCCGAGCGCCCTTCGCCGCATCGAGGATGGTTTTGAAAATGCCAGTCACCGGGGCGACGCAGGCTTCGCCATTCTTCGAAGCCCGCCAGCGCAGCGCCGCGCCATCATAAGCCGACCAAGTGACGGCGAGCGCATCACCCTGGCGCATGCCGGCGAACAGGCCCAGGGCGAAAGGAACGAGCAGCTGGGCCGGCGCGTCGGCAGCAAAGGCCTCGAGCTCGGTAGCCGACCAGGCGCGGTTCACGTCCGGGGCGTTGGCGGGCTTGCGCATTGTCTTGACGGCTCGGGCCGGGTTGTCTGCGCAGAGGCCGCGCCGGCGGCCCCACTCGAGCGTCAGGCGCAGGACCTGGACGACATAATTGCCGAACCGGCGCCCCTTGGCGGCCGCCGCCTTATCGCGCAGGCCCCAAACCTTGGCCGACGTCAACCTTGCGATCGGCAGCTTCGCCGCCTCGCCGAGCCAATCGCGCACGGCCTGGTAGTCGGATCGCGTGCGTGGCTTGAGCGCGCGCCATTCCGGACCGGCGCGATACTTCTCCCAAAGCTGGGCGTAGGAGCCTTCCAGGATCGCGCCCAGGGCCGACCCGACCTTGGCGCGTTCGTCCAACGCGGCGATCTCGGCGAAGCCCTCTGCGGTTACCGGATCGGCCTTCAGCGCCCGTCCGGTGGCGCGGTGATACCAGTAGAGCTTGACCTCGCCCCCTGCGAGGCGGCGTCGGACCGGCTTAAGCCCGCGGGGCACGATGTATCTCCGTCTGGCCGGCAAGGTTCACCCAATCGTCGTCGTCGTTGCTTCCTTGCAGAATCGGCGCCTTCGAGTCCGTGGTCAAGAGGGTCACCGTTCCGTCAGGTGACACCTTGGCGGCGGTGAACGGTTGTCCGCAGGCCTCCATGGCGCGGATGACATTTTCGAGCGTCCTGCGGCCGACGGTGCGCACGCCTTAGGCCTCGCCCCAGGTTTCGCGCTTGAGGTCGGGGAGGCGAACGGCGTTCGCCTCAAGGGCCTCGGCGACGCGGTCGGCAGCCTCGAGCGCATGGACGCGTTGCTGGGCGGCCCAGCGCGTGAGGACGGCCGAAGCGATCCCGAGATCGAGCCCGTTCCGGGCGGCGTATTCGCGGAGCTCAGCGGCCATGCCGTCGATGAAGCGATCGAAGACCTCTTCCGCGTTTTGGCGCAATGCGCGCCGAGCGTCCTCGATTGGCGTGTAGCCATCGGGCTGGCGGGGCTCGGGCTCAGCCACGTCGATCCGCGGCCTCGAGCTCGTCCAGGTCGACTTCGACCATCTTTGGCGCGGCATCGACCTGCCCGCGGACAGCGGCCGCCGCCTTCGTGCGGGTGTCCCGATACCAGCTGCGCGCCAGGTGAAGAGCGTCGCGGGGCGGGGCTTTGAATTGGGCGGAGATTCTTTGCGCCAGCTCGCCCAGCCCACCCTCGAAAGCCGAGATGACCGTCACGACGGCGCGGCTGTAGCCGGCGCGCACGTCCGCAGCGCGCATGAGGACCCCACGCCGCGCCAGCGCCTCTTCCTTGGCTCGGGCAAGCGCGAGCAAATCGCGCTCGAGCTTCGTCGCTTTCAGGCGCTCGCCCACTTCGTCTGGCGGTGCCGGCGCCGAGCGGGCGTCTGCACCGTCGAGGCGGGTCCCGAGGCCGTTGCCCAGACGCTGGCCGGGATCGAGCCTCGAGGCGAGCTGTTGCAGAGCTACAGCAACACGGATGCGCGCCTGGCGGCCTTCGCCCTCGAAGACCTCAGGGCCGAGGCGGCCCTCCCGGCAATATTGCGAGATCCGGGTCCTGCTAACGCCGATCAACTTCGCGAATGCCGCCTTGCTGACGGCCGCCTCTAGCGCGGGCCTCTGAAGGACGAGCTCTGGGGCACCGCTCATGCGCTCGCCGCGACCAGGCGAGGGCGCACCTCTCGCAGTGCGGGAACCGCGACCGGCTGCAGAAAATGGAAAACCGCAATCCGCTGCGCGAGCCAAAAGCACGCTAACGCGGCATCGTCCTCAAAGACCCCCTCGGGCCTGATGTCGCTCTCAACCAGGAAGCCCCGGCGCAGCGCCGTAGGGCCACGCCTGTCGCCGTCCCCCCGCGCGCGGCCTAGGAGGGTTGGGGCAATGCCCACGTCCTCCAGCGCCCTTCCTATGGCCTCGCGCTGGCTCTCTCGCCGCGACGTCCAGATCTCCAACCGCGCGCTCGGCGCAAGCACCCGGACAAGACGGGCAGCGGCAAGGCTCGGGTGATCGGCGGCCAGCCCGCCCTCGGCGCGGACCGCCATCGCGGCCGCGATCGTCCGGTCCAGGCTCAAGACGAGCAGCGGCCCGGTCATAGTCGGAACGTCTCACCCTGGCGCGCCATCTCAAGAGAGCCGCGTTCCGCTATCCGCCGCGCCAAGGCGACGCGGGTTGGATCGGGCTCACAGAAGCGGTCGATCATCTCCTCGGCGATCGATAAGGCGAGGCGAGGATTCAGCCATAGCAGCAAGTCGAAGTGCGTCCTGACCGCCGCCATGTGGGCCGCAGCGCTCGTAATCTCGCCTGCCTGGCGCATGTGCTTGGCGCAGGCGGTTGCGGCTTGCCGCTGCTCGGCGACGCGGCTTCTCATCCCCCCGACCCCTCCCGTTTTCCATAGAGGGCGCGGCGGGGTGGGAATGGTGGGAAGGTGGGAATGCCCTCGGTAACCGCGAGAAAGGCGGTGGGAAGGCTTCCCTCCTGACCGGGAATGATGGGGCGCGGCCACCGCGGATCACGGTCCCTAATCATCGGCCGGCTCGAATTCCGCTTCGGCCATGATGCTGTCCCTGACGCCGTAGAAAGACCGCGCGCCGCCGCCGGGAACCCAAAGCTTCTTGGTCAGCCGTCGCTCGTCGCCGCCATCGGTCAACAGGTGCCCCGCGAGCTTCACGGCCCGGGCCACATTCGTTGGATCGCGCCCCTTGCAGATTTCGTTGCGCCAGGCGGATGGATGGATGAACCAGGTAGTCTCGACGGTTATGACGCCGTCGTCGTCTCTAGTCTTCTGCTCGCGGCGCCAGCCGGCCTCGTCGAAGTTGCGCGCCGAACCGCCCAGGGCCGCCTCATCCTGGGTCGATCCGGCCTCAAAGCGCCGAAACCTCGATTCCCCAAAGCGAGCGAGGAAGCCTTGAACAGCCTCGAGGGCCTGCAGGTGCTCGCGAGGCTGTCGGCGGCCAAAGGCGGCCGCCCAGCGCTCGAAGAGCAGGCTCGCGGCGCCGAAGGCTTCGCCCTCGATCCAGGGGACGATCCGGAGCTCAGCGGCGAGCTCGCCGGCGGCGGCAACGATGGCGAAACGATCCGCGGTCCGGGTGATCTGGCCGGTATCGTCCCGCTGGTGGGCCGCTTTCAGAAACTCGCGGCGCTTCTCCTGGACATAACCGAGCGCCCATTCGCGCTTGCCGAGGAAGGCCTCGACGAACGCCGGCCCGGCATGGCCATAATGGGCCCTGGCCATCGCAGTGATCTCGCGAGCGAACTCCGCGTGCGTCTGCCCGACGTCGACCGCCTGGAACGCGGACCAGGCCTCTCCGACCCTCTCGATTTCGACGTCTAGATCGACGAGGCGTAGCTCCTGGCCCGCGAAGGCATGGTCTCGATTCTTGCCCGAGGCGATCAGTTGGGCGAGCGAGATCTCGCCGCTAGAAAGGACATAGGTCCGCCATGTGCGCCGAGCCCGAAGGTCGGCACGGTCGGTCAGACGTCCCTTCATCTGCCCTGTCGCCAGCGCATAGGCGGCCTCGCCGGCGGCGTCGCCGCCGAGCGTTTTGATCTCATCGAACGAGAGGAGACCGTCATTATGGGCGCAGGCGATGGCCTCGACGGCGTTCGGGGTCGCTCGCCAGGTGTGGCAGAATCCGAGCGGTCCGCCGCCGCCGTCGACGCTGCCGGCGACGATCAATGACGCCGTCTTGCCGACGCTCGAGCCGCCGCGAAGGTGGAAGCCGCCGCCCTCGGCGCCCAAAGGCGTCAAGAGCTTCGCCGCGAACGCGGCAGAGAGGCAGAAAAGCAGGACGGCGTTTCCGGGTGCGCGGCCCGCGACCTCTGTGCGCCAAGCCTCGGCCGAGCCGCGGTGCCCGTGGAAGCTGGCGCTGGGCGGGCCATCGTAGATGACAGGTTCGGCCCGAGCGCCAATGGTCACGCCCGGCAGGACATAGGCGTCACCATGCCAGCCGCAGGAATAGGCCAGCTCGATCAGACGCGGGGTGCGCACGCCGATGATTGCGGTGGCGAGCTTCTCGCGGCCGAGCTTGTCGCACCGCATGGACAGGCCCATGCCCGCCAGCCGGCTGAACACGTCGACCTTGCCGGCGGCCAGGTCGGCGTGGGGGGCGAGCACTGTCTTCTGCCGCCCCTCGCGATCGGCGAAGCTAAGGACAGTCGTCCAGTTTGAGCCGAACTGGTCCCTGGCCAGGCCGAGCACGTCAGGCCTAGCGCAGAGCCTGACCGGCGGTTTCTTTTCCTCGGGGCGCCAGTAAAGGGATCTCCCGTCCTCGAAGAACCCTGGCGGCCAATCGGTCTCCTTGCCGAGCTCCGGAGCCGCCGCCGCCTCGAGCAGAGCGAGCGCCGGTCCTGGATCGAAGTCGGCCGGGATCGGCGCGCCGCGCGCCCAGCCCGGGGGAAGGAGTGCGGTCGGAATGTCGAGCAGCCGCGCGGGGACGTCCGCCAGGGCTTCCTTCGCCTCATAGGCGGCCTCGAGGCCGCCTGGCCGGGCGCTTGGCCAAATGAGGGCGACATCGCCGACCAGGCGGGTCGCCCAATCGTCTGCGTCGAGCGGCAGCGACCAGGCGAGCACCCGGATCGAAGGAAAGAGCCTGGCCGCGCAGGCGGCCCTGGTCTCGCCTTCGACGAGCAGGACCGGCTTGTCGACAACGTATTCCTCGACAAGTCCGCCATACGGGTCGTCGGCCATCAACAGCGCCTCGCCCCGCTGGCGGCCACGCCTACGCGGGCAGACCCAAACGGCGGCGCTCGACGCTCTTGGGCAAGCTGCCGTCGGGATTCTCGCCGCGCGCCTTGCGACCGGCGGCAATGATGGCCTGGGCGAGGGCCGAGCGTTGCGTCGGGCTCGGCCCGGCTCGCGGCCCATGCCTGTCGGGTTGGAGACCCAAGTACTCGAGGCGGAAAGGCGGTTCGACGGGCGGCGGCTTTTCACCTCGAGCCCCGGCGCCGGCCTTGACGATCAATCGCGCCAGCGCCGCCGCCGTCATTCGACGCGGTTCGAAGGGGCCGACATCGGCGCGGAGGGCGGCAACCTTCGGCCGTGGTCGGCCATGCGCTTTCGCGGCCGCGGAAACAATCTCCTCGGCCGTCGCCTTTGCCGTCACAGGACCACGCTCATCGGAGTCCTCGCCCGGCTGAGCTGACTCCTCGTCCGCCGCCCGGCGAGACTCATGCTCCTCTTGCATCTTTGCAATGCGTACCCGTCCGGGCATCTTGTCGGGGCCGTCGGACCGAAGGTGAGCGAATCCCTCCGCGGCGTCCTCCAGTTCGGCCGCGCCGATGGCAGCCGCCTGAATCTTCGCGGGGCGCTTGGCGCGGCGCGCCAAGCCGAGAAATTTAGCCCATGGCGCGACCGCCGCCGAAAGGGCCGGCCGCGGTCGGGACGCCGAGTAGGGCAGGGGGCGCGCGAACAATGAATTTCTCCTTCTTCAGGTTCTCAGATCGAGGCCCCGGGCATGCTGGGCGCGATGCGCGCCCCGGCGGTCACGCCGTCGCCGGTGGTGGCGACCTGGGCCGTCGTCCCGGGCGGCGCGCCCCTGAGGTTGACGTCGACGTGCACCTTGCCGGCGATGTTGGCGGCGAGCTGGCCGCGGGCCGCCGCCTCGCCGGCGCGATCAGCCGGGCGCTCGTCATACATCGAGACGATCTGGCCGGCCTCGGCGGCGCTGCGGGCGCCGCGCAGGCGCCGGCCCGCGGCCTGTTCGGAACCTCCGGTGAGTTCGTAATTGTAGAAATCGGCCTCTTCCATGAGCGAGGCCTGGCGGATGTTCTTGCCGTAGCGGCGGGCGAAGGCGCCCTGGCGGTCGGCGTGCCATTGGCCCAGACCGTAGGCCTCGCCGTTGTCGCCATAGACGTCGGCGCGATAGCCGCTCTCGCGCTCGATGTTGGCGACGATCCCCGCGGCCTGTTCGCGCGACCAGCCCTTGCTCATGAAGAACGCCATGAGCTGGTTGCGGCGGCGCCCGGCCTCGGCGCCGGCCAGCGGCTTGGCGGCAGGGCCCCCCGATCCGGCCGGAAGCGGCGTTCCCAGGACCGCGTGCGCCTCGACGGCGAGTCGGCTCTCGAAGTTGGTGACCTTCTTCTGCAGCCCGCCCTTTTTGTTCTCGAAGATATCGTCGAGCAGCGTGAGGATGCTGCTCAGCTTGTCGACGAAGATGTCCAGGACCGGGATCCCGATCCTGCGCTCGAACACGTTGAGCAGGCCGGTCCAGCGGTCGTGCAGCGCGTCCATGGACGCCTGCAGCTTCTGGTCCTGATTGATCTCCGCCTGGGTGCGGATGGCGCCCGACCGGGCCGCCGCGTCGAGGGCCTTCTGCTGATCCTTCGACGAGGCGGTCAAGAAGTTGATCGCCCCGGTGAGGCCGAACTGCTGGGCGATCATGTTGCGCGTCTGCGGGTTCTGGCGCGCCATGGCCTTGCTGAGGTCGTTCATCGCCCGGGCGGCATCGATGGCGCCATTCGGCAGGCGATGGATGGTGACACCGAGTTTGGTGAGGAGCACGAGGGCCGGTTGGTTGCGGCCGGCGACCGCGTCCTGCAGGGTCTGGCCGAGGTTCATCAAGGCCCCGTCCATGGCCTGCGTCGTAACCCCGAACTTGTGGCCGGCGATCTCGTATTGCTGCAGCTGAGTCGTGCTCATCCCCAGCACCGTGGCGACGCGGCCGATGCTCGCGCCGGCGCTCGAATAGGCAGCCTCCCACTTGGCGACCGCGGCCCCGGCGGCCACGGCCCCGCCGGCGGCCAGGCCGGCAGCGCCGGCGAGCTCGGCCATGCCGCCGGCGGCCTCGCCGATGCCGCCGCTGGCCAGGGTCCCCGACGCGCCCAGGCTGGCCAGGCTGCGGCCGACGTCGCCGAAGGCGCGGCTGCGGCCGACGATATCGGCGAAGCCGCGCTGGACGCGCTCGAGCGCCGTCCCCTTGCCGATCTTGGCGAAGTTGTCGTTGACGCTCTTGAGGGCCTCGCTCGTTCGGTCGCGGGCGGTTATGTCGATCTGGAAGCGGTTGGCCATCTTGTCAGGCCGCCTTTCCGTTGCTGGCCGGGGGGCGCCGAGGCGAAGAGCGCGGCGATCGTCGCGGCGAGGAGCTCGAATTCGTTTTCCGCCCACGCGGCGTCGAAGGAACCCCGAGCGACGAAGGCGAGCTCGGGCGTTCCTTCTCTCGGGAGGCGAAGGCGGCCGATGAGCTCGCCTCGGCCCTGTAGGATCGGGCAACGCAAGGTCCTTCCCGCGTTGGACGGCAACAGCCGGGCGTTAAGGTCGCCGACCATGTCCTCCGGCAGGGGGCCGGTGGCTATGATCGGAGCGGCGAAGCTCGCCAGGAACTGGGCGAGACGCCCGTATGGCGTGAAGAACCGCTCTCCCGCGCGGCACTTGAAAGCCAAGCGCCCCGGCGCGGCCGCGACGTCCATGGCGTCGCCGACCTGAACGGCTATCGCGCGCCCCTCAGGGATCTCAGACATTATCGGCGACCTGGTCGCGCGCGCGGGCGACTCTGGTGGCGAACGGCGTGCGCGCCGGCGGCGGAAGGAGATGCCACCGCCGGCGCGGCCCTCGCCGCGGCGCTCGCTGCGCGGCGAAGCCCGAAAAAGAGGAACCTGGCCCAAGAGCGAGGGCGGACCGCGTTCGCCTGGTCACAGCCGCCGGCGCCAGAAACGGAGCTATCTGTCGCCGGCCGGCTGCTTCCCTCGCCGCGGGGCGCTTGCAAGCCTCGGCGAAGCCCGGAGATTATGCGATTGCGGAAGGGGGCTAGCGCGGCCCGAGCGCGCGGGCGCGGCGGCCCGAGGACCTCGTGTCCATAGGCCTGGCACAGGCGCGCGAGGCGACCAGCGGGCAGGAAGATCACGCTCCCGGCTTCGCATGACCACGCGCTCAACCCGTCGTCGGTCGCGGGCGTATGGAGCGCCGAGGCAATCTTGATGAGAGCGAATTCGGTCACGACTCGATGATCCGGGGCCCGACCGCCCCGGGCTCGACGGCGCGGACCCAAGGTCCGGTCGCGGCCGGATCGAGATTGACGCTAATGCGCGCCTCGGCGGCCTCGGGCCTAGCCGGACGGCCCGGCGCTGCCGCTCTTCCATTCGATCGGCGGCGCACAGGCGTTTCCTGCGCGGGAGAAAGGCCATATCGGTTTGCGATGTCATAGATGGTGCGAGGGAGGGCTTCCACCTCGGCGCGCACCTTACGGATAACCGTCAGAAGTTCATTGAACTCGCCGACGCTGCGCTCCGCGATCTCCGCCGCGGCATTGATGCCCACGCCAAACCGTTGCGCGGCAGGTATGGCTTCGACCGCTAGCCGTTCGCGAAGCCGAGCCTGGGCCAGGGCGGACTCGCGCTCGTTCACCAAGACTTTGGCATCGGCGACGCGCGCATCGCTGACTCCGAGGGCGTCTAACCGGCGCTCACACACGGCTTCCAGCGTGCCGATCTCGTTCCGCAGACCGGTCACCGCCTTCACTTCTTTCGTCAGCTCCTCCCCGGACGGGCCGGTCAGCCGCCGCTCCAGCTCGGCTTTACGTTCCCGCAACAGGTCCTGGGCGTCAGCGAGGCCGCCAGCCAGCACTTGCCCAGCCCGTTCTTCGATCGAAAGGCTCTCGCGAGCCTGGCTGAGCTCGGAGTTCGTCTGGGCGACCGATGGTTCGGAGGTGTAGGCGCCCTCGCGCGCGTGCTCGATGGCGGCGCTTACCGCTTCGGCACGGTCAAGCCGCTGTTGCCTCCCGGTTTCGAGCCGCTCTTCCAATGCGCGCGCCGCCGTCGCTTGTTGAGTTTCGAATGCCACGGCCTCCGCTCGCAAGCGGGCCTGATACGCTTCATCTTCCTCATCCAGGCGCCGCGGCGCGCTCAGAACTTTCACCGTGGTCATTGGGCCGGCGCTCCTCGATTCTTTGCGGTTGCGCTGTCGGCGTGCGATGGGGACGAACGCCGGGGGCGACAGGGAAGGCGGCCGTCCCGCTCGGCTTCGCCCAGCAAGTGGCGCAGTCGATCTTCGGCGGGCACATGGGCGCCCCCGAATGCCTGTATGAGGCGGCGCGCGAGGGCGCTCAGCCCTATGTCAGGCTCTGCCAGCCGCAGAAGCCGGGCGAGCTCGAGCGCCTGATCCCGAAACGCTCCTGACTGCGCTTCGGCATTTCGCCGCCGGGTATCCGCGATCGCGGGCCCGCGCATTCGGTTCGCCGCGTCCCGTTCGGCCAGGGCGTGATCGACCAACCCGAGGTCGGCGCGCACATCGCCAAGCAGTGTCGCGATCTGGCCTAAACCCGAGCGGGCGCAAAGGTCAGCCGCGGCGGAAACGGTCGCTTGCGACCGCATCGTAACGTCGCGAAGCGCGCCAAATGAAAGTCGGGCCTCACTCATAAGGCTGACCATCAGCTGTTTCGGCTGAGGGGTATACCGGTCGCACCGGCCGGTGCACCGGCTATTTGTCGCTAGGAGTCCGAATACCGAGCTGATCCAGCCGCTCTTGAGTGATCGGCCGCCTGCCCTCTTTGCGCTCAAGGGCCCATCTGATCGCCGCGCCGACGATCCCGGGGTCGGTGATGTTGCTTATCCCCATTATCTGGGCTTGTTGATTGAAAGCTTCGCGGATCGCCGCGCGAGTTGGCTCGCCCTGTTTCTCGGGATCCCACTTGTCGACGATTCTGCAGACTGATCTATACCGATCCTCCTTGGCGCGCGTCCGGCGGCCTGCAGCGGCGGCTGACCCCCTGCCTAGCGCGGCCCGCCGGGACGCCGCGCCGGCCGCTTCGACTTCTAGCGCCTGGGCTAGGTGGATTCTGGCCACCTCCCAGTTGTGCATCCGAGGGCTGAGCTCGGGTTCGTCGACCTCGCCTCTTAGAGCCGCACAGGCCGCGGCCCGAGCGTCAATCACCTTGCGATACAGCTCCGCGGCCGCCGGGAGCGCCGCGCCAGATTCGCCAGAGAACCTAGGCCCGGTTTTATCGGGCCGGACATGGATGCCCCGCGATTTGAGATCTTCGCCCCGATCTGCAGCTCGCAGCAGCGCCGCCCACTCGGAAGGGATGTCGGGCTCTTCGAGCCTCGCATCGCCGGTGGCCAGAGGACCAACGTACGTCCCGCCTCGCCACCAGACCGCAATCTGGCCGTTCGGAAGCCTGTAGGCGATCACGTCGTCTGGGGATTCAGGCGCTGGCGACGGCAAGGGCATCGCCGGATGCTCAAGCCTGACGAATAGATCGAAGCCGCCGGAACAGATGGGGTTGCGCAGCGCTTCCCAACCGGGCGGCGCGGCGCCCAGAACGATCTGACCTGTCCGCCGCCGGGCCACCCACCCAAGCGATATTCGGCCCCAAGGTGGGACCCGCGCGCTCGAAGGGACGATCATCATCCCTTGACCCCTGCGGATAAACGCTCCGGTCGCGCCGGCCGCCTTCGAGGGCGAAGCGAACCTTCGCAACATTGTCCGGCTTGACCGGTAGGTTGCGCCCGAGCCGATTGATCCGTCGTTCTAACGGCCATCGCGATCCTCGATCACCAGGGCGATGGTTGCTCCCGCTCGGGCTCGCCCGGCGATCAGCTCGACGCCCCGCGAGCCGAAGAACCGCGTGAGCTTGGCCGCCGTTCCTGGCCGGGGAAGATGGCCGCGTTCGATCCTCGAGATCGAGCTTGCCGACACGCCGGCGGCCCGCGCCAGGCTCGAGCAGCTGAGCTCGAGCAGCGCCCGAGCGGCCCGCAGCGACTCGGGTGTCAATCGGTTCCTGGAGACCCTCGCCATCGCCGGCCAGCGATGCCGTGATTCGTCCGTGTCGGCGACCTAATAATTCGGACCTGATCCACGGTCCACCGGAACGCTTGTGCCATTTGGCTTGACGGAAGCGGCGAAGCGGAATCCCTTCCGCCAACCCGGCCGGGCTCGCCGGTCGGAACGAAGGACGAAACGATGGCCAACACATCATCCGCCGACGCTCAGGGCTGCCCGGCCTTGGCGATCGCCCGCAAGCTCGCAGAGCTGGCGAGCCGGATCCGCGAGCTCGAGGCGAACGATCCAAGTGACGCGTGCTTTTTGTTCGACCGCGAACACCACCTCGCCCAGGCGCTCGAATTCGTCACCCCGACCTCGCCCCTGGGAGCCGCGTTCATGCTCCAGAGGGCGCGCACGCGCCTGTTCCAGACGGCAGAGGAAGGCGAAGACGAGCCGTGGCGCTCATGGCGGGGGGCCGAGCGCCTGTTCGCGGGCGTGACCGCCTACCTCGAGGGCGCCGCCGGCGCGACGGTCGAGAGCCTGGGCGTCGGCGGTAGCCTGGTACGGTCGCCGCCGCTCGCCGCGGCTGGCGAGGACGCGCTCGCGACGTGAGGGGTGACGCAGCAGCCCGTAGGCCGGCGACCGCGCCCTGGCGTGACGAAGGCGATAGCGTATACCATGAGGCCGGCCAGGCCGTGTGCCGCGATCATGGTCGGCGGCTCGGTTTCGTCCATCTTGGGGCAGGCTGCGCCCGCTGCGCTTCCGTAAGGTCGGCCCGGATCAGGTTCTCGCAGCAGGCCGCCGAGCCCTTGGAACGCCCAAGCGCACTATCGGAATCCGCGGCCTAGCTCGGCCGGAAGCACACGAACGGCGTTCGTGTCTTATGAGTGCGCCCCGCCCGGGCCACAGTCCACGATCGGCCGATGAAGGGGGCGGCGCGGCGCAGTCGGGAGTAGCGAATGAGAAGCTCGGGATCGCGATTCGCCCCCGCGAAACAGCCGGGGTTCTCGAGCAGCCACCGGAAGAGCTCCCTGGACGCCCCCGGGGGCCACACGCGCATATGTCGCGGCCGATGATCGGGCGCCGACACTACGCCTTTTCCAGCCGATCTCCCAAACCGACCCTGCCGCGATAAAGGAAGCGATTGGCCGGTGAGATCAGGCGGCTGACGGTCGGCAGGCGATCCCAACTCTCGGGCGCAGGGAAGGCCATGGTCGCCTCACTGACGCTCGGGTGGCCATGGGGCCTGCAACGGTTCGTGCGGGGCCATACCTAGCGCTCTCGCCTGGAAGTCGACGACCCCGACGCAGACGAGGCGGCGACAACGGGCGGTTTCGGGTTCCATAGGCTCGTTCCTGGGCCGCCGACCCGCGCAACCAGGCGCAGGTTCGCCGTCATGACCAGGCCACCATCGCTCGCGGAGCATGTCGCCGACGCTCTCGCAGCGCGCCCGGCGATAGGCGAGCGGAACGCGGTCCGGATTGCGATGGCCTACGCGTGAACGAAAGCAGAACTTCGCGGCCGTCAGGACCCCCCTTGAAGCTTTTTAACCGTCGGCGTGGTCTCAAGAGGAACCGCCGCGCGCCTCATCCGCAAGAGCCTTCGCCGCCTTTGCGATCCGCGTGGCGCACCTTTTTCGCCTCAGATGCGAGGCGAGAGCCAAGCTCGAAGTCTGGGTCCGAGGCAAGGGGCTTGAGCCGGCCCGCACGTCTCGATCAACAGTCGTCGAAGGTTCATGACTTCCGTGACAAGTCCATCGCGCGCCGGGATTTTGGCCGTCGCGCAGCGCCGCCAGGTCCTGCGCCCGGTCTCACGGAAAGGGGTAGTGTCTCAGTTTCCCAAATAGGTAGTGTCTCAGTTTGAATTTCCGGCCGCCGCGGATGCGGGCGAGGCGTGTGCGACCCGGTCGCTGAATCGGATGAAATCACATAACTCATCGCCCGCTAGCGAGACGCGGGGGCGCCATGCTTGTCAAGCGAGGCTATTTGGGGGCAGTGTCTCAGTTTGAATTTCCCGCCTTGCGGTAGGGGCCGCGCTTGCCGGGCTTCGGCCGGCGCGCTTCGTGGAGGGCCTCCACAAGGAGATTGGACGCTATCTGGTGACATACCGGAAGGGGCTCACCGGGAGCGAAATCCGATTTCTGCGGAAGACCATGGACCTGACGCAGGCCGAGCTGGCGGCTCACCTGGGAAATGACAGTCAGTCCGTAGCGCGCTGGGAAAAGGGGGTGTGTGAGATTCCGGGGCCGGCCGAGAAGCTGCTGCGGGCCATCTTCCTAGCCTTGGTGATGACCGAGGAAGAGGCAACCGCCCTCAGGGAACTGGTTCTGAGCAAGCTCCAAGAACTGGACGCGCAGGACGAGGTCACGCCTGCGCCTGCGGAGTTCAGCCACGCCGACAAGTGGGTTGAACGCAGACGCTCGGAGTCGGAGGACGAACGCGAGCGCGAGCTAGTCTTCGCCTAAGACCAGCGCTTGGCGGCGGCCTTACGCGCGATCTCTTTGCGCCTTTCCGGCGAAAGGGCGGAGGCTCTCGCAGCTCCGCCCTTCTTGCCGCCACGGCTGAATGGACACATGCTGTTCGCCGTCGTGTTCCTCAACGCGGTAGCCGTTGAGGAGGTAAATGCCCTCAAGGCCGCCGCTGGCGCGGTAGGGATATGGCGCGGGCCTGATCTTTTCTCCGGAGCGGTAAAACCTCTGGTTCAAAGGTCCTCCCACTCCGCCGTCTTCACAAACAGTCGCCCGTTCTTCAGGACGACCGTGACTACGCCCAAGTCTCTGGCCCCCTTTTCTTCGTGCGACTATTTTGCATTTCCATTCCCCTTCGGTGTTTCCTGCGGTGATGTCTCCAACGATGTCGCCGCCGCGCAAGACGCGGACAACGTCCAAAAAGCTGATGTCTCTCTCAATCATCCTCCGCAGCGTCTTATGAACGCGCACGAAGTTGTACATTCCCACTCCCTTCCCACTCCCTTCCCACCGGGAGAGAGTCATAGTGGGAATGCGCCTCCGCTCTCGGCAAAGAGCGCCGCACGGAGCTGACTATTCCCGCCTTCCCACCGTTCCCGGGGCCGTCCCTGAATGTGAAGGCTTCGATTTCCCGGCCAGACTAGCGCAGATCCGCGGCGCGAAATGCCCGCAACAAAAGAATCCGCAGGAAGGACCCAAAATCTTCGGGGGGGCCCTCTCTGAGCGACGTGAAGCGTCGCGCCGGGCGGTCCGGAGGCGGTTCAGGCCTCGAGGGCCACGCCCGGCAGGGCAATCACCCAGCCGCCGGCGCAGGCAATCTCCAGAAGCTTTCGGCGGAGTCTCCTTTCGGCACCCCACGTCTGGCCGTGCGCCGGATTGCCCGGTTCCGGGTCGGAGCCCACCCTCAACGTCAGCCGGCGGAGCGCTCCCACGGACAAGCGAACTCCGCCATGACCTGCAGGGACCATCGCACCTTCGACTAGGCCGAGGTCGCGCAACACTTGCCCGATGTCGACGCTCATTCCGTGACCTGGCTCGCCAGAGGTCGCGCTGAAGGCGCCGGTGGAAAGCCGCCGCACGCCAAGATTGTCATCGCGCACAACATGATGATCGGCGCTGACGTGGCGAACGACCCAGGTGTCCGAGGCGATTGCCGCGTCGTCGTGAGGCAACACTCGGCCATCAGGACCGCGCGGCGGGGTCAGGGCCATTCAGGCGTCAGAATGGGTCTCGAACGTGCTCGAGAGCTGTCGCAAACCGGTCCAGATCCGCGCCCAACTCAACATGCTCTTCGTCGCCGGTGCGGAGCTCCCGAGTGTAAAGATGCGTTTCACCAGGGCCTCCGATTTCCAACTCAATGTCCCACCCCTTTCTGTGCCACTCCAGCTGAACCGCGCCCCCAGAAAGTGGCACGATCGACGGCGCAGGGGTTCCCGGCCGCATGACGGCCGCGAGCACGTCGAGCGCGTACGTCGCGGACTGAGGCGAAACCGGGCGGCCGCGATGGCCGTCCCACCCGACGGGCAGCGAAGCGAGATCGAGTAGTCGGGCGACAACCTGGACAGACCACTGAAACTGCCGTTCGATGATGGCAGCGGTGGCCGGCGCCGGTAGAACGGGCCTCGGCCAGATCGGGGTGAGAGCCGGCGCGTCCGCTTGGCGCTCGCGGTAGAGCAGTGCGGCCGACCCCATCACGCGGGCTCCCATTCCTGTTGGATTTCTTTCGACATAAGCTCGACGAAGCTCAGAACGATCAGCTCGTGCATACTATCTAGGCGCTCGCGGGCTGCGTTGAGAGACCGGCTCGAGGGGGCAGCCCTGCCAATCATCATCAGTTGAACGCTCCGGGTCTCGACGGGCTGCGCCGATGGGGCCGACTGAAAATAGATTCGTCCGATCGGACCGCCATCGTCCCCCCGAATTACAAATCGTTGGTTGATCGCGACGTCTTCTGGGGACCCGAGCCGCGTCGGCCGGAGCTCCCGCCAGTTGGCAAATGCCCTCGCGGACAGCTCTGCGACGCCCTCAGGAGCGGGGACTTGGTTTACATAGGTCAGCTCGCACTGGACAGGAATGATCTCCCCGAGCTCTCGTTCAGACAGAAACGCCCTCAACTTCTCAAGATCAACAAAGAACTCATCGCGAAGACCTGGATATCGCGGATATTCCATGTTCTCTTTTGTCTTGCGCCAATTAATAACAAATCGATCTTGCTGGAACTGTATTAGTTTCTCGTTCTTGTCATCAAGCATCCACATTCTCGGTATCTGTCCGATGGACGCCCAGGGTAACAAAAACGGCAGGTTGATAGTAGGTGTGACGGGCCCAAAGACCTCTATCATGGGGGGGATCGGCGGGTGAAATTCGATTCCCGGAAACTCCGAAGCGAAGCTCTGATGGAGCGGCCCAATGTGAGCGAAATTGAATTTGTCCAGCGCTTCGAACTGAATTGAGATTGCGAATTCGGTGACAGGCGCGCGCCGAAAGTGAGGAAGGGCAGGCGTCTCCGTCATTAGCGCGGCCGCGTCCAGTCCTCGCTGAGTCCCGGGGACTGTAGAGGATTAGCCCCCAGCGTGTCAGTCCCTTTCACCTTCAGAGGGCCTCTCGGTCGGGTAAGGCTGACGTTTTCCGTTCGAGACCGATCACCTAGCCGCCCGAACACCGGCGTTTTCCATTCGCCAAGAGGGCAACCTCTTGAAATCTAGAGGCACACTCGCCGTCTGAAAATCCGCGTGTCGGTGGTTCGATTCCGCCCCCAGGCACCATTCTCTCAGATCCTAACCCAAGGCGTTCAAGCCCCGGCCCCCGGCCCGCAGCCTGGCCGGGCGCCGGCCGGGAGGGCGGCTGCCGCATCGAGCGGCCGTTTGCGAAGCGCGGCAGGCGAGGTTTGCCGCCCGCCCCGTCGGACGTCTTCGACTCTCACTGCCGCCAGCAGCTTGGCGATGCGCTCCGGGAAGGCGAGCTCGGTGCCGTGCTCTGAAAGGGCGGCCGCGCCGGCGGCCGCGCCGTAGCGCAGCGCCTCCTCGAGGCCGAGGTCGAGGTTCAGCGCCCACAGCAGCGCGCCCATGAAGCTGTCGCCAGCGCCCACCGAGCTTACCGCGGCGATCGGCGGCGGAATCGCCCAGAGAGCCGTTCGCTCGGTAACCAGCAGGGCGCCGTCCCCTCCCAGGGTGAGGACGACGATCTCGGCGCTGCCGCGCTCGACCAGCCGAACGCAGGCCTGCGCCTGGGCGCCGATGTCGGCCAGACGCGCGCCGGTGACCTCGCGCAATTCCGAGAGGTTCGGTTTGACGAGCCAGACGCGCTCGCGCAGCGCCGCAGTGAGCGCCGCCCCGGAAGCGTCGACAGCCATCCTGGTCCGGGCCTGCCGCGCCAGGCGGGCGATGCGGGCGTAGGCGTCGGCGCGGACGCCGCGCGGCAGGCTGCCGCTGGCGCACAGGATCTTCGAACTGAAGGCGAGCACCGACACCGATTTCAGGATCTTGGCGGTCTCGTATGGGCGAAGCCGCGGCCCCGGCAGGCAGAACAGGAATTGGGCGCCGTTGCCGCGTTCGGTGATCGAAAAGTTCTCGCGGGTCTCCTCGGCGATGTCGATGGCGAGGCTCGGAGTCCTTTCGCGGCCCATCAGCTCCTCGAGCCGCCGCCCCGTGGGGCCGCCGCACGGGAAGACGGCGGCCACCTCGGCGCCGAGGCGCGCGGCGCCAGGGCGCCCAGCCGCGCCGCTCGGAAGGCCTCGAGGCGCGCGGTGTCGAGCCGGTGGCGCCGGGTGGTTCCCTCGGCGCGGGTGGAGATCAGCCCCAGGCGGGCCAGCATCGCCAGGTGGTGCGAAACCGTAGGCTCGGAAATGCCGAGCGCGCGCGCCAGCTCGCCGCCGGTGCGTTCGCGTTCGGCCAGAAGCCCCACCATCCTGAGCCGGCTGTCGTTGGCCAGCGCCTTGAAGAATTCGAGGACGCCGGCTTCGTCCGCGGGGGAGTCCATTCGTTGTTCCTTCGACGTCTATCTAATTAGACGATCATCGAATTATCCCTGTCCAGCCCCGACCTCCCGCAGGCTTCGGAGCGGCCGGACAAGGCAGAACAGCGGCGCGGCGAGCAGGCCGGCGCTGCCGGCGAAGAGCGCGCCCCGCACGCCCAGGCCGAGCGCCAGGTAACCGCCGGCCAGCGCTCCGGCGGCCGCCGCCGCGCCGCCGACTGCCGTGAAGGCTGCGGCCGCCCGGCCGAGCTCGTGGTCGGCGACCGCGGTCTGGCGCACCGTCTTGGCGTGAACCAGGGCGGCGGCGCCGGCGGCGTCGCCGAGAACCTGCGCCAGCATCAGCATCGCCATGCCGGACCAGCGCCCGTGGGCGAGCGGGACGAGGAAGGCGAAGCCGCCGCTCAGCAGCCAGGCCCCGATCAGCGCCGGCCCGAAACCGAAACGGCGCGCCGTCGGGCCGGCCAGGGCCGCTCCGGCCAGGGCGCCGACACCACCCGCGCCGATGGTGATCCCGAGCATCGCCGGGGTAAGGCCCAGGGTGCGGATGGCGAAGAGAATGTAGAGCGCCGAAAAGAAGCCGCCGGCCAAGGCGCTGGCGCCGCTCGCCAGGATGAGCGGGCGCAGCAGCGGCGAGGCGAACGCCAGGGCAAGCCCAGGCGCCGGGGGCGATCGGCCGGCCGGGGAGGGCGCCGAAGGCGCCCGCCGGGGGAGGCCCGCCAGCAGGGCCGCCGAGGCCAGATAGGTGACGGCGTTGAGGCCGATGGCGATGGGCGCCGTCAGCAGGGTGAAGAGAACGCCCGCCAGGGCTGGTCCGCCGACTTCCGCCGCCGACTCCGTCGCCGCCAGGCGCGCGTTCGCCGCCAGCAACTGCTGGCGCGCCACCAGCGCCGGCAGGATCGCATGGTCGGCGACATCGAAGAGATCGCTCAGCGCCCGCACCAGAGCGGCCGCCAGATACAGCCATACGGCTGTCAGGTGATGGCCGAGCGCGGCAACGGCCACGAGGACCAGAACGGCGGCGCGACCAAGGTCGGCGGCGATCAGGATCGCCCGCCGCGAGCCGCGATCGACGATCCGCCCGGCGCCGAAGCCGACAAGCACCGCCGGAGCCGCCCTGGCGGCCGCCAGCACGCCCAGCTGCACCGGGCCGGCGCCAAGAGACAGCACCGCCGCCAGCGGCAAGCCCTCGCGGCTGATCAGAGCGCCGAAATCGGACACCGCCTGCGCCGCCCAAAGGCGGCTGAAGGCTCGGTTCAGCTGCAAGGGAGGGCGCGGCCGGATCTCCGCCGGGCGAGGGCTCATGGCCCGCCGGCGGCGCGTATCGATGGGCTTTTGGTCCCGGTTGCAGTGCGACGGGGCCGGCGTCTCCGGTGGCGAAAGTCCTTGCCTGGCAAGGTCCTTGGGATACTGCGCTGCAACGTCCGCCCCCTTGCCGACGCATACGACAGAACTTCAGCGCCGCTGCGCCCCTTGACGATACAAAATCTCGTTGCCAAAGGACGCCGGCCGCAAGTCTAAAGCTTCGGTAAGGCTTTCGAACTGCCGCAATCGCGCGGCGACCTTAACGAGATAGTCCTCGATCTAGCAGGAACCCGCGCCCGATGCTCGCATCCAGACGAACCTCTCCCGTGATCGCCGCCATTGCGGCTGTGGCCGTACTTGTCGCCGCCCCGGCGCTGGCCCAGAACGCCGCGCCCGCCGCCGCTCCGCCCGCCGCGGCCGCCCCGGCCCCGGCCGCCGCTCCGGCCGCGCCGGCTCCGGTGAACGCCGAAAACCTCAAGGTCGGCGGGCAATACGCCGGCCGGCTCACCCCGATCCGCATGTTCATGCAGGCGGACATCGTGGTGAAGGTGGTCATGCTCGGACTGCTGGCCTGCTCGATCCTTTCCTGGACCCTGCTGGTCATCAAGCTGATCGAGTTCGCCAGCCTGCGCCGGCAATCGGACCGCTTCCTGGAATCCTTCCGCGGCGCCAAGTCGATCCGCGACATGGGCCAGATCGCCGAGAGCGAGGACTTCGCCGGCAATCCAATGGCCGACATGGCCGCAGCCGCCTCGGCCGAGGTGGAGCTTTCCCGTGAGGCCGGACTCAAGGTCGCCGGCGAGCACCGCGATTCCACCATCACCCGGGCGCAGACGGCCATCGGCGCGGTGCAGTCGTCACTGGCGCGGCGCCTCTCGGGCGGCATGCAGTTCCTGGCCTCGGTGGGCGCGAACGCCCCCTTCATCGGCCTGTTCGGCACCGTCTACGGGATCATGAATTCGTTCATCGGCATCGCCAACACCAACACCACCAACCTCGCGGTGGTCGCGCCCGGCATCGCCCAGGCGCTGCTGGCCACCGGCATCGGCCTGTTCGCGGCCATCCCGTCGGTGGTGTTCTACAACTACTTCCAGACCCAGATCACCAGTTACGGGGCGCGCTCCGAGGGCTTTGTCGCCGAGCTGATCAACGCCATCTCACGCCAGCTCGACCGCGGGGCCTGAGGGTAGGAGTTACATGGCCGCAAAGCTTTCCGGGCCTTCTGCCGGACGCTACGACGTCCAGCAGAACCATACGATCAACGTCACGCCGTTCGTCGACGTGATGCTGGTGCTGTTGATCATTTTCATGGTGGCCGCGCCGCTGGCGACGGTGTCCATCAAGGTGAAGCTGCCGACGGCGCAGGCCAAGCCGGCGCCCAATCCGCCCAAGCCGGTGTACATCTCGATCAAGAGTGACGGCCGGGTCTACGTCGGCGACAACGAGTCCAGCCTGGATACGCTCGGCGATGATCTGCGCGAGGCCGTCGGTCACCGCGATCCGGCCCGCGAGCGCATCTTCATCCGCGGCGATGAGAACCTGCTCTACATGGATTTCATGGGCGTGATGAACAAGCTGCAGGACAACGGCTTCTACAGCGTCGCCCTCGTCGGCGAGGATCGGACGGGTCTGAAGAAATGACCGACGCGCCCATCGCGCCGCCGACCGATGTCGCCCACCCGGCTCACAATCCGTTCGATTTGCCGCGTCCGCGTCGCAACAGGGGCGTGCTCATCGCCATCCTGTTGTCGGTCGCGATCCACCTCCTGGTCGGCGTGTACCTGTGGAACCAGAAGTTCCACACGATGTACCAGAACTACTCCGAGGAGAAGACCGAGGCGCAGCTGATCCATCCGCCGCCTCCGCCGCCGCCGCCACCGCCGCCGCCGCCGCCGCCGAAGAATCTGCCGCCGCCGCCGCCGGTGCAGCCGCGACCACCGCCGCCGATGGCCGTCAACGTGCCGGCCCCCCCGCCGCTGTACATCCCGCCGGTGCAAAAGCCCGCTCCGCGGCCGCCCGCGCCTCCGGTGGTCGCCGCTCCGGCGCCGCCGCCGCCGCGGCCGACGGTGGTCACCCAACCCGACTGGTCTTCGAAGCCGAACGCCGACGACTTGGCGCGCTACTATCCTGAACGCGCCCAGCGGCTGGGAATCGCGGGCCACGCCGAGATGCGGTGCACGGTGACGGCCAAGGGCAGCGTGACCGGCTGTTCGGTCGTTTCGGAAGATCCGGACGGCTATGGCTTCGGCCAGGCCCTTCTGCAGATGGCGCACCTGTTCAAGATGCGTCCGATGTCGAGGGACGGCGTGCCCGTGGCCGGCGCCGAGGTGAACATCCCGATCCGCTTCCAGATCGCCCAGGGCGACTAGCCGTCCGATACCGGTGACGAGGGGCCCTGGCGCGAGCGTCTAGGCCCCTTTTCGCGACCGCCTTGCCCAACGAACGGCGGGGCGATTAAATCTCCGCCCGGCTCCTGCGCCGCCTTAGCTCAGCTGGTTAGAGCGCCAGATTGTGGATCTGGAGGTCCTCCGTTCGATCCGGAGAGGCGGTACCAGCCCAGTCGCGGGGCCGGGCTTCAGACGCCGGTCGCGCCGCGGGCGGTGAGGATTTCCACCGGCCCTCCGGGGACCTCGGCGTCGAAGACGCCGACGGTGAGCCGTCCTGTCATCCAGGCGCCGGTGTCGAGGTTGGTTCGCTGCGCCAGCAGTTCGGGCTCGGCCGGATCAGGCTTGCCGGCCCAGAGCGGGGTGTGGCCGTGCACGATGTGCTTGTCGAAAACGCCAGACCCGGCCTCCAGGAACCTGTCACGGATCCACAGGACGACGCGCTCCCACTGGCGTTCGAGCGGAATTCCGGGAGCAAGGCCGGCGTGGACGAAGATGCGGTTCGGGTCTTGCGTCATCAGCGGCAGGCTCCCCAGCCAGCGCATGTGGCTTTCGGGAACGCCGATACCCCCGCAATCCTCGCTGCTGTAGGCGGCCAGGGTCTGGGCCCCGCCGTTGGCCAGCCACAGCGACAGGTCCGAAGCGCCGCCGCCCGCCAGCGCATCCAGCATCATGGCTTCGTGATTGCCCTTGAGGCAGATGGCCTCGCCGGCGGCGGTCAGGCCCATCAGCCGGTCGACCACGGCGGCGCTTTCCGGTCCGCGATCGACATAGTCCCCCAGAAAGATGATGCGCCTGGCCTCGCCGGGGCGATGGGCGCCGATCAGCCGCAGCGCCTCTTCGAGTAGGTCAGCCCGGCCGTGGATATCGCCCACGGCATAGGAAAGGCGCGCGTTCACCGGCGGCCGGCCCGGGGGCCGTCGATGGCTGCGGGGTTGCGGTGCGGAAGGAAGGCCATGACGCGGAGCAGAGGATCGGATCTATCCAGTTATCGCGCAGGCGAGGACGGGCAAGAGAGGAGTCACAAGGGGTAAATTCGATCATTCGAGAAATAGATAATATTTTCCTCAGCTTACGGCCGGCGTCTGAGTGCAGGCTTTAGCACGTTCCGGCACGTTCCGGCACGTTCCCGCACGTTTTCGCACGTTTTCGCACGCTCTTGCACGTTCCGGCACGCTCTCGCACGCCCTCGCACGGTTGTGCACGCTCGGGCTCGTGGCCGCACCCGTCACGCTCCGGCGTCTTCACAACGCTGTAGACCCGTCTCTTCCCCGGCATCAGTTCCCCTCGACGGAGAACTGTGCACTGTCTCATCCCAGGGGGTCACTCCAAGGCTCGTGGACCGTAAATCACCGTATTTTACGGTCTGACAGGGCCGCAGGCGGCGCAGCCGGCCGGGAATGACTGGCGCGAGCAGCAACTCCGCTTGGAGCCTCAGGCGCGTTCGAATCTGCTCGGTCGTGTGCAAGAGAAGGCGGCCCTGCTGGGCGGCCGGCGATGCGGCCGGGGGTCCGCCTCCGGCCGGGTCTCGGTTAGCTCTATTCACGATGTCAAAGACCCAGGCGCCAGACGAGCCAGACGCCCTCACAGCCGCAAGCCGCGATGACCGTGGCCTATTGCAATTCGCAATTCATGTCAACCATAGCCCGGCCTGCGGGACCGGCCGCACAGCGAACGGCCCTCCCGAGGGCTTTGGGAGGGCCGCCGAACGCTTTGCGTGAACCCCGCGCCAGGGCGGCTGAGGGAACGCCCCGACGCGGTGTGCGAGTCTTGATCCGATTCGGGTAGAAGCGCGAACCTAGCCTAGCAAGGAGGAAGAGTGGCGCCGCCGACTGGGATTGAACCAGTGACCTCAGCCTTACCAAGGATGCGCTCTACCACTGAGCTACGGCGGCCCGCCCGCGTACCGCGGAGGCGCGGTTGTTAGCGAAAGGGCGCGGGGCAGGGAAGGGGAAACCCTCATCCGAGCCGGCGGCCGTGGCGCCGCGCCGGAGCGTGGAGACGCTCGAGCGCGCCGATCCCGAACGCGAGCGACGGCTGGCCGAGCAGCTGCGCAAGAACCTGCGCCGCCGGAAGGCCGGCCGGCAATCCTGACGCCAACCCCTCATTCCCACTTGCCCCAGAGGGCTTCTCGCCCGCACAAGACGCGTCGGCCGCGCCGGCGGCGCTAGGGGAGCCTGATGGACAGGATCGCGATCAGGGGCGGCGCCCGGCTCCACGGCGAGATCGCCATCGGCGGGGCGAAGAATTCGGCCATCAAGCTGATGGTCGCCAGCTTGCTCACCGACGAACCGGTACGGCTCACCAACATGCCGCGCCTGGCCGACACCCGTTTCATGGCCGCCATCCTGCGCCGCCTCGGCGCCGAGGTGGAGGACCGGGACGGGCCAATCGGTCCCGAGACGGTGCTGCACACGCCCGAGATACTCAGCGCCATCGCCCCTTACGACCTGGTGCGGCAGATGCGGGCCTCCTTCAACGTGCTCGGGCCGCTGCTGGCGCGGGCCGGACACGCCAAGGTGAGCCTGCCCGGCGGCTGCGCCATCGGCGCCCGGCCGGTCGACTTCCACCTAATGGCCCTGGAGCGCCTCGGGGCGCACATCGACCTGCACGAAGGCTACGTCTACGCCCAGGCGCCGCGCGGACTGAAAGGCGCCGAGATCGCCTTTCCCAGCGCCTCCGTCGGGGCGACCGAGCACGCCTTGCTGGCGGCGGTGCTGGCTCGGGGCGACACGACGCTCGCCAACGCCGCCCGCGAGCCCGAGATCGTCGATCTGGCCGATTGCCTCGTCGGCATGGGTGCGAACCTCGAAGGGGCCGGCACCTCCGAGATCCGCATCCACGGCGTCGAGCGCCTGCACGGGGTCGAGCACGCGGTGACGCCCGACCGCATCGAGACCGGCACCTACGCCCTGGCCGCCGCCATCGCCGGCGGCGAGATCCGGCTCACCAACACTCGCGCCGACGACCTGGAGGCGCTGCTGGTGAAGATGGAACAGGCCGGGGTCGAGATCGAGCGCCGCAACGACGGCCTGACGGTGAAGCGCGACGGGGCCCGCCTCGCTGCCGTCGATGTCGTCACCGACCCCTATCCGGGCTTCGCCACGGATTTCCAGGCGCAGTTCATGGCCCTGATGACGCTGGCCGAAGGCGAGAGCGTGGTCCGGGAGACCATCTTCGAGAACCGTTTCATGCACGTACCCGAGCTCGGTCGCATGGGCGCGGACATCGTGGTTTCGGGAGGCGAGGCGCGGGTGCGCGGCGTAGACCACCTCGAAGGCGCGCAGGTGATGGCCACCGATCTGCGCGCCTCGGTGAGCCTGGTGATTGCGGCGCTGGCGGCGCGCGGGGAGACGGTGGTGAACCGGGTCTACCACCTCGACCGCGGCTTCGAGCGCCTGGAAGAGAAGCTTTCGGCCTGCGGCGCCGAGGTGCGCCGGATCAAGGGCGAAGGAGCCGAGGCGTGAGCGCGCCCCGAGCGCTGAAGCTGCTGGCCCAGGACGCCGAGGACCTGGCGGTCATATCGGCGGCGTTGCAGGACGCGGTGGCGCGCGTCGAAGACATCCATTTCGAGAAGAAGGCGCATCAGCTCACCATCGCCTTCAACCGCTATTGCTGGGAGCGCCATGACAAGGGGACGCGCGTGCGCTCGGGCCTGCAACTCGGCTGCGTCTTCGATCTCAAGGCGCGGGCGGTCCCCAAGGAAGACCCGCAAGCCGTGCTCGAACTGCTGGCGCTGGCGTTCGAGCCGGGGGAGGCGCCCGGCGGACGGATAAGCCTGGCGTTCGCCGGCGGCGCGGACCTGGTCGCGGAGGTGGAGTGCATCGACGTGGCTCTCGCCGACGTCGGCGAGCCGTGGGCCGCGCCGCACAAACCCAAGCACGCGGCCTGAAGGGCACCCCGTGCGTCGCTTCGATGCGGCTGCCCCTGGCTTCGACGCCGCGTTCGCCGACTTCCTTTCCGAGCCGCGTGGCGAGCCGGCGGCGGTCGAGGCGGCCGTGGCCGAAATCATCGACGCAGTCGCCGGGCGCGGCTTCGCCGCCGTGGCCGAGTTCTCGGCCCGCTTCGACGGGGTCGCCCTTTCGGCCGACGACGCCCGCATGTCGCCCGCCGACATCGACACCGCGGCCGCGGCATGTCCGCCAGACGTCGTTCAGGCGCTCGAGTTCGCCGCCGAGCGCATTCGCGCCTATCACCAGGCGCAGAAACCCGCCGATCACCGCTGGGTCGACGAGGCCGGGGTCGAACTCGGCTGGCGCTGGCGGCCGCTGGCCTCTGTCGGCATCTACGTTCCGGGGGGCCGCGCCGCCTATCCCTCGAGCGTGCTGATGAACGCCATCCCGGCAGCCGTGGCCGGCGTGGCGCGGATCGCCATGGCGACGCCGCCGGGCCGGCTAGGCCCGGCCGTGGCCGCCGCCGCCAAGGTCGCCGGCGTCACGGAAATCTGGCGCCTCGGCGGCGCCCAGGCGATCGCGGCGCTCGCCCTGGGCGCTGCGCCTCTGGCGCCGGTCGACAAGATCGTCGGACCGGGCAACGCCTTCGTCACCGCCGCCAAACGGACCCTGTTCGGCCGCGTCGGCATCGACGCCGTCGCCGGGCCCTCGGAAGTGGTGATCGTGGCCGAGGCCGGGGCGCCTGCGACTTGGATCGCGGCCGACCTCATTGCCCAGGCCGAGCACGATCCGGAAGCCCAGGCGATCCTCATCACCGACGATCGTGAGCTCGCGGCCGCCGTCGAGAGCGCCGTGACCGACCAGTTGCCGGCTTTGCCGACCGGCCAGACCGCAGCGGCCGCGCTCGGCGCGCACGGGGCGATCGTCATCGCGCCGGCCCACGAGACGGCGAAGCTGGTCGATCTTGTCGCTCCCGAGCACCTCGAACTGATGCTGGCGGATCCGGACCTGCTTGCCGAGCAGATACATCACGCCGGCGCCATCTTCCTGGGCCCGCACGCGCCCGAGGCCATCGGAGACTATGTCGCCGGACCCAATCACGTGTTGCCGACGGCCCGCAGCGCCCGCTTTTCCTCCGGCCTTTCGGTGGCTGATTTCATGAGACGGTCGTCCTTGATCCGCTGTGACGAGGCGGCGTTCCGGGCCATCGCCAGCGCGGCGGCGACGCTGGCGGAAGCAGAAGGCCTGCCGGGGCATGCGCGCAGTCTCGGCATCCGCGCCGGCCCAGTGCTTTGAGGCTGCTCGCCAACCCTTGCCAGGGTGGCGGATTGGAAGTTCGCATGCGCTCTCAGGAGGTCTCGATGGCGAACTTCGAATCCGTAAACCGCAAGAGAATCATTAGCTTGCCGGTGTCCGATCGAGTCCGAAGTTCGTCGACGATTCGCCCCATGCGTTTGCGAACTTCGGACTCGGGACACTAGAAGCGGGCGCAGAATGGCGGCGCCCAAGCCCCACCGTCTGGTCCGCATCGACCTGGATGAGGAATCGCTGGCGGCCGCTTCGCGCGACCAGGAGCAGGAGCGGCAGATCGCCATCTTCGACCTGCTCGAGGAGAACCACTTCCGTCCAGAGGGGGCGAGCGGGGGGCCATACGAGCTGACCATCTCGCTCGTGGATGGCCGCCTGGCGCTGGACATCCGCGGCCCCGGCTTCGAGCGACGCCACATCCTGTCACTCTCGCCCCTGCGCTCGATCGTGCGCGACTACCACATGATCTGCGCCAGTTATTACGAAGCCATCCGCAGCGGCGCGCCGCAACGGATCGAAACCATCGACATGGGCCGGCGCGCCATTCACAACCAGGGCTCGGCGCTGCTGCGGGAGCGGCTCGCAGGCAAGGTGGAGACCGATGAGGACACCGCCCGGCGCCTGTTCACCCTGATCTGCGCCCTCCACTGGCGAGGGCGTTGAGATGGCTGCTTCCGACGGCGTTTCCGTCGTCTTCGCCTGCAACCTCAACCGCGTGCGCTCGCCGATGGCGGCCGCCATCCTGCGCCGTCTCCGCGGCGGTGTGGTGCAGAGCTGCGGGGTCTATGCCGACGACGCCGACGAGCCGGATCCCTTCGCCGCCCAAGTCATGGCGGAGGCGGGATTCGAGCTGGGCCGGGAGAGCCGCCGTAAACTGTCGGACCTCGACCTGCAGGCTTTCGACTTGGTGATCACCCTGACGCCGGAGGCGCGCGCCAGCGCTCAGGCGCAGGCGGGCCGGCTGGCCATCGAGCATTGGCCGATCGATGACCCCACCCTGGCGTTCGGCTCGCGCGCGACGATCCTGGAAGCCTACCGCGCTATCCGCGACGCGCTGGTGGCGCGGGTGGAGAAGAGATTCGGCGCCGAGTCGACGCGATGACCATTGTCACGTCCCGGCGCCGGCAAGGGGGCGTGGGTCAAGGCGATCCGCGCTCGGGACGGATGATGCAGCGATCCAGGTCGCGCTGGTAGAGGAGCGAACCGCCTTCGAAATCCTGGCGCGCCCCATCCTGGGTGGTGACGGCGTCGGCGAGCGGCAGGCCGAGCCAGCCGGCGCTGCCGCGATACTGGAAGTACAGACGCCAAAAGCAGCCGAGGACGGCCACGGCCGCGCCGGCGCGCGCGCCGCTCGTGGGCGCGACCAGCTCGCCTTGCTGAAACAGCAGCACGCGGGCGGTGGCGCCGGTCGGGGAGGGCGCGGCGTCGGACTCCCTTGCGATCGGGCAACCGAGTCGCGCCTGGCCGCCTTCATCGCGCCACTTGCGCAGCAGCGCCGGCGACATGGTCACCCGGCAGCCGTCCTCACCGGCGGCCGCTTGCGCGGCTTGCGCCAGGGATGGGATCGGAGGCGCCAGGGACGCCGTCGCCAACCCGAAAACCAGGAGCGCCGAGGCCCGGGCACGCATGTTCACCGCTGCTGGTGTGGAGGACGTGAGATTCGCCCGCTTTTCGGGGCGGCTTCGCTGACGAACGTCGAACCGGTAAATCACAAGATAATCATTTGGTTGCTGGTGTAATTTCGAGTCAGGAGGTCGTCGGCGCCGAGTCCTACGCATTTCCAGACTTCGGACTTGGGACACTAGGCCCGACGGGCGTTATATTCTTCCGCGTTCGCGAGCGCCAAATCCGGCGCCGGAAGGGATTTGACGCGTTTGTCAGAGGGCGCATGGCGAAGGAAGATCTTCTCGAAATGCCGGGTACAGTGAGTGAGCTACTCCCCAACGCCACCTTCCGCGTGAAGCTCGAGAACGATCACGAGATCATCGCCCACACCGCTGGCAAGATGCGCAAGAACCGCATCCGCGTGCTCGCCGGCGACAAGGTCCTTGTCGAAATGACGCCCTACGATTTCACCAAGGGCCGGATCACTTATCGGTTCAAGTAGGCGGCGTGCCGGATCCAACCGACCGACGCACCATCATCGGCGGAGCGGCCATCGCCCTGGCGGCGGGTCTTGTGGTCGCCGCCATAATGATTCTCCTGCCGGCCAAGCCGGGCGGACCGCCGCCCGCCTCGCAAGGCGGGCTCACGGTCCAGTCCGTTCCACAGGACGCCAGCCGTCTGGATCCGCGCAAACCACTTCGCTGCTTCGTCAACGGCGCCTATGTGGGGGCCATGCCGCTTGCCGACTGCGCCAAGCGCAACGGCGTCGCCAGCGGCTCGCTCGACGTGGGCCTGGACGCCAGCGGCGACCTGGCCGCCAGCAACGGCGGATCGACCGCGATCACGCCGCTGCCGCCGCCCCTGGGAGCCGCCGCGGCCCCGCCGCCGACCGACACCAGCGCCCCGCCCCAGGGGCCGACGCAACGCGCCATTCTCGCTTCCTGCTGGCGCTACGAGGCCGGCGGCTGGAGCGTGCTTCCGTACGAGCTGGGCCTGCAGGCCTGCGCCCGCGCGCTTTACGATGGCCGCTGCGAGAGCCCAGGCGCGGCCGCGTACGGCCGCTGGGGCGAGCGCACGCTGCGCCTCGTCCCCGGATCGGTGGAGATCTCGGCCGACAACCGGACCTTCAGGACGTTGACCCCGCAGGGACCCGGCTGCACGGTCCCGGCATTCGAACAGGGCTGAGACAATGCGCGCCCTCGCCATCCTGGCGCCGCTCGCCTGCGCCATCAGCGCCGGCTGCTCGCAAGGGCCACAGGCCCCGACGACTCCTGGCGTCTGCTGGCATCTTGCCGAGGCGAACGGACAAGCGAGGTTCAACCCCCTGGCCAGCAACATCCCCGACCTGGAGCATTGCGCCGCCCAGCTCGAGGCCATGCGGGTCCGCTTCGCCGCGCTCGGGCTTCCCGAGGCCACGGTCACCGGCGCCTACCAGGGCCAGTTCCTATTCATCGACCAGAACGGCGTTTTCACCGCCCAGACCTATGACGGTTTCCGGTACCCCTTCCTGGTGCGCACTGGCGACGGGCGCCTGGCCGTGCCGGGCGCGATGCCGCAGCAGAACACCGGCGGCTAGGGGCGGGCGGGAAGTTCACCGCCGCCAGCCCCCGCGACGCCTGCTTCGGATCCCGAACACTGGCCGGAACATATCAAGAACATCCGCTTGCGTCCCGCAGCGGCGGCGTTTATGATGAGCGGGCGATGCCGGCGCGCAAATGGTCGCCGGGCGAGACGAAGGGACATGCCATGGCGGGCAGCGTCAACAAGGTCATTCTGGTGGGCAATCTCGGGCGCGATCCGGAGATCCGCTCGCTCAATTCCGGCGACCGGGTGGCCAACCTCTCCGTCGCCACCTCCGAGAGCTGGCGGGATCGAAACTCGGGCGAACGCCGCGAACGCACCGAATGGCACCGGGTGGTGATCTTCAACGACAACCTGGTGAAGGTGGCGGAGAACTATCTGCACAAGGGCTCGAAGGTGTACGTCGAGGGGGCCCTGCAGACGCGCAAGTACACCGACTCTTCCGGGGCCGAGAAATTTTCCACCGAGGTGGTGCTGCAGAAGTTCCGGGGCGAACTCACCATGCTCGATGGCCGCGGCGATGGCGAGGGCGGGCGTGAAGCGGCCGGCTATTCCGCAGGCCCGCGCGCCGGCGCCTCCGGGCCGAAGGAGAACTTCACCGCCGATCTCGACGACGAGATTCCTTTCTGAGGAAGGGGTTGGCCGCCCGGTCTTGAGCGGGCGGTCAAGCTGGCAAAAACTGTCCCGAATTGCTATCTGTAGTCGCGGACGTTTGCAGTCCGATTCTGCCGGCTAACTCCTTCATTTGAACGACAAAACCGCCATACCGCCGGCCGACGGCGGGCGGGGGCGCGTGGCCCCTGTCTCGATCGAGGCCGAGGTCAAGAAGTCCTACCTCGATTACGCCATGAGCGTGATCGTCAGCCGGGCCCTGCCCGACGTGCGCGACGGCCTCAAGCCGGTGCAGCGCCGCATCCTCTACTCGATGAACGAGCAGGGGCACACGCCCGAGCGGTCGTACGTCAAGTCGGCGCGCGTGGTGGGCGACGTGATGGGCAAGTACCACCCGCATGGCGACCTCTCGATCTACGACACCCTGGTGCGCATGGCCCAGCCGTTCAGCATGGGCCTCACCCTCATCGACGGCCAGGGCAACTTCGGCTCGGTGGACAACGACCCGCCGGCTGCCATGCGCTACACCGAATGCCGGCTGGCGCGCGCCGCCATGGCGATGATGGCGGACATCGACGCCGACACTGTCGACTTCCGCGACAACTACGACGGCAAAGAGCGGGAGCCGCAGGTGCTGCCGTCGCGGCTGCCAAACCTGCTGGTCAACGGCGCCGGCGGCATCGCCGTGGGCATGGCCACCAACATCCCGCCGCACAACCTGGGCGAGGTCGTCGACGCCTGCCTCGCCTATATCGACGACCCGGAGATCGCGCCCGAGGCGCTGGTCGACATCGCGCCAGGCCCGGACTTCCCCACCGGCGGCGAGATCATCGGCCGCGCCGCGGCGCGTCTGGCTCTGCTCACCGGTCGCGGCTCGGTCACGCTGCGAGGCCTGGCCGCGGTCGAGAGCCTGCCCAGGGACCGCGACGGCATCGTCATCACCGCCATTCCCTATCAGGTGAACAAGGCGGCCATGGTCGAGCGCATTGCCGAGCTGGTGCGTGAAAAGCGCATCGAGGGCGTCTCCGACCTGCGCGACGAGAGCGACCGCTCGGGCATGCGCGTAGTGGTGGAGTTGAAGCGCGACGCCAACGCCGAGGTGGTGCTCAATCAGCTCTACCGCTTCACGTCGCTGCAGACCTCGTTCGCCGTCAACGCCCTGGCGCTCAACCGCGGCCGTCCCGAGCAAATGGGACTCAAGGACATGGTCGCCGCCTTCATCGCCTTCCGCGAAGAGGTCGTCGTCCGCCGCACCCGCCACGAGCTCTCGAAGGCGCGCGACCGGGCCCATGTGCTTGTGGGGCTGGCGACGGCGGTGGCCAATATCGACGAGGTCATCGCCATCATCCGCGCCGCCAAGGATCCTGCCGAGGCCCGCGATCGCCTGTGCGAGCGCGACTGGCCGATCGGCGACATGGCCCCCCTGATCGAGCTCATCGCCGACCCGCGAACCCAGGTCGAGGGCGGCCGGGTCCGGCTTTCGGACGATCAGGCGCGCGCCATCCTGGCCCTGACGCTCTCACGCCTCACCGGCCTCGGGCGCGAGGAGATCTTCGCGGAGGCGCGCACCCTGGCCGGCGAGATCCGCGCGCGCCTGGACCTGCTCGGCTCGCGCGCGGCGATCATGGGCGTGGTCCGCGACGAACTCGTCGAGGTGAAGCAGGACTTCGGGATCGCGCGCCGCACCGCCATCGTCGAAGGCGACATCGAGGTCGAGGACGAGGACCTGATCGCCAGGGAAGACATGGTGATCACGGTTACGCACGGCGGCTATGTGAAGCGCACGGCGCTATCGACCTATCGGACCCAGCATCGCGGCGGCAAAGGGCGCTCGGGCATGTCGACCAAGGAGGAGGATGCGGTGATCCGTGTCTTCTCCGCCTCGACGCACGCGCCGGTGCTGTTCTTCTCGTCGGGCGGCAAGGTCTACAAGATGAAGGTCTGGAAGTTGCCGCTAGGCACCCCGACCTCGCGCGGCAAGGCCTTCATCAACCTGTTCCCCATCGAACCGGGCGAGACCATGACCTCGATCCTGCCGCTGCCGGAGGACGAGGTCTCCTGGGGAGAGCGCCACGTCATGTTCGCCACGCGTTCGGGACGGGTGCGCCGTAACCGCCTGTCGGACTTCGTCAACGTCCACAAGGGCGGCAAGATCGCCATGAAGCTCGACGATGCCGACGCCATCATCGGCGTCGCCCTGCGCTCGGGAGTCGACGACGTCCTGCTCACCACGGCGCTGGGCCGCTGCATCCGCTTCCCCGCCGAGGACGTGCGCCTGTTCGCCGGCCGAGAATCGAGCGGCGTGCGCGGCATCCGCCTGGCCCAAGGCGACAGCGTGATCTCGATGGCGGTGCTGCGCGCCGCCCCGGCCACGGCCGAAGAGCGCACCGCCTATCTGCGCCACGCCTCGGCCATGCGCCAGGCCGCCAGCGGCGAGGATGGCGGCAATGGCGAGGCCGAGCCTGGGAGGGCCGTCGAAGAGGAGGAGCCCTCGCCAGAAGGTTCGGTGAGCCTGTCGCTGGAGCGTATCGCCGAACTGGGCGGCGCCGAGGAGTTCATCCTCACGGTTTCTTCCGAGGGCTTCGGCAAGCGCACCTCCGCCTACGACTATCGCCGCACCGGCCGAGGCGGGCAGGGGCTCATCGCCCACGACCTCTCGCGTCGCGGCGGCCGGCTGGTCGCTTCCTTCCCGGTCGAGGAGACCGACGAGATCCTCCTGGTCACCGACCAGGGCCAGCTGATCCGCGTTCCGGTGGCGCAGATCCGCATCGCCGGCCGCAATACCCAGGGCGTCACCATCTTCCGCACCGCCGCGGACGAGCACGTGGTCTCGGTGGAGCGCCTCGAGGGCGAGGGTGAGGAAGAGGAAGGCGAGGACGCGTCCGAAACGAACGGGCCCGGCGAGCTGGACGGCGATTGACAGCGGCGCGGTTTGCCCGTCTACGGCGGCGGGCTCGCGGTCGGGGCGGAGGCGGCAGATGCACGTCGGAATCTACCCGGGCACCTTCGACCCGATGCACAACGGTCACCTCGACCTGATGCGGCGGGCCCTCAAGCTGGTCGACCGGCTGGTGATCGGCGTCGCGATCAACATCGGAAAGGGAACCATGTTCACGCTCGAGGAACGGGTCGAGATCCTCAAGGAGGAGACCGGGTGCCTCGCCAATGGCGCCGAGATCGTGGTCCATCCTTATGAGGGGCTGACGCTCGGAGCCGCCCGCGACGTCGGCGCGAATGTCATCCTGCGTGGTCTGCGGGCCGTGGCCGACTTCGAGTTCGAGTTCCAGATGACGGCCATGAACCAGCAGCTCGATCGCAATATCGAAACCGTCTTCCTGATGGCCGACCCGCGCCATCAGGCGATCGCCTCCCGCCTGATCAAGGAGATCGTGCAGATGGGGGGCGACGTCACGCCTTTCGTGCCTGCAGGGGTGAGGCGGCGGCTGCTGGCCAAGGCCGGACGTTGAGGTCGCAGCAGTTGGCGTCCCGCCGACGGTCGGGATGGGCCGGGTTGACGGCCAGACTGTTCCTCGGCCTCGCGTGCTCGCTGACGCTTCCACCCAGCCTGGCTCTGGCGCGCAAGAAGCCGACGCCCACGCCGGCGGCGCCGGCCGCGCCCGGGGCGGCGGATTGGCGCACGCCTGACCCGGACAATGTGCTCGTCATCGACACGACCAAGGGGCGCATCATCGTCGAGTTGGCGCCGGCGGCCGCGCCGCTGGCCTCGGCGCGGGTGCGGGCGCTGGCCCACTCGGGCTTTTATGACGGCCGGGCCTTCTTTCGCGTCATCGACGGCTTCATGGACCAGACCGGCGATCCCCAGGACACCGGCATGGGCGGCTCGACCCAGCCCGACCTGCCGGCGGAGTTCACTTTCCGCCGCGGGGCCGACACGCCGCTCATCATCGTCGACAAATCGGGCGGGACCGAGCAGGGTTTCCTGGGCAGCCTGCCGGTCGTCAGCCAGTCCCTGGATCTGGGCGTGCTGACCGCCGACCACAAAGTGAGCGCCTGGGGCGCCTTCTGCCCGGGCGTCGTCGGCATGGCGCGCGCCGACGATCCGGCCAGCGCCAACAGCCAGTTCTTCCTGATGCGCGGAGCGCAGAGATCGCTGGACCAGCAATATACGGCCATCGGCCGGGTCATCGCCGGCCAGGACGTGGTCAATGCGATCAAAACCGGCGAGCCGGTGGTCCCGCCCCAGGACCGCATGACCAAGGTCCAGGTGCTGGCTGATATTCCGGCGGCCCAGAGGCCGACGGTGCGCGTCATCGACCCCGCCGGCCCGTGGTTCCAGGCCGCGGTCGCCCGCGCCAAGGCCGAGAAGGTGGTGAGCTTTTCAGTGTGCGACGTGCCGCTGCCCGCGCAAGTGAGCCCCAGCTAGCGGGTCAGCACCACCACGATCGGGAAATGGTCCGACCCAAGCCGCGGCCCGCGCTCGGCGCTGACCGTCTTCCATTCCGCGCCGGCGTAGACATGGTCGATCGGCAGGAGCGGGATCGGCGATTCCAGGCGGTGGCGATAGCCGTAGGTGCGCGCCGGCCAGCTGAACAGGGCGTGGGTGCGGCGAACCAGGCCGAGGCTCCGATCGAGGCGGCGCAGGGTGAACGACCAGGGCGTGGAGTTGAAGTCTCCGGCCAGGATCAGGCTGGATTTGTCGAGCCCCGCCAGGTGGTCCGCCAGGTTTTGCGCCTGGAGCCGCTGCTCGCCGGGCGGGAAGGGCCAGGTGAGGTGAGTCCCGACCACGGTGAAGGCGTCACTCCCCTGGCCGAAGCGGGCCCAGGCGCCCGAATGCAGCGGGTCGAAATCCGGGGAGGGGAAAGCGCCGGAGGCGCGCGGCGCCACCCGCGAGAGAATGATGGTCGTGCACGTCGGCCGCGGCTGGCATTGCGTCTGGTATGGGTAGTCGGCGGCGATCGCTTCGGGAACCAGGGCGCCATCGCCCATGGCCTCCTCCATGACGATGATGTCCGGGCGTTCGCGCTCGATCCACCGCGCCGTGCGCGCCGGGTCGCGGTTCTCGCTCCAGACGTTGAACTGCACGATCTTCACCGTCTGCCGCATCGGCGCGACATGCTTGGCGAAGACAGCCGCGGCCAGGTCCGGCGTCATGGCGGCGGCCGGGGCCAGGACGGCGATGGCCGACATGAACACGGTCTCGCGCCAGCCGGCCGTCGGCCGCGACACCAGGCCCAGCACCAGGCCCGCGGCGCCGCCGACCATGTAGAACGGGCTGAAATGGGTGAGCACGTCCAGGCGGTCGCTGAATGCGCCGCCGAGGCTGAGGAGCGCCAGCAGGCCCGAACCGCCGGCGATGAAGAAGCCGAGAGCGGCGAGAATCGCCATGGCCGGAGTGCTTAGCCGTGATTGCGTCGAAAGCCAGACCGGGCATCAGCCTTGACGCCCGCGGCGCCGCCGCCAGATGAAGCCGGCGCCATGGATCTGGCCCTTTTCGATTTCGACTTGCCCGAAGACCGGATCGCGCTGCGGCCGACGGTCCCGCGCGATGCCGCGCGGCTGTTGGAATCGCGCGCCGACGGAGGCCTTGCAGATCTGCAGGTGAGCGACCTGCCCGATCGCCTTCGGCCGGGCGACGCGCTGATCTTCAACGACACCCGGGTCATACCGGCGAGGCTGCGCGGGTTGCGCGTGCGGGGGGAGTCGCGGACCGCCGTGGAGGCGACCCTGCACCGCCGCCTCGGCCCCGGGACCTGGTCGGCGTTCATGCGGCCCGGGCGGCGCCTGGCGCCTGGGGACCGCATCATCTTCGGTGAGGCCAGCGACCGCGCCTGTCTGCTCACCGCGCTCGAAGCCAGGGTGTCCGACAAAGGGGCCGACGGCGAAGTGGCGCTCGATTTCGAGCTGGCCGGCCCAGACCTGGACCTGGCGATCGCCGACCGCGGCCTCATGCCGCTGCCGCCATACATCGCTTCGCGCCGCCCGGAGGACGAACGCGATCGCGCCGATTACCAGACGCTGTATGCGCGAGTGGACGGCTCCGTGGCCGCGCCTACGGCTGGGCTGCACTTCACCCCAGAGCTGATGAAGCGCCTGGAACGGCGCGGCGTGAGCCTGCATTTCGTCACGTTGCACGTGGGCGCCGGCACCTTCCTGCCGATCAAGACGACGGACATCGCCGAGCACCGGCTGCACGCGGAATGGGGAACGGCCGACGCCAGCGTTGTCACCGCTCTCAATGCGGTCCGCCGCGCCGGCGGGCGACTCGTCTGCGTGGGGACGACATCGCTGCGTCTGGTCGAGAGCGCTGCGGACGAGGACGGCCGGCTGCGGCCCTGGCGCGGCCAGACCTCGATCTACATCACGCCCGGCTACCGCTTCCGCGCAGCGGACGGGCTGCTGACCAATTTCCACCTGCCGCGGTCGAGCCTCTATGTCCTGGCGGCGGCGTTCTGCGGGCTCGAGCGCATTCGCTCCGTCTACGCCCACGCGATCGCGGCCGGATACCGGTTCTACTCCTACGGCGACGCCTCGCTCCTTTGGCGCGCCTAGCATGGCCGCCTTCCCGTTTACGATCGAGGCCACCGATGGCCGCGCCCGAGCCGGGCGGCTGCGGACGCCGCGGGGCGAGATTGCCACGCCCGCCTTCATGCCCGTGGGCACGGCCGCGACCGTCAAGGGACTCACCCCCGACCAGGTGCGCTCCGCGGGGGCGGAGATCCTCCTGGCCAACACCTACCATCTGATGCTGCGGCCGGGCGCCGAGCGCATCCGGCGGCTGGGCGGCCTGCACGCCTTCATGGGGTGGAGCGGTCCGATCCTGACCGACTCGGGGGGCTTCCAGGTCATGTCGCTTTCGAACATCGCCACCGTCGCCGAGCAGGGCGTGGTCTTCAGGAGCCATATCGACGGCGAGCGGCACGAGCTCGGCCCGGAGCGGGCGGTCGACATCCAGGCGGACCTCCTGGGCTCGGACATCGCCATGCAGCTGGACGCCTGTATCGCCTGGCCGGCTGAAAAAGAGCAGGCGGCCGGGGCCATGCGGCTGTCGGCGCGCTGGGGCCAGCGCTGCCGGGCGCGCTTCGGCGCCAGATCGGACCAGGCCCTGTTCGGGATCCAGCAAGGCTCCACTTTCCCTGACCTGAGGGCCGAGTCGTCGGAGCGCCTCTTGGAGACGGGGTTCGACGGCTACGCCATCGGCGGGCTGGCGGTCGGCGAGGGGCATTCGGCCATGTGCGAGACCCTGGACGCCAGCGTAGAGCTGCTGCCGGTCGAGCAGCCGCGCTATCTCATGGGGGTCGGCAAACCCGTCGATATCGTGGAGGCCGTCCGCCGCGGCGTCGACCTCTTCGACTGCGTTCTGCCCACCAGGTCCGGGCGCCATGGACAGGCCTGGACAATGCACGGCCCGGTGAACCTCAAGAACGCGCGCTTCGCAGACGACGCCGAGCCGCTGGATCCGACGCTGAGCTGCCCCGCCAGCCGGGAGGTCTCGCGCGCCTATCTCCACCATCTGGTGCGCACGGGCGAGTTGCTGGGACAGGTGCTGCTCAGCTGGCACAACCTCGCCTTCTTCGAATCACTGATGAGGAGGCTGCGCGCGGCCATCGCCGCCGGCGCGCTGGAGAGCGTGCGTCGCGAAGTGCTCTCGGCGCCCGAGTTCAACGATTAGGGTAGATCGGCCGGTCGTGTTCCCGCGGCGGCGGCGGCGCATACGCGAGGTGATGCGGCGCGCCCGGAGGGCGACAGCCGTGCGCTTCACCCAGCCCCTTCAGGTAGGCCCGGCGGACGCTGCCGGCATTGATCGCTTGCAGGACCAGGGCATCGTGCTTCTCGGCCCCGGTCAGGGTGCTCACGAAGCTGTGGAACGGCAGCAGGTTCTCGGCCGCACCGTGCATGATCGAAAGGGCCATCGGTCCGGCGCGGCCCCGCAGGGTCGGGTCGACGGGTGTGCCGGGTTGGTCGAAATCCGGACCGAGCGCATCGGTGAGCTGGCCGACGTCGGCGTAGATGGCGCGGCAGCTCCTGGCGGGTCTCGCATAGGGGTCGGAGATCGCCGCGAGCAGGACCGGCGGGATCTTCTGGCGCACGACGTTCAGGTCGTGAAGCGGAGCGGTGGCCGCATGCTCGACGTCGGAGTGGCCATAGGCCCCCGGCGTCTGGATGGGCGCGCTCTCTGTCTGGCCCATGGCTGTCGTGGCCAGGAGGAGCAGGGAGGCGGAAAAAGCCGCTGGGAACAATACGCTGCGCATGGGCCGACTATCGCCCGGAAAGCAGGCCTTCGCCAGAGGCGCCGGCCGATTGCGGCGGATTGCAGCCGCTTGCGGCTCGCAACGAGCCGAGCTTATGGTCCCCCGCGCGCCGCGGGCCGGTAGCTCAGTGGTAGAGCGAGCGACTTTTAATCGCTAGGTCGTGGGTTCGATCCCCACCCGGCCTGCCAGGCCCGCCAAGGTGACAGGCTGCGGATCGGCGGCTAGACAGCAGCTTCCACGAGGGGCGTTTCGAAAGGTCCGAGTGCGCCCGCACGTCTTCGCCCGCGCGTGGTTTGCGGTTGTGGTCGCCTTGTGGCTTGCAGGGCCGGCCCATGCCGCTGATCCGAACGCCATCGTCGAGGGCGAGGCGGACAAAGCCTTGCGCGCCGAAATCGTCGACGCGGTGGGTGAGGCGCGCCGGCCTCCACAAAGCCGCCTGGAGGCGCGGGCGCGGGCGCGCCGTGCAGCCGAGGATGCGACGGCTCTGCTGCGATCGGAAGGCTATTACCTGGGCGAAGTGACGCCTTCGGTGGGGCAGGGGGCTGCGCCGCGGGCGCTCATCCGGGTGGCGCCCGGACCGAGGTTCGTGTTCACGCCGACGCAGATCGTCTGGTCAGGGCCGGCGCCCGGCGCCGCAGCGATCTCGGCCGCAGCCGCCGCAGGCGCGCTCCGCGCCGGCGCACCGGGGCGCGCCGCCGACGTTCTGGCCGCCGAGGCAGGCGCCGTTTCGGCGCTGCGGAAGCTCGGCTACGCCGATGCGCAGGCTCTTCCGCGCCGGGTGATCGTCGACGATCAGGCGCACACCGTTTCGCCGACGCTGGTGATCGCGGCGGGATCGCCGGTCCGCCTCGGGGCGGTTCAGACGCACACCAACGGCCGCACCAGGGCCGCCTTCGTCCAGGCTCTGGCGCCCTGGAAAGTGGGCGATGCCTATGACCCGGCCAAGCTGGCGGAACTCGAGCGTCGCCTCACCAGCACCGGCGCCTTCGATTCGGTGATCGCCGACCTCGGCCCAGTCGGCCACGATGCCAATCAGCCCCGTCCCGTGATCGTCACCCTGG
Source organism: Caulobacteraceae bacterium (assembly GCA_035946795.1). Taxonomy (GTDB): domain Bacteria; phylum Pseudomonadota; class Alphaproteobacteria; order Caulobacterales; family Caulobacteraceae; genus Acaudatibacter. The sequence goes on along the minus strand of DASYYX010000064.1, from coordinate 195,597 downwards.
TCGAGCGCCCGCCGCACAGCGTGGAACTCGGGGGTGGTTATTCCTCCAGCGAGGGCTCGGGCGTGGAGGGCAAGTACGCCATCTACAATCGTCTGGGCCGGGCCGACTCGGTGACGGTTACGGCGCGGCTGTTCGACATCCAGCAGAAACTCGACCTGGAACTCGACCTGCCGGCGTTCGGCCGCGCCGACCAGACCTCGAGGACCGGCGCCGATCTGCTGGCGGACAACACCAAGGCCTACGTCGACTCCGGCGGCGGCTTGCGCGAGAGCCTGGAGCGCCGATTCAGCGAGACATCCTTCGTCAGCGCCGGAGTGGCCCTCGATTACGCGTCCACCAGCCAGAAAGAGGCCATCAATGCCCAGGGGACGCCCGTAGGCGAGCGCCTTAAGCTGCTGATCGCCTCGGTTCCCGCCAACCTGGTTCTCGACCGCTCCAACGATCCGCTCGACCCGACCCGCGGGTGGCGCCTGCAGGCCACGCTGGAGCCCGCGGTCATCACCGGCGATCGCCGCCTCGCCTATGTGAAGACCGAGACTCAGATAAGCGGCTACCTACCCTTGGACCGCGGCGAGGCGACCGTGGTGGCGGCGCGCCTCCGCGTCGGCGACCTTTGGGGCGGACGCATTCCCGACGTGCCGGCCGATCGCCGATTCTTCGCTGGCGGCGGCGGCTCGGTCCGGGGCTACGCCTATCAGGATGTCGGACCCAGGCTGGCCGACAACACCCCCGAAGGGGGGCTGTCGCTGGTCGAGACCTCCCTGGAGATCCGGCGGCGTCTGAACGACCGCTTCGGTCTCGTGGGTTTCGTCGACGCCGGGAACGTCGGCATGAAGGCCACGCCCACCTTCCAGGGACTGGAAACGGGGGCCGGCCTGGGGCTGCGGTACAATCTGGGATTCGCGCCGCTGCGGGTCGATGTGGCCACGCCCCTGAACCCGCGGCGCGGCGATGGACCGATCCAGGTCTATCTCAGCATCGGGCAGAGCTTTTGACCGGCGCCGCGGAAACCCTGCCGGGGGCCCCGTCCGCAGCCCGCGTCCGCCACCGCTGGGCGCGTCGGGCCGCCCTGGGCGTCCTTGCGCTGCTGGTGGCGGCGGCCGCCGTCCGGTTCGGGCCAATGACCGCTCCCGGGCGCTGGCTCATCGAAGCGGCGGCGAGCGGGATGAAGGTCGGCCGCGTCGGGGTTCTGCGGGCGCGCGGCTTTTCGGGCGACCTGTGGAGCGATTTCCGCGTCGAGCAGATCGAGATCGCCGACGGCAAGGGGCCCTGGCTGATCGCCCGCGGGGCGCACGTCCGCTGGCGGCCGCTGGCGTTGCTGGAGCGGCGCGTGCAGATTTCGACCGCCGAGGTCGCCGACGTAACGGTGCTGCGCCGGCCCCGGCTCGGCCCCGCCAACCCGCCCGGACCGGCGCCGGTTTCCGTGCGCGTCGACCGTTTCCGTGGGCGGCTCGAAACCGCGCCTGCCTTTTCCCAGGTGCGCGGCGATTTCGATGTCGCCGGTGGCCTTGCGGCTGATCGCGCCGGCGCCTTCAGCCTGCGCGTGCGCGCCCAGAGCCGCCTGCATCGGGGGGACTACCTGCACGCCCGGATCGAAGCGGCCGGGACGGACCAGTTCGCCGTCGACATTCACGGCTTCGAGGCCGGGGGCGGGGCGGTGGCCGGCGCCCTGGGCCTCGCGGCGGACCAACCGTTTGCGCTGGATGGCGAGGCCAGCGCCGTCGGGCCGGCCGGCGCATTCCGGCTGGTGGCGCGGGTGGGCGCTTCGACGCCGGCGCTCGCCTACGGGCGCTGGAACCGGCAAGGCGGGACGGCGCAGGGGACCGTCGAGCTGGCCGCATCGAAGCTGCTCGCGCCCTACCAGGACATCATCGGCCCACGAGCCGCGTTCACGCTGAGCGCGTCGCCGGCGGAAGGCGGGCGCTCGCGCCTCCGCGCCGCCCTGACCGGATCGAACCTCATCCTCGCGGCTTCGGGCGAGGCCGACATAAGCCATCTGGCTACCGGTCCGGGGGGCCTGGCCATCACCGCGCACCTCGTCCGATCGGCCGGCTTGATCGGCTGGGCCGGGGCCGGAGCGGCGGACGCGCGTCTGCGGGCGGATGGCGATCTCGCTCATTGGACGCTGTCGGGGTCGATGAGCTTCGACGACCTCTCAGGGGCCGCATTTCGCCTTGCGAGCCTGGCCGGCCCGGTGCGGCTGGAAGGACAACATGGGTCGACCCGCTTCCAGCTCTCGTTACGGGGCTCAGGGGGCGCCGGTCGCGGCGCGGTCGCGGCCCTGCTCGGCGCGAGGCCCGAGCTGTCGGCGCAAGGGCAGCGACTCGCTGATGGCCGCCTCCTTGTCCGCGACCTGAGAATCGCTGGTCCCGGCCTCGACCTCGACGGCCATGGCGCGAGCGGCCTCTTCGGGGCCCTCACCTTCGAGGGCAAGGCCCGCCTGGGGAACTTCGGTTTTGCCCACCCTGGCGCCCGCGGCCTGATCCTCGCCGATTGGCGCGCCAGCAGCGCCGGAACATCCAAGCCCTGGGTCCTTTCCCTGGACGCGCAGGGTAGGGATCTGATCTCGGGCTGGGGGGATGCCGACCGTCTCCTTGGCCCGGCGCCGCGTCTGGACGCCAAGGCCGGTTACCAGGACGGCGTCTGGTCGGTCAGCCGGGCCGAACTCAGCGGCGCCAGCGGCAGGGTGGCCGTGGCGGGGCAGGTCGGCGATGACGGATCGCTGCGGCTCGAGCTCGACTGGTCCGCCAAGGGCCCTCTCGAGGCGGGTCCATTCGAGGTCGCCGGCGCGGCTCACGGGACCGGGGCGCTGACGGGCGACCTCGCTGCGCCGCACGCCGATCTGGAGACGCAGTTCACCGCCATCGAAGCTCCGGGGCTGTCGCTGCGCAACGCCCGGGCGCTGGTGCGCCTGGCCAGCGCGTCGGGCCGCCTTTCCGGCGATGGCGCCCTGGCCGCGGAGAGCCCCTATGGCCCGGCGACCGCCCACGCCGGCTTCCAGGTTGGCGACGGCCGCCTCGTCCTTTCGAACATCGATGTGGCGGCTGGCGGCGTCCGAGCCAGGGGCGAGGCGACGCTCGCCGATGTTTCTTCATCGGCGGCCGATCTCACCATCGATGTCGGGCCAGGCGCGTATCTGACGCGCGGCGCGATCAGCGGCCGGGCCCGGCTCTCGCAGGTGCGTGGCTCGATCAGCGCCGCGGTCGAGCTGACGGCGGATCATGCAGTGCTGAGGACCAACGGCTTGGCCCTCACCAAGGCGAAGCTGGAGGCGCATGGGCCCCTGCGAGACCTCGTCTATTCCGTCTCCGGGGAGGGCTCATCCGGCGATTCGCCCTGGCGGCTCTCCGGCGCCGGCCAAGCGGACCTGTCGAGCTCCGAAACCCGCACCCTCGCCTTCGCCGGCGGCTTCCAGTCGGGAGGCCTCACCCTTCACACGCTGAGCCCGGCGCAGCTGCGCTGGAGCGGAGACACCCTGTCGGCCGAAGGGGCGCTGGATCTCGGCGGCGGGGCCGCAAAGTTCACCGTTTCGACCGCCGCCGGGAGCGTGCAGGGCCGCGTGCAAGTCACCGGGATGCCGATAGAAAAGATCTCCGATGCGCTCGGCGGCCGGCTCGACGGCGCCGCCGTCTTCAGTGGCCAGGGCGAGCGCCTGGCCGGCGCGTTCCAGGTCAATCTCGCCAACCTGCGCCCCAGGGATGCGGAGGACGCGCCGCCGCTGAACGGTGTTGTTCGTGGTCGCCTGGCCGGCGGCATCCTGGCGCTGGACACCAGGTTGGACGGCGCCCAGGGGGCGCAGGCCGTCGCCAGCCTCACCCTGCCGGCCCGCGCCAGCGCCTCGCCGTTCAGCCTGGCCATCGATCGCCGAAGCCCGATCAGCGGCCGTTTCGATATCCATGGCGACGCCGCGCCGGTCTGGACCCTGCTGATGGGCGCCGATCGGACCCTGACCGGGGCGATGACGGCGTCGGGCACGATCGGCGGCGACTTCGCCGACCCGCGCGTCGTCGGCTCGCTTGCGCTCGAAGGCGGCCGGTTCGAGGACGTCCAGTCCGGCGCCGAGATCACCAACATCAGCCTGAAGGCGCGGATCGCGGACAGGGTCGTCGACGTGCAGCAGTTCTCCGGGTCGGACGCTCGCGCCGGCTCGATCGGCGGCGCCGGCAAGATCAGCCTCGATCGCGACGGACAATCCAGCTTCCGCATCGACCTGAGACGCTTCCGCCTGCTCGACCTGGAAACCGCCGAAGCCATTGCGTCGGGTTCGGCGACCATCGCGCGCGGCGCCGATGGACGGCTGCGGATCGCCGGCGCCCTCTCCATCGACCAGGCGACGATCGCGCCCAATCCGCCCACGCCCCTGGGCGTGGCCCCGATGGACGTCATCGAAATCCATCGTCCGCCCGGGGCCCAGGCGGCAACGGCGCCCGGCGCGGCCCCGGCTCCGATCTCGCTGGACGTCACCGTCAAGGCGCCGCGCGGCGTCTTCGTGAAAGGGCGGGGTCTGGACGTTGAGCTCGCCGTTGACAGCAAGGTAGGCGGAACGACCGCCGAGCCGACGCTGAGCGGGACCGCGCGCGTGATCCGTGGCGACTACGATTTCGCCGGCAAGCGCTTCGAGTTCGACACCCGCAGCACCGTCTGGCTCGCCGCCAGCCCGCGGGACATCAGGCTCGATCTCACCGCGACCCGGCAGGCCCCAACGCTGACCGCGGTGATCAAGGTCTCGGGTACGGCCGAAAGACCGAAGGTGACCCTGACCTCGACCCCAGCGCTGCCGGCGGACGAAATTCTTTCCCAAGTTCTGTTCGGCGCCTCGGCCTCGCGATTGTCGGCAGTCCAGGGGGCGCAGCTGGCTTCGGCAGTCGCCAGCATCGGCGGGGGCCGCGGCCTGGACGTGTTTGGCGGCTTGCGCAATCTCGCCCGTCTCGACCGCCTCGCCTTCGGCGTCAATTCCGCCGGCGAATCTACGGTTTCAGGTGGTAAATACTTGAAAGACAATGTCTATCTCGAGGTGATCGGCAGCCGCGACGGCCCCTCCGCCCAGGTTGAGTGGCGAGCGAAGCGGAACCTCTCGGTCGTTTCGCGCGTCGGCCGCGCCGGCGACTCGCAACTATCCCTGCGCTGGCGGCGCGACTTCTAGGCCGTCGCGCCGGCGAGACTTTGGGCCCGGGCGCGAGCGTACGACTGCGTGCCGCGGGTGAGCACCCGGTCGGTCGGCAGAATGGCTTCGATGCCGATGTCGGCTGCGCCTTCCAAGCGGGCATAGATCGGCCCGAAATCCTGAAGCGTCGCCGCCAGCAAGGCCTGCAGCGACGGGATGACGAAATAGACCTGCTGAAAGTCGTCGATCCGGTAGGGCGTGCGCATCACCCTCTCGAGATCGAACTCCAGGCGATTGGGCGAGGCGTCGTCCAGGGCGAAAACCGACTCGGCGCGAGAGGAAACGATGCCGGCGCCGTAGATGCGCAGGCCCTGCGGCGTCTCCATCAGGCCGAACTCCACGGTGTACCAGTAAAGCCGCGCCAGGTTGTGCAGGCGGTGAAGGTGAAGCGCCCTCAGGCCACCGGCGCCGTACGCCTCCATGTAGTCGGCGAACACCGGATCGGTGAGCATCGGCACGTGCCCGAAAACGTCGTGGAAGACGTCGGGCTCTTCGAGGTAGTCCAATTGATCGGCCGAACGCACGAACCGGCCGGCAGGGAAGCGGCGGTTGGCCAGGTGCTCGAAGAAGACCGCGTCTGGCACCAAGCCCGGCACCGCCACCACGCGCCAGCCGGTCAGGCGTGAAAGCTCCCGATTGATTCGGTCGAAGTCCGGCACGCCGCCGCGATGCAGGTCCAGGGCCTCGAGCCCATGCAGGAAGGCGTCGCACGCGCGACCGGGAAGGAGTCCCTGCTGGCGCTCGAAGAGCGTCATCCAGATGCGGTGTTCTTCCTCGGTGTAGCCGCCCCAATCCTGGTCGATGGTCCAATCGGGGCGAGCCCCCCGGGGCGGCGAGGCGAAGGCGTGAGGAGCGGCCATGGCCGGATAATAACGCCGGAACAGGCCCGAGGGTCAGTCCCGAGCCAGGGAGCTAGTGGGTGATGCGGGGCTTCAGGTGGTAGTGGCCAGGCTTGAAGTCGTCGAAGATGAGCGAGGTGTGCGGGTGGGCCACCGGCTCACCCGAATCGTCGGGCAGCAGGTTCTGCTCCGACACGTAGGCGACGTAGCTCGACTGTGCGTTCTCCGCCAACAGATGGTAGAACGGCTGGTCCTTGCTGGGCCGCACGTCCTCTGGAATCTGCAGCCACCAGTCCTCGGTATTGGAAAACACCGGATCGACGTCGAAAATGACGCCACGGAATGGGAACACCCGGTGTCTAACCACCTGACCGATCGCGAACTTGGCGGATCGTGTGTTCATGGTTGCCACGATATGACCGATTCCCTGAATGGAAACTGAACGTAAAGCTTGGCTGCAGGTCAAGCCTTTGCGTCTTACAGGCGAGTGACTGTCGTCGGACGCGAAAAATCGACGCAGGCGGCTCGCGGTGGGCAGCGGCCGCGTCCGGCGACGGCGCCGGTGGCCGCGATCGACCTGGGCACCAACAACTGCCGGTTGCTGATCGCCGCGCCGGCGCGCGCCGGATTCCGGGTCGTTGACGCCTATTCGCGCATCATTCGTCTGGGCGAGGGGGTTTCCCGGACCGGAGTCCTGGCCCCGGCGGCCATGACCCGCGCTTTCGAGGCGCTTTCGGTTTGCGCCGAGCGCATGCGCCGCCGCGGGGTCATGGGGGTGCGGGCAGTCGCCACCGAGGCCTGCCGCACCGCCGGGAATGGGGCAAGCTTCATCGCCGAAGTCGAGCGCCGGACCGGAATTCGCCTCGAGGTCATCGCCCCGCGCCGCGAGGCGGAGCTCGCCGTGGCCGGCTGCCTGGACCTGATCGATGCGCGCGCTCGCGCCGTCTTGGTGCTGGATGTCGGAGGCGGATCGACGGAGCTCTCCTGGCTCGATCTGCATGATCCGTTCTTCGGACTGCCGCTGGAGACGGCGGTGCGGCGGCGACCGCCGCTGCACGCCTGGCTCTCGGTTCCGATCGGGGTGGTGTCCCTGGCCGAGGCCTACCCGGAGAGTCGGGAGGACGTGGGCGCCTGGTTCGGCGCCATGGTCGACCACGTCAAAGGCCTGATCTCCCCCTTCACCGGCGCTGATCGGCTCCGGGGCGCCTTTGGGGCGGGGCGGGCGCATCTCATCGGCGCCTCGGGCGCGATCACCAGTCTGGCCGGGGTCGGCCTGGGGCTGCCCAGATACCGGCGCGAGCGTGTCGACGGCTTGTGGCTCACCCGGGCGGACTGCGAGGCGACGGCGGCGCGGATCGCCGGCCTCGATCCGGGCGAGCGGGCGCAGCTCCCCTGCATCGGCCCCGAGCGGGCCGACCTGGTTCTTGCCGGCGCGGCCATTCTGCAGGCGGTCCAGGAACTCTGGCCCTGCGAGCGCGTGCGGGTCGCCGATCGGGGCCTCAGGGAAGGTCTGATCCTGGGCCTGCTCGCCGAGCGACGGCGGACCCGCTGGCCCGGCCCCGTCCCCGCTGGCGCCCGGGCTCGATGACCGAGCCGCCCCGACGCGGGATGGCGCGGCCCCCCGGCCGGACTTCGGGGCCTTCCCGGCGTCTCACCGGCCGGCTCGAGAGCGGCAGGACGAGGACACAGTCATCGCGCGCCTGGCTCGAGCGCCAAGTCCGCGACCCAGTCGCCGCCGAAGCGCGGGCGCGCGGTTTTCGCTCGCGTTCGGCGTTCAAGCTCATCGAGCTCGACCAGCGCTTCGACCTGATGCGGCCGGGCCAGCGCATCGTGGACCTTGGCTGCGCCCCCGGCGGCTGGCTGCAGGCGGCTCTGGAGCACTCGCCGGCGCGGCTCGTGGGCGTCGACCTGCTGCCGGTCGAACCGCTGGCGGGCGCGATCCTGTTGCAGGGGGATTTTCGCGACCCCGACGTCCAGCAGCGGCTTGTCGCGGCGCTGGGCGCGGCGCCGCGGCTGGTGCTCTCCGACATGGCCCCCAACGCCACTGGCCACAGGCGCACCGATCAGCTGCGCAGCATCGCCCTGGTCGAGGCCGCGACCGAGTTCGCTATCGCCGAACTCGAGACCGGCGGGACCTTCGTGACCAAGGCTTTCCAGGGCGCGGGGACGGAGGAGGCCGTAAAGAGGCTCGAGAGCGCCTTCGCGCGTGTGCGCTACGCCAAGCCCAAGGCCAGCCGCGGCGAAAGCGCGGAAGTCTACCTGATCGCCCAGGGCCTGCGCGGGGCGAGGGCCGGCTGAACCGCCCGACCTTGCCCGCGAGCGTCGCCGCCGCTATGGGCTGGGCCGCAAAACGGAGAGTCTCATGGAGATTCGCGAAGGCTTGACCTTCGACGACGTTTTGCTCGAACCGGGGCCGTCCGCGGTCCTTCCAAGCCAGGCAGACGTCCGCACGCGGTTGACCCGCGGCATCGATCTGAACATCCCGCTGGTCTCGGCGGCGATGGACACGGTCACCGAAAGCCGCCTCGCCATCGCCATGGCCCAGGCGGGCGGGCTCGGGATCCTGCATCGGAACCTTTCGGTCGAGGCCCAGGCCGACCAGGTGCGCGAGGTCAAGCGCTACGAAAGCGGCATGGTGATCAATCCGGTCACAATCCATCCGGACACCACGCTGGAAGAGATTCGCGCCATCAAGGCGCGCCGAAGGATCAGCGGCTTCCCGGTTGTCGAGCGCGGCAGCGGGCGGCTGGTGGGCATCCTTACCAATCGCGACGTGCGCTTCGAGGCCTCGGGGGCCACCCCGGCCTCGGCGCTGATGACCCGCGAGGGACTGATCACGGTGCGCGAGGGCGTCAGCCAGGAAGAGGCGCACGATCTCTTCCGCAAGCACAAGATCGAGCGGCTGATCGTGGTCGACGACGACTACCGGGCGGTGGGCCTGGTCACGGTCAAGGACATGGAGAAGTCCGAGGCCCATCCGGACGCGGCCAAGGACTCGAAGGGCCGGTTGCTGGTCGGCGCAGCCTCCACCGTCGGCGACGCCGGTTTCGAGCGCTCGATGGCGTTGATGGAAGCGGGGGCGGACGTGGTGGTGGTCGATACCGCCCACGGTCACTCGAGCCTAGTCGCCGAGTCGGTGCGCCGCCTGGCGCGCGAGACCAACCGCGTCCAGATCGTCGCCGGCAACGTCGCCACCTACGATGGCGCGCGCGCCCTCATCGACGCCGGCGCCGATGCGGTCAAAGTGGGCATTGGTCCGGGGGCCATCTGCACCACCCGGGTTGTCGCCGGCGTCGGGGTGCCGCAGTTCACCGCCATATCCGACGCCGCCCGCGCCGCGGAAGCTTCGCGCACGCCGGTGATCGCCGACGGCGGCATTCGCTATTCGGGCGATCTGGCCAAGGCGATCGCCGCCGGGGCCGAGTGCGCCATGCTGGGCTCCATGTTCGCCGGCACCGACGAAGCGCCGGGCGAGGTGTTTCTGTACCAGGGCCGCTCCTACAAGGCGTTTAGGGGCATGGGTTCGCTGGGCGCGATGGCGCGCGGCTCGGCCGACCGCTACTTCCAGAAGGACGTCGAGGACTCGCTGAAGCTGGTGCCCGAGGGCATCGAGGGCCAGACCCCCTACAAAGGGCCGATCGAGCCGGTGATCTACCAGCTGGTGGGCGGGCTCCGCGCCGCCATGGGCTATCTCGGCGCGGCCGACATCGCCGATTTCCAGACCCGGGCGAGGTTCGTGCGCGTCACCGGCGCCGGGATGCGCGAAAGCCATGTGCACGACGTCATGATCACCCGCGAGGCGCCCAACTACCCGAGCGCCGTCTGAAGGCGCCGTGCGCGACGGGGGACGTCTGGCCGCAGCCATCGCCGTCCTCGCCGAAGTCGAGGGACGCGGGCGGCCGGTGCGACTGGCCCTGAAAGCCTGGGGCGAGGGCGCCCGCTACGCTGGCGCCGCCGACCGCGCCTTTGTCTCCGGGCTGGTGCTGGATGCGCTGAGGCGCAGGCGCTCGCTTTGCTGGCGCATGGGCGACGAATCGCCGCGGGCTCAGGCGGTGGCGGCGCTGGCGTTCGCCTGGGACTGGCCGCCGGCGCGCATCGAGGCCGCGGCCGAGGCGCCACACGGTCCTGGGCCGCTCACGGACGAAGAGCGCGTCCGCATCGTCTCGCCGGTCACCCTCGACTCTGCCGACCCCCCCGTGCGAGGCGACTATCCGGATTGGCTCGAGCCGATGATGGCGCGGGCTTTCGGTGAGGAACGGATCGCCGAAGGCGAGGCGCTGGCGGCGCGCGCCCCGGTGGATCTCAGGGTCAACACTCTCAAGGCCGACCCGGAGCGGGTGGCGCGGGCGCTGGCGCCGTTCCAGCCGGCGCCGTCGGCCGTCCTGCCGAACGCCTTGCGCATGGCCCCACCCGCGGCCCATCAGCGTGCCGCCGCCGTTGAAGCGACGCCCGCTTTCGAGAAAGGCTGGTTCGAGGTCCAAGATCTGGGTTCACAGGTCGCAGCGGCCTGTGCAGGCGAGGTCGCTCGCCTTCAGGTGCTGGACTTCTGCGCCGGCGGTGGCGGCAAGACCTTGGCGCTGGCCGCGGCCATGGGGAACACCGGGCAGCTGTGGGCTCATGACACCGACGCCCGCCGTCTTGCGGAGGTCGTGCGCCGCGCCCGGCGCGCCGGCGTGCGCAACCTGCAGATCCTCGATCCCCGCCAGGCAGAGGCCCTGGCGCCCTTGCGGAGCCGCATCGATGTGGTTTTCGTCGACGCCCCGTGCACCGGCTCGGGGGCCTGGCGACGGCATCCTGACGCCAAGTGGCGGCTGACGCCGGCCCAGCTCGAACGTCGAAAGGGTGAACAGGACGCTGTGCTCGCGGCGGCGGCCGACTGCGTCAAACCCGGCGGGCGCCTCGTTTATGTCACCTGCTCGATCTTCGCCGAGGAGAACGAGGACCGGATCTCGGCTTTCCTTGCCCGCTTTCCCCACTTCGCGCCGGCGATCATCGGCGGGGCGGCGGAGAGCTTCGGCCAGGGCCTCGAGGCGCTGCGGCTCACCCCGAGGAGCGCCGGAACCGACGGCTTTTTCATCGCCGCGCTGAGGCGGGCGCGATGACGGCGCAGCGAATCTCGCCTAACGACCCGACTATGCGCGCCGGCGCTCACGCCAAAGTCCTGATCGTCGATTTCGGCAGTCAGGTTACCCAGCTCATCGCGCGGCGACTGCGCGAGAGCGGCGTCTACTGTGAGATCCATCCCTTCGACCGCGTAGGCGGAATGATCGAGGCCTTCGCGCCGGCCGCGGTCATCCTCTCGGGTGGTCCGGCCAGCGTGCACGAGGACGAGAGTCCGGCCGCTCCGGCCGCCGTCTTCGAGCTCGGCGTGCCGGTGCTGGGGATTTGCTATGGCGAGATGACCATCTGCGCCCAGCTTGGCGGCAAGGTCGAGGGGGGGCGCACGCGCGAATTCGGACGCGCCGATATCCACATCGTCCGCGACTCGCCCTTGCTCGCGGGCCTGGGCGAAGTCGGGGCCGAAGAGCCGGTGTGGATGAGCCACGGCGATGTCATCACCGCGATTCCGCCGGGGTTCGAGGTCATCGCCACCTCGGCCGGCTCGCCGTTCGCCGTAATCGCCGACGAGGGCCGCCGGATCTATGGCGTGCAGTTTCACCCCGAGGTCGCGCACACCCCGCGGGGCGCCCTCATCCTGCGCAACTTCACCCATGCCATCGCCGGCCTTTCAGGCGACTGGACCATGGCCGCGTTCCGCGCCGAGGCGGTCTCCGCCATCCGCGCCCAGGTGGGCGAGGGGAGGGTGGTCTGCGGCCTTTCCGGAGGGGTCGATTCGGCGGTCGCGGCAGTGCTCATCCACGAGGCCATCGGCGACCAGCTCACCTGCGTCTTCGTCGACACCGGCCTGCTGCGCCGGGGCGAAGCCGCCGAAGTCGTCGAACTCTTCCGTCGCCACTACAACATTCCGCTCGTCCACGTGAATGCGGGCGAGACCTTCCTGGCCGCTCTGGCCGGGCTTTCAGATCCCGAAGACAAGCGCAAGACGATCGGCCGTCTCTTCGTCGACGTCTTCGAGCGCGAGGCCTCGCGCATTGATGGCGTCGCCTTCCTCGCCCAGGGGACGCTTTACCCGGATGTCATCGAGAGCGTCTCGGCCCGGGGCGGTCCGTCGGCTGTCATCAAGAGCCACCACAATGTCGGCGGCCTGCCCGAGCGCATGAAGCTCAAGCTCGTCGAGCCGTTGCGCGAACTCTTCAAGGACGAGGTGCGCGCGCTGGGGGCCGAACTGGGCCTGCCGGCCGCCTTCATCGGCCGACATCCCTTCCCCGGGCCGGGCCTGGCCATCCGCATTCCTGGCGAGGTGACCCGCGAAAAGGTGGCGCTGCTCCAGGCCGCCGACGCCGTCTGGCTCGACGAGATCCGCAAAGGCGGCTTCTACGACGCCATCTGGCAGGCGTTCGCGGTGCTGCTGCCGGTGAAGACCGTCGGCGTCATGGGCGACGCCCGCACCTTCGAGGCGGCGCTGGCCCTGCGCGCCGTGGCGTCACAGGACGGCATGACGGCGGACGTGTTCGAATTCCCGCCCGGTTTCCTGGCCCGCGCCGCCACCCGGATTGTCAACGAGGTCCGCGGCGTCAACCGCGTCGCCTATGACGTCACCTCCAAGCCGCCTGGCACCATCGAGTGGGAGTAGAAACGTTTCTACATTCCATTGACCGGCGAGCGCACGGGTGATAGGCGACTGCGCATCGGGGATTCGCCGTGGCCATAACCACCATTTCCAGCCGCGAGTTCAATCAGGACGCCGGCGGCGCCAAGAGGGCCGCGGAAAAAGGCCCCGTCATCATCACTGATCGTGGGCGACCCTCGCACGTCCTGCTTAGCATCAAAGATTATCGGAAGCTCGCAGGCGCCGGCCGGAGCCTTCTCAAAGTGGTCGCCCAGGATGAGGATGACGACATCGACTTCGATCCTCCGCTCCTGGGGAATCAGGTTTTCAAGCCGGCAGATCTCGGTTGACGTATCTGATCGACACGAACGTCTGGTCGGAATTGCGCAACCGCGGCCGCGCTGATGACAAAGTCCGGATGTGGGCCGAGGCGGCGAATCCCGCCGAGTTGTATCTCTCGGTCGTGACGGTGTTCGAACTCGAGCGCGGTGTCCGCCTCATCGAGTGTCGCGATCCCGAACAAGGCGCGCGCTTGCGCCGGTGGCTGGAAGATCGTGTGCTCGAACCCTTCGACAGGCAAATCCTGCCAATCGACGGCCCGATCGCGCGACGGTCCGCCGCCTTGCACGTTCCCGATCCCCGGCCGGAGCGCGACGCGCTCATCGCCGCGACGGCGTTGATCCACGCGCTCACCGTAGTTACCCGGAACGTCGATGATTTCGAACCGATGGGCGTGACCGTGCTCAATCCCTGGCTGACGCCGAACGGATGATGGCTGCATCCGCCCCATGAGCGCGCGTGCGGCCGCCTTCGATCTCGCGATCCTGCGGGAACGTGCGGGCGAGAAGGTCTTCGCGCGCGGGCAGGCCTATCATCGCGATGGCCGGGTCGAGATCCTCGCCATCGAGTCTGGACGCGTCCTGGCGCGGGTCGCCGGCTCCGAGAACTACAGGGTCGAGATTACCGGCCAAGGTGAGGACATCGGCGGAAAGTGCTCCTGCCCCGCCTTCGACGACTGGGGATGCTGCAAGCACATGGTTGCGGCGGCGCTGGGCGCGAACGCTTCGGGCGGCAACGCGGGGGCGGCAGGCGTTGGCGCGCTCGCGCGCATCCGCGAACATCTGAGGCTGAAAGACGTCGACGCCTTGGTCGAGATGATCCTCGGCCTGGCGGAACGCGACCCGACTCTCTTCCGAAACCTGGACATGGCCGCGAGCTTGGCTGTTGGCGACGCCCGCACCCTGTCCGCGAATCTGACCAGAGCCATCGAGAATGCGACCCGCACCCGCGGCTTCGTTGAGTACGGCGAGGCCGGAGGATGGGCGGCCGGGGTTGACGATGTGCTGGAAGTTCTCGCCGAGTTGACCCCGACTGGTCACGCTGCTCAGGCGCTCGAGCTGGCGGAACACGCCATCGATCGTATCGAGGCGGCGATCGGAGCGATCGACGACTCCGACGGCCACTGTGGCGCCTTGCTGGCTCGCGCCCGAGACATCCATCTTGCTGCGGCTCGCGCGACGCGGCCGGAGCCGACCGAGTTCGCGCGTCTGTTGTTCGCGCGCGAAATGGAGGGCGAGTACGACACCTTCTATGGCGCCGTCCGGCTCTACGAAGCGGTGCTCGGCGAGCAGGGGCTCGCCGAATATCGTCGATTAGCCTTGGAGGCATGGACGAAGCTGCCGCCGCGTACGGGGGGTGTTGCGGGGCGCTACACATTCGACAGCGGCAACCTCGCCCTGAGGACCGCCCTGGATTTTTTCGCCGAGCGCGAGGGCGATGTCGACGCCCGCATCGCCTTGCGCGCCAAGGACCTCTCTTCGCCGTGGAATTATCTGCAACTGGCCGAGTTCTGTCTCTCGCAGGGCCGGCAGGACGAGGCGCTGCGGCGCGCCGAGGAGGGCCTGTGGGTGTTCGAGGACCGTCAGCCGGACGAGCGGCTGGTGGTCTTCGCCGCAGAGCTTCTGGCGAAGAGCGGGCGAAGCGACGACGCTGCAGGGGTCCTGTGGCGAGCCTTCGAGAGGGTTCCCAGCCTGGAGCTTTACCTGAGCTTGCGCGCCCTGGCTGGAGAGAGCGCATGCGTGCGAGCCGTCGAGTTCCTGCGGGCGCAAGTCGCCAGGCGTCCGTCCGAACTCCGGCGCCAAACTGCCGACCTCCTCGTCGCGATCCTGGCAAACGATAGGGCCTTCGACGCAGCCTGGACGACGGTGCGGGAACATGGCGCTTCGACAGCGGCGAAGGAAGCTCTCGCCCGAGCGAGCGAGAGGACCCATCCGCGCGAGGCGATCGAGGTCTATGCCGAGCGTATCGATCGCCTCGCCGAACGCGGCGGGAATTCTTCATACGAGGAGGCGGTGAAGCTTCTGGACAGAATGGCCGCCTTGCGAAGCTCGGCGGAGCAGGCCGCCCACGTCGAGGCGCTCAAGGTGCGCTTCGGCCGCAAGCGCAACTTCGTAAAGCTTCTGAAATGACCCGATGCGGCGCTACCTGATCGAAGAGCAGAACAGGTATCTGGCGGACCATCAGCGGCAGTTCCGCTTGGCGGCCGATGTCGTCGTCGACGCGTGGATCTCGTTTGCCGAGATACAGGCGATTGCGGTGATCGGTTCCGTCGCCAAGCCGCTCTGGAAGGAGGTTCCGCGCTTCCGTGAGTTCCGCCGCGAACAAATCGAGGTCTGGCACGAGTGCGGCGATCTCGACCTGGCGCTGTGGGTGAGCTCACAGCAGCGTCTCGGCGAATTGCGTAAGACTGCCGTAATAGCCCTCCGCAGGGCCTATGAGGCTGGCATCGGCATGAGCGTCGCCAGCCACCAGTTGGATGTATTCCTGTTCGAGCCCGGCAGCGACCGCTATCTCGGTCGACTCTGTTCGTTCAACACCTGTCCCAAAGGAAGGCGCGATTGTCTGGTCCCAGGGTGCGGCGAGACACCGTTCAACCAGCGCATCGACGGCTTTGAGCCGCGTGCCGATCTGCTGGCGCCGGCGGCCTATGCCATGCTGTTCCAGCGTGAGACGGGCCTGCGCGCATCCGCCCTTGATCTGCCGTCGGCGCCTTCCGCGAGTTCGGCGAAGGGCAGCCGAGCATGAGGATGAATGCCGTCGTGGCGATTCTCCTCCCTGGGCTTGCCGGGGGTGCGGCTCTGCGGCCCCTTGCGAAGAATATCGGAGATCGCGGTGCCCGGCGAACTCTCCGGATTGACCCAGGCACAGGAGGCGGCCGTCCAGACGGCCCTGGCTCGAGGGGAAGGCGCGCGCAGCGCCCATCTCGTGATCGACGACGACCGCGTCGCCCTCGAGATCGTGGCGGCCGACGAACCGAGGCTGGGCCTCGCGCCAGCGCGTCCTCGGTTGCGCTTCGACAGGGTGGCCCTGCGGCTGCTCAGCGAGATACGAACGGCGGTTCGCGGTGACGTCCCCGAAGGGCAGGCTTTGCTGCTGACGGTCACGGCGCCGATACGGCTGGCTTCGAAGACCGCCGCCGCGCTCGAGGAGCGGGTGCGCTCGTGGCTCGGGACTGGAGGGTCGCCGGCGGAGGTCTCGGTCACCCTCTTCGGCAATGCCGTTCGCGTCCGGCTCGTGCGCGGCCGGCGCGGCTCATCGGAGGTCGCCGGCTTCGTCCACAATCCGGAGTCGGACGCCGTCGCGATCCTGGACGCGGCGCAAGCCTTCCTCGAAACCTTGGCCAAGGCTGCCGGCCGAGGCCAGAGGGCTGATGTCTCGAGCGTGGCCTGGCTCGTCATCGCCGCCCCGCAGGCGCTCCCAATCGTCGAACTCTACCGCAGCCTCTGCTCCCAGATCTCCGTCAGCGACGACTTCGGCAAGGTCTTGCTGGCGCTCGGCGATCGGCGCTTGGAGCTCCTCGCCGGCTGACCTCGGTCTCGCCGCTTGTGCTATTTCTCTCCGGCGCCGCTGTTAGGCGCCCGCGGCCAAGTGAACTTTTGGAGAGATTCCGCCGCCGCACGGGCGCGGCCGGCAAGCCGGGGAGGACCTTACCGCGATTTCACTTCAACAAGCGCATCCGAATGCGCATGGGCGGGCCACTATACTTGTGAACAACGGCGGGGCGCTGGGGCCGGCCGAGAACACCTGACGGATCGGAGAAACGACCATGTGGTTTCATGAACTGACCGACACCATTGCGGCAACGGTGCCGCCAGTGGCCTTCTTCCTCTTTCTGGCGGCCATCATCATCGCCCCGAGCTATTTCCGCTCGCGCGACCGGGCGCGGCTGCAGGAGACCTTGCGCACGGCGTACGAGAAGGGCCAGCCGGTGCCGCCGGAGCTGATCACGGCGCTGCAGACCCCGGCTGCGGCCACGGCGGTGCCCACCGCCGAACGCGACCTGAGGCGTGCGGTGGTTCTGATTGCCGTCGGACTCGGGCTCGTCGGCCTCGGCTATGGGCTGTGGTACGGGCTGATGACCGTGTCCGACGTCGCCGCCTACATCACCGGGGGCGTTGTCGCCGGGACCGGGGCTATTCCCGGACTCATCGGGCTCGCCTACCTCATTCTCTGGCTGACCAAGCGCGCTACGCCCAGGGCCTGAGGGCAGAGGTTTCGGACGGGACCCCACAATGGTCGAGCCGGCGAGAACGCGGGCCGCAGCGCATGATCTGGAGCTTGTCGCCCTGGCGGCCACGGGCGCGCGCGAGGCCTTCGGCGAACTGGTGCGGCGGCACGGCTCGGCGGTGCGCGCCCTGGTGAGGCGCATGGGAGCCGATCCAAGCTTGGCGGACGATATCGCCCAGGACGCCTTTCTGGCGGCCTTCCAGCAGATCACCGATTTCCGCGGGGAGGGGGCGTTCCAGGCCTGGGTCAAGCGGATAGCGGCGCGCCTTTACCTCAAGCGGGCGCGTCGGCTGGCAAGGCTGGAGCTCAACGCGTCGGCCAGCGGGGCCGACCACGAGGAGGGCTACGATGGGCCTTCCTTGGGCGATCGCATGGACCTCGACGCCGCGCTACGAGAGCTGTCATCCCCGGAACGCCTTTGTGTCAGCCTCACCTATGGCGCCGGATTCTCCCACGCAGAGGCGGCCGCAGCCTTGAATGCGCCCATCGGAACGGTCAAATCCCATGTCAAACGTGGTCTGGATCGGCTCCGGCGCAGGTTGGCGCCGGATCTCCCAAACTCCAGCGAGAGCGCCGCTCATGGCTGAACACACCTTCGAGATGCGACTCGACCGGCTGTTCGCCGAGTCCCCGGCGTTTGCCGACGCCGACCTTTTCGCCGCCGCGCTCGAGGCGCGGCTCAACCGCGGCTGGACCACGCGCCGGCTGCTGATCGGCGGCCTGGGTCTGGTCGGCGGCATCATCGGCGCCGCGCAGGTGCTGAGTTCGGGTTTGACCGAAAGGCTGGCGGCCGCGCTCCGGGCGGCGCACCCGATCGTCTCGAACCAAGTGGCCAGCATCGCCCTCGCCCATTTCCTGCCGGAGGGCTTCCCGGTGAACGGCGAAATCTTCTGGATGTCGGCGGCGATGGCCGTCGCGGCCGTGGGGCTCGCCATCGTCCGATTCGTGCGAGAAATCTGAGTCCTACATCATTTTCAACAGGTAACGGTTGTCTTCTCATCGTCCTTCGGTGGGGCGGATCACGCCGCGCCAGATCATCGCGCGAAAGGGCGGGGCCCCGATCGCGGCCTTCACGGCCTATTCCGCGCCCATGGCGTCCCTGATCGACGAAGTCTGCGACCTCATTCTGGTGGGCGATTCGGTCGGCATGGTTGTCCACGGGCTGCCGAACACCGTCGGCGTGACCTTGGAGATGATGATTCTTCACGGGGCAGCGGTGGTGCGCGGCAGCCAAAGGGCGCTGGTCGCGGTCGACATGCCCTTCGGCAGCTACGAGGCCTCGCCCATGGAAGCCTTCGCCCACGCCGCCCGCATGCTGAAGGAAACCGGCGCCGGCGCGGTGAAGCTCGAGGCCGGCCGCGGCGTGGCCGCCACCATCGCCTTTCTGGTCGAGTGCGGCGCGCCGGTGATCGGCCACGTTGGTCTTCGGCCACAAGCGGTGCTCGCCGAGGGCGGCTTCCGCGCCAAGGGGAGGTCGCCCTCCGAGTGCCGGGCCGCGATCGCCGAAGCGGAAGCGGCGGCCGCCGCCGGCGCCTTTTGCATCGTGGCGGAGGGTGTCGCCGAAAGCTTGGCGCGCGAGATCACGGCGCGCGTCCCTGTCCCCACCATCGGCATCGGCGCCGGAGCGGCGTGCGACGGCCAGAATCCTCGTCACCGAGGACATGCTCGGGCTCTTCGATTGGACGCCGAAGTTCGTGCGCCGCTACGCCAATCTGAAGCACGAGATCGACGCGGCGGTCCGCGCCTACGCCGGGGACGTCGCCGCCCGCGCCTTTCCCGGCGCGGCCGAGACCTATTTCGCCCAATCGCGGGCCGAAGCGGCGGCGTGAGCGAGCGCGTTGCCGCCGGCCGGGCCAAACTATAGGTTCGCCGCGCCTTTCAGCCAGGATCGAGACGCCGAGTGGTCGATTTCATCGAGGAGGTCGAGGAGAAACTGCGCGCCGAGCGCTACTTGGCGCTGGCTCGGGTCTGGCTGCCTTGGTTTCTCGCCGCGCTGGCCTGCGCCATTATCGGCTGGCTCGGCGTCTGGGCCTATCGTTCGTGGGAGGATCGCAACGTGGGCGCCGGCTCGGTCGCCTACGACCGCGGCTTGCAGGCGCTGTCTTCGGGCGATCAGACCGGCGCCTACGAGGCGTTTGCGGCGGCCGCCAGATCGGCTCCGAGCGGCTACAAGAGCCTCTCCCTCATGCAGCAGGGGAACATCCGCCTCGCCGCCGGCAAGGACGGCGACGCCGCCGACCTTTATGACGCCGCCGCCAAGGCTGCCCCGGACCATGTCATCGGCGACCTGGCGCGGCTGAAAGCCGCCCTGGCCTTGATGGACAGCGCGCCTTATCCGCAACTCCAGACCCGCCTTTCGCCGCTGATCGGGGAGGGCAAGCCCTTCAGCCTGGAGGCGCGTGAGGCGTTGGCGATAGCCAAGCTCGCCGCCGGCCGCACGGCCGAGGCGCGCGCCGACCTCTCGGCGCTGACGCTCACGCTCGGCGTCAGCGACGCCATGAAAGCGCGCGACGAAATCGCCATCGAGCTGATCGATTCGGGCCAAGCGGGCCTCGTTTCGCAGGCGGCGCGCGCGGCCGCCACATTGCCGCCCGTCCCGGCGCCTACCGCTCAAGGCGAGCCGCAGGCGCCCTCCACGACCGCCCAGCCTGCCTCTTGAAGTGACGAACGGAAAATTCGCGATGAGCTCATCACGGTCCGCGGGTCGCTGCTCGCGCTCCTGGGTAACGATGGCCCTCGCCGCCGCCGTGCTTGCGGGGTGTTCGACGGTGTCGAAGGTCGGCTCGATCGTCCCTTTCACTCATCGGGGGCGCAAGATCGCCGAAAACGAGGCCAACCGCATTCCGGTGCTGGCGCTCAACGGGGGACTTGCGGTGTCACCCTCGCTGAAAGGTCAGCAGTTCTACCTGCCGCCGCCGGCGCCGATGACCGATTGGCCGGTCCCCGGGGGGGCCCTCGACAACTCGGTCGAGAATGTCGATGCCGCGCCGGCCTTCGTCGTGGCCTGGCGTCGGGGGATCGGCGTCGGGTACTCGCGCCAGCACTTCGTGATCGCCCCGCCGATCGCCGCCGGCGGCCGCATCTTCGTGATGGATGGCGAGGCCAATGTCTCGGCTCATGACGCCCGCACCGGGGCGCAAATCTGGCGGACCTCCATCAAGCCGCGGATGAAACGTGCGCACACCGCCTTTGGCGGCGGTCTCGCCTACGCCGATGGCAAGCTCTACGTCTCCTCGGGCTTCCGCGAAGTGGTGCAGCTCGACGCCGCCACCGGAAGGTTGGGCTGGCGCACCATGACTGACGCGCCCATCCACGCCGCGCCGACGGTCGCAGACGGCCGCGTGTTCGTCAGCGACGTAAACGACCAACTCCTGGCCTTCGATACGACCACCGGGCAACAGGATTGGACCTACCAGGCGCTCTCCGAGCCGGCGCGCATCTTGGCCGCCTCGAGCCCCGCGGTCGTCAACGATACGGTCGTGACCTCTTTCGCCTCGGGCGAACTCATCGCCGTGCGCGCCGAGAACGGCAATCCCCTCTGGGACGCAAACCTGTCGCAGGCCAATGAAACCAACGCCCTGTCGGAGATACGCGACATCCCGGGCCGGCCGGTGGTGTACAAGAACGATGTCTACGCGGTGAGCCACGCAAACGTCTTCGCGGCCACGGACCTTCGGACCGGCACGCCGCGCTGGACGTTGCCGATCAGCGCCATTACCACCCCCTGGCCGGCGGGCGATGTCGTCTTCGTGATTGACCAGACCGGGCAGGTTATCTGCGCGGCTCGCGAAGGCGGCGACGTCTATTGGATCACCGACCTCAACGCGCCGACCGGGAAGAAGAAGCGGGATAAGCATCCGGCGTACTGGTCGAGCCCGGTGCTGGCCTCGAGCCGTCTGATCACGGTCTCGTCCAAAGGCGAGGCCGTCGCCCTCAACCCCGAGACCGGTGCGGTGGTGGGCCGCCTGCGCCTGGGGCAAGGGGCGATGGTCGGTCCTATCGCCGTCGACGGCATGGTCTATGTCGTGAGCGAACAGGGCGAGCTCATCGCCATCCGCTGAGGACCGATGCGAAGGAGCGCGCCGCCAGGCGAGTCTCTTCGAGGTTAGGCCTGCCATGCCCACCATCGCCATCGTCGGGCGACCCAACGTCGGCAAGTCGACGCTGTTCAACCGCCTGGCCGGTCGACGTCTGGCGATTGTCCACGCCCAACCGGGGGCGACCCGCGACGTCCGCTCCTCGCCCGCGCGGCTGGGCGATCTCGCGTTCGATATCGTCGACACGGCCGGGCTCGAGGACGTCGCCGGCGAGTCGCTGGCCGCGCGCATGCGCCGGCAGACCGAGGCGGCGATCGGCCAGGCCGACGTGGCCATGTTTCTCATCGACGCCCGCGAAGGCGTGACGGCCCTCGACGCTCTCATCGCCCGGCAATTGCGCCGCGGCGGCAAGCCGGTGGTGCTGGTCGCCAACAAGGCCGAGGGCAGGCACGGCGGAACAGGAGAGATCGAGGCGTACGAACTGGGTCTGGGGGAGGCGGTTCCAATTTCCGCCGAGCATGGCGAGGGCTTGGCCCAGCTTCACGGAGCGCTCGCGGCCGCGCTCGACACGGCGCAGTCCGGGCCCGAGGCGCCAGGCGAGCGGCCGATGCGCATCGCCATCATCGGCCGCCCGAACGCGGGCAAGTCAACGCTCGCCAATCGCCTCCTCGGCGACGAGCGCCTGCTCACCGGCCCCGAGCCCGGCATCACCCGCGACGCCATCGAAGTCGATTTCAGCTTCGAAGGCCGAGCGTTCCGCCTGGTCGACACCGCTGGGTTGCGCCGCAAAGCCAAGGTGGTGGAAGGTCTGGAGCGACTCGCCGTCCGGGACGCTCTGCGGGCGCTGACCTTCGCCGAGGTCGTGCTGCTGGTCATGGACGCCACGCACCCGTTCGAAACCCAGGATCTGCAGCTCGCCGATCTGATCGAGCGTGAGGGCCGCGCCATAATCTTCGTACTCTCGAAATGGGATCTCGTCGCTGACCCGTCGGAGCGCCGTCGCGCCCTGGTCGAGCAAGCCGCCGTCGCTCTGCCACAGTTGCGCGGGGCGTGGCTGGCGCCGCTGTCGGCCGAGACCGGCGAAGGAATGGCCGCGCTCATGCCGGGCGTAGTCAAGGCGCACGCCGACTGGGCGGCGAGCATCAAGACGCCGGCTCTGAACGAATGGCTGCGCCTGGCGGTCGAGCGCAACCCGCCGCCGGCGGTCGCCGGCCGGCGGCCGAAGCTCAAGTATGCGGCCCAGACGAAGTCTCGCCCTCCGACGATCGCCATCTTCGCTACGCGCGCCGCGCAGGTCCCCGACAGCTATCGTCGCTACCTGGTCAATTCCCTGCGCGAGAGTTTCGATCTGCCGGGAACGCCCATTCGCCTGCAGCTCCGCGCTTCCGACAACCCCTATGCCGCAGGTTCGAGGGCGACTGGCCGCGGATCTCAGCGGGCTCGCGCCGCGCGCCAATCGGCGAAGCGGATGGTCTGATGCGGCGGCCCCGGGTCGGGGCCGCTCGCCAGTTCGACCATCATCGGTCCGATCTCCGCCGGATCGGGCAGGGTCATCGGATCTTCGCCCGGATAGGCTTCGGCGCGCATGCGGGTGCGCATCTTGCCGGGGTCAGCGAGCACGACGCGGATCGGCGACGATTCGGTTTCGTCTGCCCAGCAGCGCACCAGCGCCTCCATGCCCGCCTTCGTCGCCGCGTATGCGCCCCAGAAGGCGCGCGGTTCCCGAGCTACATGCGAGGTGAGAAAGATGGCGCGGGGGGCGTCGCTGGCCCGCAGCAGCGGCTCCAACGAGCGGATGAGACGGAACACGGCGGTGAAATTGGTGGCGACGATCTTGTCCCAGAGGTCCGGCGGGATATGGGCCGCGGGCCGCAGCCTTCCGAGCATGGCGGCGGCGTGGACGAGAACATCCAGCCGCTGGCGCCGCTGGAAGATCTCGTAACCGAGACGATCCACCCCAGGCCCGTCGGTCAAGTCGAGCGCGACCAGCGTCGCCGGCTCACCTCCGGCGGCGCGAATCAGGTCGTCGGTTTCCTCCAACGCCCCCTGGGTGCGACCGAGCGCGAACACCTTGGCGCCGGCGCCGCCCAGCGCCACCGCGCACGCCCGGCCGACGCCACGGCTGGCCCCGGTGACGAGCGCGATCTTGCCTTCGAGCGGCCGCGGCACGCCGAGTGCGTCTCAGGCGTCGACCAGGAACGAAAGCTGGCGCTCCAGCCCTTCGGCGCGGGCCTCGGCGGCCTCACGATCATAGAGCCGGGTGGGATATTCGCCGGTGAAATAGTGGTCGGTGAACTGCGGGCAGGCCGGATCGCGCGGGCCCGCGCCCATGGCCCAGTAGAGCCCGTCGACCGAGAGGAATCCGAGGCTGTCAACTTCGAGAATACGCTCCATCTCCGCCATCGTATGGGTGGCGGCCAGCAGCTTGTCGCGATCGGGCATGTCGATGCCGTAAAAGTCGGGCCAACGCAGGGGAGGGGAGGCCGAACGCAGGTGCACCTCGGCGGCCCCGGCCTCGCGCACCATGCGCACCACACGCAACGAATTGGTGCCGCGCACGATCGAATCGTCGATCAGCATGACCCGTTTTCCGGCAAGGACGACGCGGTTGGGCGACAACTTCATGCGCACGCCGAGTTCTCGCTCGCCCTGGGTCGGCTGGATGAAGGTGCGGCCGACGTAATGGTTGCGGATGATCCCCATTTCGAAAGGGATGCCGCTCGCCTGGGCGTAGCCCAGCGCCGCCGGGACCCCGGAATCCGGCACAGGGACGATTACGTCGACCGGAACGCCGGATTCCTCGGCCAGACGTCGGCCCATGCGCTTGCGGACCTCGTAGACCGAGCGGCCGTTCACCACTGAATCGGGCATGGCGAAGTAGACATATTCAAAGACACACGGGCGGGCGTGAGCGGCCGGGAACGGCCGCAACGAGGTGACGCCGTCCCTGTCGACGACCACCATCTCGCCGTGCTCGACGTCGCGCACGAAACGCGCCCCGATCATGTCGAGCGCGCGGGTCTCCGAGGCGAACACCGCCTTGCCATCGAGTTCGCCCAGAACGAGAGGTCGGATGCCCAACGGATCGCGGATGCCGATCAGCTTCTTGTTGGTGAGCGCCACCAGGGCATAACCGCCCTCGATCTGGCGCAGCGCGTCGATGAAGCGGTCGACGATCTTCACCTTTCGGGAGATGGCGATCAGATGCAGAATCACCTCTGAATCGGAGGTGGAGCGGAAGATCGCCCCTTCGGCGACCAGCTGGTTCCTCAAGGAGAGGAAGTTGGTCAGGTTGCCATTGTGGGCGAGCGCCACGCCGCCGTTTTCCATGTCGGCGAACATCGGCTGGCCGTTGCGGATCGAGCTGCCGCCGGCGGTGGAGTAGCGGGTATGGCCGATGGCGCTGCGGCCAGGAAGGCGGCGGGAAAGATCGCCGGCGAAGGCGTCCGCCACGAGCCCGGGATGGATCTCGGTGTGGAAGCCGGCCCCGTCGAAGGTAGCGATGCCGCAAGCCTCCTGCCCGCGGTGCTGAAGGGCGTGAAGGCCGAGCGCTGCAAGGGCCGAGGCGCGCTCGGTGTCGAAGACGCCGACAACGCCACATTCGAGCCGCAGGGTGTCGTCGTCGCGCTCGCCGATGAGGGTGCGGGTCCCTGTCACTTGCGATCCTCCGCTCAAGGAGCGTTCGACAGCGCCGGCTCGCGGCGAATGACGGGCGGGGCATAGCCTGGACGCTGGTCGGGACGCCAGCGCTTCGGGGCGAGTTTGGCCATCCATCCGGCGACGAAATGGGCCGCCGGATAGAGCTTGGCCCTGGTGACCCAGTCCGGCCGCCGCTCGACCGGCGTGGCCGCATCGAGCACCAGGGCGAACGCGCCGATGACGATGAGGCCGCGCACGAGACCGATCAGCAGACCCAGGAACCGGTCCGGTCCGGAGAGGGCCGGGGTGTCGCGCACCCGGCGGGTGAGGGCGCCCGCCAGCAGGCGCAAGATTATGTAAAGAAAGATAAAGCCGGAAACCAGGGCGGCCGCGCCGGCCACCCAGGCGATGTGGATCGCCTCGGCGAAAATCGGCTCGGTGAAGCGCAGCGCCAGGAAGGCGAGCAAGGCGGCGATGATGAAGGCCGCCACGGTGGTCACCTCGCGGGTCGCC
This sequence comes from Caulobacteraceae bacterium, assembly GCA_035946795.1. Taxonomy (GTDB): domain Bacteria; phylum Pseudomonadota; class Alphaproteobacteria; order Caulobacterales; family Caulobacteraceae; genus Acaudatibacter. The sequence continues at coordinate 170,169 of DASYYX010000064.1, read as the reverse complement.
CCGCGCGCGAAGCCGGCGAGGGCGGAGGCGGCCAGAACCAGGCCGCCCACGAGATCAAAGAGCGTTATCGGGCCGGAATGCCCCATGACCCCTGGACGACACGCTCGACGGCGTCACAGAGCCGGGTGACGGACACGATCCTCGAAGGTCCTTCGCTAGCGGCTGGCGCCAAGGCGTGGCGAAAGCCGAGCTTGGCCGCTTCCTTCAGGCGGATCTCGGTTCGGTGCACCGGTCGGACGTCTCCAGAAAGGCTGATCTCGCCGAAGACCACCATTTCCTGCGGCAGGGCCGATTGCGAGGCCGAGGAAGCCAACGCGGCGGCGGCCGCAAGGTCCGCAGCCGGTTCGCTGATCTTCAAGCCCCCGGCGACGTTGAGATAGATATCGCGATCGGCCAATCCAAGACCGCAGCGGGCTTCGAGCACCGCCAGCACCATGGCCAGCCGCCCCGCGTCCCAACCCACCACGGCGCGCCGCGGCGTTCCATATGAGGAGCGAGCCACAAGCGCTTGGAATTCCACCAGGACCGGCCTCGAGCCTTCGATGCCGGCGAACACCGCCGAACCGGCGGCGCGCTCACCAGAGCCGTTGAGGAAGAGGGCCGAGGGATTGCGCACCTCGGCGAGCCCCCCGTCCCCCATCTCGAAGACGCCGATCTCGTCGGTAGCGCCGAAGCGATTCTTGGCCCCGCGCAGGATACGGAAGGGATAGCCGCGCTCGCCCTCGAAGCTCAGCACCGCATCGACCATGTGCTCCACTACTCTGGGGCCGGCAACCTGACCGTCCTTGGTGACATGGCCGACCAGGATGACGGCCATGGCGCGCTTCTTCGCCAGGCGGACCAGTTCGCCGGCGCAGGCGCGCACCTGGGTCACCGAGCCGGGGCCCGCCTCGTGGGCGTCGCTCCACAAGGTCTGGATCGAATCGATCACCACCAGATCGACGCGTTCGCGCTTGAGGCCGTCGACAATGTTCCGCAGCGCCGTCTCGGCCGCCAGGCGCACCGGCGCCTCTGAAAGGCCCAGACGTCGGGCCCGATCGCGGATCTGTTCGGCCGCTTCCTCTCCCGAAACGTAGGCGCAGACAGCCCCGGCCTTGGCCGCCGAGGCGCAGACCTCCAGAAGCAGGGTGGACTTGCCCACGCCTGGATCGCCGGCGAGCAGGATCGCCGAGCCTGGAACAATACCGCCGCCGGCGACGCGATCGAACTCGGCGATCCCGGTGGCCAGCCGCGGCGGCGGCGGACCGACGCTTTGAAGGCTCTCGAACGCCAGGGCTGCGGCTCTCCCCGAGCGGTCCGGCGCCAAAGCCCCCGGCGGAGCCGAGCCGCCACCGGCCTCCTGGACGAGCGTGTTCCAGGCCCCACAGGCGGCGCAGCGACCGGACCACTTGGCCTCAGCCGCGCCGCAGGCTTGGCAGTAGAAAAGGGGACCAGCGCGCATGGTGATCTCGAGCCTTGTGCCGATTCGGCCGATCCGCGAGGATCGATCTAGTACAAAACGGGAACATATGCCGAGCGTCAAGCCATTGACCAACGTAATGCTGCGGGCTGCCGAACCGCACGACGCCGGCTTCCTCGGATGGGCCTGTGTCGCCGCAGCGAGGAGTCAGCTGGCCCGGGGCTGGTTCGACCTGGTGCTCGAGCGAGACGATCGGTTCGGGCTGCAGTTCGCACGACGCTTCACGATCGCGAAGGCGCGCTCCAGGGGCAGCGCGCAAAAGGGGGACTTCGAGCCAGGTCATCGGCCGCTCCAAGGGGCCGACAAGGCCTTCGAACTCCGTATCCGGATCGTCCGAGGACCGCGTCGAAAAGCCGTTTGAAGACATCGGCTTTCACCCAGTCGCGAAAACGCACATAGACCGAGTTCCACCTGCCGAACGATGGCGGCAGGTCACGCCAGGGACTGCCCGTCCGCGCACAAGCCGCGGAAGGCCGGTGCGGTGGCGACGTTCTAGGGCTTGTTGAGATTCAGGATTCTCATTGGGAGCTTTGGCGTGGGCCTGAGGCTGAGCTTTTCATCGGCAATGAGCCGGCCGAGCGGTCTACGCCGCCGCGGGATTTCGTTCGCCGAAGAAAAGCTTATTGCCGATCTGCAGGCCACCCTGGGCGTTCCCGGCATTCGTAGATTTGCGCGCGACATCTGAAATTGTCGAGTTGACTCATGACCCTGACGCTGCACTTTCACCCACTCTCCTCGTATTGCTGGAAGGTCCTGATCGGCCTTTACGAGAACGGCGTCGGTTTCGAGCGCGTCGTCGTCGATCTGGGCGAAGAGGCCTCGCGCGCCGCCTTGCTTCAGCTTTGGCCCGTCGGCAAGATGCCCGTGCTGGTTGATGCCGAGCAGGGCGAAGTGGTGCCGGAATCGAGCGTAATCCTCGAGTACATCGACCGCCGTTATCCGGGCTGCGGGCGCCTTGTCCCGGCCGATCCTGACGAAGCTTGGCGCGTGCGCCTGTGGGACCGTTTCTTCGACCTGCACGTGCACGAGCCGATGCAGAAGATCGTCGGTGACCGTCTGCGGCCGGCGGACAGGAAAGACCCACAAGGGGTCGAGGAAGCCCGCGCGCGCCTGGAGACCTCGTACCGGCTGATCGAGCGGGAATTGCATCGGCCCAGTTGGTTCGGGGCGGGCGGCTTTTCCCTGATCGACTGCGCCGCGGCGCCGTCACTGTATTATGCCGATCGCGTGCAGCCGCTCGGACCGGAGCGCAAAGCCTTGGCCAGCTACCGGGCCTGGCTCATGGCGAGGCCCTCAGTAGCGCGGGTGCTCGACGAGGCGCTGCCATACGCGCACCTCTTTCCAGAGGACTGATGGCGCGAGGCGGGCAGGTTTGGCCTGCTGTGAACCAAATCCATTTCGCGCCTAAGATAGATTATCGGAAATTCTGCATTGCTCCCACAGGCGCGCCGGAGGCGATCGCTTTCAAGGTGTCGACCATCAATCTTGGCTCGGCCGCCATCACCTTGGCCTCGATGGTCTGGGCCGTGTCTCCCGACCCGAGTGGAATCTCCACTCGCATCAGCGCCGGTCCGTGGTCGTACTCGTCGTCCACCAGATGCACCGTAGCGCCTGTGTGCGTCGGCCGCGCCGCCGCCACCGCTTCGTGGACGCGCCGGCCATACATGCCCTGACCCCCGAACGCCGGCAGCAGCGCCGGGTGGACATTCAGCATCCGTCCCGGAAACGCTGCGAGCATCTTCGGTCCGACCCGGCGCAAGTAACCCGAAAGCACGATCCAATCCGCTCCGGCGTCACGGAACGCCCGCGCAAGACGGGCATCGGCGCCTTCCGGATCGGCGGCGGTCGGAACCACCAGGGTCGGCACGCCATGCTCGCGCGCGAACTGAAGCGCCGGCGCCTTGGCGCGGTTGCTCGCTACCAGAACGGTCCTCGCCACCAATTCCCCGGACTCGATAGCGGCGATCACGGCGCGCATCGCCGAGCCATTGTTGGAAGCAAGAAACCCTAGCTTTATCAAATTATTGACACGCTAATTCTCGATCGTGAAACGAAGTCCGTCATAGGCCGGTTCGACACGCTCCGGCAGCCGCGACGCCAGTTCGACGTAGTCGAGGTCGATGTGGAGATTGGTGAGAATGGCGCGCTTGGGCTGCACCTGCTCGATCCAGCCGAGCGTGCGGTCCACATGGGCGTGGGTCGGATGCGGCCGGTAGCGGAGCGCGTCGACGATCCACACGTCCACCGCCCGCAGCTCCTCGAGAACCGCGGGCTCGAAGGCGACGACATCACTTGAATAGGCGACTCCGCCAAAGCGGTAGCCGAGTGAGCGGACGCCGCCGTGATCCTGCTCGAAAGCGCTCACTCGGATCGCGCCGGAGGGGCCATCGATGGCCCAGGTGTGGCCGAGCGCCGGCGTAAGGCAGGCTTCCGCGATCGGCGGATACAGCCCCTCGCCCGCAAAGACATAGGCGAATCGCGCCTGCAGTCCCACCGCCGTCGCCGCGTCCATCCAGCAGGGAATCCGTTCACGCTGGCGCAACGCGAAGGCGCGGATGTCATCCAGTCCATGGCACTGGTCGGCGTGGCCGTGAGTGAACAGGACGGCGTCCAGCCGCGCCATGCCAGCGTTGAGCGCCTGGAGACGGAACTCCGGCGAGGCGTCGACGACGATCGTCGTCTGCCGGTCCGCCGGTTCCTCCGACAGGCGCCGCACCATGAGCGAGCATCGCGAGCGGCGGTTGCGCAGATCCGCCGGATCGCACGCGCCCCAATCGCCATCCGCGCGCGGCACCCCGCCCGACGAGCCGCACCCCAGGATCGTTACTTCGAGAACCGCGCTCAAGTAGGTGGTATCCGCTGGAAAAGTTGGAAAAACGCCGCCTGGGTCCTAGCTTCGGCTTCGCTCTCGCTCCAGCCGCGCACCGCCGCCAGGCTCGAGAGCACGTGCGGCAGGAATGCCGGCTCGTTGCGTCGCCCGCGCATCGGAACCGGAGCGAGGTAGGGGCAGTCGGTCTCGACGATGATGCGGTCGGCAGGCATTGCCGCCACCGCTTCGCGCACCTCCTCGGCGGCTCTGAAGGTGACGATCCCCGAAACGGAAAAGAAGGCGCCCAGCGCCGCGGCCCGCCGCGCCAGCTCCGGGCCGGAAGTGTAGCAATGCATCAGGATCGGGAAGGCCCCGGCCGCATGCTCCTCCTCGAGGATGCCCGCCATGTCGTCGTCGGCGGCGCGCGCATGCACGATCAGCGGCAGGCCGGTTTCGCGCGCGGCCTGGCAGTGGACACGGAAGACGCGCGCCTGATCGTCGCGTGGGCTGAGATCGTAATGGAAATCGAGGCCGGTCTCGCCGATGCCGACCACGCGCGCACGGTCCGCCAGCTCAACGAGCTCGCCGGCGTTCAGGCGCGGCCAGTCCTTGGCCTCGTGCGGATGGATTCCGACGGTGGCCCAGATGTCCTCATGGTCCTCGGCCAGCGCGAAAACCGGCTCGAGGCGGTCGAGCCGATCGCTGATCTCCACCATCAAACCGACGCCGACCGCCCTCGCCCGCTCGATCACCTCCGCGCGGTCGGGGTCGAACTGCGGCGCGTGCAGGTTGACGTGGCTGTCGATCAGCATCGCCCGGCCTGAGCGATCGCCTGCAGCCGGGAAACGGTCGTGAAGAACACGTCGGCGCGGTCGAGGTTGACGGCTTCGGTTTCGCGGACGAGTTGGTGGATCTCCGGAAACGCTTCGGCCCACGGGCGGGCGGCGGCGGCCCCGCCGGTCCCCATGAGGGACCGCGCGCGCGTTTCCACTGCGGCGGCGAGCCGGTCCAGGAAGAGCGCGAACCGGTCGCCGCCCGCGGCGCCGCGGAAGCTGTCGACAAGCGCAAGCAAACCGGACTCGTCCCTTTCGGGCAAAGCCTCGACCAGCGCCTTGGCGGTCGCATCCAACGCGAGCGCCCCGGCCGCCTGCAGCCGCCAGGCGCGACCGGGCGCGCCGCCGGCCAGCGCCAGCAACGCCGTCCCCTCCTCTTCCTCGATCCCGCGCTCGGCGAGCCAGGCGAGCGTCTCCGGACGGGGTCCTGGTTCGATCGCGAGCCGGCGGCAGCGGGAGCGCACGGTGGCCGTCAGCGCGCCCGGGAAGCGGCAGACAAGCAGCAGGATCCCGCGTGGCGGCGGCTCCTCGAGGGTCTTGAGCAGGGCGTTGAGGCCGAAGTCGTTGAGATCGTCGGCGGCGTCGACAATGGCCACCCGGAAGGCCGCGATCGCCGGCGCCTTGGAAAAGAATTCGCCAAGCGTGCGAGCCTCTTCCACAGGAATGTTCTTGCGAGCTGCGCCGTCTTCGGCTTCGCGTTGAATGACAAGCAGGTCTGGATGGGCGCGGACGGCCAGCAAGCGGCTCGCGGTATCGTCGCGACAGGATCCCAGCACGCCGAGTTGCGGGTTGGCGGCGGCGCCCAGCAACCGTCGCGCTGCGCGATAGGCGAAGGTCGCCTTGCCCACGCCCGCCGGTCCAGTGAGCAGCCAGGCGTGATGCAGTCGTCCGCGATCGATCGCGAGCGCGAAAGCCTCTTCGGCGCCTGCGCCGCCGATCCAATCATAGGTCTCTCGCGGATGAGGGATGCCGTCGCTCATGAGACTCCGAGCCTTTCGGCGGCGGCCTCCCAGACCCTGGCGGCTACGCTCTCCAGGCTCGCGTCGGCATCGATGAGGCGGCAGCGTTCCGGTTCGGCCGCGCCCAGCTCCAGGAAGGCCGCCCGCAGGCGTTCGTGAAAATTCGCGCCCTTGCTTTCGAACCGCCCTTCGCCCGAGGCGCGCGCGCCGGCACGCCCAAGTCCGATGGCGACCGGCAGATCGAGGATCAGCGTCAAGTCGGGCCGGAGGCCCCCCAGTGTCTGATCTTCGAGCGCCTGGATCAGCGCCGCAGGGGCGCCGCCGGCGGCCCCTTGGTAGGCTCGGGTCGAGTCGGCGAAGCGATCGCAGATCACGGTCTTGCCCGCCGAAAGCGCCGGCGCGATCAGGCGCTCGATGTGGTCGCGCCTGGCGGCGTAGAGGAGCAGCGTCTCGCTGACCGCCGACCAGCGCTCGGCCGGCCCTTCCACCAGCAGGCGCCGGATCGCCTCGGCGCCCGGCGAGCCGCCGGGCTCGCGGGTGAGCACGACGTCGCGGCCGATCGCCCGCAGTCGCTCGGCCAGACGTGCGGCGTGGGTGGACTTGCCTGTCCCCTCCCCGCCCTCGAAGGTGATGAATGCGCCGCGCGCCATGGCGGCGCACAATGGCGGCTCGCGAGCGCCAGACCAAGTCTTGCGCGCTTGCGCTCAGCCGCCCGCGTTTGCTCCAAACCGGTAGCGCAGTTCGACGCCATAGGTGGCCGGCTCGGACCATTGGGCGCTGGAAATGCCGATCACGTCCGTGAGATCGTTGGCGATCACCACGTGGCGACTGTTGGTGACGTTTGAGCCATAGAAGGCCAAATCGACAGGGCGGCCGCCCAGATTCCGCCAGTCCAGCCTGAGATCGACGGTGGTGAACCCCTTGATCAGGGTCGGATTGAGGCTGTTCGCTGACTGGGATGAGCGGTTGTAGAGGCTGGCGCTGAAGGTCGGCTTGCCCCACCGGTCGGGAACATCGGGCGAGTAATCGAGACCCACGCGAAGGGTGGTGTGTGGGATACCGGCGATCTGCTGGCCGGCAAGACTGATCGGCCCGGTCTGCTGCTCGGAGGTGAACTGGTCGTACCTGCCTTGGGCGTAGCCGAAGTCGGCGTCGACCCGCAGTTGCCGAACCGGGTCGATGGTCACCTCCGCCTCCCCGCCTTCGAGCGTTGCCTTGTTTTGCGCGCCGGTCACCGGGTCCTGGTTGACGATCACTGCTTCGGGCAGGCCTGAGGGCCCGATCAGGATGAACTGCGCCTGGATGTTGTCGTAGCCGGCCCGATAGAGGGCGAAATTGGCGCGCACCGGCGCGGGGCCGATGCGGAAATCGGTCTTGAGCCCCAGCTCGACGTCGCGGACGTATTCCGGCGCGTAGCTGACGAAGCCGGGGTCGGTGGAAGCGAAGTTGAAACCGCCTGCCTTATAGCCGCGCCGGGTCGCGAGGTAGAGCAGCGCATCGGGCGAGGCCTGCCAGTTGATGCTGGCGTCATAGGTTCCGGCGGAAAAGCGCTTCGACAGGTGTTCGACGCAGGTGTTCGGATCCACGCCCGGGAAGCCTAGCAGAGCGCAGGTCGGGACGCCGAGCAGCGGGTTGCCGGGCTGCAGCCGTTGCTGGGTGAAGCTGCGCTCGTCCCAGGTGTGGCGATAGCCGCCCGTGAGGCTCACGCCGTGCGTCCAGGCCGGCAGATACCAGGTCAGATGGCCAAAAAAGGCGGTGGAGTCCTGAGGCGCAGAGATCGACACCGTCTGCGGGCTGAGCGGATTGGGTGGAAAGCCCAACAGCGGATTGCCGGGGTAGTTCACCAGGTCGAAGACATCGGCCTCGCCCCCACGCATGCCGGAATAGAAGGCGCCCACGATCCAGGTGACCTGCGGCGTCGCGCCCAGCAGGTGCAGTTCGTCGGAAAAGTTGTGCGCCTTCTGCCGGCTGGATTGATCGAGCAGGCCAGAGCCCGTCCCGGTGAAGTCGAAGCCGGTGGTGTACGAGGCCCAGTCGAGGTGGGCGATGTTCTCCAGCGTGGTGACGCCGAGCTTCAGGGAGGCGATGTCGGTGGCGGCATCGTAGTCGACCCAGAACGGCGCCCGATAGGCGTTCACGGTCTTGTCGATGCCGAGCGTCTGCTGGGTGGCCAGCTCGGCGGCGAGATCCGGCGCGCCGGTGGCGAAATTGGTCGGGACCTCGGGGGGAAGGAAGGGAAACACCCCGGTGGCCGAGGAGAAGAGGCAGATCGGCGCCGGGCCGCCGGCCGACACGGTGCACGGCGCGACCGCGGTGAGGATCGGCAGGTTGTTGATCTGGCGCACGCGGTACACGCTGGCCTCGAGCAGGTTCCGGAACGTCTCGCCAGGCTTGAACGAGAGCTCGAGGCGGGCCGACTCGTGGTTGCGGTCGTTGTACCTGGGGCCGCCGGTGAGGCTCTGCACCGTGCCGTCGCGCCGCTCGATGTCTGCCGCCACACGCGCCGCGAACATCGGCCCCAGCGGCAGGTTTATCGCGCCGGAAAGTTCGCGATCATCGAATCGGCCCCAGCGCCCGTCGATCCAGCCGCCGAACGTCTCGGCGGGGCGAGCGGTCTCGAACACCACCGCCCCGCCGGTGCTGTTCTTGCCGAACAGCGTCCCCTGAGGACCGCGCAGCACATCCACCGAGCCGAGATCGTACATGGCGTAGGCGATGTTGCGCGGATCGGTCGGGACCTCGTCGAAATAGACCACCACCGAAGGATCGGTGACCAGTTCGCCCGAAAGACCGCGCACCGTGAAGCGCGGGTCGGCGCTGCCGCCCAGAGATCCCGGGTCGATCTCTAGCGAAGGCGCGTTTCTCTGCAGGTCTTCGACCTGGACGACCGTGTCCTCCTGCAGCCGCTGCGGGGTGATCGCGGTCACCGCGACCGGCACCTTCTGCTGGTCCTCGCCGATTCGGCGGGCGTGGACGATCGCCTCGGAAACCGTCCAGGAAGTGGGGGCGGCCGCCGACGGGTCAGCCGTCTGTTGGGCGAGGCTCGCGGTCGGGAGCGCGCCAAGCGCCGCTCCGGAGCAGAGAACGACGGCTAGAAGACCGTGGAAGCGCATAACGATCACACCTATGCGAGTCGTCCCAGGCTTGAGCTTAACTCGCTTCCCGCGCGAGCGGCGTCACCCATTTACCACGCTCGGCCTGCGCCGTGCGCCGCTGCTGTAGAGCAGGCCGCGCCGGCGCTGACGCGCCGCCGCGAGCTCGGTGAGGCGATGGCGGCCCTCGTCGCGCTTTAACGCCCACGGCCTCGAGCGCACGGGCGATGAACTGTCCGATCACCTGCCGGTGTTCCTGGAATTCCTCTCGGTCCTCGGCCGACGAGGCCGCCTCGCTGCTGGCGAGGCCGCGCACGTGCTCGCGCCCATCGGCGAGCGGCTGCACAAGCGTGGCAGCCCCTGCCGGGCGGTGTTCGGCGCCCTGGCCGCCCGGTCGGTCGCGCCGGACGCCGATTTGGCTCCTGGACGCCCTGGGCGTGAGCCACCGCGATCCGTGCCCGCCGCGTAGATTAGGCGGAATAGCGTCCCCAACTGGCGAGCAGGCCCAGAACCAGCGCTAACGAGTCGCTGAAACCATGGGCGAGGATCGACACCCAGAGATTCTTCCGGGTGACAAGATACGCGGCCCCGAAAACAAAACCGCTGACCGTCGCGGTGACGAAGCCAGCTGGGCCCTGATACCAATGCGTGCAGCCGAACATAACGCTTGACCATAGCAGACCCGCGACCAGCGCGGCGTGCGACTGCCCGCCAATATCGGCGACCCGGTTCAAAATATAGCCGCGCCAGACGATCTCTTCGCCGAACGCCGCCAAGGTCCAGATGATGCCGAGCCACTGCAGGAATACGGGAATGTTGTGGGCGCTTTCGAGGGGATTTGCCTGCGCGGAATAGTGAAGAAAGGGGCCTATCAGCGGATCGACAACCAGTTGACCGACAGCCTGCTGGATGATGGCCGCTGCCAGAGCCATGAGGACCGTGCGAAGCCAGGATTGCGGCCAGCCAAGCCCAATCGCGGTCCAACTGCCTTCCCGCAACCGGAAGGACAAGAAGGCCATGACGACGAGGACATACACGGGATTGGGAAATACATTGCCGATACTATGGCCAATGACGATGAGACTTGCGGCAACGGCCTCCACGACCGAAATCCATCGTGCACGAACCATCGCCGCTCCATCCAAGTCCTCAAGTGTTCACGCGATACACTCTCGCTTGCATTCATATGACGCTGTGACGACCCCCCCGGGGGGCGTCCGCGCGTAACGGGTGGTCCGGACAAAGTGGGGTTCGACCGGACCACAAACGGCAATAAAACCTGCCAGATCAAAGGTGTATGGTTAGAGTTGCCCACGCTCCCCTGCTACTTCTCCCCGCTCCTCGGCTTCTGTTTCGGGTAACAGGGGCTGGTTCGGGAATTAAGTCATGCCACGAGAATACGGCAGCAAGAGCGTCCCAGTGAAACGCGCCGTGGCCGCGATCGCGAAGCAGCTGTTCAATGACGACTTCGACACCATCTTTCGTTGCAGGAACCACGTCGCGCACGGCGTGTTGCTGGGCATCGCCGAAGACGGCGACTGGGCCTTTCTCACCAGCAGGACGCAGCCGCCCGTCAAGGGATCGGCCGTTCAAGAGACCGCCTCCTACAACACGGAAAGCCTGCGCGCGTTTGCCGACGCGGCCGAGAGAGCTATTCCCGAAGTCGGACGTCTGCCTGGCGGGCCACGACCGACGATGATGAGCATTATGTCTACGCCATAGCCCTATAGTCACCATAGGCCGCTTGCGAGCCGTTGCGTTTTCCGGTAACATTTCCGGAAATGAGGCTGACGTAAGAATGAACCGCAAGACAAAATCATCTCTCGCGACACATCGCGCGCAAATGCAGCGCCGAGGTTTTGGTCGGGTCGAGGTCAACGTGCGCAAGGAGGATGCAAGCCTTATCCGCCGTGTTGCTTCGGCCTTGTCCGACCCCTCGCGCGAAGCCGACGCGCGCCGGCTTCTCCTGCAACGCTTTGTCGAGCCACCGAAGGTGAGCTTGAAGACGTTGCTCGCGTCCGCGCCACTCGACGGGATCGATCTCGATCGCAGCCCCGATACCGGACGTGAAGTTGATCTGTGAGCTACCTGATCGACACCAACATCATATCCGAGGTGCGGAAAGGCGCTCGTTGCGACGCACACGTGTCCGCCTGGTATTCGTCTATCGCCGACGAGGAGCTCTTTCTTAGTACCCTCGTCCTTGGCGAGATCCGAAAGGGCGTTGAACTTGCACGCCCTCGGGATGCCAGCAAGGCAGCGGCGCTCGAACGTTGGTTGCACGAGGTAGAGACCGCATTCGATGGACGCGTGCTCGGCATCGACAACGCCGTGTCCGATCAATGGGGTCGCATGAGCGCCATTAGACCCATTCCGGTGATCGATGGCCTGCTCGCGGCGACAGCGTTGACCAATGGCTTAACGCTGGCGACGCGCAATGACCGCGATGTTGCCGGCCTGGGCGCGACAGTGCTCAACCCGTTCAAGGCCGCTGAAAACCGTCACCGATCGTAACATCGGCGGCTTTCGGATGGTACGGCGCTTCATGGCGCTGAATCGGTAGGATGGCGGAAGGGGTGGGATTCGAACCCACGGTGGGTGTGAGCCCACTCCGGTTTTCAAGACCGGCGCCTTAAACCGCTCGGCCACCCTTCCGCTGGCGCCAGCCTAACCGAAATCGCGTCGGCTCGCGCCGACATCCAGCCCTGCTCGCGCACCCATGTTGCGGGCGGCCCTTGCGCCGCGCTAGAGCCGGCCTTCCCGAAGGCGCCGAATCGGAACGTCGAGATGAGATCAATGAGGCTCTTCGTGGCGGCGGCGATGGCCGCGGCCAGCATTTCGGGTTGCGCCAAGAAGAACACCGCCGCCCTCCCCGATGACATGTCGTTGGGGCCGGCCAATTCGAAGGTGACCGTGGTCGAATACGCCTCGGTCGGCTGCCCGGTCTGCGGCCGTTGGGACCGCGAGGTGTGGCCGGCGTTCAAGGCCAAGTACGTCGACACCGGCCGGGTGCGCTACACCTTTCGCGAGATGCTGGTGGGCTCCGGCGTCGAGGTGCAGCTGGCCGCCGCCGGCTTCCTCCTGGCCCGCTGCTCGGATGGCAAGTATTTCCAGGTGATCGACGCCATCTTCCGCCGGCAGGACGAAGCTTATCAGGATCCCCGCGGGGTGCTGCTCGACATCGCCAAGTCGGAAGGGATGACCGAGCCGCAGTTCGACAAATGTGTGAGCGACGAGAACTCCTTGAACGCGCTGCAGAAGCGGGTCACCGACAACGCCACCGAGGGCGGGGTGAACAGCACCCCGACATTTGTGATCAACGGCAAGGTCCTCGAGCCGCCGGGCTACCATCCCCTCTCGGACCTGGACGCGGCCATCGCCAGCGCCCAGGCGGCGGCCAAGTAGGCTTCAGACCACCTCGATCCCCGGAGACCCCTCGGCTAGGCGGCCGACGACGGCGGCGCCGGGAAAGCCGCGCCTCGCGAGCCAGTCCACAAGGGCCGGCGCGCGCGCCGCCTCAACGGCGATCAGCAGGCCGCCGCTCGTCTGCGGATCGGTGAGGAGGTCCCGCCTCCAGGCCTCGATCCCCTGGGCCAGGCAGACCTGCGCGCCATAGCTTTGCCAGTTACGCTCCGAGGCGCCGGTGCGAACGCCCGTCCGTAGCAGCGTCTCCACTCCCGCCAGCATCGGCGCCGCCGACGCCTCGAGCCGCGCCGAGACGCCAGCCCCCTGGCACATCTCCAGCGTGTGCCCCAGCAGGCCAAATCCGGTGACGTCGGTCACCGCATGCACACCGCCGAAATCGGCCAACTCGGCGCCGACATCGTTGAGCTGCGTGGTGACGGCGATCAGGGCGGCGTAGCCTTCGGGCGCCAGCCGATCCTGCTTGAGGGCGGCGCTGAGCACGCCCACGCCCAAAGGCTTGGTGAGCACCAGTGCATCGCCGCCGCCGCCGGTGCGGTTGGTGAGGACCTTGTCGGGATGCACGAGGCCCAGGGCGGCAAGGCCATAGATCGGCTCGACGCTGTCGATCGAATGGCCGCCGGCGACCGGAACGCCGGCCGCGGCGCACGCCTCCGCTCCACCGGCGAGGATGGCGGCGATGGTCGCCGCCGGCAGGACCGAGACCGGCATGCCGACAAGCGCCAGCGCCAAGAAGGGCCGCGCCCCCATGGCGTAGACGTCCGACAGCGCGTTCGTCGCCGCGATACGGCCGAAGTCGCGCGGATCGTCCACGACCGGCATGAAGAAATCGGTGGTCGCCACCAGCGCCTGACCCTCATTAAGCCTCCAGACGGCGGCGTCATCGGCGGTCTCGGGTCCCACCAAGAGGTCGGGAAAGGCGCCGCCGAGCGGCGCGCCGGCGAGGATGCCGCGCAGCACCGCTGGCGACAGCTTGCAGCCGCAGCCGCCGCCATGAGCCAGCGACGTCAATCTGGGCGCGTTCATGCGGCCAGAGAGGGCGTCTCGAGCGTCAGGGCGATCTCCTCGGCGGCGCGCCGACGACTGGCGACGGAAAGGTCGGGCAGGGTGATTCTTTGCAGCAGCGTCCTCTGCGAGCGGAGCGTCGAGCGGCGATAGGCAGGGTCGTAGTGGGCCTCGATCAGCGCCTTCGCCAATCCCTCGAACTCGCCGGCGCGGGCCAGGTCGATCCAGGCCTGGCGGTCGTCCTTGCCGATATGGCGCGGCAAATGCTCGATCGCCGCTTCGATCGCCGGCAGATCGCCCAGGATGTCGGCGTAAGCCTGCGTGAGATAGCGCGCCCGATCGGCGATCGGCGCCGCGAGCGTGATCGCAGGCGCAACCGTCATTTGCTTCCACAACGCCGGCGGAATCATGATCTCGCCGATCCGGCTGGACTCCGCCTCGACCACCACTGGACGGTTTGGATCCAGGGCGTCCATCGCGGTCGCCAGCCGGCTTTCGAACATGCGCTGGCTCGGCTGGCGCGCGCCCGGCACGGCCCCGAAGAGCGAGCCCCGATGCGAGGCGAGCGCCTCCAGATCGAGCGTCTGCACGCCGACCTCAGGGAGGCGCGTCAGGATATCGGTCTTGGCCACACCCGTGTCGCCGTCCAGCAAGATTACCCTGATCGCCGCCGCGGCGCCGTAGAGGCTGCGCATCACCCGCCGGCGGTACGTCCGGTAGCCGCCCTCGAGGGTGCTGACGCGCCAGCCCACTTGCGACAGCACGCTGGCCATGGCGGCCGAGCGCTGACCGCCCCGCCAGCAGTAGACCAGAGGCGTGAACTGCGGCCCCTTGTCCGCCAGCGGTCCTTCCAGATGGCGGGCGATGTTTCGCGCCACCAGCGCCGCGCCGAGCCGGCGCGCCCTCCAGCGCGACTCCTGCACGTAGATCATCCCGATTTGCGCCCGCTCGTCGTTCGAGAGCACAGGCAGGTTGAGCGCCCCGGGTATGTGGTCGTCCGCGAACTCGGCGGGTGTGCGCACATCGATGATGTCGCCGAAACGCGCGAGCGCGTCGGCATCGGCGCTCTCTACGATCTGGATCATGGCCTCAAGGCCGCTCGAACACCGCCGCGATCCCCTGGCCGCCGCCGATGCACATGGTCTCCAGCCCCAGGCGGGCGCCTCGCCGCTCCATCTCGCGCAACAGATTGGCCAGGATGCGCCCGCCGGTGGCGCCGATCGGGTGGCCAAGCGAAATGCCTGAGCCGTTGACGTTCAGCCGCTCGCGATCATCCCATCCCCAAGCCTTGAGCACCGCCAGCACCTGGGCGGCGAAAGCCTCGTTGAGCTCGACCAATTCGATGTCGTCCCAGGAGAGCCCGGAGCGAGCAAACAGGCGCTCGACCGCCGGCGCCGGGCCGATGCCCATCCGCGCCGGATCGCAGCCCGCAGCCGCCCAGGAACGAAGATAGCCCATAGGCTCCAGCCCCAGTTCCGAAAGCTTATCCTCGGCGACGACGAGGCAGGCTGCGGCCGCGTCGTTCTGCTGGCTGGCGTTGCCGGCCGTGACCACCCCACCTGCCTCGATCGGCTTCAGCCTGCCGAGGCTCTCGGGGGTGGCGTCGGCGCGCACGCCCTCGTCGCGGGCGAACTCGATCGCCTCCCCGCGCTTCTGCGGCGCCTTCACGGGCACAACCTCGTCATCGAACTTGCCCGCCTGCCATGCGGCGGCGGCGCGCTGGTGGCTCATGGCGGCGTATTCGTCGCACGCCTCACGCGATATCTGATAGTCCCGGGCGAGGTTCTCGGCGGTTTCGATCATGCCGCTGATGACCCCGAAACGTTCGATCGGCTGGCTCATGACCCGACCGCGCGCCAGGCGGTCGTGCAGGGTGACCGAGCCGGCGCGCGCCCCGGCGCGCATCTCGATGGTATAGTACTCGACGTTGCTCATGCTCTCGACGCCGCCGGCGATGACTACGTCCGCCGCGCCGGTCGAGACCATCATCGCCGCGTCGATCACCGCCTGCAGGCCGCTGCCGCAGCGCCGGTCGAGCTGATAGCCCGGCACCGAGATCGGCAAGCCGGCCGCGAGCGCCGACCAGCGGGCGATGCAAGGCGCCTCACCGCTGGCGTAGCCCTGGGCGAAGATCACGTCATCGATCCGCTCCGGGTCGATCCCGGTGCGCTCGACGAGCGCCGATATGACCCTGGCGCCCAGTTCGCCGGCGGTGAGCGGCGCCAGGGCGCCCAGGAACCTGCCGACGGCGGTGCGGATCGGCGATACGATGGCGGCGCGCTTCATGGCGGATCAGAGCTCCTCGCGGTCAGAGGTTCTCGTGGCCAGCGGCGGCCGCACGGTCAAGGGCGCGGCGCTCGAGACCTTGCGCCAGCCGCAACTCGGCGTATCCATCTCCGATCGATTGTGGAGTTCGAGATGCGTCTCAGCCGCCGGCAACTCGGCCTGGGGTTTCTTGCCGCCGCGCCTTTCGGCCTTCCCGTGCCCGCCCGAGCCGAGAACCTCAACGACATCCCGAATGTATTCATCAGCCCGTGCGGCAAGCCGTTCCGCGCCAAGACAGGGGCCCCCTACCCCGTCGCAGACTGGTTCCATCAAGCCAACACCAGCAAGACGGGCAAGCTCACCCGGGTGGAATTCGTGGCCGACGCAGGCGCCTTCTTCAAGCTGCTGGACCGGAACGGCGACGGCTTCCTGAGCCCGCCCGAGGTGGCCATCTACGAGCACCTGATCTGCCCGGAGGTCCTGGGCCTTCGCGTGCTCCTCGACGCTTCGGCGGCCGAGCCCCAGCCTAGGCTGTGGTGGGCCCAATACAGCCCATATGGACCCGACAGCGGCGCCGGAGGCGGATATGGCCAGCAGTACGGCGGCGGCGTCTACGAAGGCGACCCCATGGGCACGGTCGATCCCAGTGGCGAGACGGCGCCGAACTCGACGGACCAGCCCAAGCACCTGGACGAGTCCGGCGAAGGCGCATCGCCCTACAGCTTCTTCGACGAGCCCGAGCCTGTCATGGCCGCCGATCTGGATTTCACCGGCCTGATCAGTCGCGCCAATTTCCTCAAGGTGGCCGACACCCACTTCACGACACTCGATCACGACAATGTCGGCTGGCTGAGGCTGGAGACTCTCCCCGAGACCCCGGTGGAGAAGCGGATCAACCGCATCCTTGCCAAGCGGCGCTAGTGTCGCGGACTTCGCCGGCGCGTTGGCATAGCTAGGCGAATTTCGAATGTGCGACGCCTAGGCGCCGTTACAGCCACGCACCTCGAGGCCGATGCGCGGCCCCCGGAGGAGCCAGATCGCATAGACTTCACGATCGTTGTCTCCGCCGCTGCGGAATGCCGAACCGAGGGGACGCGCCGAGTCAAAGCAGCGGCGTAACAACTGCGGATCTATCCGTCGGGGCAGGTCCACCAGCAGTCCTGGACGGGTGAAGTCAGGAGCAGGTCCCAGGCGAAGCCCCAGGTAGCGGCGGCGGTCCACGATCTCCGCTACCGGCAGCTTCAGGGAGGGCTCGGCCGAGAGTTCTGAGGCGACGCCGTAACTCATCGTTGCGATCCACCCGGCCCCGGCGCCGCGAGCGCGGCGATCGAGCGTCCCTGCAAACGCGCTCCAGCCGCGCAGGGCGAGCGCCGGGTCCTTCACCTCGGGCGCCGGATCGCCGGGGAGCGCCGCGAACGCCAAGGCGATCGCTGCGGCCCCGAAACCGACCCAAGGGGCCAGACGCCGGCATGCGCGCCAAGCCCCCCTCGCATCCTCCGCCGCGGTCGCGGCTATGACCGCCAGCGCCGGATAGAGCGGCGCCGGCCAATGGCCCTCGACCCGATCATGGAGTGCGTGCAGACACAGATAGAGAGCGAACGGCGCGCTCGTCAGCGCGAAGGGCCCGAGGCGCCTCGGCAGCTCGCCCCGAGCCACGCCGCGCGCCAGGAAGGCGGCGATCAGCGGATTCAGGAGCAGAACCTGCCCGAGCGCGAGCTCGGCAAGGTGCTGCGGCGCGAACCGGTGGGGCTCGACGCGGCCAAACTGTTTGGCGAAGGTGAGCCAGCCGTGCTCGGCGTTCCAGGCGATGTTCAGGGAGAAGATCGCCAGGGCCAACGCCGCGGCAAGCCACGGTCCTGGCGTGCGCAGGGCGCGCCGGCCGTCGGCGCTGGAGAGCAGCCACAGCAGCACGCCGGGCGCCAGGAAGAGCGCCGAATATTTCGACAGGCAGGCGAGCCCGGCGGCAACGCCCGCCGCGCCCCACCACGGCAGCGCCGGCCCGCGGAGAGCGCGGATCGAGCAACAGAGGCTTGTTATCCAGAAGAAGCTCGCGGGCGAATCCGGCGTCGCCAGCAGGCCGCCCGCGGCCACCAACAAGGTTGCGTTCCACCAGACCGCGGCGCGCGCGGCGATCGAAACGCTCAAGCCAGCAGCCCGCGCCGCGTCCCACACGAGGAAGCTGACGCCAGCGCTCGCGAGCACCGGAAGCAGCCGCACGCCGAGCGCGCTGTCGCCCGCGATCTTGCGCCCGAGCCAGATCCACCAGGCGATCATCGGCGGATGGTCGAAATAGCCGAGGGCCGGGGCGCTCGCCCAAAGGCGGTAGTAGGCCTCGTCCTCGGTCAGGTGGCAGGCTGCGGCGGCGGCGAGCCGCGCCGCCAAGATGGCGGCCGCCAGGGCGATGAGCCAAAGGGGCGGACCGCGCCGCCGGACCTCACCAGACGGCGAGGAAGGTGGTGACATAATTCCAGGCCGCCCCGAAGAGGGCGCCCGCGGCGCCCGCCAGCCACCAGATCGGCTCGAACTGGTGCACCAGCCCGGCGACGGCGACGTTGGCTACCAGGCCAAGCCCGCACAAGCCGCAGAACTTCAGGTATCCGGTAATCAGCTTCCAGCCGTGCAGGCGTCGATCCCGATAGGTGATGGCGTTGTTGACGAGATAGTTGCTGGTCATCGCGACCACGGCTGCTGCGCCTTGCGCCGAAATGAAGGCCAGGCCCAGCGCCAAGCCGATGCGCAGTGAGATCAGGTGAACCACCAGACCGCACGTCCCCACCAGGGCGAAGAACAACGCGCGCGGCGGTAGAAGACCGCCGCTGAGCTTCGAGAAGACCAGGCCCAGGTAGTCGATGACGATCCGCGAATCGAGCTTGCTGGCGCCGGCGCGGCGGCGGCCGAAATCGAACGGCAACTCGACGATCCTCAACGGCGCCGGCTGGCTGGCGATGATGTCGAAGAGGATCTTGAAGCCCTGGTCGGAGAGGCGCTGGGCCACCCGGTCGACGGCTTCGCGTCGGATCATGAAGAAGCCGCTGACAGGATCGGAGATGTCCGCTCTGAGGACGCGCCGGGCGATGGCGACCGCGACGCGGCTGCCCAGCCGGCGCGAGGGGGAGAGACCCTCTGGCTCGGCGCCCGCCTCCAGGTATCGGCTGGCGACCACCAGGTCCGCCTGCCCTGCGTCGAGCAGGGCCAGCATGCGCGGGAGAAGGCGTTCATCGTGCTGCAGATCGGCGTCCATCACCGCCAAGTGCGGCGCGGCGCTCATCATCATTCCGTCGAGCACGGCGCCGGCGAGACCTCGCCGGCCGACCCGGCGCAGGCAGTGGATGCGGCTGTCTGACGTCGCCAGGGCCTTAACCGCCGCCGCCGTGCCGTCGGGCGAGTCATCATCGACGAACACCGCTTCCCAGGCGATGCCTGCCAACACGGTTTCGAGTCGGTCGACCAGGACCGCGACGTTCTCGCGCTCGTTGAATGTCGGGATGACGACGGTCAACCCCGGCGACTCGGGCGCCTGGGCGGCCGCTTCGGGCGTGAGTGCGTCAGGGCGGCGCTCGAGGGTCATCACCCCAGGACCCTAGCAGAAGTCGACGCCGGTGCGGGGCCTGCGGGTCCACTCAACAACGCGGTTCCGAACGGAAAATATGACCGCAAGCCGACGAAACAATGGCGGGTTGTGGCCGTTGAAAGAAGCCGACCGAAAGACCCCTTCCGAAAATCTTGGCCGGGAGACCGCAGAGAAACAGCGTGAGAGGACTGTCTGGAACCGTGATTTAGGCGGAAGCGTTCCTTCTCGATCCACTCAAGAGAAGTAGAACCATGGCCGACACTCACGTTTCTACGCCAACACCCGCCATGGGCCGCGGGGCGGAACCACCTCTGTTCGCACGCAACCCGGCCCTCGAGCGCCGCGCCGCCAAACGCCGTCCCTCATGGATGCGGGCGATCGCGCCGATAATCGTCCTGGCGGTGTTCGCCGCGGCGATCGCCGGCATCGTCCTCCACGAGAATCGGACGCCGAAGATGGCCGGCGCCTCGCCCAATACTCCGACCGGCGTGGCCGCATCGAGCGCGCCGCGCCTGGGCGCGCCCCCGGTCCGATCGGCGGCAGCGGCCGCGATCCCGGCGCCTCCCGCGCCAACCCTCGCCGAGAACCGGCCGCCGCGGGTCGCCGCGGTTCCGGCCGCACACCACGCCATCCGCGCCACCGGCCATCGGGTCGCCGAAACGGCGACAGCCGCCAAGAGCGCGGGGGTCAACGCCAGCGCCCGAACCTACTCGAGCGAGGGGGCTGGCGTGGTCGCTCCGGCCCCTGCCTACACCCCTCCGCCGGTGCGGAACGCGCCGATGGCGACTCCGGCGACCCCGAGCGCGACCTCGGGCGCGGCCGCCAGCGAGGCCAACATGGGCGCCCAGAGCGCCACACCAACCGTGACCGCGCCGGCGGCCGTCGGGCCGACGCCAACCGCGCCAGCCGCTCCGGCCGCCTCGCCGTCTGGCGCCCCCGGCCCCGGCTGATCCGGATCAGCCGCCCGTCGCCTCTGGCCCATCCCTTGGGCTAGAGGCGGAAGGCATGGCGAACGACGACAGACCGGCTGGGCTGCCCGACATCGAGATCGACGCCCGCGGCGCGCGCTGCCCCCTTCCGACCCTAAAGCTTCAGAAGGCCCTCCGGAGCGCGCCTCCGGGGGCCGTCGCGCGGCTCCTCGCCGACGACCCGATGGCTCTGATCGACATCCCGCATTACGTCGCCCAAGCCGGGGCGGAGCTTATCGACGTCGCCGAGCACGAGGGGCTCATCACCGCCCTGGTGCGCAAGCCGACTCGGCAGAATCAAGCGGCGCGCCGCTGGGGGAAACGGCGCGCCGCGCAGGATGATCGAAGCTCGTCCTGATCGATTGCCGGCGCTGCGAGGGACGGGAGAGCGCGTCGACACTCGACACCATGAATAGTGCTCGGCCGCACCTGAACCAGATGTGAACAAAGCGGCGCCTTCACAGCGCGCCGCAGCCCTCCAGTTCGGCTATCCGAGCCCCGCTGAGCCCCCAATCGGCAAGCGCCTCGCGATTGTGCGCGCCGATCTGCGCCGGCGGGCTCGGAGGGCCCGGAGGCGTCGCCGAGAATCTGGGGGCCGGGGCCGGTTGGGTCACACCCGCGATTTCGATGAAAGTCGCCCGTTCGGCGTTGTGGGGAAAGGCGGCTGCGGTTTCCATATCGAGCACCGGGGCGAAGCAGGCGTCGCTCCCTTCCAGCAGCTCGCGCCACTCGGCGCTGGTCTTGGCGGCGATGATGCCGGCGAGCTTTTCCTTCAGGGCCGGCCAGGCGTTGCGGTCCAATTGCGCATCAAAGTCCGGATCGGAGATGCCGGCCTTCTCCCGAAGTTCGGCATAGAACTGCGGCTCAATGCAGGCGAGCGATATCCAACTGCCGTCGGCGCACCGGTAGGTGTCGTAGAAGTGGGCGCCGCCGTCGAGCAGGTTGGCCCGGCGCTCGGTCTTCCAGATGCCGGCCGCCCGCATGCCATAGAACATCGCCATCAAGGAGGCGGCGCCATCGACCATGGCGCAATCGACCACCTGTCCCTGACCGGTGGCGCGGGCGTGGATGACGCCGGCGAGCAGGCCGAAGGCAAGATAGAGCGCCCCGCCCCCGAAATCACCGACAAGATTCAGTGGCGGCGTCGGCTTCTCCGCCGGTCCGATGGCGGCCAGCGCGCCGGTGATGGCGATATAGTTCAGGTCGTGGCCGGCGGCATGGGCCAGCGGCCCGGTCTGGCCCCACCCGGTCATGCGCCCATAGACGAGGCGCCGATTACGCGCCAGCGCAGCGTCCGGACCCAGGCCCAGCCGCTCCATCACCCCCGGCCGGAAGCCCTCGAACAGGGCGTCCGCGTTTTCGATCAGCTCGAGGCAGGCTTCGACTGCCGCCTCTGACTTCAGGTCCAGGGCGACCGAGCGCCGGCCGCGGGCGGTCACGTCGGTGGGGGAGGAGCGGCCCCTGCCCTTGCGGTCGATGCGCACCACATCCGCGCCCAGGTCCGACAGCAGCATGCCGCAAAAAGGGCCCGGCCCGATGCCGGCGAATTCCAGCACCCGAAGTCCGGCAAGCGGTCCATGTCCCATCAATTCTCTCCCTCGGCCCTAGTATGCTCGACTTGAAATTCGCCCGTTCGTTGGCGCGGGCGCCGAAGCGACTTCAAGTCCGCGAAGCAGCCCACAGTCGTCGCACCTCGGCCGCAAGGTCAACCAATGGCGACCGCTCTCTTTGGTCGCGGCCTCTGCTATGGTGGCCGACGATTCCTCGCCCGAAGAGGTCGGGCCGAGAATGGTGGCGCGAGGGGCGTGTTGCAGGCCAAGCCACGAGTCCTGATCGTCGCCCGCGACGACGGGCGGGCCGGCCCCCTGGCCGAGGGTCTGGACCGCCTCGGCTGGCGGACGCTCACCGCCCGCGGCCCGTACGCCGCCGCCTCCGCCATCGAAGAGCCATCGATCGAGGCGGTGATCCTGGATCTCGATGGCGCCGACGCCGACGCCCTGCCCATGGCGAGGCGATTGCGTCTGGCCGGCGCGCCGCGGCGGTTGCCGATCATCGGCGTCAGCGACCATTCGTCGCCGCCGGCGGCCGACATCGACCTGGTGCTGCCTGCGCCCCTGCACGCCGACCAGGTCGCAGCCAAGCTGGAGTCGCTGGTGCGCCTGACGGTCGCCGAAGAGCAGCTCGAACTGCGCCGGCAGACCTTCTCCGAGCATGGACGGGCCTTGGATGAGCCCGAACCCGACGCAGGCCCCATCGCGGTGCTCATGGCTGGCGAGCCGGCGCCCCAATTCCTGGCGTTGGCGAACGCCCTGCGCGCCAAGGGCGCCGATACCGTCGCGGCGATCTCGCCCTACAACGCCTTCGAATATCTTCACCAGCGCCAATTCGACGCCGTGGCGTTGTGGAACGGCGCCGAGGGGTCGGCTTTGGCCATCGCCTCGGGGATGCGGCGCAACTCACGCCTCTTTCATATGCCGGCCGTGCTGTGCCTGGCGACGGCGGAAGCTGGCAGCGTCAGCGAGCTTCTCTCAAAGGGAGTCACCGACATCGCTGCGCGATCTGGGGCGGAGTCGAACCGCGCCGCCCGGATCATCAGTCTCGCCCGGGTTCATCGCCGGCAAACCGCCATTCGCGCCGCGCTTGATCGAGCTCGAAGCTCCGGCCTGCTGGACGCGTCCACCGGCTTGTTCACGCGCTCGCTGTTCGCCGCCCATCTGGCCAAGCTCGCCAGGTCCGCAGTCGGCCAGGCGCGGCCCCTGTCGTTGGCGGTGCTGAGCCTCGCCGATACCGTGGAGCTGCGCGCCGCGCGCCGCGTCGGCGCCCTCGACCGCGCCATCCCGCAGATTGGCGCCATGATCGCCCGCCTGGTCCGCGCCGAGGACACGGCCGCCCGTCTTGCGCCGGAGGCCTTCGCCATCGCCCTCCCCGCGACGGCGGTGCGGGCTGCGGACGCCGCCGCCGAAAGGATCGCCGCGGTCATCGGCTGCACCGCCTTTGAGGGCGGCGCCGGCGCAGCGGGCGGAGCGCGTGACACCTTCGTGGCCGCCTTCGACATCGGCGTCGCCGAGTTCGACCCCGACGAGGGCGTAGCCGCGGCGCTGGAGCGGGCGGCCAAGCGCGCCGGCCAGCGGCTGGCCGGCTGAACAAAGGACACCGGCATGGGCCTCTTCGGATCCCACGGGCAGACGACGAGCAGCGCTCTCGTCCTCGTGCTTGTCCTGGCGGTGCTGCTGCTGCGCAACAGCCGCCCGCGACGGCTTAGGATCGAGCGCCTGTGGGTGCGCCCGGTCATCTTCCTTCTGCTGATGGCCTCGACTCTGGCCGCCGCCCCGCCTCCGGCGGAGCCGTTTTGGTGGGGGCTGATCGCCGTGGCCGCCGCGGTCGGCGCGGCGCTCGGCTGGCGGCGCGGACGGCTGATGAAGATCGACGTCCACCCGGAGACCCACGACATCACCTCGCGGGCTTCGGTCTGGGGAATGCTGTTCATCCTGGCGCTGGTCGCGCTCCGGATCGGCTTGCGGCAGCTCTCACAAAGCGCCGGAGAGGTCGGCATCCCGGCTTCGATCGCCACCGACGCCCTGATCGCTCTGGGCGTGGCGACCATGGTGGCCCAGAGCCTCGAGATGTGGCTGCGCGCCAGTCGCCTGCTGGCCGAGGCGCGGGCGCGCCGGGCCGGCGCCGGCGCTCCGCCCCCGCCATCAGCCGCCTGATTCCGCTTTTCCGCCCGGCACCCTTGACATCAATTGCGAATTGCAATAGGTCACGCCTATCGCGGCTACGGCTGTGAGGGCGGCTTGCGCAAGCCGGCGCGCCTGGGTCTTTGACATCGTGAATAGAGCTAACGCTCTCCTCCCCTCTCTTCCCCCTTTGGGGAAAGTCCGGCCGAAGGCCGGGAAGGGGGCTGGGGAAGTGGCCCGCGCACGCCGAGCCGGAGGGGGAAGGCAAACGCCAACGCCTCGCGCGGAGGGCGCCGGCCCACACCCTGGGGTAGGGCGAGAGCAAATGCGTGCCCGATCGTGCCAGGGCGTGCGCAGCCGTGCCCCAGAGGCGCACATCCGTGCCCCAGCGAGCCGCAGCGAGCACGAACGAGCCAATTCGAGCACGCTGAATTCTACGTAACTCATTGATACTCCGGTATAAATCTAGAAAAAGCCTGCTTTTACGCTGCCTTTTGGGAGCTTTTTTTGACAATCCCTCGGTTGTCAAAAGTCCGACGCCGACCGTTCCCCGCGTCGGAACGAGTCGCATCGCGTCACAGCGGGCCGTTCCGAGTCCGATCGGGCGAGAACGGGTCGAAACGAGTCAAAACGAGTCAAAACGAGTCAAAACGGGTCACTTTGAGTTCGGGCGAGTCGCGAAGGGCCCGTCGTAAGCGCCTGAAGCAGCGTGGAAAACAAGGGCGACCCTGCCATCCAGCTGACTGCGCCGGTTTCCAGCATCAGCGAGCGGGACGGTGAGCCCCCCGCCGGGACGAGCCGCGCATCCCCGGGCTGTACAAGGGGAGCGCCTTCCGAATCCCTGAGAATCTGCCGCCGGACGCGCTCCTTGCGCACCCTGCTGAAAGGCGAGGCCTCTTGGCGGGCCGCTACGCTACCCCTTCCAGCCTGGCGCGGACCGAGCGCAGACGCTCGCGGGCATCCTCGGCTTCGGCGAGCCGTTCGCGGCTCTCCCCCACCACCTCCTCCGGCGCCCTGGCGATGAAGGCCGGGTTGGAGAGCTTCTTCTGCGCCCGCTCGATATCGGCCTCGCGCTCGGCCAACTCCTTGTCCAGCCGGGCGCGTTCCGCGCCGATATCGATGTGGTCAGCTACTGGGAGGGCAAACGTACCGCCCTCCGCAAGGTAAGGCACGGAGCCAGGTTCGGGTTCATCGACGAACCGGATCGCTCCAACGCGCAGAGTCTGCTGGATAACGGCCGCATTCGCTTCCAGGATTTGACGCTGCTCTGGGCTTGCACCTACGGAGTCCAGTGGCGGCCGGGCGGCCGGCGGCACGCGCAACTCGGAGCGAACCGAGCGCCCCTCGGCGATGACGCCGATGACCAGCGCCATCTCGGCGCGAGCGTCCTCGTCGACGTAGCTTCGCGGCAAGTCGGGCCAGGTCGCAGTGATCAGCATCCCCTCCCCGCCCGTCGCCTGCCACAGCTCCTCGGTCAGGAAAGGCATGATCGGGTGCAGAAGCCTGAGAATGACGTCCAGCGTCCAGGCGATGGCGGCCCGCGTCTCGGCCTTGGCGGCCTCGTCGGCGCCGGCCAGCACCGGCTTGGCGAACTCGAGACGCCAGTCGCAGAAGACGTTCCAGACAAAGCGGTAGATGGCGCCCGCCGCCTCGTCGAAGGCGCAGGCGTCCAGCGCCTCGGTGACCGTGCGCGTCGTCGCGGCGGCCTCGCCGCGGATCCAGCGGTTGTGCACATGACTGACCGTCGCCGGATCGAAACCCGGGACGCGCTCGCAACCGTTCATCTGGCAGAAACGCGCCGCGTTCCAGAGTTTGGTGCCAAAATTACGATATCCCTCAATACGCTGTGCCGAAAGCTTGAGGTCACGCGCGGCGCCGGACATGGCCGTGAGGGTGAAGCGCAAGGCGTCAGCGCCATACCGGTCGACGAGCTCGAGCGGGTCGAGAACGTTGCCCTTGGACTTGGACATCTTCATCCCGCCGGCGTCCCGCACCAGGGCGTTGATGAAGACCCGCCGGAACGGGACCTCGCCCATGAACTTGAGGCCCATCATCATCATCCGGGCGACCCAGAAGAAGATGATATCGAACCCCGTCACCAGGGTGTCGGTGGGGTAGAAGCGCTCGAGATCGGCCGTGCGCTCCGGCCAGCCAAGCGTGGAAAACGGCCACAGCCCCGAGGAAAACCAGGTGTCGAGGACGTCCTCGTCCTGGCGCAGCGGCTCGTCGCGACCGTAGTGCTCAAAGGCGGCGCGGCGGGCTTCGCCTTCGCTTTCGGCGACGAAAGCCTTGCCGTCCGGCCCCCACCAGGCGGGAATGCGATGGCCCCACCACAGCTGTCGTGAGACGCACCAGGGCTCGATGTTGCGCATCCATTCAAAAAACGTCTTTTCCCAGTGGCGTGGAACAAAGACCGTCCGGCCAGCCTCGACCGCCGCAATGGCCGGCCCTGCCAGCGCCTTGGCGTCCACCCACCACTGGTCGGTGAGATAGGGTTCGAGCGGCACGCCCGAGCGGTCTCCGTGCGGCACCGCGTGGCGCACAGTTTCGACCCCGCGCAAAAGGCCCAGGCGCTCGAACTCGGCGACAACGCGCCTGCGCGCCTCGAAGCGATCGAGGCCGCGGAAGGGGGGCGGGGCGTTCTCGTTCAGCCGCGCGAATGGATCGAGGATGTTGATCATCGGCAGGCGGTGGCGCTGACCGACCTTGAAGTCGTTGAAATCGTGCGCCGGGGTGATCTTGACTGCCCCCGAGCCCTTCTCCGGGTCGGCGTAGTCGTCGGCGATGATGGGAATCGGCCGGCCGACGATGGGCAGGCGGACGCACTTGCCGATCAGGGCCTGGTAGCGAGGATCCTCGGGATGTACCGCCACGGCGGTGTCGGCGAGCATGGTTTCGGGCCGGCTGGTGGCCACCACGATCTCGCCCGACCCGTCCTCGAGCGGATAGGCGAAATGCCAATAGGCGCCCTCGACCTCGCGCTGCTCGACCTCCAGGTCGCTGATAGCGGTCTGGAACTGCGGATCCCAGTTCACCAGCCGCTTGTCGCGGTAGATGAGCTTGTCGCGCCACAGCGCCACGAAGACCTTGCGCACCGCCGCCGAGAGGCCTTCGTCGAGGGTGAAGCGCTCGCGGCCCCAGTCACACGACGCCCCAAGGCGGCGGAGCTGTTCATCGATGGTCCGGTGAGCGGCCTCTTTCCACTCCCA
This sequence comes from Caulobacteraceae bacterium, assembly GCA_035946795.1. Taxonomy (GTDB): domain Bacteria; phylum Pseudomonadota; class Alphaproteobacteria; order Caulobacterales; family Caulobacteraceae; genus Acaudatibacter. Next base: position 142,899 of record DASYYX010000064.1, on the reverse strand, counting down.
CACCCGCTCGACGAACGCCTCCCGACCCATGTCGCGGCGGCTCATGTTGCCACGGGCCGCCAGCTCGCGCTCGACCACCATCTGGGTGGCGATGCCGGCGTGGTCCGCCCCCGGTAGCCACAGGGCGGCGCGGCCGCGCATGCGCTCGAAGCGAACGAGAACGTCTTGCAGGGTCACATTCAGCGCGTGGCCGATGTGTAGCGAGCCGGTGACATTCGGCGGCGGGATGACGATGGAGAACGGGGCGGCGGCCGGATCGTTGGTCGGAGCGAAAGCGCCGGACCGCTCCCAGGCCCCGTAGAGGCGCGGTTCGACGGTCTTGGGATCGAAGGTCTTGGAGAGCATGGCGCGGGTCTAAGGAATGGCTGACCAGACAGGGCGGCGCACGTCGGGCCCGCCGACCCCTTCTTCCACCCACCGCGCCTGCCAGCGCGCCGGATGGTCCTCCTCCGCCGTGTCGCGACGAAGGAGCCTAGGTCAGCGTACTCGGCCGCGGGCGATGCGCTCGACCTCCTCGTCGACGCGCTGCTGCACGATGGCGGCGAGGTTCTGGTCCAGCCACTCCTTCAGGAGCGGACGCAGTAATTCACGGGTCACGTCCTCGAGCGTGCGCCCTGGTGCCGGCATGGCCATCGCCGGTGGCTTGGCGGCGGCCGCGGCGCCCTTGAGCCGGCCGAATGCGCCCGCGGCGCTGGCCGCAGCGGCGCCGCCTACCAGCGCGTCGGGTTCGGCCTCGCGGCTCGCGGCCGGAGCTGCCGGAGCGGCTTCGGCCGGCGGCGGGCTCGTGGTGGCGCCAGGGCCGACGGGCTCGGTCAATTCGAGGACATCGTCGTCGGCATCGGCAGCCGCCTCGGAAGGCGTCCAGCCCTCGGCCGCCTCGCCCTCGCCACCCTGGTCGTCATCGGAGATGATGCGGCGGATGGAGGCCAGAATCTCCTCCATGGTGGGTTCGGGGACCGTCTGTTCAGCCATGGCGCAACGCCTCGCCTAACTAGCTCGAGCGCGGGAATCTCCGCAGAATCGAGGCTACGGGGAAAACGCCGTGCGCGCAATTCATCCGACCCCGTTTCAGCGGGGGGGCGGCGGGGGCGTGAGCTTCGGCTCGGGGGCCCCGATCTGGTCGATGGCGGCGATCGGCGCATCGAGCGGGAAACCGACGCCGTGGGTCACCTTGTGGTAGTTGCGCGCCGGGTCGTAGATCGGGACGGTCGCGAGGTCGCTGGCGTAGAGATCGCCCATGCCGACCAGGAGGGCGGTGGCGGCGGCGTATTCGTCGTAGCGCGCATTCACCAAGCTGAATTGGGCGTTGGCGAGGTTCTGCTCAGTGATCAGCACGTCCAGGACGGTGCGCAGGCCTACCGCCTCCTCCTCGCGCATGCCCTCGAAGGCGATGTTGCCGGCCCGGACCTGCTCCTGGTCGGCGGCAACGTTGGCGCGCGCGGCGAGCAGCTCGTTCCAGGCTTGGGCGACAGCCTGCAGCACGGTGCGACGCGTCGTTTCAATGGCGATGCGATCGACGTTGTTGTTCTCGGCCGCCTGACGGATCTTGGAGGCATTGAGGCCACCCGTGAACAGCGGCATCTGCGCCACCACGGTGGCGCTGACGTCGTGGCTGTAGTTGGCGAAAGGGGTGCCCGTCCCGACATTGCCGCCGGCGTAGGTGGCCGCGCCCCTCAGCTCGACCGTGGGCCGAGCGGCGGCCTTGGCTTCCTCGATGCGCGCCGAGCTGGCGCGCTCGTTGTAGCGGGCTTCGAGTATCTGGGGATTCTTCGACTCGGCCGCGTCGAAGGCCTCATCGATGGTGGCGGGCAGCAGGCGCGCCAGGGACGGCTCAGGAGCGAGCGTGCCCGGGTTTTGGCCCACGACCTGGGCATAGGTGGCGCGGCTGATGGCGAGCTGGCCCTCGGCGGTTGAGAGCTGAGCCTGAGCGCCGGCGACGCTGGCCTCGGTCTGGGCGACGTCGGTGCGCGTGATCTCGCCGACTTCGAAGCGGGCGCGAGTCTCGGCGAGCTCCTGGTCCAACAAACGGGCGTTCTCGCGCGCGATCTCCAGGCCCTCCTCGTCGCGGCGGACCCCGGTGTAGGCGGTGATGACGTTCTGGAGGACCTGTTCCTCCACCTGCCGCAGCACCTCGCGGCCAGCGTAGACCGTCGCTTCGGCGGCGTTCACCTGGCTGGAGACGAGACCGCCCGTGTAGATCGGTTGGGTGATGGTGAGGCCTGCCTGGGAGGTCTGAGTTTGGCCCGGGGTCGTGTTGAGCGGATTGAGGGCCCCCAGATTGTTCGAATCGGTGGTGATGCTCGCCTGGGCCCCGAGCTGTGGCCGGTAGCCGGCCTGAGCCTGGACGACATTCTCGTCCAGCGACCGCAGCGTGGCGCGCTGGCCCTGCAGGGTCGGGTTGGTCTGGTAGGCGAGCGCGATGGCGTCCGCGAGCGTCTCGGCGCAGACACTGGTTGCACCACAAAGGGCGATCGACACCGCCACTGCGGCGGGCAGGCCTGACTGTTTCGTCATGAGGTTCTTGAGAACAAGGCCCGCCCCGACGATCCCGCCCGCCCCTATAGGCGCTCACGTGCGGACGGGGCTAGCCCCGAGCGGCTTAAGGTTTCGTCACCCATGCAGGAATCCGGAACCACCGCCCACTTTCGCAAACAGGCGCAATCAGAAGGTGAACGTCCGCGGCGGTTCGAATCCGGCCAGTAGCGGCGCGCTCGAATCGAAAAGGGTGCGTGCGCCCACTGCGTCATGGGCGCGCAGGTAGAGCCGGGCGCGGGCGACCGGGCCCTCGCGTTCGACGACCCCCAGGCGGCCGCCTTCCGCCAGCGCCGCCTTCCACGAATCGGGCGCGCGGCACACCGCGCCCTCGCAGACCACGACGTCGTAGACACCTTCGATCTGCTTCAGGTCGCCCTCGTCGAGGCGGCGCACAATGAGGCCCATGCCCTCCAGCAGGAGGGCGGCGTACGGCGCGGCGATGGCCAGTGCGCGCTCGCCGGCGCGCGGCTCGAGCGCCTGCAGCAGCTTGCCGATATCGCGCGGCCGCATGAGCCAGCGCTCTGGAGCGTAGGCGATCTCGGCTTCCGCATAGGCGCGCCAAGCCTCACGCGTCGGCACAAGGCTCTCGCGCGGGGCGGATCGCATAGCGTCCAGCAGCGCCGCATCGGTGACGTCCTGGGTGCGCACCTGGCTCTCCACCATGTTGTCGCGGGCGCGGGCGAAATCGAAAGCCATGGGCCGGTCTCTACCCCAGCGCCCCAGCCCCCGCCAACGCCGCGGTTCTGCTTCATTGCCGCCCCCGGCGCCATCTGTTAGCCATCGCGCCCCGCGCCGGCCTGGTGGCGGAGTGGTGACGCAGCGGACTGCAAATCCGCGCACGCCGGTTCGATTCCGGCCCAGGCCTCCAAGCCTTTCAGGCCTTCAGGGGATGGCGCTAGCGCACCCTCTCCGCCCAGAGCCGATGAAAAATGGCCGGATCTCCAGGCGCAGGCTTGGCCGCGTCGAATCGGTTGGTGAACGTCAGGCCCATCCTCGCGCCTTCGCGCCAGGCCTGGTCGGCGCGGTAGCCGACGCCGTTGGTCATATCGAGGAGCAGGAAGGGGGGTGCGATCGCGTCGGCCGCCTGGAAGGTCACGCGCGCGCCGGCGTCCGAGAGGTCGCTGATGGTGCAGGGAAGCGTCATCTGCGCCGCCCCGTGCACCAGGACTCCTCGCAACAGGACACGCTTGCGTTCGGCCTTTCGGCTGGACGACATGGCCTCGCCGGATTGCGACACATCCACTCCCCTGAGCTAAGCTGGTGGAACAGTAAGGTAATTTGCGTCGCTGGAATACTGCCACGCTGTCGCGGCGCGGATCGGTCTGGCCAAGGCGCCGAGCCTGCCTTAGTTGGCGCCGGTCAAAGCTTCCCGGGGTCGCCGCAATGGATGACGCTTCCGCCGCGCGCGCCCTCTTTCCGGCGAGGCTGGAGGCGGTGACGCCTCAGTGGCTTAGCGCCGTCCTCGGCGCGAGCGTCGCCGACTTCGTGGCCGAGCCGGTGGGGGATGGCGCGGGCTTCATGGGCGTCGTCACCCGGCTGCGCATGGACTACCGCGCGGCAGGGACCCCAGGCCCAAGAAGCGTGATCCTCAAGCTCCCAAGTGGCCACGCGGGGGCCCGGATGCAGGCAGGGGCCTTCGGCCATTACGCCAAGGAGGTGGCCTTTTATCGCAACCTGGCGGCGCGCGCCCCGGTCCGCACGGCCAAGCCACTTTTCTGCGGTTTCGACGCCGCCGGCATGAGGTTCTGTCTCATTCTGGAGGATCTGGCCCCGGCGCGGACGGGAGACCAGCTCGGCGGCCTTTCGCGCGACGAAATGGCCGCCAGCGTCGAGGCGGCTGCGGTGCTGCACGGCCGCTGGCTGGGCGCGGTCGAGCTCCAGACCTTTCCTTGGCTGCCGGGGCTCGATGACCCCACCCAGCTAGCGCTCGCGGAAATCCTTCCTCGCTGCCTGCCGCGCTATCTGGAGTTTACGGGTGGGAGCGCCGAGGCGGCGGCTGTCGCCGGGTGTCTCGGCCCGCGGATCGCGCTGCTGCTGCGGGTGCTGGCCCGGCGCCGGCGCACCCTGGTCCATGGCGACCTGCGCGGCGACAACCTTCTCTTCGATGGCCTCGCCGGACCCGTCGCCTTCATCGATTGGCAACTCGTCCACAAGGGCACTGGCCTGACGGACCTGGCGTTCCTGTTCACATCCAGTCTCGCCACCGACGATCGGCGCGCCCTCGAAGGCGAGCTGATGTCGCTTTACCTTGACACGCTGAAGGCCACGGGCGCCGCCATGGAAACGCGCGCAGCCTGGCGCGACTACGCCTTGTCGCTGGCGCTGTGCTGGGTCTGGACAGTGATCGGCATCGGCTCGCTGGAGGTTGGCAAGGGGCGCGGGGCGCAGGTCTTCGCCGCCTGGAACACGCGCCTGCTTGCGGCGCTGGCCGACCACGAAACGGCGCGGGTGGTGGAAACTGAGACGGCATAGAAGCGGTGCGACCGGCGGACGCATGCCGCCAACTGCCTGATCCGCCCCCGTAGTGACCCGAATCTGCTTACAGATTCCCGTCGGCGTTAACCGAACGTCAGCGTTTGCGGACGTCCGATGGCGGCGGGGAGCTGTCATGACCCACACCTTCGAGCTTCGTCTCGACGACGGGGTCGGTGAGCCGCGACGTCGGCTCTTGACCCTCGAGAGCGCCGGCGACCTCATCCGCCGCGTGCGCGATCTGATGGGGGCCGAACCGGGGGTGCGCGCTGTCGAGGTTCGACTGGCGGGCGCCTCGCTGTTCACTTTGCCGCGCTGACGGCCAACAACGCACGAGGAAGGGGATAACCCCCGGCGGGCTTCGGCCGGGGGGTTGCGTCGTTGCGGGCCAGGAAGCCGCAGCTGCCTTGGTGGCGCGCGCCAAACCTGCACGCGAGCATCGGATCTGCCGGGGTGACGCGTCGATCTGAAGTTGCCGTCCCCCGTCCTGGCCCGACCCTTGCACCCGCCCTTGCGGGCGCGCCTTGGCGCCCGTCCAGAGAATTCGACCCATGGATCGAAGCCCGCGATCGAGCCTGGAAATGGACCGCCGCATCGGACGCAACCTGCGCGCCCGGCGCACCTCGCTGTCGCTGACGCTCGGAGAGGTGGCCGGCGTGTGCGGCATCAGTTTCCAGCAGGTGCACAAATACGAGCGCGGCGCCAACAAGATTTCGGCCGAGGCCCTGTGGCGCATCGCCAAGTTCCTAGGCGCCCCGCTCAGCTCTTTCTACGAGGATTTCGACGCCGAGACGGCCGCCTCCGAGGCGCCGGTCATGGGCCGGCAGACCGCCGGCTAGGCGACAGTCCCGCTAGACGCCGTCCCGGGAAAGGTCCTGGCTGAGACCCGTGCCGATGAGGGACGCGCGCCAGCGCGGCTCGACAGCTATCACCAGAGCGCGGATGAACCCTTCCACCTCGGCGAAAGCCCTCGCCGGGTCCGCTCCCATGACCGAAAACCGCGCCAGCAGGCCATCGGCGACATAGCCGGCCATGGCGGTGCGCAGTCGGTCATAGCGTTGTTCGTGCGCGCCAACCGGTAAGTACTCTCCCAGTCTCGTCCAATAGACCAGATGCTCGCGTCGGTCCGGGGCGTCGGCGACAAGGCGGCGCGCCGGCAGGTCGGCGTCCTTCGCGAGCGGCACGAGGACAGGATGATTGTCCGAGATCACGTAGCCGAAGGCCGGGTAACAGACCTCCGGTCGATGCAGCTGCAAGAGATTGCTCTGGGTGTCGCCGTGGGCCATGAACATCAGGATCTCGTCGCCGCCGGCCTGCGGCTGATAGATCCGGCCCACGGTCTGCTCGTAGAGCCGCGCCTCGAGGCTGCCCTCGTCCCTGGGCGCCACCAGATCGCCGACATCCTTCGAGGTCCAGCCGCGGAAGGTCGCCGGCACGATGTCCGTCAGCTTGGCCGAGCCCAGCAGCGACACGCGGCGACGCGGCTGCAGGCCGTAGGCGGCGCCCGCCGCCGCAAGGCAGGCGCCCGAGATCAGGAGATCGCGACGGCCGATCATGCCGAGGCTCGTCGCCGCCGCGCCAAGACCGCGGCAAACAGCCGGTCAAGGGCGAACACCAGCAGCAGGGCGGTGGCGAACAGCAGCATGCCGGCGGTGAAGTGCAGAAAGCTCTGCGCCACGGCGTCGCCGAAGAAATAGGTAAGCAGGACGAGCACGACGATCCGAACGATGTTGGCGACAATGGCGATCGGAATGACGAATGCGGTCAGCGCCAGGGAATAGAGCAACGAGGAGCCGCGCATCAGATAGACATAGAGAAGGCTGACGGCCGTGAGGCCGACGATCGAGTTCATGCCGGAGCAGGCGTCTTCCACCAGCAATTGGTACTGGGCCACGAATATGGTCACACCCTCGCGCGCCACCGGGACGCCAAAGTGGGCCAGGCCGCTCGTCGCGGCCCAGGTGACGAACTGCTTCAGCGGCGCCGTCGCCGAATCGAGCAACGAATTGGGCGGCGGAATCACCAAGGCCAGGTACAGCAGCGGGAACCAATGGCGGACCATGAGCCGGGGGCCGATGGTCGCCCACAGCATGGCCAGGAAGACGCCGTACACTCCGGCCGTTTCGAGGGTGATGTAGTCGTAGGCGCGCCCGAAGACGTAGGACCCCAGCGACGGCAGAAGGATGAGAGCGGTCGCCCAGGCCGGTCCGGGGCGGGCCGCCGCCCCCCATTTGCCGGCCTCGCGCCACAGGAGCCAGCCGCCGGCGGCCAGGATGATCGGGCCATAGGCGCCAAAGTCATGCGACCAGACCTGGTCCTTCAGGCTCCAGGCCGTGGGCAGCCCCAGGACAAGGAGGCCCGCGGCAAGGAGCCAGGCGCCGTTGACCCTGAGCGCAGGCGCGGCGCGTTCGGGAATGGCCGCCTGCGCCACCGGCTCAGGCCCGGTTGAGAACGGTCCCGACCACGCGCGCGCCGTCCTGCTCGAGCTGGGCGGCCAGGGTGCGTACGTCTTCGACGAAGGTCCGGTCGCGGCCGGCGACGAGCAGGGCGTAGCCGACCACAGTGCCGACGCGGCGGGCGTCGGAACAGGCGTTCGCGGCCGGCGTGTCGATGATGGTGGCCTCGAAGTCGCGCAGGCAGAAGTCCATGAGTTCGCCGAAGCGCTCGCTGCCCAGCAGCTCCTGCGGATTGGGGGCGGCGCCGCCGGCGTGAATGACGGAGAAATCCGGCAGGACTTCGGCGTCGATGCACTCGGCGAAGTTCATGTCCGGCGAAGCCAGGCATTGGGCCAGCCCCGGCAGCCCGGCCGGCGCGGCAACGATGCGGTCGATCCCCGGGTCGCGCATGTCGGCGTCCACGAGCAGGGTGCGCACGCCCACTTGGGAAAGGGCCACGGCGAGGTTGGCCGCCACGAAGGTGCAGCCGACGCCGTCATTGGGCGCGCATACGGCCAAGGCCCGCCGGCCTTCGCGCAGGTGCTGCGCCATCACGTGCGTGCGCAGCGTCCGCACCGCTTCGGCGGCCTTGCCGAACGGTTCCGAAAGGGTGACCAGCGAGGGCGAGATGGCGCCGGCCGCCGGCGACCCCTGACCAGTGGCCGCGGACTTGTCTTTGGGGCGGTCGAACTCCGCCAAGGTTTGCAGGCTCATGCGGGGGCGATCCTCCGACGGGTTCTCCCGGCCGCGTTCCGGCGGGTGCGGCCGTTGGTGTTGTCATTGCTGGCCCGGGCGATGGACGCCAGGACCGGCGCATCGAGACTGCCGGCAAGATCTTCAGGTCCGCGAACCCGCCGGCCGAAAAGTTCGACCACGAAGGAGACGAGGACGCCCAGGGCGACGCCGAGGCCTATCGAGCCCCCCAGGATGAGGGGCCAAACGGGGAAGTCGGCCGTAGTCGGGGTCTGGACGTCGCCCAGCGGCGTGAGGTCGTTTTCGATCGCCCCAGACCCTTGCTGCAGCTTGGCCGCCCGGTCCTTCGCGTCGGCGTATTGCTTCGTAAGCACTCCGATATCGGTCTCGATCTGACGGAGTTGTTCCTCTTCCGGGCTCTCCTTCAGCACCTTGACCGTCTGGGCGCTGACTGCTTCGGCGAGAGCGCCCACGCCTGCCCGGGCCGCGCGCGCCGCCTGAGCCGCGGCGCCGTACTTCTTCTCTGCCTGAGCGGCCTGGGCGACCAGGGCTACGCGCCTGGCCTTGAGGGCGATCATCTCCGGATGATTAGGCCCGAGTACTTTGGCGTTGGTGGCGATCTGCGCATCGAGCGCCGCCAGCTGCGCCTCGTACGGGTTGACCGCCTCCTGACCGATCGGCACTGCGTTGGAGACGCCCGATTCCCCGGCCAGGGTCTTCAGTCGCGCCGAATCGACGCTCTGGTTGTCGTCCTGGAGAACGACCCCCGTTCGCCGTTCGAACGCAAGCTTCTGCTGAACCTTGGCGTCGAGCTGCTGCTTGATGTCGGCCGCCTGCTCTTCGTACCAGGCGGCGTTCGTCTTGGCGTCGCTCGCCTCGAGATCGAGGCTGGCGGCAACGTAGGCGTCGCGGATCGCCTTGGCGCGCTCGGCTGCCTCGGATGGGGTGGTCCCGCCGTACTGAATATCGAGGATATTCGTGCCCTGGATAACGCCGGCGGTGATGCCTGGGATGAGTTGATTGGCTACCCACACGTCGGAGTTCCCAGAATGGGCGAGAGGGTCGTCGGCGGGGAGCTTGTCGCGGACCTTGCTGAGCATGTTGGGGTCGGTGACGAGGGCTTCCTGCGTGGCGAGGTAGGACCGGGCGCTGTTGCTCGAGATGCCCTGGCCGGTCACCGGATCGGGCCTCATCAGATCAAGCATCACCTTGGCATGCGCCGTGTATTTCGGCGGCACGACGAAGCCGACGACGATGCCGCCGACAAGGCATGCAAGCGTCGCCGCCACGATGATCATGCGACGGGCCCAGAAGATCCTGAGAAATTGCTGAATGCTCATGCTTGAAATCCTATCAGGACGTGGGGAAGCTTAGAACAGCCTCGTGCCCACGTTGATGATGTCGCCGGGCTCCACCTTGGCGTCGAGGCTCTCCTTCACCGCGCGCGGCGCGCCTGGGTGGGTCACGCTGACCTTGCCCATGCTCCCCTGTTCGCTGACGCCGCCGGCGCGGGCGATGGCCATCCGCACCGTGAGACCCTCGGGCTGCAACGGGAATGTCCCAGGCGCCCGCACCTGGCCATTGACGTAGAACAATGGCGCCCTTGGGCTGAAAATTCTGTCACCGGGCGCGATCATCGGATCCTGACTCGGGTCACCGGTGGACAGCTTGGTGACGTCCAGGCGCCGGGTCCGGCCGTCCGGGTCGACCAGCACCAGATAGTCGGCGCCGGTCTCCTTCACCCCGCCGACGCGCGCCAGGATTTCCGAAAGATGATAAGGCCGGTCCACCGGGATCAAGCCGGGACGGTCGACCTGTCCGAGTACGGTGACGTAGCGGCTGGCGTAGGACACGATCTGGACCGACACCACCGGCTTTTCGAAGAAGCCGCCGTGCTCGAGCGCTGCGGCGACATCGTCGGCGAATTGGGTCGTCGTCTTGTTCGCCGCGACCACCGCGCCGAGATAGGGCAGTTCGATCGTGCCGGCCTCGTTGATCCGAGCGCGGGCGCGGAAGTCGGCCCGGCCGAGCACGCTGACTTCGATGACATCGGCGGGACCGAGCACGTAATCGCTGTCCGCCGACGAAGCCGGGGCCTCGGCGACCGTCGTCGACGCCGCTTGCGCGACGGCGCACCCGCCTGCAGCAATGGCTGAGAACATGACCGAAACGACCAGAATCGAAATAAAAAAGCGCATCAGCGCCTCCTCAGTCCAGATACCTTCAGAACCGCGCCGCCGCCGTCAGCGTCACGCGCGTGTCCGCGTAGCTGAAGGTCGATGGGTTTGCATCTCGCTGAATGTGCCGCACGTCGAGGTCCAGGGACCAGCGCCGGCCAAACTCATAATTCACCGCGCCGAATCCTTCGTAGCGGGTCTCCTGAGCGATTCTCAGGGCCGGTCCGCCGACCGCGCCCGAGTACTTCCGATCACTGATGCTTGCGCCTGTCTCCAGTTTCATGCGCGGACCAAGTTCATATCGGGCGCTGAGCTTTTCCGAGGTCTCGATGGTGAAGCTCGAGCCGGGTCGCCGGGACGGCAAAGTGGCCCTGGTGAACCTCACGCCCGCCTCCAGCCGCTTCGTCGGCGTATAGCGGAGGTCAAAGGCATAGGTGATGCCCTTGAAAGCCGGAACCCCGGCAAGGCTGGGGTTCAAGGCGGTGTACGAAACCGACGCAGAACCGTGGATCAGCGAGGCGACGTCGTGCTCCACGCTCACGCCGCCGGCCCAAAGTTGGTAACCGCCCTTGACCGGGATGAAACCGAACAGCAGCTCGTTGGGGAAGACCGTCCGGCGGTAGGCGCCGAAGATCGAGACCAGGCCCAGCGCCGGCTGCCCGTACCCGAGCGCGGCGTCGAGGCCAAAGGTGTGGGAGTCGGATTGGCGTAGTTTCTTGCTCGAGAAGTTGGTCCAGTCCTCGTTCACGCCCACCCTCGGGGTGAACCCGAAGCCGTTGCCGCAAGCCGCAGTAATATCGATCGTTTCCCGCGACTCCGTGCTCGTTATCAGTTTGGGCGAGGCGACGCCCTCGAGATCGCGCAGGTGGCGCGCGTACTTATCGCGCGCCTCGTCGTGGCACGGACCGAATTCCGACTGCAGCCCGCCATCGACGTCGATGTCCTCGCGGTTGAGCCGGGGATTGTGCGCGTAGAAGTCGTAGCCGAGGCTGCCGTTCAGGAACAGGGTCTGGCCGCCGACCGGCTCCACGGCGTCGATCTTGACGCCGGGCTTGAAGATCCAATCCTGGGGCGTGAGCCGTCGGCCCGCCGCGACGACGCCGCTGGAACGCGACACGTTGCTGTCATAGATCTCGGCCGCCGTCAGGCGGATGTCCATGTGGCGCGCCGTGGACCTGATCTCCTCGCGCTCGGCCGTGCGCGCGTGCCTGGCGCCGTTTTCAATGCCGCGATAGCCGAAGCCCTCTTCCTGGGCTCGCGCCGCTGCGGCGGCGAACAGGCTCACCAGAGCGGCCATGGCGACCACCCTGACGACCGGCGCCATGATGTTCCCGCGTGCATCGCCCCGCACCTGCGCGCCCCGCCGATCCGGTTCAGGATTGGCCGTTGGAGGCTGGAGCGGACGAGGCGCCAGCCGCGGCGGGTTCGGGCTGGTAATCCTTGTTGATCTGGACGTCGGCTTTCGCTTTCACCTGGCGCAGGCCGTCGTTCACAGCTTTCAGGATGTTCTGCTGCTGCAGCAGCGCCTGGGCGTGCTTCACCGCCTCATCGCCGGTGAACGGCTGAACCGTCGAGCCGGTGACTTGGATCGCAGTCATCGCATCGCCCGCCTGAAAAGCGATGATGTCGTTCGGCGTCTTCAGGATCGCGTCCACCATTCTCGGATCGAGTCGGGCCGCGTCGAGCTGGCCGGCCTGGCGCTGGTACTGGATGTGCCGAGTGTCCAGCAGAGTCTGCATGTCCTGAATGGTGTGGACAGGCACCATCGCGGCCTTCAGCGAGGGGTCGTTGACCATTGCGGCGATCGGGAACTGAAGCATATCCGCCGACCAGATCTTGCGCTGGGCGAACATGTCCGGATGTTCCGACATGTAGGCGGTCGCCTCTGCGGGCGTCGGGGTCGGAACGGATTGCTGGACCTTCTGCACCCAAGCCTGAGCCAGCAGGTTGCGGTCCAGTATTTCCTTCTCAGTGGCGACGCCGGGCAGTTTATCCAGATGCTCCTTGCGGGCGGCGTCGGCCAGCTCTTCGCTTGCGATAATCTGTTGGAGTTTGGCTTCCTCGGCCTGCTTGCGGGTCTTGGCGTCGGGGAAGCTGGCGTTGCCCATCTCTTGATCGAGATCGCCCACGGTGATCTCCTTGCCGTTCACCGTGGCGACGACCTGACCGGTGGGGGGCTTGGGCTTGCCGAAGGCCGGCAGCTTACAGCCGGCGATCGCCAGGCACGCGAGCGGCAGGAGGGCCGAGGCCCATCGCTTGGTCATGAGTGTCGAGGTTTCCCAGTTTGGGGCGCGGCGCTTCGAGAGCGCTGCGCCAGTGCGCGAGGCGTGCCAAGACCATAGTGGCGAAATGATGAAAAGTGCGCCAACGCCACAGGTGGGGGTCAATACGCGCCGAAACGCCGCAGGACGTTGCGGGTGATGGTGGCGACGAAGGGGTCGGCGGCGGCGAGCCCGTGGGCCCACTCGGTCGTGCCGCCGTTGAAAACCTCTCCCCGCCCGCGCTGGAACGCCGCCATCACCGCATGCCCGCGCAGAAGACGCCGCCGCGCCGCCGGCGAATCATCGCCGAAAACCTCCGCGCCGATGACCTCGAGGTCCTCGGGGGGGATGATGGGCGCGTAGCCGCGGCCGCTTTCCTCGCCGAATGCGGCTGGGGCGATGGCGATGATCTCGAGGTTTTCGGGGACGCCCAGGATCGGGTCGGCGGCCAGGCGGCCGTCGGCGGCGAAGTGGAAGCGGCAGCCGTCGTTCTCGTAGCCGATGAGCGGGACCTCGGCGCCCATGACATCGCCAAAGAAGAGATCGGCGCCGGCCAGGGCCCAGTGGTCCTCGTCGTAGATGGCGTACCCCGCCGAGCCACGGGCGACGCAGTTCCCCAGGCGGTGATACCCCCCGAACAGGAACGAAAGGCCGGTGATCTCGGCTTCCGGCGCCGCGAAGGCAGGGTGGGACCAGAGGTGGGTGGCCTCGCGAGGCGTCTCGGCGGCGCCGGGGTCGTCGCGAAAGCCCCGCCATTTGTGGCAGATGAGCGTCCTTCCTTCATCTTCCCAGCGAACTTTCCAGAAGCAGGTGTTGCCCGAAAAGATTGCGAGATTGCCGCCGCCATCGACGAAAGTGTCGACAGCGCGCCGCTGCGGGCCGGACCAGTACTCGCTGTGGCCGACGACGATCGCGACCCGATAGGGCGCCAGGATCCCGGGCTCCGCGTCCAGGTCGAAATCGGTCAGATAGTCGAGGTCGAGCCCCTCCCCTTCGGCCCAGGCGGCGAAGGCGTGCTCCCACTTGTTGAGGAATCCGGCCGAGCCGTCATAGGGCGAGCGCTCGCGTCGCCTTGGCCAGGTCGGATCGGACGCGAACGGACGCTCGCCAAAGCCCCGCTTGCGCAGGTTCACCAGTCGAGGCGCATCGGCTGGCGGGGCCAGGAGCATCTGGACGAACGGCCGCTGGGTCGAGAGCACGCCGATGGCCCCCTCCATCGCGTCCAGAAGGCCTCCCCGACGCTCCATGATCCGGGCGACGTCGGCGTATGCGTTTGCCCCGCCCCACCAGTTGTAGGCTTGGTAGGTGTTGGTGGCGAGGATGAGCGCCGCCCGGGTCGCGCTTCCGCCCACACGCGGCTTTACGCACACGAAATGATGGCTGCTCTCCCCCGCGCCGTCGGTGAGCGCGATGTCGTAGTAACCGCTCTTCCAATCCGCTCCGGCCGTGATCTCGAGGACGACGGGCCAGCGGCAACCCGCGCTCACCACGCCCGTCGGGACCGGACGGTCGCCGACCTGCACGCGGTCCTGCGCGAAAACCGCCTGCCGCCCCGCCCCGACGCGAGCCACTTCCACCCTGCAGGGCCCGGCTGCTGCGGAGCTGGCATGCAAACGGAAACGCTCGCCAGGGCGAACGCTCAAGCGGTCGGTATAGCAGGCGGGCATGGCGGTCCCTTGGGCGCGGCGGCTATCTCAGCTATGCCGCGTCTCGCCGTCGATGAAAGCGAAAAACGCGCATGCGCCTTGCCACGTTCGCCGCCCTTGCCCTGGCGCTCACACCGATCGGGGGGCGCGCAGCGACGCCGGCCTCCTTCCGCCACGCCATCGTCGTCGCCGACGAGCCGGACGCGGCCGCAGCAGGCGTGAACGTGCTGCGGGCGGGGGGCACGGCAGCCGACGCCGCGGTCGCGGTGCAGGCGGTCCTAGGCCTGGAGGAGCCGCAGAGCTCCGGCCTCGGCGGCGGCGCGTTCCTGGTCTACTACGATGCGCGAACCGGGCGGACGATCGCCTACAACGGCCGCGAAACCGCGCCGGCGGCGGCAACACCGGATCTTTTCATCGGCCCGGACGGCAAGCCCCTCGACTTTTTTACCGCCGTGACCTCGGGTCGCTCCACCGGTGTTCCGGCCGCGGTCTCGATGCTCGCCTTGGCGCAGCGTGAACATGGTCGCCTCGCCTGGAAGGATCTGTTCGCCGACGGCGAGCGCCTGGCCGACCAGGGCTTCGTCGTCCCCCCGCGAATGGGGGCGATGATCAACCTCGGCTTCCTACCGCAGCCGAAGACCCCCGACGCCACGGCCTATTTCTCCAAGCCCGGAGGCGGCCGTTTCCAGGCCGGGGACGTGATGCGCAACCCTGCTTACGCCGCCACCTTGCGGGCCCTGGCGGCGGAAGGCTCGCGCGCCCTCTATTCGGGGGCAATCGCCGGCGACATCATCAGCAAGGTCCACTCACCGCCCCTCCCTGGCGCGCTCAGCCTCGACGACCTCGCCGCTTATCGGCCGGAAGAAGCGCCAGCCCTCTGCCGCCCGTACCGGAGCTTCCGGATCTGCACCGCGCCGCCGCCCGCCGGCGGGATCGGCGTGCTCGAACTGATGGGTCTGCTCGAGCACACCGATATCGCCAAGGAGGGGCCGGCGGGCGCCAAGGCCTGGGCGACGTTCGCGCAGGCGAGCCGGCTGATGTACGCCGATCGAGACTATTACGTCGCCGATCCCGATTTCGTCCGCGTTCCCACCGAGGGTCTGCTCGATCCCGCCTACGAGACCCGGCGCGCCGCCCTGATCCCCGCCATGGCGCCGCCGAGCCCCGGGCATCCGAAAGGCGCGATGCCCCATGGCGCCGACCGCACCGAGGAGCCGGGCGGAACGACCCACTTCGTCATCGTCGACGCCTTCGGCGATGTCGCCTCCATGACCACCACCGTGGAGAGCATCTTCGGCTCGGGCCGTATGGCCGACGGCTTCTTCCTCAACAACCAGCTCACGGATTTCTCGCGAGATCCCCGCGACGCCTCCGGGGCCCTGGCCGCCAACGCTCCAGGACCGCGCAAGCGGCCGCGCTCGGCCATGTCGCCAGTCATCGTGTTCGACTCCCAGGGACGCTTCGTGGCCGCGGTCGGATCTCCCGGCGGCCCGGCCATCATCGCCTACGTGGCCAAGGCGCTGGTGGGCTGGCTCGACTGGAGGCTGTCGTTGCAGCAGGCGCTCGCCCTGCCGAACATCGTCGGCCACGGCCCGGTGGTCACCGTCGAAAAGGACACCGACCCGACGATCCTGGCCGGCCTGCAGGCCGCCGGGCTGCCGACACGACCCGCGCGGTTCGAAAATTCCGGTCTCGTTGGGGTCGAACGGACGGCCGCCGGCTACCTCGGGGCGGAGGATCCGCGCCGTGAGGCGGCTGCACGGGGCTACTGACGGCCGCGATCCGCGGCTATATTGGCGTTTGCAATCCAAGGAACCCGCCATGGCCAACACGCAGGGAAACGCTTCCGCCAAGCCGACTTATCTCGGCCTCCTCAACGCCATCTCGCTCGCCGAGACGCGCGCCGGCCGCTACCTCGAGGCCTGGGCCGAGGCGACCGACGACGAGGACCTGGCCTCGACGCTGCGATTGGTCGCCGCGCGCGAGCGCAGCCATGGCGAGGTCTTCTGCCGGCGACTCGCCGAACTCGGCTACGCCCTTCGCCCGAAGGCCGATCCGGAGGCGCAGAAGCGCCTGGCCAAGGTCGCCGATCCGGCCGTGAGCGACCTGGAGAAGGTCGGGCCGCAGCGGCCGCAGGGCGCCGATCCCTTCGCCGACATCTGCGCCAGGATCGAGAGCGGCGAGTATGATCCGATGACCGCGAGCCTGCTCACCTGGTACATCGCCGAGGAGCGCGACTCCGCCGCGCGCCTGGACACCGCTTTCGACGGCGTGCGCCGCAAGGCCAATGGCGCCGGCTCGGCGACGGGCGCGCCCGGGGCGGACGCCCAGGCCATCATGGCGTGCATGACGGCCGGGTTCGCTCGTCTCGAAAAGCCCATGGAAAAACTGGCGAAATCACTCAGGTAGCGGGGGCTGGCCGGGCCATCGCGGCGGCGCTGGCGGCGGCAAACATCGCGCTCCGGCCGGTCCGGCGCGTTCGGTCCGGTGAGTCGGGCGACCTCGTCGCCCGGGTCGGGCCGGACGAGCGTTTCTTTCTCAAGCTCGCCCGTTCCACAGAGGGAGCGGCGCGATTGCGGCGCGAAACGGCCGCGCTCGTGTGGCTGGCCGGCAAGGCGCCTGTGGCGGAAATCGTGTGGACGGGCGATACCGAAGCCGGTCCGGCGCTCGTCACCCTGGCGCTGCCGGGAGCGCCGGTGTCGGAGGCGGGCCAAGCGGAAGCGGAACCGGCTCTCGCCGCGTCGATGGCGACGCTCGCGGCCCTGCACGCCCTCGATCCGGCCGATTGCCCGTTCGACTGCAGGCTCGAGCGCAGGTTGGAAGAGGCAGGCGCACGAGTGGCCGCGGGCCTAGTGGACGAAAGCGATTTCGACGCCGATCGACGCGGCTGGACCGCGCGGAAGGTTCTGGACACGGCCCGCAGCTGCGCCCCCGCCAGCGAAGACCTCGTCGTCACCCATGGCGACGCCTGCCTGCCGAACTTCATCTGGGCCCGCGGCGATAGGGCCGGCATGGTCGATCTTGGTCGGTTCGGCCTGGCCGATCGCTATCAGGACCTGGCTCTCATCCTGCGCTCCGCCCGCCGCAATCATCCGGGCGTCGACGCCGAGAGGCTGCTGAATTCGGCCTATCCACTGCCTAGCATCGACGAAGCAAAATGCAGCTATTACAGATTGTTGGACGAGCTTTTCTGAAAGGATCAGGCGGTGTGATGCTCACCGCCCAGGAGCCGGCCGATCCACAGCCGCAGCCGCCAGCCGACAAGGAACAAGAGGAGCAACAGAGCCGGCACCGCGAACGGCGGCGCCGGGGGTGGGATCAGGGTGGCCAAGAACAGGAACCATGGCGGGGTCAACAGGATGAGCAGCAGGATGAGCCAGCGCAGTCGGAGCGACAGCTCCCCCTTCACCAAGCCAGCGATCAGGGCTGCATATCCCCAGAGCGTCGCCAAAGCGGCGCCGATGCCGACCAGAAGGGCGCCGTAAGCGAGACGGGCGGCCGGCATGTCGCCGTGCAGGCTCATCATGCGGGTGCCCAGCGGCTGGAGCGCGACGAAGCCGAGGAAGGCCAGTGTGAGCACGCTGAGCGGCGGATCGACGTGGTCGATCTGCGCCATGAAACGCCGATGCGCCAGCCAGAAGACGCTGATGACGACAAAGCTGACGGCGAAGGCGTTGAGCTGAGGGGCGAGGGTCGACCACAGGGTCGGCCAGTCTCCGGCCCACCTGGGCGGCAACGAAATCGCCGTCGCCTGGAGAGTGATGGCGATGGCGAACACCGCATCGGTAAGGCTCATCAGGCGCGCGTACCAGTGCTCCTGCCGGCGCGCCGCCTCATCCGCGATGGGCTCGACGGGTCCCAACTCGTCCGACATCGGCCCTCCCCGCCCCGGCTTCGCTCAGGCGAAGACCTCCCTGAAGAAGTCCTTCAGCAGGGTGCGCGAGCGCCGGGCCGCGGCTTCGTTGTACATCAGGCCCATCTGCGGCCGGTTGGCTTCCTTGACGGTAAAGGCGTGCATGGCGTGGCCGAAGGCGTGGATCTGCCAGTCGGCTCCGGCGTCGGTGAGTTCCTTGGCGAGCGCAGCGACGTCCCTGGGCGTGGCCATGGGATCGTCCCAGCCGTGCAGCGCCAGCACCTTGGCGTGGATCGGCTGCTGCGCGCCGAGGCTGGGCGGCGCGAAGACGCCATGGATGCTCACCGCACCCTTGATCTCCGGCGCGCCGGCTCGGGCGAGGTCCAGGGCGCACAGGCCGCCGAAACAGTACCCCATGACCGCCATCTTGCCCGAATCCACGTTGGGCTGGGCCTTTGCAGCCGCGACGCCAGCCAGCAGCCGCCGCCGCAACATCGCCCGGTCGGCCATGAACGGGCTCATCAGATGGCTGTTGTCGCCGGCCGCCTCGCCACGCACGCCCTTGCCGTAGTTGTCCAAGGCGAAGACGGTCCAGCCTTCCTGCGCCAAGTCCGGCAAGCCAGCGCGGAGGCTGTCGCCGAGACCCGCCCAGTCGTGGGCGACAAGCACGCATGGCCTGCGGCCCTCGCCGGCGCCGGCGACGAAATAGCCCTCGCAGGTCGTGTCGCGGTCGCTGTATTCGACGTTCTTGCCCACTGGCCCGCCATGACTTTCTCCTCGCCAACACTGCGAAAGGCTCTGTAGCACGGCGCCGCCGCGCCGCCGAAGGACGCGCGCCGCCTTAGAAGACCCTCCGGGACATGAACCCGTATTCATTGGCGGCTGCGTCCGCCATCGTTGTAGCCATGCGATCAGGACTGATGATCGGAGGGCGGATGAAGTCGCTCATGTTTGCACCGATTGCGGCGTTGGCGCTGGGAGGCGCGGCTCTCGCCCAGGACGCGACTACCGTGCTCGCGGCCAATCGCGCCGCCACCGCCCCGGCGGGTCGCCAGACAAACGGCGTCGTGGAGCTCCAATACAGCTATTCCGGCCAAGGTCTTACCGGAACGGTTTCAACCCGCTTCGACGGTGGTGACGGCCGCTTCGTCGATTATCAGCAGATCGGACCGACGCGGCAGTGGAGCGGGTTCGACGGCGCCGCGGCGTGGATGAAGGAGCCGACCGGCACCGTGAGTCGGGAGGACGGCGGCGACAACCGGCAACTGGCGGTGAACGAGGCCTATCGGGACGCGAACTCGTGGTGGCGCCCCGGCTTCGGCGGCGCGCGGCTCACCTATGTCGGCGACCGTTCGGATGGGGGCGTCGGCTTCGATGTCGTCGAGGTCACACCGGCTGACGGCAGGGCCTTCCAGGCCTGGTTCGACCGGCGGACGCACCTGCTGGCCCGCACGGTCGAGCCCCAGGGCTTCCAGACCGTCGTGACCACCTACGGCGACTACGCCCCAATCCAGGGAGTGATGATCGCCCGCAAGGTCGTCATCGACCAGGGGGACGGGCCCGATGCCTTGCAGACGATGCGGCTGACAAGCGCCGAGCTGGGCGAGACAGTCCCCGCCGGCTTCTTCTCCGCGCCGCCCCCGGACCTGGCCGACACGAGCATCGAAGGTGGTGCAAAAGAGACGACGATCCCATTCGAACTATTGAATAATCATATCTACATCAAGGTCAGAGTGAACGGGAAGGGACCCTTCCTCTTCATCGTCGACACCGGCGGACACAACCTGCTGACGCCGGCGACCGCGAAGCTCCTGGCGGGCAGGGTCGAGGGCCAGATGCCGGGCCATGGCGCCGGCGAGGGGACGGTTGAAGCCGGGTTCGCCAAGGTGGATTCGCTGCAGGTCGGCAAGGTCCTGTTGCGCAACCAGGTGGTCGGCGTCGTGCCCTTCCAATCTAAATCAGTGGAGGGCTTCGACGCTGACGGCATGATCGGCTTCGAGACCTTCCGCCGCTTCGTCACGCGGATCGACTACGGCGCACACACGATCACCTTCATCGAGCCGGCCGCGTTCGATCCTCGAGAAGCGGGGATACCGGTCAAGTTCCAGCTCTACGACACCATCCCGCAGGTCAGGGGCGCCTTCGAAGGCATTCCCGGCCGCTTCGACATCGACACCGGATCGCGCGTTGCCCTGACGCTGATGGCGCCATTCGTGGCCTCGGCGGGCCTGCGCGCGAGCCATCCGCATGGCGTTGTCACGGTCGACGGCTGGGGCGTTGGCGGCAGGTCCATCGCCTACGTAACCCGGGCGCGCTCGCTGCGCCTTGGCCCGGTGACGATTGCGCCGGTCGTCGCCGATCTCACGCTGCAGAAGGCCGGGGCCTTGGCCGATCCGAACGCCGAGGGGAACGTCGGCGCCGGCGTCCTGAAGCTCTACGCGGTCACCTTCGATTACGACCAGGAGACCATGTACCTGAAGCCCCTCCCCGCCCCGGTCGCCGATACCGGCGTCTTCGACAGGTCCGGCATGTGGGTAAACCTCGGCGCCGGCGGGCTGGAGGTGGTGGACATCAGCGCCGGCGGCCCGGCCGCCGACGCCGGGCTGAAGATCGGGGATACGATCGTCTCGGTGGAGGGCGCGCCGGCCGGCTCTCTGGACCTCTCCGACCTGCGCCAGCGTCTGCGAGACCTGCCGGCGGGGACAGCGCTCACCCTGGTGGTGCGACATGGCGGCGCCGAACGACGGGTTCTGCTAAGACTGCGCGACCAAGTCTGAGCCGAGAAAGCGAGTTCCGCCGATGGCCGATGATGCCGCCGCCGCCGCCCGTCATGTCCTGCAGCTGACGCCGCTCAATCCCGCGTTCCGCGACGATCCGCACCTCTTCCTGGACGCCATCCGCGCCGCCAGCCCGGTGATGCGGGACGAGGCGGCCGGCGTCTTCTTCCTGACCCGCTACGGCGATGTGCGCGGCGTGCTCACAGACCTGTCGCTGTGGCGCGATCCGGCCAAGGCCGAGGAGGCTGCCGTGCTGACGCGCCGGATCCTGGAGCAATCGGGCGAGCGACAGGCGGAAGAGGAGCGCGGGCGCTCGATCCTGCTGATCGACGATCCGGACCACGCGCGCATTCGGGGGCCCCTGTCGCAAGCGCTCTACAAGCGCGTCGCCAAGTTCCGGCCGCAGGTCGAGCGCATCGTCGAAACGACACTCGACGCCCTGGAAGGCAAGTCCCGCTTCGACGTCATGGCCGGGTTCGCCCTGCCGATCCCGATCGATGTCATCGCCGAGATCCTGGGCGTGGACCACGCGCGACTGACGGAGTTCCGCGACTGGTCGGAGGGCATCATCCAGTCGCTCAATCCGCTGCGGACGCCCGAGCAGACCGAGCACATGATGGCCGCCAGCGAGGCGCTCTGGACCTACATGAACGGCCTCATGGCCGCCCGCCGTCGTGAGCCCGCGGACGACCTGATCACCGACATGGTCCAGCTCCAGGCCCAGGGCGCGGACATCTCCGATATCGAACTGACTACCAATCTCATTGGCCTGCTGGTTGGGGGAAACCTCACCACCACCGACCTCATCGGCAACGCGGTGCGCAATTTCCTGCTCAACCCCGGCGAACTGGCCAAGCTCCTGGCCGACCCGAGCCTGATCGGGGCGGCGGTCGAAGAAGCGCTGCGATTCGAACCGCCGGTCGACATCACCGGACGCATCGCCTCGCACGAACTCGACCTCGGCGGCTGCCCGGTGCACGCGACCCAATCGATGACCCTGTCCTTGCGCGGCGCCAATCGCGATCCGGAGGTCTACGAGGATCCGCACCGGTTCGACATCAGCCGCAAGAAAACGCCGCACGTCGCCTTCGGCGGCGGGGCGCACATCTGCATCGGCGCGCCGCTGGCGAGACTCGAGGCCCAGGTCGCCTTGCTGAAGCTGTTCCAGCGCTTTCCCAACATGCGCCTGGCCGATCCGGAAGCGCCGCCCGCCTGGCGAACCCTGCCGTTCTTCCGCGGTCTCGAGCGCCTCGAGGTGGCTGCCTAGAACCAGCCGGCGTCGGATCGGCTAGATTCGGCTACATTGGCTAATAGATAGCATTTCCAGCGGCTTAGGGCCGTAGCGTAACGGCGCGCTTTAACTCAATGTGACCCGTTTTGACTCGTTTTGACTCGTTTTGACTCGTTTTGACTCGCCTCAACTCGTTTTGACTCGCTTCGACTCGTTTTGACTCGCTTCGACTCGTTTTTTGACTCGCTTCGACCCGTTTCGACTCGTTCGGGCGCGCCGCGACCCGTTGCGACTCAGATGTCGCGGGCAACGACGCCCTCACAGTCGCGGCCGCAATGGCGGCGATGGCAGCGATGGCAGTGATGGCAGTGATCTATTGCAATTCGCAATACACGTCAATAGGCGGCGTGACGCCTGTGCTCGGGTGGAAGGTTCACGGTTCCGAGTCGCCGAATGGATCTGCGGACGCGATCGCCGCATCAAAGCCGAAACGCCGAAATCCTGAGCACAAGGCTTCGCTGGGAGGCGCCGTGAGCTCCAGCACTCCACCGCGTGGATTGGGAACCGACAGCGCGCGGGCATGCAACTGCAGCCTCAATGTCCCGGAAAGTTCGACCGAGCCCGGCGTCCCGTACTTGCGGTCACCCAGAATAGGATGGCCGAGGAGAGCCATGTGGGCGCGCAACTGGTGGGTGCGCCCAGTGAGCGGCCTCAGAGCCACGAAGGCCGCCCTGCCGGATTCCTGCAGCACGGCGTAGCGGGTGATCGCCGGCTGGGCCGCCGGATCGCCGGGCTGGGCGGTGTCCATCTTCTCGCCCCGCGGACCTCGCGCCTTGACCAGCGGCCGATCGACCACGCCCTCCCTCGGTTGCGGAACCCCCGCCACGATCGCCCAATAGGTCTTGATCGCCTCTCGCGAGGCGAAGCTGGCGGCGAGGCGCGCCGCCGCACCGGGCGTCTTGCCCACCACCAGGACGCCGCTGGTGGCCTTGTCGAGACGGTGAACGAGGCGCGGCCGCCTGGCGCCCTCGCCGAAGGCCCAGAGCAGCCGGTCGAGGTGTCGCGCGGTCGAGGTCCCGCCTTGCGTCGCCAATCCTGAGGGTTTGTTCAACGCCAGGACGTCGGCGTCTTCGTAGAGGACGAGGCTGCGGGCGAAGGCGATTTCTGCAGCGGAAAGCCGGTGCGGCTCTACCGGTCCGGGTTCGGGTTCGAGCAGAGGCGGAACGCGGACCCTGGCCCCGGCGGCGAGGCGCGCATCGGCCCGCACCCTGGCGCCATCGACCCGGATCTGGCCGGTGCGGGCGAGCTTCTCGATCCGACTCTGGACCAGCGCCGGCCACCGCCGCCGCAACCATCGATCGAGGCGAAGCCCCGCCTCATCCGGCTCGACGACGACAAGCGCGACTTCGCGCCGGACTCGCACCGGGGCGGCGCGCTGGCAGTCACGCTCCGGTCCGGCTCCCGTAATGGACGACCTCCACTTTCTCGATGGTCACCAGCCCCAACTCACTGATGCTGTCCAACTCGGCGACGAACCGGCGCACCTTCTCCTCCTCGTCGACGATCTCGATGACGAGCGGCAACTTGGCCGAAAGATCGAGGATCTTGGCGGTGTGGATGCGGGCGTGCAGCCCAAAGCCCATGGGCCCACGCAGAACGGTGGCGCCCGCCAGCTTTGCGGCTCGGGCCTTCATCACGATGTCCTCGTAGAGGGCGCGTCCGCCGACCGTCTTGCCCTCCTCCGTGTAGATGCGCAACAGCACGGCCGCGACAGGCGTTTCCACGGTTCAGCCCCTGCTCGCGTTGATCGGCGCCGCCGCCGCCCAGCCGAGCCAGACCGCGATCAGGCAGAGCACGACGGAGGCGACCACGTTCAGGCCGGCGCGCGCGAACTCGCCGTCCTGGGCCAGGGTCAGCGTCTGCAAGCTGAACGAGGAAAAGGTCGTGTAGCCGCCGCAGATGCCGACGGTGACGAAGAGGCGCATGTCCCCGGGCACGAGCAGACGGCCATCCGGGCCCGTCAGAGCGGCGAAGAGCCCGATGACGAAGGAGCCGGCTACATTGACCAACAGGGTGCCGGCCGGGAAGCCCTGGCCGAACCAGTTCGCTACGAGGCTGGAGCAGGCATACCGAGCCATACTGCCCAGCGCCCCGCCGAGCGCGATCCACAGATAGGCGCTCAACCGGCAAGTCCTTCAGCCGCCTCGACCGTCTCGATGCGCGAGCCGGCGACCAGCGTCCGGTGCACCGGGCAGCGCTGCGCGATCTCGATCAGGCGCTCCTTCTGCGCCGGGTCGAGGGGACCCTCGAGGCGGACGCGGCGAAAGAAGAGGTCTTGCGGCGCGACGCCCTCCTCACGACGGTGCTCCACCTCCACGTGCGCGTGGGCCAGGGGCCAGCCCTTGCGATCGGCATAGAGGCGCAGTGTCATCGCAGTGCAAGCGCTCAGAGCGGCGGCGAGCAACTGATGCGGCGAAGGCCCCGTACCGCCGCCGCCGTGTTCGATCGGCTCGTCGGCGGTTATCCGGGCGCCGGCGACATCGATCCTGGCGGAGATCTTCCCCGGCCCATCATCATCGCAGACGGCCAGCTCCGGTCCCGCCATGGCTTGTCCTCCAATGGGCTTCGAGGGGCCTTAGCCCATCTCAGCCGTGAGCGGGAGGCGGTGGCGCGGCCCTGGGGCCGATCTCGGACTCGACGCCGCGGGCGTCGTAATAGGCTGGTCCGGCTGGTTTGGCGCCCTTGCCTTCGACAAACTCGAGCGACTCGGTCAGCGCCGGCCCTCCCCCCAGAGGGAAGCTCGTGCCAACGCCGAGACCAACGCCGCTGTGTTCGCCGAAGCTGGCGCCGCCGCCGCCAATCGACACCGACCCACCGCTTCCACCTGTTTCGGCGCCCCAGCGTTCGGTGACCATGAACCAGTCATCGCCGTCGCGCAGCGTGATCTGGGCCGCCCGCAGCAGCGCGTAGTCCGCCACCTGCGCGGCCGGCGCGCCGCCGCCGCCCTGGAAAGTGACGCGCCATCGGTCAGGCTCGAGTCGCATCTCCTTATAGCCGACACCCCCGGAGTTCGCGGCCGGCTGGAAGTAGGTTGGAGTCTCACAGGCCGCGAGAAGCAGCATGCTGGCAAGCGCCGCCGCAACGAGAGCGGTTTTCGTCCTCATCTTCATGTCTCCACGATATCCAACGCCAGGGCGCCGGCAAGGCTGCGGAAGTCCTCCGGCGCCGGCGCTTCCACCGTGACCGTGCCGCCCAGCGGATGTGGAAAGCGAAGACGGCGCGCGTGCAGCATCAGCCGCGGCGCGGGCGCGCCGGCCAGCGACAGGGCGCCGCCATAGCGCGGATCGCCGGCGACCGGCCAACCGAGGTGCGCCAGATCGACCCGCAACTGATGCATGCGCCCGGTCAGCGGACGCAGCTCAACGACCGCAGCGGTCTCGGAGGAGGAGAGCGTCCGATAGAGGGTGACGGCGGGCTGGCCGCCGGCTTCGCCCGCTTCGACGGCGCGCGTGTACGCCTCGCGACCGACGGACTCGCGCCGCAGCGGCGCCTCGATCTTCCCGGCCGGCGGTTCGGGAGGGCCCGGCGCGACAATGGCAAGGTACGTTTTGTGGATCCGACCGGCCATCATGGCGCGGCCGAGAAACGCGGCCGCCGGCTGGCTCCTGGCTGCCAGAATCACACCGCTGGTGGCCCGGTCGAGGCGGTGGACGAGCCTTGGTCTGACGCCGCTCTTCTTGGCAAAGGCAGCGAGGAGATCATCCAGGGTGGGCGCGGCGATGCGGCCGCCCTGGGTCGAGAGCCCGGCAGGCTTGTTCAGGGCCAAGACCTCGGCATCCTCATGGATGACGAGGGAGCGTGCGAAGGCGATCTGTTCGACGGTGAGGGCTCGCTTCAACGCGCGCCCGACGTCTGCGCTCGCAAGGCCGCCCAACGTTGCAGTCGCTCCTTCACCCTCGCTTCGGCCCCTTCGCCGCGCGGCGCATAGAAGACCTGCCGCTCGACGCCGTCGGGGAAGTAATTCTGGCCCGAAAAACCCTCCTCGGTCTGGGGATCGTAGACATAGCCGCGGCCATAGCCGAGATCCTTCATGAGCCGCGTCGGCGCGTTACGGATGTGCGCCGGGGGCATCAGCGAGCCGGTCTCGCGCGCCAGCCGCTGCGCCCCGCCCATTGCGGTGGTGACAGCGATGGACTTGGGCGCGGCCGCCAGGTGCACCGTCGCCTGCGCGAGCGCCAGCTCGCCCTCGGGACTGCCGAGAAAATCGTAGGCGTCCTTGGCGGCGACGGTCAGAACGAGCGAGAGCGGGTCGGCCTCGCCGATATCCTCGACCGCCATGCGCACCAGCCGCCGGGCGATGTAGAGGGGGTCTTCGCCGCCGGCCAGCATCCGCGCCAGCCAATAAAGCGCCGCGTCGGGATCGGAGCCGCGCACCGATTTGTGCAGGGCGGAAACGAGATTGTAGTGCTCCTCCCTGTCCTTGTCGTAAGCGGGACTGCGGCGCTGCAGGATGCGGCCAAGCCCTTGCGGATCCAGAGCGGCGCCCGAGGCGGCCTCACCGGCGATGTCGAACACGGTTTCTGCGAGCGACAGCACGTATCGGCCATCGCCGTCGGCCATGGCGATCATCGCCTCGCGAGCCGCCTCGGTGAGCGGCAGGGGCCGGCCGACGAAGGCTTCGGCGCGCCCGAGCAGCGTCTCCAGGTCCTCTTCGGACAGCCGGCGCAGCACATAGACCTGACAGCGCGACAGCAGAGCTCCGTTCAGTTCGAATGACGGGTTCTCGGTGGTGGCGCCGACCAGGGTGACGATTCCCTGCTCGACGAAGGGAAGGAAGCCGTCTTGCTGGGCGCGGTTGAAGCGGTGGATCTCGTCGACAAAGAGCAGCGTGGCGCGACCGGCGCCTCGGCGCAGGCGGGCCGCCTCGAACGCCTTCTTCAGGTCGGCGACACCGGAGAACACGGCCGAGAGCTGCTGGAAATCGTAGCCCGCCGCGTCCGCCAGCAATCGCGCAACAGTGGTCTTGCCGCTGCCCGGCGGCCCCCAGAGGATCATCGACGAGAGCCGGTGGGCCGCGGCCATGCGGCCGATCGGGCCCTCGGGACCGAGCAAGTGACCCTGCCCCAGGACATCGGCGAGCGCCTTTGGGCGCAGGCGATCGGCCAGGGGCGCCGGCGCTTCCGGGCCGGCCTCAGCCATGCCGGCAGCCTCGAACAGATCGCTCATCGTCGCGGCAAGATAACAGAGACCTTGGACCGGCGCCGCCTGCGCCGCTACGGTCGCGCCCATGAAGCCGCAAACCCTCTACCTCACCGCCCAGCGCCGGATCGATCCGGCCGCCGGCCGGGTCATCGACTCGCCGGCGATCCTCATCCGGGGCGATCGCATCGCCGCCGTGGGAACCCGCGAAAACCTGCAACAGCCGGGAGGCGCCCGGCGCATTGATCTACCCGGCCAGACGATCCTACCGGGCCTGATCGACATGCACACGCACGTCACCTCGCGCCACGACACGCACGGTTGGCGTGCGCTGGCGGTGACGGCGCCGGCCGAGGCCATCAGCGGCGTCGACAATGCCTGGAAGAGCCTGCAAGCCGGGTTCACCACCCTGCGCAACGTCGGCGCCAACGGTTTCGCCGACGTGGCGCTGCGCGAGTCGATCAACGCCGGCGAGACGATCGGACCTCGGCTGTTCGTCTCCGGCCCGCTCATCGGCGCCACCGGCGGCCATTGCGACAACAACCTATTGCCACACTGCTACCGGGACATCGGCGAGGGTGTGGCCGACGGCCCCGACGCCATCACCCGCAAGGTGCGCGAGATCCACAAGTACGGCGCCGACCTCATCAAGGTGTGCGCCACCGGCGGCGTGCTCTCCCGAGGCACGGGCGTGGCCGCCCAGCAACTCAGTCTGGCCGAGCTCAAGGCGGCGGTGGAGGCCGCGCACATGCTCGGGCTCAGAGTCGCGGCCCACGCTCACGGAACCGAGGGCGTTCGCGACGCCATCCTCGCCGGCGTCGACACCATCGAGCACGCCAGCCTTGCCGACGAGGAATGCCTGGCGCTCGCCAAGGCGCGAGGAACCTATTTCGACATGGATATTTACAACGACGACTTCATCCTGGCTCAAGGGGCCAAGGCGGGCATGCTGCCCGAGAGCCTCGCCAAGGAGCGGGCCATCGGCCGGGCCCAGCGGCAGACCTTCCGCAAGGCCGTGAAGGCGGGGGTCAGAATGACCTTCGGCACCGACGCCGGCGTCTACCCTCACGGCCACAACGGGCGACAGTTCACCAAGATGGTGGAGTGGGGCATGGCTCCGATGCAGGCGATCGCCTCCGCCACCTGCGGCGCCGCCGAGGCGCTAGGCGAGCTCGGCGCAGGCCTAGGCGCCCTTGCTCGCGGCGCCTTCGCCGACGTCGTCGCCGTGAACGGCGACCCGCTGGTCGACGTGAGCCTCCTCGAGGCTCCGAGCTTCGTGATGAAGGGCGGCGCGGTGTGGCGCGCCGACGGCGGCCCGCTGGCCCGTTGAATGGAGCGGCGCCCGATCTCGATCTGCGCGCCCCTGGGTCAGGCTCTCGAGACCAACGGCGCTCGGCCCCAGCTGGGCTGTAGGGCGCCTTAGCCGCTGAATTCGGCGGTGATGGTGCGGCCGCCGCGCTCGATCGTCAGGGTCCAGGCTCCACGGGAAGCCGCAAGCGCCGCTGCCAGCTCGGCCGTCGTCGTCACCGGCCGGCCGTTGATGGCGCGGATGAAGTCGCCGGGCTGGATGCCGACGGTGGCGGCGATGCCGCCCTCGACATTGGTGACCACCACGCCTCGACCGGCGAACGGATCGACGCCGTAGGTCAGGGCCGCCGCCGGCGACAGGTTCACGACCGTGGCGCCGGAGAGTGGATTGTCGCCGGCCAGGGTGCGCTGGTCGGGGGCGGGCACAGCCGGTGGCGGTTCGATCCGCACCGTCACGGCGTGCGGGGGCCGGCCATCGTGACGGACCACGACCGGCAAGGCCTCACCCGGGCGAGCGGTGCCTACGGCGTAGGTCAATGAGGGTTCGTCGTTCACCGCCTGACCGCCGGCGGAAACGATCACATCACCCTTGACGATACCGGCGTCAGCGGCCGGCCCGCCGGGCCAGACCTCGGTCACCACCACGCCCTGGGGTGTGCGAAGGCCCATGCTCTTGGCCAGCTCGCCCGTCAGCTCCTGGACCTTGGCGCCGATCCATGGCCGCACCACCGCGTGGCCGCCGCCGAGCGCAGTCTCGACGACCTGTTTGGCCATTGCCGCGGGAATGGCGAAGCCGACGCCCGAGGAGGTGCCCGAACCGCTGACGATGGCGGTGTTCACGCCGATCAGGTCGCCGGCCATGTCGACCAGCGGGCCACCGGAGTTGCCCGGATTGATCGCCGCGTCGGTCTGAATGAAGAAGCTGTAGTCGTTGATGCCGACGTTCGACCGCGCCAGGGCCGAAACGATGCCGTTGGTCACCGTCTGGCCGACGCCGAAGGGATCGCCGATGGCAAGCACCAGGTCCCCGACCTGGGGCTTGTCCTGGTCATCGATGGCGATGGTGGGCAGATGCTCGCCCTTGGTGTCGATCTTCAGGACGGCCAGGTCGGCGCGGGCGTCGTCCAGCAGCACCCGGGCCGGCCATTCGCGCCGGTCGGCGGTGACCACCATGATCTCCTGCGCGCCCTCGATATTGTGGTGGTTGGTGAGGATGACGCCGTCGTCCCGGACGATCGAGCCCGAGCCGAGGGACTGCTCCACCCGGTTCTGCGGAATGCCGACGAAAAGGCCCCAGAACGGGTCGACCTGGGTGCGGACGACGCGGCGCGAGTAGACGTTCACCACCGCCGGCGCGGCCCGCTGCACCACCGGCGCAAATGAAAGCCGCATGGTCTCCAGATTGGCAGGAACGACCCGGCGCGGCGCCGGCAGAGGTCCGGCCTGCTGGGCGGCGCTCGGCGGCGGCCCCGAACAGGCGACAAGACACGTCAGGACGAGAACCAGGGCGCTCGAGCGGCGCATGCACTCTCCGAAGCTGCGACCGATGGCCGCGCTTGTCCGGGAATCCTTTGGCGCAATCAAGGCGAGCGTCATCATCGGGCGACGAGCGCCGCCTATAACAGAGTTCGCCCCGACCGCTTGAACAGTCGGTCCCGGCGCAAGTTCCGGCGGCCGCGCCGGCTCAGGTCGCCGTCGAGATGGCGGCGATGGGCGCGCGGGCGGCCCGCAACGCCAACGCCAACGCCAGCGCCAGCGTCAGCAGACCGGCCGAGATCAGGATCGGCAGGCCGGGAAGGTGCAGCCTGGCGTCGTGGCGCACCGCCCAGGCAAAGGTGAGGCCGAAGAGCGGTGGCCCGATGACCGAGGCGACGCCCTGGAGGCTCTGGTTGGCGCCCTGGAGCTGGCCCTGTCGGCCGGGCTCGACGCGCCGGCTCATCAGCCCCATCAGCCCAGGCCCGAGAAAGCCCATGCCCGCGAATACCGGCACAGCGGCAAGGTAGACCGCGCCATTGGGCGCAAGGGCGTAGTTGATGAAGCCGGCGATCCCGGCCGACGCGCCCAGCAGCACCGCGCCCCGCTCGCCGATCCTGCCCACCACCGGCCCGACCAGCAGCATCTGCACGACCACTCCGGCCACGCCGGTCGCCATCATGGTGAAGCCCATGATCTGCGGCGTCCAGCCGTAGCGATAACCGGTGTAGAGGACGAAGATCGTCGGCAGGACCACCTGTGCGAGCTGGTACAGGAAATTGATCGTCGCCAGCGCCAGCACTTCGCCGTGCGCCTTCAAGAACAGCAGCGCTCCAAGCGGATTGGCGCGCCTCCACTGCATGGCGGCGGCGCGGCGTTCGCTGGCCAGCGACTCGGGGAGGATGAGGAGGCCATAGACCCAGTTCACCGCGGTCAGGGCGGCCGCGATCTTGAACGGCAGGCGAAGGTCATGCTCGCCGGCCAAGCCCCCCAGGGCCGGACCGATCAGAAAGCCGAAGCTGAAGGCGGCGCCGATCATGCCAAATCGGCGGGCGCGGCGCTCCGGCGCAGTGATGTCGGCGACATAGGCGTTGGCGGTGGAGAAGCTGGATGCCGTGATCCCGTTCAAGACCCGGCCGACAAACAGCCACATGAGAGTCGGCGCGAACGCCATGAAGAGGAAATCGACGAACAGGCCGAAAAGCGAAATCAGCAGAACCGGGCGACGGCCAAAACGGTCCGAGAGCATGCCCAGCAGCGGGCCGCAGAAGAACTGGGCCAGGCCCCAGGTGGTGGCGAAGAGGACGTTCCATTCGCTCGCCGCGGCGGTGTCGCCGCCGACGAACTGTTTGATGAGGTTCGGCAGGATCGGGATCATGATCCCGAAGGAAACGGCGTTCATCACCGCGGTGGCGAAGATGAAGCCGAACGCCGCCCGGCGGCGGTGGCGCGTCGGGACCGCGCGGGGGGAATCTTCCGCGACGTCCCGCATCTAGGGCCCCTTTGCCTGGCTGAGGCGCGCTTTGTACGCGACCAGCAGCGCCTGCCACCACTCGCCGTGGCGGCGCATGAAGACGAGATCGGGAAGGTGGTGGCGGGCGACATGCGCCTGCGGAACGCTCTCCCAGCCATGGTGCTCGACGGTGATACGGGTCTCCTCGCCGAGGGGCTCGAAACGCACGTCCACCTGCGTCTGCTGCTCGGGGTGGAAGCTCGCCTGACGCCAGCCGAACGACAGCCGCGCGGGGGGCGCCCAGCAGGTGATCCTGCCGATCTCGAAAACCCTGCCTCCGGGCAGGATCTCAACCAGCCGGCCGCCTTCGCCGGCCTCGAATGAAAGGACCCCAGGGCTCCGCGGCGTGAAGCGGAAAAGCGGATTGTCCCGCCACCACAAGCCGATATCTTCCGTAAATACGGCGAAGGCGCGCTCGGGCGGGGCGGCGACGCGCAGGGCGACGAGCACCTTTGAACTCATGACGGGGGGCTTCCTTAAGAGCCTTCCTCGACCCGCGCCTTGAAAGCCGACAGCTGAGCGCTCCACAGCCTCTCGCTGGCCTCCAGCCACGCCTTCAGTTCCCGCATCGGCGCGGCCTTGAGCGAATAGATGCGCACGCGCGCGTCGAACTCCGGATGATGGTCTTCGACTAGCCCGCTGCGGCGCAGCGCCGCCAGGCGCCGGCTCATGGCCGGGGCCGGCAGCCCGAGCTTCTGCGCCAGCTCGCCGGCCGAGTGGGGCCGCTCGCCCAGGAGGTCCACGGCGCGCCGGCCGATGGGATCGGCGAGCGCCGCAAGGGTGCGGTCCAGGCTCGCCGCCCGCGCGCTCACAATCGCTCCCGGATGTCGGCGCCGGTGGCTGCCGCCTGCTCGTCCAGCGTCATCGCCTGGATGGTTTGACCGAACGACCACACATGGCCTTCCGGATCGATGGCGGCGTAGACCCGGTCGCCATAAGGTTGGTCGGCGGGCTCGCGAACGATGCTGGCGCCGGCCGCTCTTGCCCGGGCGCAATGGGCGTCCAGACCGGCGTCCATCTGCACGTGGACCGAATGGGTGTTGCGGCCGCCGATGCGTTCGGGGCTGATGTGGCGCTCGTCGAACTCCCCTCCGACCATGATCAGACCATCGCCGTAGCGCATCTCGCTATGGTGCACGGCGCCGTCCGGGCCGGTGACCAGCATCGAGGTCTCGAAGCCGAACGCTTTTTCCAGCCACGCGAGCGCCGCAAGAGGATCGCGGTAGATGATGGCCGCCGAAAAGCTTGGCCGCGTTTGTCCGGTCATCCTCTGGCTCCTCAATCCAGGGACGTGCGAATCGTGAGTCCAGCCCCTTGCCGGGCGACCTCGGGCGACACCTCCGCGACCGGCTGGTAGAAAGTCCATACGTGGCCTTCGGGGTCGAGGGCGCGATAGGTGCGCTGGCCATAGAACTGGTCCGCCGGCGCCTGGGTGATACGCGCCCCGGCAGCGCGCGCCCGCTTGCAATGGGCGTCGAGGTCGCCTTCCACCTCGAGGCGAAGGAACTGGCTGCCGGCGCCGCCCAATTCGGCTGGGCTGGTCATGCGGGCCGGGCCGATCAGCTCGGGTGAGGCGAACGGCGCGCCGACGCTGATCGACTCGCCGCGCCAAGTCGTCTCGGCATGGCCCACGGCGCCCTTGTCATCGGTCACCACCATGCTGGTCTCGAACCCGAACGCGTCCTCGGGCCAGCGCAGCGCGGCCTTCGGGTCGCGATAGAAGAGTTGGGGTGTGATCGCGGTCATGGCGATCCCTCCTGAGTTGCCGAAGTTGGCAATATTTCTACTGCAGGAGAATTATCTATGCAAGCCCGCCAGGTTGTGGGCCCGCCGCCATCACGGCAGCACCGCCTCGGCCTCGATCTCGACTCGGGCATTGGCATCCACCAGCGCCGAGACAGCCACAAGAGTCATCCCCGGGAAATGCCGGCCCATGGTCGCCCGCCAAGCTTCGCCAACCTCGGGAAGGCCGCCGTTGAACTCGGCCATGTCGGTGACGAAGGCGCGGAGGAAAACAATGTGGCCGATGTCGGCCCCGGCGGCCCGCGCCACGGTGATGACATTGGCCAGCGCCAAGCGCCATTGCTCGCCAAGGCTCAGGTCCGGGGCCACCGCCCCATCGGCGCTCGCCAGCTGGCCGGCGATGCGGATCGTGGTCGCGCCCTTGGCGGCCACAGCATGAGAGAAGCCGCGGGGCCGGGGCCAGCCTTCCGGCAGGATGGCGCGAAAGGCGATGGCCTGGCCGGCGTCCATGCTATCCCTTTCCTGCTCTTGCAGCGATCTAGCAAACCGCGGCGACCATGGCGACGAAGGACCTACCCAAGCTCGACGGCCCGCGTGTCCCGCCGGCGACGGGCGCCGCCGCCACCGCGCTGGTGATCCTGCTGCACGGCTACGGCTCGAACGGCGCCGATCTCATCGGTCTTGTCCCGTACTGGCGCAGCGTCCTGCCCGGAACGCTTTTTGTCGCGCCGAACGCGCCCGAACCGGTCCCGTTGGCGCCCGGTGGATTCCAGTGGTGGGGTTTTGGCGGCGGCCCGGCCGAGCGCGGAGAGGGCGTGAGGCGCGCTGTCGGAGCGCTCGAGGCTTTCATCGACGAAGAGTTGGCGAAGGCCGGACTTACCGAGGATCGGCTGGCGCTCGTCGGCTTCAGCCAGGGAACCATGCTGGCGCTCGCCGCCGGCCCGCGCCGCACCCGACCTATCGCCGGCATTCTGGGCTATTCCGGTCGCCTTGCCGACGAATCCCTGCTCGACGTGGCCACCCGCCCCCCGGTGCTGCTGTTGCACGGCGGCGCCGACGAGATGATCCCCGTGGCCGCCTTCCACGAGACCCGCGCCGCCCTGGAGCGCCTTGGCTTCGAGGTGGAGGGCCAGGTGAACCCCATTCTCGGCCACAGCATCGACGCCGGCGGCGTGTCGCTAGGAGCCAGGTTCCTGGCTCGCGTGCTCGGCGGAAGCGCCTAGCGGAGGTTGGCGGCCGCTCTGGTCGTCCCAGTCGCTGCGGCGCCAACCCAGATTCCGCTTCCATCCCCATTGGCTCCAGACGCCCACTCCCGCCCACGCCGGCTCCGGATAGGAGTGAACGGCGGCGGGCGGCGGGGGCCAGGTGGGGATGCCATCGGCGAAGGCCGGCGTCGGCGAGACGTCGTGCGCCGGCCGCCACGGGCGGGGACGGCCGTAAGGGTCGCGAAGCCTTTGGTACTGAGAGCGGTTGGAAGCGCACCAAACCGTCGGCGGCGCGCTCGCCGCTACAGTGGCTACGGCCGTAGCGGCCAACAGCGCCGTTGCCGAGGTCCTCATGCGAAGACCCTCCCGATCGTCCCTCGACCCGGCCGACGGTGACGGCGCGCCGCAGGGACGGCCCCGCGTCATTTTTAACACGTCTGGCCCTCGTGGCGCACCTTCGGCGCCCGGACTGGCAAGCTCAGTCGCGGTCATGGCGCCAGCCGTGACGCCAACCGTGGCGGCCACCCCATCGTGGGCCGCCCCAATAGGCGCCCGCCACCAGCGTCGGCTGGGCGTAGACGTAGGTCGACACATAAGGCGTCGGCCAATACCCCCCGCCCCAGTAGCCGAACGGGCGCCAGGCCGACCCGTAGTAGGCCGGGCCGTAGTAGCCCGCATAGGCCGGGGCCCAGACCCGGCGATAGGCGATGTGGCGCCAGTGACGGTGATACCGATGGTGGTGGTGGTGGCGGCAGCCGCACCAAGCGGCCGCCGGCGTGGCGCTCGCCGCCAGGCCGGAAGCGGCCGCGAGCGCGAGCAGAGTGACGGACGTCCTCATGAGAAGACCTCTCCTCCTGATCGTCCCTCGGCGTTCGGCAAGGTTAACGGCGCCGTCGCCGAGCCGGTTCCGAGGACCTGAGGATACGCCTGCTCGCCCTCCACGCCATCCCGGGACCGCCGATATTCCCGGCCGCAACGATGATTTCGCCGCTGCCCCAGGCTTCCTAGCTGGCGCGCCGAGTCAGGCGACGTGCGTCGCCGTGCCGGCAACCATGTACCAGGTAACCAGGAGGCCGCCGATCAAAGCCCCGGGAACGAAGCTGCCGGTGCGCCGCCAGGCGTGGACCGCCAGGATCGCCAGCCCCGCCAGCAGCGGCACGAACTGCATGGCCACGATCGTGTTCAGCGCCATCGCCGGGACCGGTAGGGCGCCGGTGGCGAAGAGGAAGGCGTACTGCGCTCCGGTCAGAACGGCGAAGCCGCCGGCAAGCGCCGCGACGGCCCAGGCATAGTCGCCGCGGCCGCCGCGCGCCAGCGCCCCTGCGCCCCGAAAGGCGACCAGGACGAAAAGGGTGAACGGGATCACATACGACAGCGCCGCAACCGCCTGGCGGGCGCTGAAAGGCCGCAGCGCCACGACCCAGAAGCGGAAGTCGACCGCGGCGAGGCCGGCCAAGGCGTCGAGCGCATAGATCGCCCCTGCCACCAGAGCGGCAAGCACCCCAGCGCGAACCCAATCCGGGAGACCGAGCCGACGGCCGATCGGCCGCCGCTCGCCCAGCCATGCTCCCGCCAGGAGCGCCAGGGCTGCGTTGCCCAGCACCCAAACCATCAGCTGGTTGCTGACCGCCTGGGGGAAGAGCGCCGAGGGCCTGACGAACGGCGCCGCGAGTGGCAGGGCGAAATAGGTCAGGGCCGGGACAAAGGCGGTGAACGCCGCCAGCGGCCAGCGCGGGCCTTGTCCGCCCGCGGAAGGCGGTCCGCGCAACGTCGCGAATAGTTTAAGACCCAGCAGGGCGTCGAAGAGTCCCAGGATCAGAGCGCCGGCGCCCAGCAGCGCCAGGCCCGTGCCGGCCTCCTTGAGCGGCCAGATCTGATCCGATCGCGGCAGGCGCCCTGCGCCCAGAGTCAGCGCAAACCAGTCCGCGGCGTCCGCAACCGCGGCCGTAGACAGGTGGTCGCCCGGATGGGTCGCGAAGGGCTGTGTCAGGCGCCGCGCCCTCCCCGCGGCGATGTCGCCATAGATGACGCCCTGGCGCACCGGCTTGGCGACGCCGAAAAGCGCCTCCAGCTTGGGCGAGCGGCCGATATCGCCGGCGCGGGCGACGCCCCACATCAGGGGCGCGAACTCGTCGAAGCGGCTGTAGACGACCTCGACGTTGCGCGGCCACGCGGGCGTCCCCTCCTTGGCGAAAGGCGCGCCGGTTGACGAGCCTTCCAGCACCATCGCCCGGTACGCATCCGGCCCGGCGGCGGCCGCCGCCAGCACCGCCCAGCCGCCCATGCTGTGGCCCTCCAGGCCGATCCGGCCCTGGTCGACGAACGGCAGCCTGCGCAGGAAGCTCAGACCCTCGGGGCCGCCGAACCCCTTGGTCGCTGCGGCGCCGCCGGAAAAGCCGTGGCCGCGCTGGTCGAGCGCCAGCACCACATAGCCGCGTCGCGCCAGTTCGATGGCGAACGGGCTCTGGGTCTCGCGGCTGTTGATATAGCCGTGCACCGCCAGGATGCCCGGCGCCGGGTTCTGCGGCGTCGCCGCCTTGGGCCGGTACACGAGGGCGCTGAACATCGTCCCATCCGGTCCCCGAAAGCGGACATCGCTCACGGAGACGCCGCCGGCGCGCTCGGTGACCGCCGCCAAGGCGACGCCGATCGCCATCAGCGCCGCCCCCAGCGCCAGCCACAGTCTGGGCCGCAGCGGCGCAGTTCGTTCCTGGTCCATCCGCCCTCCCCTTGTGGCGCCGGCCCGGCCGGGCGCCTAAATCGCCCTTGCCCCTGGGGGATCGTCTAACTGGTAGGACGCGTGGCTCTGAACCACGAAATGCAGGATCGTAGCCTGCTCCCCCAGCCAGTCGCCTCCCCTGCGAAGCGTGGCTAGCTTTCCGGCTCGAAGACGTTTTCGATCGCGCCGACCTGGTCGATTTCCACCCGCGCCCGGTCGCCGCTCTCGAGAAACTGGCGCGGATTCATCGCCGCGCCGACCCCGCCCGGAGTGCCGGTGAATATCAGGTCGCCAGGCTCCAGCGTCATAACCTGCGACAGGTGCTCGATCTGAGCCCAGACATCGAAGATCAGGTGGCGCGTGTTCGAGTCCTGACGCTTCTCACCGTTGACGAAACAGCGGATCCCCAAAATGTGCGGGTCCGCGATTTCGTCGGCGGTGACGATCCAGGGCCCGAAAGGCGCGTGGGTGTCGAAGGACTTGCCCAACACCCATTGGCTGGTGCGCATCTGCCAGTCGCGCACCGAGACGTCGTTGCCGGCGCAGAAGCCGAAGACGGCGGCGTGCGCGTCCCCACGGCCGACGTGGCGACCGCCGGCGCCGATCACGGCCACCAGCTCGGCTTCATAGTCCACCAGCGCCGACGCCTTGGGTATCTCAACCGGGGCGAAAGGCGCGTGCGCCGCCGTGGCGGCCTTGGAGAACCAGATCTGGTGGGGCGGCGTCTGCTGGCCGCTCTCGGCGACGTGGTCGGCATAATTGAGCCCGATCGCCATAATCTTCCCCGGCCGGGGGATTGGCGCGAGCAGATTGTCCCGCACCAGCGGCATCGCACCTCTGGCTCCACTCGCGAGCCGCCGCACCTCCTCCCCAAGTTCGGACCAGCGCCGGATGAGGTCGAGCATGTCGGCCGCGATCGGCAAAGGGACGATACGCTCGCCATCGACCGCCGCCCCTACGCGGGCCGCGCCGTCCTGGGCGCGAAAAGTCACCAGCTTCACCGCGATCTCCTTCCGCTTCCAAGTCCATACTCCTCGGCTAAGAGCGCGTAGAAGTACTCGTCCCACCAGCTTCCGTCGGGCCGGACGATGCATTGGCGGAAGTGGCCCTCGCGCCGCAAACCCAGCGTCTCGGCGACGCGCCAGGACGAGGGGTTTTCCGGCTGGCAGGTGGCGATCACCCGGTGAGCCTCGAGTGGGCCGAAGGCGAGCGCCAGCAGCGCCCGGGCCGCCTCGATCGCATAGCCTTGTCCCTGGTGGGCCCGTCCCAAGGCCCAACCGATCTCCCACGTGCGGGGCGCAAACCACGGGTGGAAGGCCATGTGGCCGATCAGTTCGCCACCAGCGCGTCGCACCACGGCGACCGCGTGGCCCTCCGGTCCGGCGTTCCGGTCTGCGAAGGCCCGCGCGCCCTCCTCGTCCAGCAGCCCCTCCGGCAGGAATCGGGTGACCTCGGGATCCGACATATAGCCGAGCACCTCTCGCCAATCGGTCGGCGCGAAGGCCCGCAGCACCAGACGTTCGGTCTCGATCGGTGGGAAGCGCATGGGCCTTCAGATCGTCTCGGCCAGCTCCAGGCAACGGCAGAAGGCATTGGCGAGACGCATCTGCTCGACCGTGCGGCACTTGGCGTCGAAGACGGACGGCGAAGCGACGAGCACGCTGACGCACCGCGCCCGGGAGGTCGCCACGTTCAGACGGTTGAGGCTGTAGAGAAACTCCATCCCCCGTGGCGCATCGGCCTGGCTGGAGCTGGTAAGCGAATAGATCACCAGCGGCGCCTCCTGGCCCTGGAACTTGTCCACCGTGCCTACCCGTACGCCCTCCGGCAGCAAGCGACGGATGGCGAACACCTGAGCGTTGAAGGGCGCGATCACGAGCACGTCTTTGTCGCGCTCCAGCGGCTTCTCCTGGCCCTCCGCACTGATCCAGGTCGGCCGGCCCTCGAACACCTGCTCGATCAGGTCACGCACGGCGATCGCCTCCTCTGGCGACTCGCTCTGGTTGGCCTCGTGCCGGACTGGAAGGAACTTGAGGCCGGCGCCGGAGAGCCGTCCCGCACCGCGAAGTTCCTGCCGCTCCAAACCGCAGAAAGCGGTCAGTTTGCCCTCGTAGAAAAGCTCGCTCGTGAATCGGCAGATGGCAGGATGCAGCCGCCGCGTGATCGGCAGGAAAAGGCCCTTCCCAGCGGGGATCGTCTCATGCGCGCCAAGAGCGTGCCGAAGCGCCGAAACCTCGCAGCCTTCGGGGTGAACGCCCTGGACCGGCTGGTCGAGCTGCTGAGGGTCGCCCAACAGCACCAGCTTGCGGGCGCAGCGCGAAGCCGCCAGCACATTGGCCAGGGACATCTGCGCCGCTTCGTCGATGACCAGGACATCGACACATTCATGCGCCTCCGGACGCGCCCAGAGCCACGCTGTTCCCGCCGCAACTGGGTGGTCGACCAAGGCCTCGAACAGCCGCTCATTGGCGCCGACGACCGTCAGGCCCTCCTGCGGCTTGCCGAGGTCTTCCTTGTCGGTCTTCTGCACGCAGCGGCAACCAAGGCCGGAGTCCAAGGCCGCTTGCAGCGTCTCATCGATGAGCTTGCGGATAACCTTGTGACTGTTGGCGCAGATCGCCACCCGCCGGCCTTCCGTCACGAGCCGGCAGATCAACCGCGCCCCCAGCCACGTCTTGCCCGAGCCGGGCGGTCCCTGGATCGGGATGACGCTCACCGCCGGATCGAGCGCCAGGCGGCAGGCCGCTTCCAGCGGATCCTCTCCCGGCCGCTGCGCTGCGGCGCCGGCCGCGCCCGTCTTGCACAGAATCAGGTCGCGCGCCGCGCGCCAGTCGCTCCCCTCCCAACCCTGGCTTGCAATGTGACTGGCCAGCGCCAGGAGGGCTTCCTGCAGCTCCGCCTTGCGGATCATCTTGTGGGCAAACACCGCCTTCGGGTGCACGGCGGCCGACGCCTTGGACTTCTTGATGTCGATCGTGAGGGCGTCGAGGTCGATCGCCCGAACCTCGCCGAGCTTCTCTCCGCCGATGTCGCGCAATTCATCGCCGGCGCGCATCTGACATTCCTGGGGCGGGAAACGGTACCTATGCAGAGGCGTCCGGACGCGACCAACCTGGGCGACCTCGCTGACGAATGTGAGACCGGCTACCGCGGCTCGTTCGTCGAGCAAGTCTTCGCCATCGAGTCCAGCGAGGCGGTAGAACTCCCACCAGGAGCTCTTGTCCTCGCGGCGATGCCAGTCGATCAGGTGCGCCGCCAACCAGCGCCCTTGCTCACCGTCCGTTCGCTGCGCCGGGTCGTCCGGGACCCCGGCCACCAAGCCTTGGATCACCGGCGTGATCCGCGCCAGCCATTTGGTGACGTTCTCGCTGGCTTCGCCTTGGCTGGGCGCGGGCCGCGGGACGGCCTCACCTTGGTTGGTCAACTCGGAGCGGCGCGCCTCGAGCCAATCTCGGAGCCGGAGCGCCGAGAGGCAGTCGTCGCGGTTGTACCGCTCGACCGCTTCCTTCTCGGCCGGTTCGATCGGCTGCTGCAGCTCCAGCGCGGCCTCCAGCCG
This sequence comes from Caulobacteraceae bacterium, assembly GCA_035946795.1. Lineage (GTDB taxonomy): Bacteria > Pseudomonadota > Alphaproteobacteria > Caulobacterales > Caulobacteraceae > Acaudatibacter. The sequence continues at coordinate 102,103 of DASYYX010000064.1, read as the reverse complement.
CGCTTTGGCGCGGCCGGCCGCTTTGAGGGGCTCGGCCCGTTCCAGCGCGAAGAGCGGCTCGAGCTTCTTGATCGAGTAGCTCTCGACGCTGGCGATGAAGGCCCGGCGAACGACGGCCAGCAGGTCGACGAAGCTCTCGCGCCGAAGCAGCCAATCCATCTCCTCCTCGTGGGTCGCGTAGCGGCCCATCAGGCGTTTAAGCGCCGCCGGCTCATAAGGCGCAAAGTGATAGACGTGCAGCTCCGGCCAGCGCGCGAGGCGCGCCATGACGAAGTCGATGAAGCCCTCGAAGGCGCGCCGCTCCTCGGCCCTGGTCAGCGCCCAATCGGCGCGACCCGCTTCGCTTCCGTCCGCCTCGCGCCAGACATAGCCGAAGAGGTACTCGAGCCCGTGCTCGCCCACGAAAGGATCGCCTTCCAGGTCCAGGAAGATATCGCCCTCGCTGGGCTCCGGGAGGCGGCAGAGGCCGAAGGAAGCTTCCACCGGCAGCAGCTCATAGAGCGTCTGCTTCGCCTCCCGGCCCCGCACCTGGATCTGCGCCTGACGGACGAGTTTCTCATACGTCTGGCGCGCGCCCCGCCCCGGCTTCCAGCCGCTCGGCAATCGTAGGCGCGCCGCCGCCTCCATGGTGGTGGCGCCCAGGGAGCGGAGCTCTTTGATCTGCGCCGCCGAAGCGCCGGCAATGAGGCTGGGATGATCGTCGATGCGCCGCCTCGCCTCGCATCTAGGGGCCCAGCGGCAGACATCGCAGTGCTCGACAGGATCGGGGTAGGCGCCCACCCGCTCCCGAAGCGCGGCCTCGAGCCCGCGCCGGGCGCGGCGGTAGTAGGCCGCGAACTCGGCCAGGCGATAGCTGCGCGGAACATGCCCGGTCCAGGGCGCCTGGACGTGGACGTTCTCCGGCGCCCGGCCCTGCGCGGCCGCCAGCAGGTCAGCGTACAGGCACAGCTGCAGCACCGCCCCGGCCTTGGTCTCGCGCGCCAGCTTGGCGTCGGTCGGCTCGTAGGACCAGCCGCCGAGGTCGCTTTCCTGCTCGTTGCGCGTGAGCACGTCGGCCCGCCCGCCCCAGCGACCATCGCGGAATGCAGCCTGAGCGATCAGGTGTTCACCGGCGCGCATCGCCGCCAGCGTCTCGGCGACCGCGCGCTGGTCCAGGCCGACGCCGGCGATGCGCCGCGCCTCGCGGCCGCCACCCTCGAGGTGGGCCAGCACGTCGGCCTCGTGGCGCAACCCCCGTTGCCACAGCGCCTCCAGCGCCGGGTCGTCGACGTGGGGAGGCGCGAGCGCGCCGCCGGCGGCGGCTACATCGAGCTCGGTGAGGTGGGCGCACGCCAAGTGTCCCACCAGGTCCGTGGCGCTCAGGCGCAGCTCGCCGCCGACCTGCTCCATCCGACTGTCACCGCCGCCCGTTGTCCGCGGGCGATGCTAGCACGGCGGCTCGGCGCCGCTACAGCAGCCCCGAGCGGCCGCTGCCGACCTCGGAGTAGCGGTGGACCCGCACCGCCAGCACCAGACCGAAGCCGACCATCATCGAGATCATCACCGTGCCGCCGTAGGACAGGAGCGGCATGGGCACGCCGACAACCGGCGCCAGCCCCATGACCATGGCGCCGTTGATGAGGACGCACAGGGCAAAGGTGCTGGTCACGCCGGCGGCGGCGAGGCGTCCGAAATGGCTGTGGGCCGTGGCCGCGATCCGAAAACCGATGAAGATGACGGTGGCGTAGAGCAGCAGCACCGTGGCGCAGCCGATGAAACCGAACTCCTCGGCCAACGAGGCGAAGATGAAGTCGGTCTGTTTCTCGGGAAGGAAGTTCAGGGCGCTCTGTGTGCCCAGGCCAAAGCCCTTGCCCAGCAGACCGCCGGAGCCCAGCGCGATCTCGGACTGGATGATGTGCCAGCCCGACCCGGAGCGATCGGCTTCCGGGTGCGAGAAAGAGAGCAGGCGCGCCTTCTGGTAGCCCTTGAGCACGAACAGGAAGGCTGCGGGGATGGCGGCCGCGAGGCCGGCCAGACCCAGGACGATGATGCGCAGACTGAGGCCCGCCAGCACCATCATCGCTCCGCCGGTGGCGGCGATCAGCACCGCGGTGCCCAGATCCGGCTGACGCGCCACCAGGGCCGCGGGCGCGCCGATCAGGAAGGCGGGAATGAGGAGTCGCCACGACAGATGCGCGGTCTTGGCCGAACGCACGTGGTAGAAGCGCGCCAGGGCCAGCACCAGTCCGACCTTGACGATCTCGGAGGGCTGAATGTGCAGCGGGCCCAGATCGAGCCAGCGCTTGGCGCCGTTGCTGGAGCGACCGATCACCGCCACCGCCGCCAGCAGGGCCAGGCCCGCGGCGTAGATGGGATAGGCGAGCGCGAACCAGATCCGAAGGTCGACGGTCGCCAGCACGATCATGGCCAGGAAGCAGGCCGCGAACAGCGCCAGGTGCGGCGCCGCCCATGGCGCCCACTTCACCCCGTCGATGGAAAACAGCATCGCCCCGCCGGCCACGGCGATCGCCGCCAGGGCCAGCGAAAAGGTCCAGTCGATGGACTTGAGCTTGACGGCGAAGCGCTCGCGCTCGCCTGGCTGGGTCAACGCGCTCGCCGTCACGGTCGCCAGCCCCCGGTCATGTGGGCTCGGACGCCGCAGCGTCTGACGGATGCGACGGCTGGTCCAGCGCCGGCGTCGGCGGCGGGGCCGCGGGCATCGGCTGGACGATGCGCGCCCGCACCTGCGGGTCCTTCAGCAGCACCACCCGCATCAGCTCGCGCGCCTTGGGCGCAGCGGCTTCGGCGCCGAAGCCGCCGTGCTCGACCAGTACGCTGACGGCATAGCGCGGATCGTCATAGGGGGCGAAGGCGATGAACCAGGCGTGGTCGCGCTCAGCCCAGGCGCCGACGGCGCCGTGCTCCCCGTGACCGCTCTTGTAGGCATGGGCCTGGGCGGTGCCGGTCTTACCGGCCATCATCACCGGCCCCAGGCCCAGTTGCGCCGTCTGCGCCGCGGTGCCGCTCGTCACCACCGAGGCCATGGCGGCGCGCACGAACTGCAGGTGCTGGGGATTCACCGAGAGCAGCGGCGCCGCTGCGCCGGAAGGCTGGACGACGTCACCCACCGAATGCACCAGCCTCGGCCGCACGGCGACGCGGGCGTTGGCCAGGCGTGAGACCTGGACGCAGAGTTGCAGGGCGTTGACGTTCACATAGCCCTGGCCGATCCCCATGCTCGGCGTCTCGCCGGGATGCCAGACCGGATCGTGCGGAAAGGCCCGACGCTTGTAGGCGGTATCCGGGATGAGCCCGGGCTTCTGGCCGGGAATGCCGATGTCGAAGGTCTTGCCAAGGCCGAACTCGCGCGCCACCGCCGCGATCGGATCGGGACCCACCGAAAGCGCCGTTTGATAGAAGAAGATGTCGCACGAATTGGCGATGCCCTGTTCCATGTTCTGGACGCCGTGGGCCTTGTCGCAGTGCCACGCCCGTCCGCCCCAGAACCACACCCCGCCGCAGTAGTAGGTGCGGTTCGGATCGATGCCCTTGTCCAGCGCCGCCAGCGCCACCATCGTCTTGAAAGTCGAGCCGGGCGGGTAGGTCGCCGTAATCGCCTTGTTCAGCAGCGGCTTCATCTGGAACTCGGCCAGGGCCCTGTACTCGGCTCCGGTGAGGCCCTTGACGAAGGCGTTGGCGTCGAAGCTCGGGGCCGAGAACAGGCACAGGAGGTCGCCGCTGCGGCAATCCATCATCACCGCCGCGCCGGAGTCGTCGCCGAACACCTCGAGGGCGCGGTTCTGGACATCGGCGTCCAGCGTCAGCCGCAAGGTCTCGCCGGGCGTGGATGGCAAGTTGCCGGCCGGATCGTTGCGGATCACCCGGCCCTTGACATCGACCTCGACCTTCTCGCCGCCGGGCTTGCCGCGCAGCTCGAGGTCGTAGGATTTCTCGATTCCCTGCTTGCCGATGCGGAAGCCGGGGTTGAGCAGGATGGGATCGGAATTAGGCCCGGTCTTGGTGACGTCGGCAGCGGTCACCTTGGAAACGTAGCCGACGACGTGGGCGAACGCGCCGCCGAAAGGATAGACCCGTAACTCGCCCATGTCCGCGGTGACCCCGGGCAGTTCGGGGGCGCGGACGTTGACGCGCGCGAATTCCTCCCAGGTCATGTCTTCGGTGACGGTCACCGGGGCGCGTCGGGGGGCCGCTGCCAGATCCGCCGCCAGGCGCCGTTTGCGAACATCGTCGAGAGGTACGAGGTCGCCGAGGCGGGCGATCAGGTCCTCGATGTCGGTGTGCTCGTCGCGCGAGGCGAGCAGGCGGAAGTCCGGCCGGTTCGAAGCCAGGACGACGCCGTCGCGGTCGAGAATGAGGCCCCGCGGCGGCGCGGTCAGGCGGAATTCGAACTCGTTCTTTTCCGACAACAGGCGATAGCGCCCGGATTGCAGCAGCTGCAGCTGGGCAAGGCGGCCCGCCAGCGCCAGCAGCCCCAGTCCCGTTCCGCCGCCCAGCAAGAAGGCGCGCCGATGGAAGACGCCTTGGCGCTCGTTGACCTCGTCGAAAACGATATTCGGCCGGGTCATCGGAAGCGGACGTCGGCGTCCTCGTAGCGCTCGATGAGCCGCCACGAGAGGGGAAACAGGGCCGCGGTGGCCAGGAACTGCCAACCAAGACCAACGAGGTTTGGCGCCACTCCATAGCGCGCGGCGACGATGGCATAGCCGGTCCCGAACGCCAGCGCGCACGCGGCGACATACCAGCCCCACAGGACCGCGAAGTCCTGGCCGATGAGGAACGGCCGCGCCGCCAGCACCGGTGCGTACAACGTCAGCAGGACCAGGGGCCACAGTCCTACCGGCGCGCCCCAGAGAATGTCGAGGAAGGCGCCCAAGGCCAGCAGCACGAACGGCGGCAGGATCGAAGGCCGGATCACGGCCCAGGCGAACGCCGGCGCCATGGCGAATACCGGCTCGGGAAGCTGCAAGCCCAGGACGCGGATCGGCATCGCCAGCAGCAGCGACGCCAGGGCGCACAGCAGCGCCGGCAGCCCGAGCCATCGGATCGGGTCCAGCCGCGAGGTCATGCCGCCGCTGGCGCGAGCGCGCGGCGCCATCACGGAACTGGAGCCACCGCGACTCACCTAGGCGCCCCTTCGGCGCTGGCCTCGGCCGAGGCGGAAGCCGGGCTCGCCGGCGCCGATCCGGGCTTTGCTTTGAGCGCGGCCGGCGCTGTCTTGGGCGCGGCGGGCGGCGCCGGCTTGACCGTCGGGGTGGCCGGGGGCGGCCCGATGATGCTCTCGCTGGGCTCCTCGGTCATCGCCGATGGCAGCGTTTTAGGCCCGAGGTCCCCGGGCGCGATCAGCTGCGAGAAGTCGCGGAAGAGCAGGATGCGGACATAGTCGATAGCCGAGGAGTCGGCGTAGAGGGCCACCCGCCAGTCGCCGCCTACTCCCTGATAGATGACGCCGACCGGAAGGCCTCGCGGGAAGACGCCGCCATCGCCCGAGGTGAGCACCATGTCGCCGGCGCGCACCGGATCATGCGAGCGCAGAAAATCCAGCCTCGGGCTGGGGCCGCCGTCGCCGGTAAGGATGGCCCTGGCGTTGGTCCTGGGCATGAGCACCGGGGTGCGGCTCTCCGGATCGGTGAGCAGCAGGATGCGGCTGGCCGTGCGGGAGACCCCCAGCACCCGCCCCACGAGCCCGCGCTCCGAGAGCACCGGATTGCCCTCGATGACCCCGCGGTCGCTGCCGACGTCGGCCAGGCGCGTATTGGAAAATGGCCCGCGGGAGTCGAGGACGGTGCGGGCGAACACCATCGGGATCGGCGGATCGGTCTTGACCCCCATCAGGGCGCGGTAGCGCGCGTTCTGCTCCTCCAGCGCGATGGCCTTGTCGCGCCAGGCGCTCATCTGGCGCAGCTCGGCTTTGAGGCGGGCGTTCTGCGAGGCCGCGAACAGGTAATCCCCCACCGCCGAGTCGCCGGCCTCGACCCAGCGGATCGGCGCCGACAGCACATAGCCCACCGGTTCGGCGGCTTGATCCACCGCTTCCCGGGCGCGGGTGATCGCTCCCTCGCCCATCCTCTTGGCGTTGCCGAACAGGGCAGCGGCGAGAACCATGGCGATCGCCACCGCGGCCAGCGCCGTCCATCTCAGGGGCGCCTTGATGTCTCCGAAAGGGCCTTCGCGAAGGGACACGCCCCAACTCCTGCGCGCGCCGGCTCTGCCTGGCCGACTCGCGTGGCGATTTTAGGCCAATCCGCTCTCCAGAATCCCCTTCACCCACCTGGGATGCTCGAGGACCTTGCCGCAGCCGAGGGCGACGCACGACAGCGGGTCGTCGGCGACCGTGACCGGCAATCCGGTGTGGTCCCGGATCTCCAGATCGAGGCCGCGCAGCAACGCCCCGCCCCCGGTGAGCATGATGCCCTTGTCGGCGATATCGGCGGCCAGCTCGGGCGGGGTGGCCTCGAGCGCCACCTTCACCGCATCCAGGATCTGCGCCACCGGCTCGGCGACCGCATCTGCAGCCTGCTTTTCGCTGATGCGCACCTCGCGCGGCACACCCTGCATCAGGTCGCGGCCTTTGACGTCTATGGCCAGGCCGACCCCGTCCTCGGGCGAGCGGGCGGTGCCGATCTCCTTCTTGATGCGCTCTGCGGTGGTCTCGCCGATCAGCAGGTTATGGTGCCGGCGCATGTAGCTGATGATGGCCTCGTCCATCTTGTCGCCGCCGACCCGGACGCTGCGGGAATAGACGATGCCCGAAAGCGACAGCACCGCTACTTCGGTGGTGCCGCCGCCGATGTCCACCACCATCGAGCCGGTGGGTTCGTGGATCGGCAGGCCGGCGCCGATGGCCGCCGCCATCGGCTCGTCGATCAGCCCGACGCGCCGCGCCGAGGCGTTGAGGCAGGAATCGTTGATGGCCCGGCGCTCCACCGCCGTCGCGCCCGAGGGTACGCACACGATGACCTTGGGATTCACGAAGCCCTTGCGGTTGTGAACCTTGCGGATGAAGTACTTGATCATCTCCTCGGCCACTTCGAAGTCGGCGATGACGCCGTCCCGCATCGGCCGGATGGCCTCCATATGGCCGGGAGTGCGGCCGAGCATCATCTTGGCTTCGGCGCCGACGGCGTAAACCATCTTGCGCCCGCCCACGGTGCGCAACGCCACCACCGAGGGTTCGTTGAGCACGATCCCGCGCCCCTTCATGTAGATCAGGGTGTTGGCGGTCCCGAGGTCGATGGCGATGTCGTTGGAGATGACGCCGAACAGCGATGAGAACATTCCAGGCTCGGACTAGGAGAGGACCCGCAGAAAAGACCTTCCACCATCCAAGCTTTCCGAACCGTTCGCGAAGCGCCCCGGGCCTCGAAAAAAAGCTCGAGCCAAGAAGAACGCCGCCCCGCGCCCCGCCCGCACCCAGCCAGGGAAGGACTCAGTTGATGTAGCGGCCATGCCCCGTGAAGGCGCCGAATTCAAGGCCCATAAGGTCGCGGTCTGTAGACGCCCCGGATGGAAGGCGAAGTCCCCGCCGCTCGCGGCGGGCGCCTACAGCCGATGGAGGGCGCAGAGCTTGTTGCCGTCGGGGTCGCGCAGGTAGGCCAGGTAGAGCTTGCCGACGGCGCCTTCGCGCACCCCCGGCGGGTCCTCGCAGGCGACGCCGCCAGCGGCCAGCCCGGCCGCGTGCCAGGCGTCAGCCTCGGCCGGCGTCTTGGCGGCAAAGCCAATGGTGCCGCCGTTGGCGTGCGTCGCCGGCTTGCCGTCGATCGGCTGGGTCACGCAGAAGACGCCCGAGGGGGTCATGTAGAAGACGCGCCGAGCGTCATCGATTCGCCCCGGCTGGACCCCGAGCGCGCCCAGAGCAGCGTCATAGAATTTCTTGGCGCGATCGAGATCATTGGTCCCGACCATGATGTGCGAGAACATGGCTTGCCTCCGTGGCCGTCTGCCGACGCCATAGCCGAGCCTGGCCAGCGCGCAAAGCAGGCCTCTTTGCATCAGCGCCCAGTCAGCTTAGCTCGCCTGCATGGCGCCGATCATCTCCGTCGAAGGGATCTCCAAGACTTACGCCTCTGGCGTGAAGGCGCTGGAAAAGATCGATCTTTCCATCGACAAGGGCGAGATCTTCGCCTTGCTGGGGCCGAACGGCGCCGGCAAGACGACCCTCATCAACATCGTCTGCGGCATCGTGCGGGCAAGCACCGGGAGGATTCTCGCCGACGGCTTCGACACCGTCCGCCAATACAAGGCGGCGCGGTCGCGAATCGGCCTCGTGCCCCAGGAGCTCTTCACCGACGCCTTCGAGAGCGTCTGGGCCACCTGCCGCTTTTCACGCGGGCTCTTCGGCAGGCCGCCCGATCCGGCCTTGCTGGAAAAGGTGCTGCGCGATCTGGCGCTTTGGGACAAGCGCTCGAGCCGCATCATGGAGCTTTCCGGCGGCATGAAGCGCCGGGTGATGATCGCCAAGGCCCTGTCGCACGAGCCTTCGATCCTGTTCCTCGACGAGCCTACCGCCGGCGTCGATGTCGAGCTGCGCCGCGGCATGTGGGAGATGGTCCGGGCGCTGCGCGAGCGCGGCGTCACCATCATTCTCACCACCCACTACATCGAGGAAGCCGAGGAGATGGCCGACCGCATCGCGGTCATGAACCATGGCCGCATCCTGGTGGTCGAGGACAAGGCGGCGTTGATGAGGAAGATGGGGCGCAAGGAGCTGCGCCTGACCTTGCACCGGCCTCTCCACAGCATCCCCCCGGCGTTGGCCGCCTGGCCGCTGGAGCTGGCCGAAGGGGGCGCCGAACTCGTCTTCACCTTCGATTCCGAAGTCGACCGCGAGCGCATCGCCCCCTTGCTGCGAGCGCTCACCGACAGCGGCGTGGACTTTCGTGACCTCCAGACCCGGGAAAGCTCGCTCGAGGAGATCTTCGTCGGCCTGGTCAAAGGCGGGGCGTCCGGAGGCAAGGGGAGTTCGCCAGCTCCCAGAGGCTGAACGCCTCCGCCCCGACCCGGGGAGTCTCCCTGGCCCGCCTTGAGGCGGCTCAAGGCGCGTTCGATCGGCGGATGTACGTCTGGCGGACTCGGGCGTTCCTGCCCGAGCGAGAGGGGCGCGCCGGGCCATGGCCTTCGACATTCCGCTGGCAGAAGAGATCTGGTCCAGCAAGTACCGCTTCAAGCCGGCCGACGAAGCCGCCCGCGCCGATGCCTCGATCGAAGAGACCTGGTCGCGCGTGGCCGACGCCATTGCCCTGGCCGAGCCGGCCGAACTCCGTCAGCAGTGGGCCGGGCGTTTCCGTCAGGCGCTGACGGATTTTCGCTTCCTGCCGGCCGGCCGGATCCTGGCCGGCGCAGGCGCCGGGCGCCGGGTCACCCTCTTCAACTGCTTTGTCATGGGCGCCATCCCGGACGATTTGTCGGGGATCTTCGAGCATGTGCGCGAAGCGGCGGTGACCCTGCAGCAGGGCGGCGGCGTCGGCATGGATTTTTCGACGATCCGGCCCGCCGGCGCGCCGGTGCGCGGCGTCGCGGCGCACGCCTCCGGGCCATTGAGCTTCATGGAAGTCTGGGACTGCATGTGCCGGACCATCCTGTCGGCCGGCCAGCGGCGGGGGGCCATGATGGGCTGCCTGGCGATCGATCACCCCGATATCGAGGCCTTCATCGACGCCAAGCGCGACCCGGCCAAGTTCCGTAACTTCAACCTCTCGGTGCTTGTCCCCGACCGGTTCTTGGCGGCGCTCGAGACCGGCGACGACTGGCGGCTGGTGTTTCAGGGCCAACTGGCGCGCACGGTCCCGGCCCGGGCGCTGTGGGACCGGCTCATGCGCGCCGCCTACGACAGCGCCGAGCCCGGCGTCATCTTCATCGATCGGGTGAACGAGACCAACAACCTCGCCTGGTGCGAAACCATTTGCGCGAGCAATCCGTGCGGCGAACAGATGCTCCCGCCCTACGGCGCATGCCTGCTGGGCTCGATCAACCTGGCCCGCCTGATCCACGCCCCGTTCACCAGCGAAGCCGCCATCGACGAGGCCGAGCTTGCCGATCTCACCGCCACCGCCGTCCGCTTCCTGGACGATGTCATCGATGTCTCCGGCTATCCGTTGCCGCAGCAGGAGACGGAGGCGAAGGCGAAGCGCCGCATCGGCCTGGGCGTCACTGGCCTCGCCGACGCGCTCATCTTCTGCGGCGCCCGCCATGGCGAGGACGAGGCGGTCGACCTGGCCGCTGGCTGGCTCTCGATCATTCGCCGCGCCGCCTACCGCGCCTCGGCCGCGATCGCCGCCGAGAAAGGGCCGTTCCCGCTCTACGACGCGGCCATACTCGACCGGCCCAATCTGAAATCACTGGACGAGACGACCCGAAGCCTCATTGCCGAGCATGGATTGCGCAACGGCTGCCTGACCTCGATCGCGCCCACCGGCACCACCTCCCTGCTGGCCGGCAACGTCTCATCCGGAATCGAGCCGGTGTTCGCGTACGAGTACACTCGCAAGATCCGCCAGGAAGATTGCTCGACGCGCGAGGAGCCGGTCGAGGACTACGCCCTGACCGTCTGGAGGCGGCTGCATGGGGACGAGCCTCCGCCCGAGGCCGCCTTCGTCACCGCCCAGACGCTGCGTCCGGAGCATCATCTGCGCATGCAGGCCGCCGCCCAGGCCCTGATCGACAGCTCGATCTCCAAGACCATCAACTGCCCGGAAGACATCCCTTTCGAGGCTTTCGCCGACATCTACCTCGAAGGCTGGCGGCGCGGCTGCAAGGGCCTCACCGTCTATCGCCCCAACCTGGTGACGGGCTCCGTCCTGTCGGTAACCGCGAAGCAACCGGCCCATCCGCCGCTTACGCCGCGGCCGGAAAGGCTCGCGGGCGCCACCTACAAGCTCAAGTGGCCTCAGAGCGCGCACGCGGTCTACGTCACAATCAACGACGAGGACTTCGGCGGCGATCGGCGGCCGTTCGAGATCTTCGTCAACTCCAAGAACATGGAGCACTACGCCTGGACCCTCGGCCTGACGCGGATGATCTCCGCGGTCTTCCGGCGCGGCGGCGACGTCTCTTTCGTGGCCGAGGAATTGAAGGCGGTGTTCGATCCGCGCGGCGGCGCCTGGATGGAGGGCCGTTATGTTCCATCCCTGCAGGCGGCGATCGGCGCGGTGATCGAGCGCCACCTCGGGGCGGTGGCCGAGCCGACCGCCTCGGCTGGCCCTGAGCCGGTCGGACGGCCGCCGGCCGCGGCCTGTCCGCGCTGCGGCTCGCTGGCGCTGGTCCGGCAGGAAGGCTGCGACGTCTGCGCCGACTGCGGTTACTCCAAATGCAGCTGAGCCCGCCACCCGGATTCGCCCGCCACCTCGGTAGGAGCCTTCCGCGATACACCAGCTATCCGACCGCGCTCGCGTTCGAGCAAAGCGACGAGTCTCGAGCTCGCCGTTGGGCCGGCAGTCTGCAGGGCGAGCCGCTGTCGGTCTACGTCCACGTCCCCTTCTGCCAATCCCTGTGCTGGTATTGCGGCTGCCACACCTCGGTCCCGAACGGCTATAGCCGCATCGCGGCCTATGTCGACGACCTCGAGCGCGAGGTCGAACTCTGGGCCGATGCGCTGGGCGGGCACGGCGGCGCCGCTTTTGTCCATTTTGGCGGCGGCAGCCCCAACGCCCTCGACCCGGGTGATTTCGTGCGCCTGGCGGCGCGCCTGCGCGCGGCTTTCGGCTTTCGGGGCGGCGCGGAGATAGCCGTCGAGCTCGATCCGCGCCGGCTCGACGAGCCTTTCCTTGCCGGCCTGGCGGAGGCCGGCGTCACCCGCGCCAGCCTGGGCGTCCAGACTTTCGACCCTCTCGTCCAGGCCAGAATCAATCGCGTCCAACCCCTCGATCAGGTCGCCCGCGCCGTGGCCCTGTTGCGCGGTCATGGCGTCAAGGGCGTGAACTTCGACCTGATGTACGGCCTGCCTGGCCAGGATCCCGCCAGCGTCGGCGAGTCCGCCAGATTCGCCGCCGCGCTCCGGCCCGACCGTGTCTCGGTGTTCGGCTACGCCCACGTGCCTTGGTTCAAGAAGCACCAGAAGATGATCCGCCAGGAGGACCTCGCAGGCCCGGCCGGACGCTGGGCCCAAGCGGAGGCGGCCGACGCCGCCCTGGTCATGGAGGGTTACCGCCGGGTGGGCATCGACCACTACGCCCTCGCCGGCGATACCCTGATCAAGGCCGCGCGCGCCGGCGCCCTGCGTCGCAATTTCCAGGGTTACACCACCGACTCGGCGCCGATCCTGGTGCCGCTCGGCGCCTCCGCCATCGGCCGCTTTCCCGGCGGCTACATCCAGAACGCCCGCGCCGTGAATACCTGGGCCAAGGCCGTGCGCGCCGGCGCCCTCGCTATTGAGCGCGGGCTTACTCTCACCACCGAGGATCGGCTGCGCGCCCGCGTGATCGAGCGTCTCATGTGTGACCTGAAGGCCGACGTCGGCGGGATCTGCGAAGCCGAGGGCTTTGCGGCCGACCGCCTCGATGAGGCAGTCGCCATCGCCGCCCTGCTGCAGGCTGACGCGCTCTGCCGCGTCGAGCACCGTCGGATCGTGATTCCCGAAGGCGCGCGTCGCCTGGCGCGCGTCGTAGCCGCCGCCTTCGATACCGCGATACCGGCCGGTGAGCAGCGACATGCCAAGGCTGTTTGACGGCCGGCGGGACCTTGGTCACTAATCGTTCGTGCGTCGGCGGCGGCGGACGGTTTCCCGCGCAGGCCAACGTCAGCCCAGGCGTTCCCTGCGTCACCCAAAGGCCGACATGAGCTCAAGCCTCAACATCCACGGCGTCTACGCCATCTACCGCTTCGAGATGGCGCGCATGGGCCGCACCCTGGTGCAGTCCCTTGTTACCCCGGTGATCGCCACCTCCCTCTATTTCGTCGTCTTCGGCTCGGCGATCGGCTCGCGCATCGCCCACGTCGGCGCCGTCAGTTACGGCGCCTTCATCGTGCCCGGACTGATGATGCTGTCGCTGCTGACCGAGAGCGTCGGCAACGCCTCCTTCGGCATCTACATGCCCAGGTTCTCCGGCACGATCTACGAGGTGCTGTCGGCCCCGGTATCGCCCTTGGAGATCCTGCTCGGCTACGTCGGCGCGGCCTCCACCAAGTCGGTGATCCTGGGGCTGGTCATCCTGGCCACGGCGCGCGTCTTCGTTCCCTTTCACATCCTGCACCCCGCGGTGGTGGCCGCATTCCTGGTGCTCACGGCGCTGAGCTTCAGCCTTTTCGGCTTCTGCATCGGCGTCTGGGCCGATGGCTGGGAGAAGCTGCAGCTCATCCCCACCATGGTGCTGGCCCCGCTGACCTTCTTGGGGGGAAGCTTCTATTCCATCGCCATGCTGCCGCCGCTGTGGCGCAAGGTGACCCTGTTCAACCCGGTCGTGTACCTGGTGAGCGGCTTCCGCTGGAGCTTCTACGGATCGGGGGACGTCGGCGTTGTCGTGAGCCTGGCGGCGACATTGGCCTTTCTCCTGGCCTGCGTCGCCGTCATCTTCTGGATCTTCCGCACCGGCTATCGGCTGAAGGCCTGAAGGAAGGGTCTATGCGCATCGACCTGCTCTCTCCGGAGCGCTTCGCCGCCGGCCAGCCGCACGACCAATTCGCCTGGCTGCGCCAGCATGACCCGGTGCATTGGCACGACGAGCCCGGCGGCCCCGGCTTCTGGGCGGTGACCCGTTTCGCCGACGTCTACGCGGTCGACCGCGACTTCCAGACCTACTCGAGCGAACCGACGATCATGATCGCCGACCCGCCGCCGGACGGCACGCTCGCGTTCGGCCCCTACAAGATGATGTTGATGATGGACCCGCCGGAGCACACGGGCTTCCGTAAGCTCATCCGGGCGGAGTTCACCGCCCCAGCCGCACGCTTGCGCGCCGAGCGCATTGCCGAACTGGCCCGGCGCATCGTCGACGCCGTCATCGACACGGGCGGCTGCGATTTCGTCGCCGAGGTCGCCGGCGAGATGCCCAGCTTCGTTATCGCCGAACTGATGGGCCTGCCGCTCGAGGACGGCCGCGAGCTCTACAAGCTCACCGAAACCATCCACACCTCGCCCGAGGCCCTGCCGCCCGGGGCCGGCGCCGCCGCGGTCGGCAAGATGTTCGAGTACGCCACCGGGGTCATCACCGAAAAGCGCGCCCGGCCCGCCGATGATCTCGCCTCCAAGCTGCTCGCCGCCGAGGTCGAGGGCCGGCGTCTCGCCGATCCCGAGTTCCTGCTCTTCTTCCTGCTGCTCATCGACGCCGGCGGCGACACCACCCGCAATCTGCTCGCCGGCGGCCTCCTGGCCCTCATGGAGCGTCCCGGCCAGCTCGCCTGGCTCACAGCCGACGTGCGCGCGCGCCTGCCCGCGGCGCGCGAAGAGCTGCTCCGCTGGACCAGTCCGGTGATCTACATGCGCCGCACGGCCCGCAAGGACACGCAGCTCGGCGGCAAGACCATCGGCGAAGGCGACAAGGTGGTCATGTATTTCGGCGCCGCCAACCGGGACGGCGCCGCCTTCGACCGCCCGGACGAACTCGACCTTTCCCGCGCGCCCAACGACCACATCGCTTTCGGGACCGGGCCGCACGGGTGCCTGGGCCAGCACATCGCCCGTATCGAGATCGACGCCATGCTCGCCGAAGTTCTGACGCGGATGACCGACTTCGAACTCGCCGGCCCGGTGGAGTGGCTGCCGAGCAATTTCATCAGCGGGCCCAAGTCGATGCCGCTGGGCTTCCGGGCCACCGCCTAGCCCAGCGCCGCCAGAACCACACCGGCCGTGGCGGCCGCCGCGCCTGCGGCCTGCCGGGCGCCGAGACGCTCGGCGAAGATCCGCCGGCCGGCGATCGCGGCGATCGGCACGTCGACCACGCCCACCGCCCGCACCGGACCCGCCGGGCTCAGCGCAACGGCGGCGAACCACAGTCCCGAGCCCGCCGAACCGAGAAACCCTGCCGCCAGCGATCGGCGCCACGCCGAAATTACAGCCCTCAGCGCCGGCCGATCGGTGAAAACGAGCCAGGTTCCCAGCCCCACGGTCTGCAGGCCCTGGGCGACGAAAAGCGACACCGCGGCGGCCAGGAACGGCGAACCCGGCGCCAGCGCCAGGGCGCTGGCGCGGAAGGCGTTGGCCGAAAGGGCGAACAGCGCGCCTGCAACGAGGCCGGCGACAGCCCCCTTCCAGTCTTCGCCGACGGCCCGCCTGGGCCAGGCCAGCGCCGCCAACCCTCCGGTCGTCAGGGCGATGCCGATCCATTTGGCCTGGTCCAGCCGGTCGCCGAGGAAGAGGCCGAAGACAGCGGCCAGCGGGATGGAGCTCTGCTGAAACACCGTCGCAACCGCGAAGCCCGAACGCCGCATGGAGACCAGGATCGCGCCCATCGCCGCGGCCTGCGCCGCCGACCCCACCGCCTCGGCGGCCCAGAAACGGGGCGAGAAGGCCAGATGGCCGCCGAGCAAGGTCACGGCGCTCACCGCGAAGATGAGCGAGAAAGGCAGACCGAAGAGGAAGCGCACCAGCGCCGCGCCCCAGGCCCCCGCCCCTTCGACGAGGGTGCGTTGGAAGACGTTGCGCGCCACCTGCAGCGTCGCCGCCCCCACCGTGATCGGGATCCAGAGCATTCAATCCTCGCCTGCACGCCAGGGCGAAGCGATCGAGGGGGCCACCGCAAGCGGCGGCGCCCTCGCCCCCTCCGCCACTTCGCGGTCCCCCTCCCCCTCTGCGAGGGGTAGGGTCAGGCCGGTGCGCCCAACTGGAGCTCGACGGTGGTTTCCGGCGGTGTGGTCTTTTCCTTGCGCGCAAGCAGGTTGTTGAGCGCCGCCACGTAGGCCATGGCGCTGGCCGTCAGGGTGTCGGTGTCCGCCGCCGCCCCGGTAGCGATGTGCCCGCCTTCCTCCAGCCGCACCGTCACCTGGGCCTGGGCGTCGGTCCCTTCGGTCACGGCATGCACCTGGAACAGGCGAAGGGTCGCCTCGTGCGGGTACAGCGCGCGCACGGCGTTGAAGACCGCATCCACCGGGCCATCGCCGGTGGCGCTGGCGGCGCGCGTCTCGCCGTCCACGGTCAGGGTGAGGTCGGCCTGCTGCGGCCCTTCGGTGCCGCAGACGACGCGCAGGGCCTTGACCTGGATGCGCTGGTGGCCGCGGGCCAGGGCGTCGTCCACGAGGGCGATCAGATCCTCGTCGAAGACGTGCTTCTTCTTGTCGGCGAGGTCCTTGAAGCGCCCGAACGCCTCGTTGAGGGCGTTCTGGCCGAGGTCATAGCCCAGCGCCTTGAGCTTCTCGCGGAAGGCGTGCCGGCCGGAGTGCTTGCCCATGACCAGGTTCGAGGGCGCCTGGCCGACATCCTCGGGACGCATGATCTCGTAGGTCTCGCGGTTCTTGAGCATGCCGTCCTGGTGGATGCCACTCTCGTGGGAGAAGGCGTTCTTGCCCACGATCGCCTTGTTGAACTGCACCGGAAAGCCGGTGATCGCCGAGACGTAGCGGCTGGCGCGGGTGATGTGGCGCGGATCGATCTCGGTGTGGAAGGCGAGCGCGTCGGCGCGCACCTTCAGGCTCATGACAATCTCCTCCAGGGCCGCATTGCCGGCGCGCTCGCCCAGGCCGTTGATGGCGCACTCCACCTGGCGCGCCCCGCCCTGCACCCCGGCCAGGCTGTTGGCGACCGCGAGCCCGAGGTCGTTGTGGCAATGCGTGGAAAATATCGCTTTTTCAGCGCCTTCGACTGACGAAATCATGTCGAGGAAGAGGTCGGCGTACTCGCTGGGGTAGGTATAGCCGACGGTGTCCGGCAGGTTGATCGTGGTCGCCCCGGCGGCGATCGCCGCCTCGATCGCCCGCCTGAGGAAGGCGCGGTCGCTGCGGGTGGCGTCCTCGGCCGACCATTCCACGTCGTCGCAAAGGTTGCGGGCGTGGGTCACCGAGCGGGTGACCGCCTCCAGCACCTGCTCGGGGGTCAGCCGCAGCTTGTGTTCCATGTGCAGCGGCGAGGTGGCGATAACGATGTGGATCCGCCCCCGGCGCGCGCCCCTGATGGCCTCGGCGCAGCGGTCGATGTCGACGATGTTGGCGCGGCACAGGCCCGCCACGGTCGACTCCTTGACCACCCGGCTGACCTCGCGCACCGCCTCGAAATCGCCGTTCGAAGCGATCGGGAATCCGGCCTCGATCACGTCGACCTTCATGTCCTCGAGGATGCGAGCGAGCTCCAGCTTCTCGTCCAGGGACATGGAGGCGCCGGGCGACTGCTCGCCGTCCCGCATGGTGGTGTCGAAGATGGTGACGCGGTCAGCGTCGGTGGGCTGGTTCATGTGAGGTCTTTCGGCTCGAGGGGAACTTCGCGAAACGTCCCCTGGACGAGCCGGCCGGCCGCTAGCGCGCCGCGGTCCCCGTCCAGGGGCGGCTAAGCCGAAGTCGAAGCTGGCGAAAGCGGCCGCGCATGAGGTGTTCCTTAAGGCAGGGGCCGGTCCGCGCGCAAGATCATTGCGTCACCCTGCGTTTGCGCCGGCTTTGTTGGAAGAACTTCCCTCTCTGCGCCTCAGCCAGACTCTCGCCCAGGCGGCGGCGGCAAGCCACACTATGATCGCCCCGCCAAAGAGAATGCCCGGCACGATGGCGTTCCCGGCCAGGGCCGCCCGCGCGAGGCGTCCGGCAGCGGCGGTGAGCGCGATCTTGGGGATGATCCCGAGCGCCGTTCCGGCGCTAAACGCCCAAAGGCGCATCGGCGCGGCGCCGGCGGCCATGTTGACGATGACGAAGGGCGCTGCCGGGATCTGGCGGATGAGGAAGCTCGCCGCGAACCCGTGCCGGCCGATGAGCGCGATCAGGCGCCCCGCCCGCTCGCCCTCTTCCAGCCGCGCCGCCGGGGCCCAGGCCGCCCGCCCGATCCAGAAGCCCGCCAGCGCCGACACCATGGTGCCGATCCAGCTGTAAATCCCACCCAGCCACGGGCCGAACACCGCCACGGCCGCGGCGATCAGGGCGAACTGCGGCGCCCCCAGGAAGGCGAGCACGGCGAAGGCGCCGACCACCGCCGGCAACGCCCACGGCCCGCGGGCGATCGCCAGCGCTCTCGTGGCGGCGGCGGCCGCCGACAAGCCGAAGAGCCGCAGGCCCGAGACCAATCCGAGCAGCACCAGCGCCAGGACCAGGGCGGCCACCAGCCAGCGTCTCCAAGACGAGGGCGTCGAGAGCGTCTGCATGGCCCGCCTGTACAGCAAGGTGAGCGGGCGCGCCGAGTGTAGCCGATTGTCCCGGGCGCCGCGGCGCGCCAATGCCGCTGCGGGGTTCCCTCGCCGCCCCCGCCCGGCTAAGTGAGCGCGCCCTCCCCGGGGCATTCCGACTCACCGGCAATGTCCATGTTCTCCCAATCCGACGCGCTCGCGCGGGTGAAGCCCGCCGCCACTGTCGCCGCCGCCGCCAGGGCGCGGGCCCTGCGCGCCGCCGGCCGCGATGTCATCTCGCTGGACGCCGGCGAGCCCGACCTCGACACGCCGCAGAACATCAAGGACGCCGCCATCCGGGCCATCCACAGAGGCGAGACCAAGTACACCGACGTCGACGGCATTCCCGAACTCAAGGCCGCGATCTGCGCCAAGTTCGCCCGCGAAAACGGCCTTTCCTACAAGCCCTCCCAGATCAACGTCTCGCCAGGCGGCAAGCCGGTGATCTTCAACGCCCTCATCGCCAGCCTCAATCCGGGCGACGAAGTGATCGTCCCGGCGCCCTACTGGGTGAGCTATCCGGACATGGCCCTGCTCGCCGGCGGCCAGCCGGTGTTCGCTCCGAGCCGGGCCGAGGAGGGGTTCAAGCTGACCCCGCAGGCGCTGGAGGCGGCGATCACGCCGGCCTCGCGCTGGCTCATCTTGAACTCGCCGGCGAACCCGAGCGGCGCCGCCTACACCCGCGCCGAGCTGAAGGCGCTGGCCGAGGTGGTGCTGCGCCACCCGCGCCTCTGGGTGCTCAGCGACGACATGTACGAGCACCTCACCTTCGGCGGCTTCCGGTTCAGCACCATCGCCGAGGTCGAGCCGGCGCTCTACGAGCGCACGCTCACGCTCAACGGCGTTTCCAAGGCCTACGCCATGACCGGCTGGCGCATCGGCTACGGCGGCGGACCGGAGCCTCTGATCGCCGCCATGCGCAAGGTGATGAGCCAGACCACCTCGAACCCATGCTCGATTTCGCAATGGGCGGCGGTCGAGGCGCTCACCGGGCCGCAGGACTTCATCGAGCCGAACGCACGCCTGTTCGAAAGCCGGCGCGACCTCGTCGTCTCCATGCTCAACCAGGCGACGGGGCTTTCATGTCCGACGCCGGAAGGCGCCTTCTACGTCTATCCCTCCTGCGCCGGCGCCATCGGCAAGCGCTCACAGAGCGGCAAGGTGATCGAGACCGATCGCGACTTCGCCGACGAACTCCTGGATGCCGAGGGCGTCTCGGTCGTGTTCGGCGAAGCCTTCGGCCTCTCGCCCTTTTTTCGCGTCAGCTACGCCACTTCGAACGAATTGCTGGAAGACGCCTGCCAGCGCATCCAGCGCTTCTGCGCTTCGCTGAGATAGCCTTCAAGGCTGGTGCGGCTGGCGGCCGCCGGACCGGCGGCTGCCCTGACGCGCGGGCGGGGCGTGGCCCTGGATCGGCGAGAACCCGCTATCCGCATGGCGGCGGAAGTGGCGGCTGCGGTCGCGATCGTAGCGCTGGTGCGCGCCGTCCCAGTAGTAGAAGCTGCCGTCGCCGGCCCAATAGCCGCCGACGTAGGGCCCATAGTAACCATCGTAGTAGGCCGTGTAACCGACGTCGGCGTATGGGCCGTAAGGGCCGTAGGCGTACTCGTCAGCGCAGGCGCCGACGCCCAACGCCAGACCCATTGCCGCGGCCAGCGCGATAACCGGGACTCTCATGTGAAGCTCTCCAGCGATCAGCCGCGGGATGCGGCGACTGCCCGGAAGCTAGGCTGGGGTGGAAATCTGCGCCTTGAGGCCGCTCAAGCCGGAGCGAGCGCCGGGGCGCTGGCCTCGTCCAGCGCCGCCATGGCTTCGCCGTCCAGTTTCAGGTCCGCGGCCTTCAGGAGTTCCTGCAGTTGCGCAACGCTGGTGGCGCTGGCGATCGGCGCGGTCACCCTGGCCATCAGCCAGGCCAGCGCCACCTGGGCGGGCGTCGCCGAAAGGCGCCTTCTCACCTCGTCCAGGGCGGAGAGGATCCGCATTCCCCGCGCATCCAGGTATCGCTTGACGCCCCGGCCGCGAGGGCTCTGCGCGAGGTCCGCCTCGGAGCGGTACTTGCCGGTGAGAAAGCCGCTGGCCAGGCCATAGTAGGGAATGACCCCGACGCCCTCCGCCCGGCAGAGCGGCGCCAGGGTCTCCTCGAAGCCGGCGCGGTCGTAGAGATTGTAGAGAGGCTGCAGGCTTTCGTAGCGCGCCCACCCGTGCGCCGCGGCGACGTCGTTGGCGGATTTGAGCCGCGCGGCGTCGAAGTTGGAGGCGCCAATGGCTCTCACCTTGCCCGCCCGCACCAGGCGGTCGAAAGCCTCCATGGTCTCTTCCTGGGGAACATCGGCATCGTCGCGATGCGACTGGTAGAGGTCGATGCAGTCGGTCTGCAGGCGCTTGAGCGAGGCCTCGACCGCCTCGGTCATGTAGCGGGCCGAAAGTCCTTTCTTGCCCTCGGCCATTTCCATGCCGAACTTGGTGGCGATGACCACTTTCTCACGCTTGCCCGACGCCCTGAGCCAGGCGCCCAGCACCGTCTCTGAGGCGCCGCCGCCGGCGGGCGACCAACGACTGTAGACGTCGGCCGTGTCGATGGCGTTGAAGCCGGCGTCGACAAAGGCGTCGAGCACGGCGAACGAGGTCTTTTCGTCGGCGGTCCAGCCGAAGACGTTCCCCCCCAGCATCAGCGGCGCGATCGTCAGCGACGAGCGCCCGAGCCGGCGCATCTCCATGGGCTTCTCCTTTTCGTACCAGCGGGGCTGGCTCTATAGACTTGGCGGGCGCGTTGTCGAAGCGTGAGGGCTGTTCCCATGGTCAACCCCGGGCCGCGGCGTCTGGAAAAGCGCTCGCTCACCCTGGCGCGTCATTCCACCTCGCTGGCCCTGGAGCCGGAGTTCTGGGACGTGCTGGAGAGCTTCGCCGCCCGACGCGGCCAGTCCCTGGCGATGCTGGTGGCGAGCATTGACGTCGAGCGCGGCGAGCGGCCGCTCGCCTCGGCCTGCCGCGTCGCCGCTCTGGAATACGCCTGCCTGCGCTGAGGTTCAGGACGCAAACACCTCGGCCGGCGCGCCGAGCTATCTGCACCCCAGGCGTCGCACTAGGCGCGAACCGAGCGCACCGGCCAGCCCCATGTTAGTGTCCGCGTTCCACTAGATTCCCGTCCGTGTCCGAAGCCGCCCAACCCCGCATCTCAGAGCTCGCCCGTGTCTCGGGCCCCGACTACCTCGAGGGCCTGAACGAGCAGCAGCGCGCCGCCGTCGAAGACACCGAGGGCCCGGTGCTGGTCCTGGCCGGCGCCGGCACCGGCAAGACCCGGGTGCTGACCACGCGCCTCGCCCACCTGCTCGCCACCGGCCGGGCGCGGCCGTGGGAACTGCTGGCGGTCACCTTCACCAACAAGGCGGCCCGCGAGATGCGCGAGCGCATCGCCGTGATCATCGGCCCGGCCGCCGAGGGCCTGCGCTGGGTCGGCACCTTCCATTCCATGGCCGCCCAGATCCTGCGCCGCCACGCCGAGCTCGTCGGGCTGAAGTCGAGCTACACCATCATCGACACCGACGACCAGGAGCGCCTGATCAAGCAGGTCCTCGAAGCCGAGAACATCGACACCAAGCGCTGGACGCCGCGGCATCTGGCCGGCCTCGTCGACCAGTGGAAGAACCGCGGCCTCGCTCCTGCGGCCGTGCCTGTCAGCGAGCGCGGCCATTTCGCCGGCGACCGGGGACCCAGGCTCTACGGCCTCTACCAGGAGCGGCTCAGGGTTCTCAACGCCTGCGACTTCGGCGACCTTTTACTACATAATATCAGCATCTTTAGCGGCCATCCTGATGTTCTGGCCGAATATCACCGCCGCTTCGCCTACCTACTCGTGGACGAATATCAGGACACCAATGTCGCCCAGTACCTGTGGCTGCGGCTGCTGGCGCAGAAGCGTGGCAATGTCTGCTGCGTCGGCGATGACGATCAGTCGATCTATGGCTGGCGCGGAGCCGAGGTGGACAACATCCTGCGCTTCGAGCGCGACTTTCCCGGGGCGCACGTCATCCGGCTGGAGCGCAACTACCGTTCGACCCCGCACATCCTCGCCGCCGCGTCCGGGCTCATCGCCGCGAACCGCTCCAGGCTCGGCAAGACCTTGTGGACCGACGAGCGCGAGGGCGCGAAGGTGCAGGTCCGCGGCGTCTGGGACGGCGAGGCCGAGGCGCGTCTCATCGCCGACGAACTGGAATCCTGGCGGCGGCGCAAACGCGCCTGGCGAGAAGCCGCGATCCTGGTGCGCGCCTCTTTCCAGATGCGCGCGTTCGAGGAGCGTTTCGTGCTGCTGCAGATCCCCTATCAGGTGATCGGCGGACCGCGCTTCTTCGAACGCGCCGAGATCCGTGACGCTCACGCCTACTTGAGGCTTGTCCAAAGCCCCGACGACGACCTCGCTTTCGAGCGCATCGTCAACACGCCGCGGCGCGGCATCGGCGCGGCAACGGTGCAGTCGCTGCTCACTCTGGCGCGCCGGCGCGGCGTGTCGGCCTGGCGGGCGGCCGGAGAACTGGTGCGCAGCGACGAGCTGGCGGCGCGCACCCGCACGGCGCTGGCCAACTTCCTGCGCGACCTCGACCGCTGGCGCGCCCAGAAGGACACCCTTCCACACCAGCGCCTGGCTGAAACGGTGCTGGAGGAGAGCGGCTACACCGAAGCCCTGCGCGCCGACAAAGGCCCGACCAGCCAGACCCGGCTCGACAACCTCAAGGAGCTGGTCGCCTCGATGGGCGCCTTCGAGACCTTGCAGGCCTACCTCGAGCACGTCGCCCTGGTGCTCGACCTGGACCGCGCTGGGGGCGAGGACGCGGTGCAGCTCATGACCCTGCACTCGGCCAAGGGGCTGGAGTTCCCGCTCGTCTTCCTGCCGGGCTGGGAGGAAGGCGTGTTTCCGAGCCAGCGCAGCATGGACGAGAACGGCGAGAAGGGATTGGAGGAAGAGCGCCGCCTCGCCTACGTCGGGCTGACCCGGGCGCGCCAGGAAGCCCGCATCTCCTTTGCCGCCAATCGGCAGGTCTACGGCCGCTGGACCAGCCTGATGCCCAGCCGCTTCGTCGACGAGCTTCCCGTCCACGCCGTCGAAGCTTCTTCCGAGACCGGCTACTATGGCGGCGGACCGGGAATGCGCGATCACGCCTCGCGCTGGGACGAGGCCGGCTATGGCGGCGGCTATGACAGTCCCGGCTGGCGTCGGGCGCAGGCGCGTGGCTACGCCGGCGGCCCGCCTGGCCACAGCCCGGTGGGCGCGCGCGTCATCGAGGGCGAGGGCCGTCTGGTGGCGGTCTCCGAAACCCGAAGCGCCTTCGATCCTGGCGAGCGCGTGTTCCATCAGAAATTCGGTTACGGCCGGGTCACGGCTGTCGAGGGCAACAAGGTCACCGTCGGCTTCGAGAAGGCGGGCGAAAAGCGAGTGATCGACACCTTCCTGGAGCGCGCATGAGCGTCGAGGCCGCCCCGGCGTTCGATATCCTCGACCAACGCGACCTGATGATCGCCATGCGCGACGGCGTGCGGCTGGCGACCAATGTCTTCCTGCCGGCGCAGGCTCGCGCGGTGGCGACCGGCCGTTTTTCCGCCGTCGTCGAGCGCACGCCTTACGGCAAGGACTTCGCCCTGCGCCTGCCGCTGCTGCGCTCGACCTTCGTCCCGGCCGGCTACGCCGTCGTCGTCCAGGACGTACGCGGTCGCTACGGCTCCGAAGGCCGCTGGCGCCCGCTGGCTGACGACGGCGCCGACGCCGCCGACCTCTTCGCCTGGATCGCCGGCCAGCCCTGGTCGGACGGCAAGGTCGGCATGGTCGGGACCAGCTATTGCGGCGGGACCCAGCACGCCGCCGCCCTCGCCGAAGCGCCTCATCTTGCCGCCGTCGTCCCGGTGGACGCCATGTGCAACCCCGGCCGCTTCGGCATCCGCTACGCCGGCGCTTTCGAGCTGCGCTGGCTCAACTGGGCCGTCACCGTGGGCAACCCGAACATCGCCGCTCCCGAACTGAGCGTCGATCCGGCGAACGACAAGCGCTCCCACGCCGCCGCGGTCGAGCGCGCCTCTTCCGACGCCGCGGGTCGGAAGGCCCTGGCCGCCCTCCCCGGCCGGGTGCGTGACGTCGCCTTGGGCCTGCCTTCCTCAGCCAACGACCTCGCACCGGCGCCGGACTACCGGGCCTGGCTCGTTCAGGCGCTCGCGCACGGAGGCAACGACGCCTTCTGGACGGAGATGGGGATCTCGGTCCTCGACCACCTCGATGCCTGGAAAGACGTTCCGGCGATCCACGTCACCGGCGCCTACGATTCCTGGGCCGGTTCGGTCTGCCTCACCTTCGCCGCGCTGGCGAAAGCCAAGAAGAGCCCGCAGCGGCTGCTGTTCGGGCCGTGGACGCACGGCCGACAGTTCGAAAGCTTCTCTGGTCAGGCGGAATTCGGGCCGGACGCCGCCATCGACATGCGCGCGGTCGAGCGCCGCTGGTTCGACCGCTGGATGAAGGGCATCGACAACGGTGCCGAGCGCGATCCGGCGGTGCGCGTCTTCGTCATGGGCGGCGGCGATGGCCGGCGCACGCCGGAGGACCGGTTCTTCGTTGGCGGTCGCTGGCGCGACTTCGATGCCTGGCCACCCGCCGAGGGACGCGAGAGCGCCTTCCACCTGCATCCTGCCGGTCGGCTGGCGAGCGCGCCGGCCGCGGCCTCGGCGCCATCGGATTTCGCCTTCGACCCTGACGATCCCATCCCGGCGGTCGGCGGCAACGTCTCCTCGCAAGGTCCGCTGATGCGGGCCGGCGCTTACGAGCAGGGGCGCCTCGACGCCCGCCGCGACGTGCTGAGGTTCATCACCGAGCCTCTGGAGGAAGCGCTCGATGTCATCGGGCCCGTCGCAATCAGGCTCTGGGTTTCGTCAGAGAGCTCCGAGATGGACTTCACCGCCAAGCTGGTCGACGTCTGGCCTTCGGGCCTCGCGCTCAACATCGCCGACGGCATAGCTCGGATCGCGGAACTCCACCGCGGCGAGCCCCGCGAGGTGACGATCGAACCCTATCCCACTGCGGTCCGTTTCGAGCGCGGCCATCGGATCCGCCTGGATGTCTCTTCCAGCAACTTTCCGCGGTTCGACATCAACCCCGCCGCCCCGCGGGCGACGAACCGCGTCTTCCACGACCCGGAACATCCCTCCCGGCTGCTGCTGCAGGTGGTCCAAGCCTAGCTAGGCGCGCTCCAGCGCCCGTTCGGCGACTTTCTTCGCCACCCTCTTGGCAGGTCCGGAGAACCGCATCACCCCGTCCTCCAGCGGACTGAAGCGGAAGGAGAGCACGTCCAGAGCGTAGTTCTGGTGCACGCGCCAGGGGGCCTTGGGCCCCTGCTTGGGGAAGCGGTGCATCGCCCTTTGTACATATCCGGAGGTGAAGTCGAGCCACGGCTGCGGCGCCATTTCGGGATCGTCCAGCACCGGCCGGCACTCAGTGAAGCCCTTCCGCTCCATGTGATTGATCAACCGGCACACGTACTCCGCCGTCAGGTCCGCCTTCAGGGTCCAGGACGCGTTGGTGTAGCCGAAGGTGGAGGCGAGGTTGGGCACGCCCGAGTACATCATCGCCTTGTAGGAGAAGCCGGCGGCCAGATCCCCGCGCTCGCCGTCCACCTCGATCTCGATATCGCTGGCGAGCTGCAGATCGAGCCCGGTGGCGGTCACGATGATGTCGGCCGGCAGTTCCTGGCCCGAGCCGACCCGAATTCCCGTCGGCGTGAAGCAGTCGATCCGATCAGTGACCACCTCAACCTTGCCGGCCCTGATCGCCTCGAAAAGGTCCGCGTCGGGAATCAGGCACAGGCGCTGGTCCCAGGGATTGTAGGTCGGGGTGAAATGCCTCTCGATCGGATAGCCGGCTGGGAGCTGGGCGCGCGCCATGTCGAGGATGGCTTTCTTGGCCTGTTCGGGCCGACGCCGGGTCAGGCGGAAAAACCACAGCTGGAAGAGGATGTTGCGCCAGCGCACCAGGGCGTAGGCGAGCCGGGCCGGCAGGACCTTGCGGACCCTGTTTGCCATCCTGTCCTCCGCCGGCATGGAGACGACGTAGGTGGGCGAGCGCTGCAGCATGGTCACGCGCGCCGCTGTCCGCGCCATCGCCGGGACGAGGGTCATGGCGGTAGCGCCGCTGCCGATCACCACCACCTTCTTGCCGGCATAGTCGAGCTCCGCCGGCCAGAACTGTGGATGGACGATGGCGCCGGCAAAGCTCTCCTCGCCCTGCCATTTCGGCCGCCAGCCCTGCTCGTAGTTGTAGTAGCCGGTGCACAGGAACAGGAAGGTGCACGCGATCCGGTCGTCGCGGCCCGCGTCGCGGTCGCGGAACTCCACCGTCCAGCGCGAGGAGCCGGAGTCCCAGGAGGCGCGCACCACCTTGCGCCGGTAGCGGATGTCGCCGGCGAGGCCGCCTTCGGCGACCGTCTCCTCGAGGTACTTCAGGATCGAGGGCCCGTCGGCGATCGCCTTGGCCTCGGTCCAGGGCCGGAAGGCATAGCCGAGGGTGAACATGTCGGAGTCGGAGCGCACCCCGGGATACCGAAACAGGTCCCAGGTCCCGCCGAGGGCGTCACGGGCCTCGAAGATGGCGAGGGTCTTGCCCGGGCAGCGCTTCTTCAGGTGCCAGGCGGCGCCGATACCGGAGATGCCGGCGCCGACGATCAGGACGTCGACGTATTCCACTTAGGCGTCCAGATCCTCCGGCAGAATCGCCATCTCGAACATGAACGAGCCGTCCTCGTCCTCGTCCTGATAGACGACGCCGATGAACTCGCCTTTCATCTCGACCTCGGCGGAATCCTTCTGCTTGGGCCGGGCGATGACGGCGATGTGCGGATTGCCGAAGGTGCGCTTCAGATGCGCCTGGATCCTGTCGATGTCCTTCTGGTCCACGGCGCGGCTCCAAACTTCCAATGAGGGCCGCGAACCTAGCGCCAAAGCCCGGCGCCGCAATCCCTTCGGATCAGGCGAGGGTCAGATCTGGTAGTCGTACGCCGAGAAGCTGAGCGTCTGGTCCATCGATTTGGACGGCTCCTCGCAGGTCGGGCAATTGATCAGCCTCGCCGGCACCCCCGCCGCGGTGCAATGCGCCGGCACCGACCTCAAGACGACCGAGCCGGAAGCGACCTTGGCGAAGTCGCCCACGGTAATGTTCCCGAGCACCTTGGCGCCGGCGCCCAACAACACCCCGCGCCCAATCTTCGGGTGGCGATCGCCGCGCTCGGACCCGGTGCCGCCCAGGGTGACTCCGTGCAGCATGGAGACATCGTCTCCCACGACCGCCGTCTCGCCGATGACGACGCCGGTGCCATGGTCGATGAAAGCGCCCTGACCGATCCGCGCAGCCGGATGGATGTCCAGCTGAAAGAGCTCGGAGACGCGGCTCTGCAGGTAGAAGGCCAGCGACTCGCGGCCCTCCCCCCACAGCCAATGGGCGATACGGTGCGTCTGCAGCGCCAGGAAGCCTTTGAAATAGAGCAGCGGCTGTACGTAACCCTTGCACGCCGGGTCGCGGTCGAAGAAGGCGCGCATGTCGGCTTCAGCCTGGGCAAGAATGGGCGGCGCGGCGCCGTAGGCCTCGGCGGCGATCTCGCGGATGGAAAGCGCCCGCAGCTCCTGGTCGCCGAGCTTGCGCGCCACCTGATACGACAGCGCCTCGCCAAGGGTGGCGTGGCGCAACACCACCGCGTTCATGATCGAGGCCAGGCTCGGCTCGGTGCGGCTGACATGCTGCGCCTCGTTGCGCAACGCCGCCCACACCGGGACCTCGCTCTGTTTTTCGACGATGTTCAGGCGCTGGGCCATGCACCCCTCCCAAGGTGAGAAGACCCCTTTGCCAAGCGATATGGGGGAGAAACGCCGATGGCGCCAGCCGCGGCCGAGCGCAGAAGTTCTGGCCGCGCCTATATTGGCGCTCACGATGGACGACGTCGCCGCCCTCCCCGCCCCGCCCGCGTTCGGCGATCCGGTGCCGATCGAGGCCTCGCCGCCGGTCTTGCGCTTCCTCGCCCGGCGTCGGTCCGCTAGCGCCATGACGCTGCGCCCGCCCGGACCGAGCCCGACGGAGATCGACGAGCTGCTGCGGTTGGCCGCCCGCGCTCCCGATCATGGCAAGCTCTTCCCGTGGCGCTTCGTCATTCTCGAAAGTGCGACCAAGCGCGCCTTCGTCGCCGGCCTGGAGGAAATTGCGGCGCGGCGGGAAGACGGCGTCAGGCTCAAAGCCAGGCTCGCCAAGATCGCCACGCCGCCACTCACCATCGCCGTGGTGTCGCGATACCTTCCCGGCGACATTCCGGAATGGGAACAGCGCCTTTCCGCCGGCGCGGTGTGCGCGCTGATGATCATCGCTGCCGGCGCCATGGGCTACGGCGCCAACTGGATCACCGATTGGTACGCCTATGATCCCGACGCCAACGCCCTGCTCGGCCTCGTCGAAGGTGAGAAGGTCGCGGGGTTCGTCCACATGGGCACGCCCTCAGAGCCGCCGCTCGAGCGGGTGCGACCCGACGTCGGCGCGCTCACCGACCATTGGCTGCCGCGCTGAGGCTTCCAGATGACGTTCGGCTGAACAGGCTCGAGGAACAGACTCGCTCTAAGCCGAGAATCACCGCAGTCTTGCGCCGCCAAAGCTCAGTTGGGGTGAGCGGGTATGGCCCGGCAAATCGCATTTCTTCATCGAACCGCGGCGGCGGTGGTGACGGTCGCCGCCCTGGCGCTTTGCGCCTGCCAGCAGAAACAGCAGGCCGAGACGGTAGCCGACAACTGCCATCCTTCCGACCTCGTCAGGACCATCTCCGACACCGGCTACGCCGGCGCGCGCGAGAAGGCGGACCTGTGCATCAGGCGGGCGGTCTACGCCATCGCTTCCGGCGGAGGCCCCGAGGCCGCCATCGGCCCGGCGGCTGTCGCCCGCTGCCAGCCGGAAGAGGCTGGCGTGGTCGCCGAACTGGCCAAATCGGGCAAGGTCTATCCGAGCCAGACCGCCGAACTCGACGACGAATACGGCCACTTGGCGTCACTTACGGCGATCCAGGCCCGCTCCATGGGCTGCGGCGGCCCGGTGGGCTCGACGACCTGAAAACTGAGGCTCTCGCGGCCTAGAGCGGATCGCGCGCCAGGGCGGCGATGTCGCGCGCCGCCTCCCGGCTGATCTCCGGACACGCCATGGGGAAGACCTCCGTCCCGTGGATCGTGCCCATGCTTTGGACACCTCGGGCCCTGACCCCGGCGCGCAACAACAAGCGGTAGAAGTTGATCCCCTCGTCGCGCAGGGGATCGCACTCGTTCACCCGGATCACCGTGGGCGGCAGGCCTTTCACGTCATCTTCCGTGGCGAAGCCAGGCCACGCAAGCGGATCGCGGCGTTCGTACGCCTCGATTCCATAACCGTAGCGTCCCCGGTTGTTGTGCAGATCGAGCAGGATGCCGTTGTTCTCGACTGACGAGGGCGCGGCCGGATCGGGCCAGGCCCCCAGGATGTAGGGGCACAGGGCGTACAGGCCCTTGACGCGGCCGGCCTCGCCTTCGCGAGTCAGCCGCAGACCGCTGGCAAGGGTAAGATTGCCGCCGCCGCTCTCGCCGGCGATGACGATGCGCCCCGGATCGATGCCGAATTCGCCGGCGCGGCCGGCCAACCAGCGGAAGCCCGAAACGCAGTCGTTGAGGCCGGCCGGATAGGGCGCCACCTCCGAGACCGAGGAGGGGGTGACGCAGTTGCGAAAGTCGACCATGGCCACAGCCACGCCGTTGTTTGCGATCATGCGCCCGAAGGCGCGGTAGTTGCCGAGGTCGCACGACATCGACGCCATGCCGCCGCCATGGATGTAATAGACCGCCGCGACGGTCTGGTCCGTACCGGGGCGGATGAGGCGGATTCGGATCGTATTGCCGTCCGGTGACGAGGTCGCCGTGTGCTCGCCGGTCTCCAGGCCCGCCGAGGGCGCGATTGTCTCGGTGTCGCAGGCGGCGAAGAAAGCGCTCATGGCCGCCCAACGCGCCAACGCCACGGGCGAGTTATCCTGAACCAACACCTCTTCGCGGCTGCTTACGTCCGAAGCAGGCGTCACCTCCATGGCGCCGAAGAGAGCCTTCAGACGCGGATCGACGCGGGGATCAGCGGCGAGCTTCGATGGCATGAGCACTGTTGGGGACCTCCTCTAACGTCCAACGTAGGGCGGCACGCTCTGCTCGGGAATCCACAGGCCTTCTGGCGGCGCGCCGGACTGCCAGAAAACGTCGATCGGGATGCCGCCGCGCGGATACCAGTAGCCACCGATGCGCAGCCACCGCGGCTCGGTCGTTTCAATGATCCTCTTGCCGATCATGACGGTGCAATCTTCGTGGAAAGCGCCGTGATTCCTGAATGATGCCAGGAAGAGTTTCAGCGACTTCGATTCCACCAGCCAGTCCGCGGGAGCGTAATCGATGACGAGGCGGGCGAAGTCCGGCTGGCCGGTGATCGGGCACAAGGCCGTGAACTCCGGCGCCGTGAAACGCGCCAGATAGAGGGCGTCGCGATGCGGATTGGGCGCGCGCTCCAGCACCGCCTCGCCGGGCGAGGGCGGGATCGGAGCGGCGTGGCCGAGCTGGGTTAGGGGCGTCTCCTCCATTGCGAGCGCCCTTAGGCCAATCGCCGGCGGGCGACAAACCTCGCCGAGGAGGACGCGAAGCCCTTGACAGGTCCCGCGAATGAGTGTTTCGGATTTGCAAATCAGCGAGGCGGCGCCGAAAAGCCTGCTGTCGCGCCGCCGTGTTTCGGCGACACGACCGTAAAATACGGTGATCTACGGTGGGATTGGCCGCGCGAAGCCGGCGCTGCGCTCACTCCGGCGCCGAAGGCGGCCCCTGGGACAGGAAGGCGTCATGGCTGGACGGGACTTCGACGGCAAGGTGGTGGTGGTCACCGGCGCCTCGACGGGGCTCGGTCGCGCCATCGCCATCGAGACCGCCGCGCGCGGCGCGGGCGCGGTGATCGTCAACTACGCCTCCAGCGCGGACGAAGCGCAGGAGACCGTCGAGAAGGTGCGCGCCGAGGGGGCCGAAGGCGTGCTCGCCCGTGGCGATGTCTCCAGCGACGAGGACTGTCGGGCGATTGCCGCGGCCGCCGGGCGCTTCGGCCGCATCGACGCCCTCTTCAACAACGCCGGGACCACGGTGTTCGCCGCCAACCACGCGGATCTGGATGCAGTCAGCGGGGCCGACTTCCAACGCATCTACGGCGTGAACGTCATCGGCGCCTTCCAGATGATCCGCGCCGCCCGCGCCTTGCTCGAAGCCGCCGACTCACCCGCCGCCGTCGTCAACACCGCCTCGATCGCTGGGGTCACCGGCATCGGCACTTCGGTGCCCTACGCCGCCTCGAAAGGGGCGATGATCACCATGACTCTGTCGCTGGCGCGCGCTCTGGCGCCCAAGATCAGGGTCAACGCCGTGTGCCCGGGGTTCATCGACACGCCCTGGTTCGGCCGGGGCATGGACGCACAGCGGCTCACGTCCTTGCGCGCCGCCGTCGCCGGCGCGACCCCGCTGAAGGTCGCCTCCAAAGCTGAAGATATCGCCGGGGCGGCCGTGTTCCTGGCCTCGCCGGCCGCGCGCCACATCACCGGCGAGACCCTGCTGGCCGACGCCGGCTCGCACCTCGGCATGGCTTCGCTGGCGATGCGGTGATTCAAAGTTGGCCCGCCAAAGCGGGGCTTGACATTATGCTATGTCTTGCATATCGTAATGAACCCTTCCCGCCTCGGCCGACGCCAAACTTGAGCCGCTTGCGCCCTCGTCCATCACCCGCTCATCGTGCCGCCCAGCGCCACTCAGGGCCACTCAGCGCCGCCCAGCGCCGCCCAGCGCCACTCAGCGCCACTCAGCGCCACTCAGCGCCACGCAGCGCCACCTAGAAAACGCTAGAACATATTGTATAGAAATAACTTTTCATTGGACGACAAGGTTTAGCCGGCGCCAATCAGCTCCCGTCCGATGAGGAAACGGCGGATCTCGTTGGTGCCGGCGCCGATGTCATAGAGCTTGGCGTCGCGCAGGTAGCGTTCGACCGGCGATTCCTTGAGGTAGCCGGCGCCGCCGAGGGCCTGGATCGCCTCGAGGGCGCAGCGCACCGCGTTTTCGGAGGCGAGCAGGATGGCGCCGGCGGCGTCGTACCTCGCTCCAGCGCCGGTGTCGCAGGCTTTGGCGACCGCATAGACATAGGCGCGGGCGGAGTTGAGGGCGACGTACATGTCGGCGATCTTGCCCTGCATCAGCTGGAACGCACCGATCGGCCGGCCGAACTGCCGGCGATCGCGAACATACGGGAGCACCGCGTCCAGGCACGCCTGCATGATGCCGAGGGGACCACCCGCGAGTACGGCGCGCTCGAAATCGAGGCCGCTCATCAGGACGCCGGCGCCGCCGTCCACGGGGCCAAGTACGTTCTCCGCGGGAACTTCGCAGTCCTCGAACACCAGTTCACCGGTGTCGGAGCCGCGCATGCCCATCTTGTCCAGCTTCTGGGCGCAGCGGTAGCCGGGGAAATCCTTTTCGATGATGAAGGCGGTGATGCCGCGACTCTCGGCCTCGGGCGAAGTCTTGGCATAGACGACCAGGGTGTCGGCGTGCGGAGCGTTGGTGATCCAGAATTTGGTCCCGTTGAGGACGAAGCGGTCGCCGCGGCGCTCCGCCTTCAGGCGCATCGAAATCACGTCCGAGCCGGCGCCCGCCTCGCTCATGGCGAGGGCCCCGACGTGCTCGCCGCTGATGAGCGGCGGCAGGTAGCGCCGCCTCTGCTCGTCGGCGCCGTAGCGGCGGATCTGGTTGATGCACAGGTTTGAGTGCGCGCCATACGACAGGCCCACCGACGCCGAGGCTCGGGACACCTCTTCCATGGCGATGACGTGCTCGAGATAGCCCAGGCCCAGGCCGCCGAACGCCTCTTCGACCGTGATCCCGTGCAGGCCCAGGGCCCCCATCTTCGGCCACAACTCGCGCGGGAAGGCGTTGGTCTCGTCGATGCGCGCAGCGAGCGGGGCGATCTCCTCGGCGGCGAAGCGCGCCGTGGTTTCGCGGATCGCCTGTGCGGTCTCCCCAAGGCCGAAATCCATCACCGGCGGGGCATTCGGGATCATGGGCCGTGCCTAACACGGCCGAACCGCACCCGCGACAGGGCGCGTCGGGTCAGCCGCGATCGGCGCCCCGGGCCAACAGCCGGTAGACGGAAAAGGCGAACAGGGCCGCACCAGCGAGGCCAAGCCCCCAGCCGAGGGCTGCGCCGTTCACCATTCCCCCGAGCAAAGGGGTCGTCGGGTTCCTGAACCCGAGCGCGATGGCGGCGATGAACAGCGCCACACCCAAAAGCCCCAGCCCAAACAGGGCCAGGGGGGTCACCACGCGCCGCCGGCGGCGGCGGCGTTCCCAATGGACGATCGGCGCAGGTCCGGGCGCAGCCAGCGACGGTTGGTCCGCCACCGCCTCGGCGAGGGTTTCGTCGGCCGGCTCGCCGAGTTGCTCTTCGGGCACGAGCTGCGCGCCTCCGATGTCTCGCGCCGCCTCCGCGCCGGCGGTCTCCTCCTCGGAGAAAAGGATAGCGAGCCGCTCCGAGACGCTGGCCGCAGCGATCTCGGCGGCGGTCGCCGCCGGGCCGGCGGGTTCGTGGAACACGGGCGGCGCGTCTTCGCTCGTCAGATCGCGTTCGGCGGTGGCGCGCTCGCCTTCGAGATCGGTCTTCAACGCGGTCGGCGTCTGGCTCGGAATGAGCATCGCCGCCTCGTAATCGATCTTGGGCGGCAGCACCGGGCTCGGGGCGACAGGCCAGGCGTCGGGCTTCAGGAACAGCGCCTTTTCGACCGAGCGCCGACGCACGAGCGCGTCGATGACGATCCGTTCGCCTTCGAAATCGGCGCGCCGCCAGAGCTCCATGGCCGCGGCCGCCTCGAGCATCCGGCCCTCGTTGAGGCGCCGCAGCGTCGTCGAGCGGCGGAAGTTCTCCAAACCGATGTTGAAGACAAATGAGGCCAGGGCATCGAACTGGTTCTGGGTAAGGGGCGCGTGCACCCACTCGTTGATCGCGTGCACGACGCCGATGAGGTCGTAGGCCAGCAGGGCCTCGGCGTCCTCGTCGCTGACGCTAGCGCCCTCGCGGGCGCTCTTGGTGTGCCCGTATCCCAGGGTCCAGCGACCGTCGTCGAGGCGGGCGGCGCGGCGACGCAATCCCTCGAAGCGCTTGATGAGCGTCACCGCCGCGCGCGAGACGTGGCGTGGGGCGGGTGGCTTTCTGGCCGCGCTCGGTGCGCCGACTTCGGCCCCGGTCTCGGGCATCTCGGGTCCTCCGCCCCACATTGATACATGCCCCGCCCGCGATCGCCATCAGGGGACGAACGCCTCAGCCGGCGAGCGCATCGAAGCGGCGCCTTGCAACGCTCGTTCCAACGGCGCGTTTAGCCCCTTTCAGGCCCGGTTCATCGCCCGTAGCCTATCGGCGGCTGCGCGCACGGCCATCCGTCGCCGCCATCGGCATCCGTTGACACGAAAGGCGTTCGATCATGCCCCGCTTGCTTCGCTCGGCTTGCCTCGCCCGTTCCTCGACCATGGCCCTCGCCTGCGCGCTCGCCCTCGCAGCGCTCGCCTCCGGTTGCCAGAAAGGAGGCGCGCCGAGCAACGCCGCCCTGCCCTCCTCTCCTCCGCCCCCGCCGGCGGCGCTGCCGCTGACCAACGCCGCCCCGCCGGCCGCCGAAGCGCCTCCCGTCAGCGCCCTGCCGAGCGGACCGCCATTGCGGCGCGCGCGCCTGGCCCGTCCCGAAGACGAGTACGCCTTCGCCGACCGCGCCGACCAGATGAGCTACGGCTTTGGCGATGCGCCGCCGGATTACGCTTTCGACTATCAAGGCGGGCGCCCGTGGGCGTGGCAGAACGAGAACGGCTACGAGACCGTGGTCGAGCCCCTGCCGGGCGGCGGCGAGCGCTATTATTACTATGACCCGGGGTCGGACACGCCGTTCTTGGTCCGCGATCCGGACCGCGCCTACGGCTTCGAGGGCGGCGCCATCGTGGTGGTCTATGGCCCCGATGGCCGGCCGCTTCCGCCCCAGTACATTGACCAGTACGCACCCCATGCCGACGCCTACTACTGGCGGGGTCGCGATCTCTGGGACGCCTCCCGCCACGAGGCGCACTATGGCGTGAGCCGCCCCTACTGGTACGAACGACGCAATCAGATCGCTCGCGATCAGGCGGCCTGGTTGGCGGCGCGGCAGGCCGACGCCAACTGGCAGGCCTATCACCAGCAGTTCGCCGCCGCACAGGACGCGCAATGGGCGGCCGAGCGCTGGCGCCGCGAGGCCGAAGCCTATCGCATCGACCAGGCGGCGCGCGACGCCCAGGCCGCCGACGCGGAGCGTCAGGCGGCGCTGCTCGCCCAACAGGCGGCCCAGGCGCGCGGCCAGGCGGCGCAGGAGGCCCTGAGGCGCTCACATCAACAGGCGGCCGCGGCGCCGGTCGCGGCCAGGCCGCCAGGCCCGCCAGCCTATGCCAGGGGCGCACCCGTTCCCGGGGCGCCGCCGGCGCCCGCAGCCGGCCCGCCGCCGTCCGCCCAGGCTTTGGCGGCTCGCCAGGCGAAGATGCGCGCCGCATCGCGGCAGGCCGCGGCCCAGCATGCGGCCGCCCGAAGGACCGCAGCGGCGCAGCAACAGGCGACAGCCCGCCAAGCGCAGGCAGGACAGGCCAAGGCTCAGGCCCAAGCGACGCAGCGCGCGGAGGCGCAAGCGGCTCAGCAGGCGCGGGCCCAGGCGCAGCAGGCCCGGGTGGCTCAGCAGGCGCAGGCGGCCAAGGCTCGCGCTCAGGCCCAGGCCGCGCGGCAAGCGCAGGCGCAAGCGGCCGAGCAGGCGCGACTACAAGCCCAGAAGGCGCGGGTGGCCCAACAGGCGGCCGCGCAGCGCGCGGCCGCCCAGCAGGCTGCGGCGCGCCAAGCGCAGGCGCGGGCGGCGGAGCAGGCCCGTGTACAGGCGCAGCAGGCCCGGGCTCAGGCCCAAGCGACGCAACGCGCGCAGGCGCGAGCCGCCGAGCAGGCCAAGGCCGCCGCCCAGGCGCGCGCCAGGGCCCAAGCGGCGCGCCAGGCTCGGGTCGCCGCCCAGAGCGGCCGCACGGCGCAGCAACAGGCCGCCCACCACGCAGCCCATGAGGCGCAGCGGAAGAAGGCCGCGGCTCAGAACAACACCTCGCAGCCCTGACCCAGGAGGGCGGATCGGCTGGCTTGCTCGATGAGTTAGTCGAGGATTGGTGCGGTCGAGAAGACTCGAACTTCCACGGGTTGCCCCACAGCGACCTCAACGCTGCGCGTCTACCAATTCCGCCACGACCGCGAGGCGCGGCGGGTTAGCAAATGCGCCCGGCCTTGGGAAGCGGGCGACCGACAGCCTATCTTGGCCGCTGTGACTGCGCGATCAACGCTGGCCTTGACCCGCGCTGACGGCAAGCCCGTTGAATGGGCTGTCGAACGCTGGTCCGCGCCATATCTGGACGCGGTCGCCGCGATGGAGGCCCGCGCCGCCGCCATCGCCGCAAGCGAAGCCGATGAAATGGTGTGGCTGCTCGAGCATCCGCCCCTCTACACCGCGGGCGTCAGCGCCAGGGCCGAAGAACTCCTGCAGCCGGAACGGCTTCCCGTGTTCACCTCCGGTCGCGGTGGGCGAGTGACCTATCACGGGCCGGGGCAACGGGTGTGCTACCTGATGCTGGATGTGAAAGCCCGGGGGGCCGACGTGCGCGCCTTTGTCGCCGGCCTGGAGGCCTGGATCATCGCCGCGCTTTCGCGCCTCGGGGTGAGCGGCGAGACCCGCCCTGGGCGTGTAGGCGTCTGGGTCGTCCGCGCCGACGACGCCGGCCGCCCTGTCGAGGAGAAGATCGCCGCCATCGGTGTCCGCCTGCGTCGCTGGGTCAGTTTTCACGGCGTCGCCCTGAACGTCGCACCCGACCTGACGCACTTCGACGGCATCATTCCGTGCGGCGATGACGCCCACGGCGCCACCAGCCTTGCCGCGCTGGGTGTTCCTGCCGGCATGGCCCTGGTCGACGCCGCTTTGCAGGAAGCCTTCATCGAAGCCTTCGGCCCGACCGTGCCAGCCGCCTCGCCATTGCAGCGAACCGGAATCGCAGGCGACCGCCCCGGATCGCAAGCGTCGCCGTTCCCGATTGCTCGGCGGCGCGTTAAGTGAACGACGGTTGCCACGGGCTCGGAGTATGATCGAAGGTATCGCCACGTTTCGCGCCGGCGCCGCGGCCGCCTCCAACGGGGCGTCGGTACAGGGAGGCCGAGCCTGACCGCCGCCGCCCGCGTCGATATCGCCGCCCCGGCGCGGCCGCGAACGCCTGCAACCGTGTGGCGGCCGGGGCGCAGCCCGACCCCGATCATCGACCGCTACCTCTTCCGCCAGCTGCTCGCGGCGACGCTGCTCGCGACAGCGGCGCTCAGCGCCATCGCCATTCTTTCACAGAGCCTTTCCGAGCTCGATTTGCTGGTCAACCAACGGCAGACGGTTTGGATCTTCCTCAAGGTGATCTTGCTCGCCATGCCGCAGATTCTGGTCTTGGTCCTGCCCGCGGCGATGCTGATCGCGGCGCTGACGGCGTTCAACCGCCTGCACAACGAGCACGAGATCGTGGTCTGCTTCTTGGGCGGGATGAGCCGCTGGCGCGTGCTCGCCCCCGCCTTGCGGCTGGCCGGTCTGGCCGCACTCCTCAGCTTGGCGCTGACGCTCTGGGCTCAACCCTTCTGTTTCCGGATCATGCGCGACACCCTCCACGACGTGCGCACCGACCTCGCAGCCAGCCTCGTACAGCCGGGGCGTTTCACGCACCCGGCCCCCGGCGTCACCGCCTTCGCCACGGCCGTCGAGCCCGACGGCCTCATCCGTGGCCTGTTCCTCGACGTCGAACGGCCGGGCGGGCGCGAGGCGACGATCACCGCCAGGAGCGCCCGCCTGGTGCGCCGCGGCGGCGAGCCGATGCTGCTGCTGCGTTCCGGCGCCAACGAGGAATTCAATCGCGCTGGCGTCCTGACCTTCCTGTCATTCGACGAATATGTCTTCGACCTGCGCCCTTTCATCGCCCTGGAGGGTCCCGTCCGCTACAAATTCTCCGACCGGTATCTTCACGAGCTGTTCTTCCCTGACCTGCGCCGGCAGTGGGACGCCGCCAATCGCGCCGGGCTCGAAGCCGAAGGACATGCCCGCCTCACGGCGCCGCTTTACAACATCGCTTTCATGATCCTAGCCGCCGCGGCCGTGCTCGGCGGCCCGTTCAGCAAGTTTGGCTACGCCCGCCGCATCGCCTGGGCCGGAGCTGCCGCGCTGTTGGCGCGGACGCTGGGGTTCGCGTTCCAGACCGCGGCGGTGGCCCAACCTGCGCTCAACGTCATGCAGTACCTCATCCCGCTGGCCACAGCCGGCGCGTCTGCCGGTGTCCTTCTGGGCATTCGCGGCCGGGCTCGGCGCGACGCCGCTCCCGGTCTCGTCTGACTACGCCTCCGCCTCCTCGGAGCAGGAATTGCGGTTGAACGGCGCGCTCGGCGAGCTAAGGGTCTGCGGACCGAGAGGAGACGCTCTTGATCGACCTGCACTACTGGCCCACGCCGAATGGCAAGAAGGTGACCATCCTGCTGGAGGAGCTCGGGACGCCGTACAAGATCGTGCCGTGCAACATCGGCCGGGGCGACCAGTTCGAAGACTTTTTCCTGAAGATCAGCCCGAACAACCGCATGCCCGCCATGGTGGACCACGAGCCCCCGGGCGGCGGCGAACCCGTCGCCATCTTCGAGTCAGGCGCGATCATGATGTATCTCGCCGAGAAGACGGGGCGTTTCGGCGGCCGCGATCTGCGCGAACGCTGGGAAGTGGCGCAGTGGGTTTTCTGGCAAATGGCCAACCAGGGGCCCAAGACCGGCGAGTGCGGCCATTTCCGACGTTTAGGCGACCGGGCGGGCGATCAGAGCTATGCCATCCGCCGGTTCACCGATGAGGTGAACCGGCTCTACGGCGTCCTCAACAACTGTCTGTACGACCGGCCCTGGATCGCAGGGGACGAGTACACGATCGCCGACATGATCTGCTACCCATGGACCGTGGGCTGGGAAGGTCAGGGCCAGGACATCAACGAATTCAAATATTTCAAGCGTTGGTTCGAGAAGATGGGCGAGCGTGAGGCAGTCAAGCGGGGAATGGCCGTCAGCGCCGGCCCGCAGGTCGATCCGGCAAGCCTCACCAGCGAAGAGCGCGAGCGGCTCATTAAGCTGCTCTACAACCAGCGCGCCCGCCCGGCCCCGGTGGAATAAGACGATGCCGGAGGGGGCCGACTTCATCCTGCACCACTACGACGCCTCGCCCTTCTCGGAGAAAGCGCGGCTGATGTTCGGTATCAAGGGCCTCTCCTGGCGGTCCGTGATCCAGCCGAACATCATGCCAAAGCCGGATCTCACGCCTCTGACGGGCGGATATCGACGAGCCCCCGTCATGCAGATCGGCGCCGATGTCTTCTGCGACACCCAGGTGATCTTGTTGGAGATCGAACGTCGCGAGCCCAGGCGTGTGGCGACATCCGCGCTCGGCTGGGCCGTGAACCTGTGGGCCGACCGGGTGTTCTTCGGCGTCACCGTGCCGGTGATCTTCGGCGAGATCGGCGAACAGGTGCCGCAGGCGTTCATCAAGGACCGGGAGAAGCTTTCCGGGCGGCCTTTCGACATCGCCGCGATGAAGGCTGCGGCGGCGCCGATGCGCGGCCAGTGGCGCTCGATGGCCGGCTGGATCGACGGCTCGCTCTGGGATGCCCCCTTCCTGGCGGGCGAGCGACCGGGCATCGTCGACATCGCCGCCTACATGAACGTCTGGTTTCTGGCGGGAGTGCTGCCCAAGGTTGCGGATGAGCTCCTGACCAACTTCGCCAAGGTCGCGGCCTGGCGCGAGCGCATGGCCCAGATCGGGCACGGAACCCGAACCGAGATGACCGCAGCCGAGGCGCTCGAGATCGCGGCGGGCGCGGAGCCGGACGGAGACATGCGGCACGATCGGGCCGATCCGCTGGGGCTCGAGCCCGGAGCGCCGGTGCAGGTGTCGGCCGACGACTACGGCCGCGACCCCATCAGCGGGACTCTGGTCGCCGCGAACTCGCAACGCGTAGTGATCGAGCGTCGCGACGAGCGCCTGGGGCGCTTGCACGTACACTTCCCCAGGGCTGGGTATGTCGTGGCGCCCGGACCGCGGACCCCGTAAACCCGGGTCAAGCCCGCTTGCGCGGGCCCGTTCCCCTCAGAGGAACACGAAGGGATGATCCGGCATCGCCGCACGAAAATCCTGGCGACGCTCGGCCCGGCGAGCCGCTCGTCGCGGCTGGTGGCGGCGCTGGCGCGGGCCGGAGCCGATTGCTTCCGACTCAATTTCAGCCATGGCGAGCCGGGCGACCACGCGCGCGCCCGCCACGCCATTCGCGGCGCCGAGAAACGACTCGACCGGCCGCTCGGAATCCTTGCCGACCTGCAGGGTCCGAAGTTCCGCATCGGCGCCTTTGAGGGCGGCGGGATCGAGCTAAAGGCAGGCCAGGGTCTGCGCCTCGACCTCGACCCGTCTCCAGGAGACGGGCGCCGCGTTTGCCTGCCGCATCCGGAGTTCGTGCGGGCGTTGCGTCCCGGCCAGATCCTGCTCCTGGACGACGGCAAGACGACGTTGGAGGTGGAGAAGGTCGGCCGCGGATTTGCGATGACCCGCGTCGCCGCCGGTGAGCGCCTCTCCGACCACAAAGGCGTCGCGGCCCCGGGGTTGGTGATTCCCGTGCCGGCGCTGACCGTCAAGGATCGGGCCGACCTCGACTTCGCTCTGAGGATCGGCGTCGACTGGATCGCGCTCTCGTTCGTCCAACGCGCCGCCGACATGGCGGAACTGCGCAGCCTGGTCGCCGGCCGCGCTCTGGTCATGGCCAAGATCGAGAAACCCTCGGCGGTGCGCGATCTCGAGGCCATCCTGGATGTTAGCGATGGCATCATGGTGGCGCGCGGCGACCTCGGCGTAGAGCTGGCGCCGCAGGAAGTGCCGGTGCTGCAGAAACGGCTGATCCGTGCGGCCCGGCGTCGCGGTGTTCCAGTGGTCGTCGCCACCCAGATGCTGGACTCGATGACCCAGAACCCGTTCCCGACCCGCGCCGAGGCCTCGGACGTGGCCGGGGCGGTGTACGAAGGCGCCGACGCCCTCATGTTGTCGGCCGAAACCGCCGCCGGCGCCTATCCGCGCGAAGCCGTGGCGATGATGGACGCCATCATCGGCGCGGTGGAGGCCGATCCGGCTTGGCCGTCCCTGATGCGGGCCGAGCAGGGTGAAGAGGCCGACGAGGACGTCGACGCCCTGATCGCCGCAGCGACGCGCGCCGCCCAGAGCCGCTCGACCGACTGCCTCGTCGCTTACACCACCACCGGGGTCACCGCCCGCAGGGTGTCGCGCGAGCGGCCGAGCCATCCGGTGCTCGCCATCGCCCCGGACATGAACATCGCTCGGCGGCTGGCGATCGTCTGGGGCGCCGAACCGCGGGTGGCCACGCAGCCGCGCGGGATCGCCGCCATGACCGACGAGGCCGCGCACATGGCCGCCGATCTCGGCCTCGCCACTCCGGGAGCGCGCGTCATCATCATCGCGGGACCCCCGATGGGGGCCCCCGGGGCGGCCAACATGATGCGCATCACGCACGCGCCGCGCGGGCGAAGCCGCTGACCTTTCGGAACCGGCGAAGCCTGTTTCGGCTTTGAGGCTCTGCTAAAGCGATCCTGATGCGGACGGACCCGATGCTGGCCGAGGCGACGACGAGACTGGATCACCCCCTGCGCCACCGCAGGAGCAGCCGCCGCGCATGACCACGGCGGATTTCCGCATCGAGGAGAACGAAGGGGCGACCACCGCAGCGCTTACGGGCGACTGGACGGCCTTGGGCATCCGACGGGCCAGCGAACGGCTCGAGCGGGCGCTCGCTGGCCGGCCCGCCGTTCGGGTCGACCTGACTGCGGTGGAGCGTTGCGACACCTCCGGCGCTTTCGGGGTGCTGCGGGCGGCCCGCGCCGCCGGGCGCACCGCGGAGATCGTCGCCCCGGAGAACCTGCAGGGCCTGCTACGGCTGGTCGAGGAGGCTCTCCCCAGCCAGATGGCGCCCAAGCCGCGGCCGCGACCGCTCCATGGG
This sequence comes from Caulobacteraceae bacterium, assembly GCA_035946795.1. Taxonomy (GTDB): domain Bacteria; phylum Pseudomonadota; class Alphaproteobacteria; order Caulobacterales; family Caulobacteraceae; genus Acaudatibacter. The sequence continues at coordinate 59,666 of DASYYX010000064.1, read as the reverse complement.
TTTTTCGAGCGCATCGGCCGCGCCGTCTTCGACGCCGGCGAAAACGTCTACGAGACCATGGTCTTCAACGGCCATCTGCTCACGAGCGTGGGGCGCTCGATCGTGCGGCCCGAGCGTATCCGTTGGGCGCCGGTCATCGCCCTCGCCGAGCGCGCCGGGCTGGACGCCATTCCGATCGTGGCCGCGACCACATTCTTCATCGGAGCGGTGGTCGCCTTGATAGGGGCCAATCTGCTGCGCCAGTACGGGGCCCAGTACTACACCGTCGAGTTGATCGGGGTCTCGGTGCTCCGCGAGTTCGATGTCCTCATCACGGCTCTGCTCCTCGCCGGCCGCTCGGCCTCGTCCTTCACCGCCGAGATCGGCGCCATGAAGATGAACCAGGAGATCGACGCCATGCAGGTGATCGGCATCGATCCGTTCGACGCCCTGGTGTTTCCCCGGTTCATGGCGTTGCTGCTGACCATTCCGCTCCTGACATTCGTTGCCGCCCTTGCCGGCCTTTTCGGCGGCTTGGTGGTCTGCTGGAGCTCGATCGGCATCGCCCCGGCGGCATTCGTGCAGCGCCTGCGCGACAACGTCGGCCTGATTCACTTCTGGATCGGGCTCTCCAAGGCGCCGGTCATGGCGGTGGTGATCGCCGGCATTGGCTGCCGGCAGGGCTTGGCTGTGGGCGGTGACGTCGAATCACTGGGCCGCCGGGTGACGGCGGCGGTGGTCCACGCCATCTTCGCCGCCATCATGATCGATGCCTTGTTCGCACTCATCTATATGAAGCTGAACCTGTGAGCCTCGTCGCTGGGCGAGAACGGGCGGCCCCGCCGCCGCCGATCGAGGTCCGGGGGCTGCGCAGTGTCTTCGGCGACAACGTCGTCCATGAAGATCTGGACCTGACCGTGCCCCGCGGTGAGGTGGTGGGCCTTGTCGGCGGCTCGGGCGCGGGCAAGACGGTGCTGCTCGACACCCTTATCGGCCTGCGCCAGCCCGCGGCCGGCCAAGTGCGTATCTTCGGTTACGACATCGCTCGCGCGCGTCGAGGTCAGTGGACCGATATCGAGCGCCGCTGGGGCGTCCTCTTCCAGCGTGGCGCGTTGTGGACCAATCTTACGGTGCGCGAAAACGTCGCTGCGCCGTTATACGAGCACACCGACTTGCCTGCCGAAGAGATCGAAGCCCTGGCCGAGCTAAAGATTGCGTTGGCCGGTCTGCCGGCGACTGCCGGCGAGTTGAAGCCGGCGGAGCTCTCGGGCGGCATGGTCAAGCGCGCCGCCTTGGCACGCGCCCTGGCGCTCGACCCCGAACTGCTGTTCCTGGACGAGCCGACCTCGGGCCTGGACCCGATCAGCGCCGAGGCCTTCGACAACTTGATCAGGAATCTGTCGAAAGGCCTGGATCTGACGGTGCTGATGAGCACCCACGATCTCGACAGCCTCTATCGGATCACCGACGAGGTGGCGGTGATCGCGGACAAAAAGATCGTCGCCATGGGGCCGGTTCGCGACCTCGAGAAGTCCGACCATCCCTGGATAAAGGAGTATTTTCAGGGCGAGCGCGGTCGCGCCGCGGCCCATGTCGGCCCGGAAGTGGCGGGCGGCTGATGGAGCGCAGCGCCAACTATGCGCTCGTCGGCGTGATTTCCACGGTCCTGGTGATCGGGGTCGCTGTCTTCGTCGTCTGGTTGGCGGGCTTCTCCTTCACCCACGGCTACGACACCTATGACGTCCGCTTCCAGGGCCCGGTCACGGGCCTGGCCAAAGGCGCGGAAGTCCACTTCAACGGCATCAAGGTGGGAGATGTCACCGGTCTGCGGCTCGATCGGCGCGACACGCGTTTCGTGTTGGCGCGGATACGGGTCACCAACGACGTGCCGATCCGGCAGGATTCCTACGCCACCCTAGAGCCGCTCGGGATCACCGGTGTGAGCTATGTGCAGATCACCGCCGGCACGGCGACGAGGCCGCTCCTCAAGAACACCGTGCCCCCAGGTGTCGTCCCCGAAATCGGCAGCCGCAAGAGCGCCCTTTCCAACTTGCTGCAAGGCGGCGGCTACCTCGTTCAGCGCGCCTCCGAGACCCTGGATCGCCTCAACCGCGTGCTCTCCGACCAGAACATCCAGACGATCAGCGCGACCATGAGCGACGTCCAAGCCTTCACCGCCGAATTGCGCGAGCGCAAGTCGATCATCGACGACGCCCAGAAGACGGTGCAGAGCGCCGACCAGGCGGTGCAGCAGATCCGCGATCTGGCCAAGTCGTCCGACGATCTCGTCAACGGTCCTGGCAAGCAGGCGATGACCAAGATGGCCGACGCCGCCAACGAGGTCGACGCCGCCGCCAAGGAGCTGCACGGCACGCTCGCCAGGCTTCAGGGGCCGACGACCACCTTCGCCGAGCAAGGACTGCCGCGGCTCACCGATGACATGGCCAGCCTCAAGCGCGCCACCGATGACCTCGACCGGTTGGTGAACGAAGTCCGGGCCGATCCCCGGGGTGTTCTCGGCAAGCCGCCGGCCAAGGAGGTGGAGGTCAAGCCGTGAGAACTGCTCGAGCGCCCAGCGCCATTGTCCTCGCTCTCGCGCTCGCCGGCTGCGTGTCGCTGCTCCCCAAATCCAAACCGGCGCAGCTTTATCGCTTTGAACTCCCGCCCTCGGCGAGCGTTGCGCCGGCGCCTACAGCGACCACGATATTGCTTGGCGACATCGGCTTCACCCCGGCGTCCGAAGGCGACCAGATCCTGACGGTCCGCGGCGACGAAGCCGCCTACATCGCCGCCGCCCGCTGGGTCAGCCCGGCACGGCGGCTCTTCGAGGCGGCGATCCGCGACGCCTTCGCCCGAGACGGCGGCAACGTCCGCCTGCTGGCGCAAGGAGAGCTGGCGCCGGCCGCCTTCGTGCTCAAGCTGGATGTGCGCCGCTTCGAGGTCGACTACGCCGGCGATGAGCCGACGGTGCGGATCGATGTGTTCGCCGCTCTTTCCGCCGCCCGCGGCGCGCCCGGCGAGCGGACACGGACGTTCTCGGCCGCCGTCCCGGCGTCGGCCAACCGAGTGAGCGCCATCGTGCCAGCATTCGATGCGGCGGTGGCGCACGTGGCAGGCGACCTCACGGCCTGGGTGGCGGCAGGCTGATGTTGGCGTGAGCGAGACCGTCCAGCTGACAGTGAACGGCCGAGCCTGCGAGGTGCGCGCGCCGACCGAGGCCACGCTGTTGCACGCCCTGCGCAATATCCTGGACCACAAGGCGGCCCGGTTCGGCTGCGGCGAGGAGGCGTGCGGCGCCTGCCGCGTGCTTGTCGACGGGGCGCCGGTCTTCGCCTGCACCCTGCCCCTCGAAACGGCGCGCGGACGCGCCGTCGTCACCGCCGAGGGTCTGGCGGCGCGTCCGGCTGGAGCGGCGCTCATCGACGCCTTCCTCGCCGAGCAGGCGGGCCAATGCGGCTGGTGTCTTTCGGGCGTGTTGATGAGCGCCCTCGCCCTTTTGGAAGCCGATCCGGCGCCCAGCCGCAGCCAGATCGCGACGGCGCTCGATGCCCACCTGTGCCGCTGCGGCGTGCAGGCGCGCATGATCGCGGCGATCGAGCGGGCGGGCGCGACCCTGAGAGCGGGCCGATGAGCCTGCCGCCGGCCCTGGCCGCGCAACGCCGCCTGGACGCGTGGATCGGCTTCGAGGCGCAGGGACATGTGCGCGTCGCCGCTGGCAAGGTCGAGATCGGCCAGGGTATCGCCACGGCGCTGGCGCAGATCGCCGCCGAGGAGCTCGAGGTCGATCCGGCGCGCATCCGCATGGTGCTCGGGCGCACCGATGAGACCCCCAACGAGGGCCTCACCGCGGGCTCAATGTCGGTGGAGACGTCCGGGGCGATAGTTCGACTGGTTTGCGCCGAGGTGCGGGCCCGCTTCCTCGAAGCGGCGGCGCGTCGGCTCAGTTGCTCGAAGGACGCGCTTGCCGTGCAAGATGGACGCATCCTCAGGGAGGGCGAAGCCACCGGGCTCGACTACTGGCGGCTGCGTGAGGAGACGGATCTGTCGACCGAGGCGACCGGCGAAGCGCCGACGCGGCCGGTTTCGGCCTACAGCATCGTTGGCCAGATCTATCCGCGCATCGATCTGGCCGAACGGCTCACTGGCGCGCCGTTCGTCCACGACCTGGCGTTCGCGGGCATGCGCCACGCCCGGGTGCTGCGCCAGCCCTGGCCCGGCGCGAAGCTCGCCGCCCTCGAGCCGCCTACGGCTCTGGAGCTGGTGCGCATAGATGACTTCGTCGCGCTCGCAGGCGATGACGAGTTTGCGGTGGCGCGCGCGACCGAGACGCTGGGAGCAGCTCTCGTGTGGACCGGCGGCCGGCCGTACCAGTCCGCAGACGCCGATCCGATGACGCTCCTGTCGCTACCTTCGGAGGAGCGGCGGGCCGATACGTCGGCTCCGCCAGGCGACAGGCGGATGGCTGGCCGGCTGGAGGCAACCTATTCGCGTCCCTACATTGCCCACGCCTCGGCTGGCCTCTGCTGCGCCGTCGCCGAGATGAAGGAAGGGCGGCTCAGGGTCTGGAGCCACACCCAGGGACCGTACCCGCTGCGCAACGCGCTCGCCCGCGCCCTGGACCTCGAGCGCGAGGCGGTGACCGTGATCCACGCGCCGGGCGCGGGCAGCTATGGCCACAACGGCGCCGACGACGTCGCCTTCGACGCCGCTCTCATAGCCCGGGCCTTGCCGGAGCGCCCGGTCCGCGTCGTGTGGATCCGTCGGGACGAGATCGCCGCCGCTCCGGTCGCCCCGGCTATGGTCGTGAAGCTTGCCGCCGATCTCGGCGAGGAGGGCTTGCCGCTCTCGTGGGCCGCGCGCATCTGGAGCGGCCCGCACACGCGCCGGCCGGGCATGGGGCCGGCGACCAACCTGCTGGCGGCGCAGGCGATCGCCGGCTTTGCGCCCGATCCGGATCCCGACGAGATCCCGGCCGCGGGCGGCGGCGCGGCCCTGCGCAACGCTATTCCCCTGTACGACATCCCCGGGCAGGACGTGGTCCTCAACCTTGTCCGCAAGCCACCGCTCCGGACCTCGGCCCTGCGGAGCCTCGGCGGGGCGGTCAACGTGCTCGCGATCGAGAGCTTCATCGACGAGCTGGCGCTCGCCGCCGGGCGCGATCCCCTCGCCTATCGCCTGGCGCTGCTCCGCGACCCGAGGGCCCGGCGCGTGCTCGAAAAGGCAGGGCAGATGGGCGCCTTCGCCAACCGGGGGGGCGGCGGCGACGGCGTCGGAAAAGGTCTGGCTTTCGCCCGCTACAAGAACCGCGGCGCCTACGTCGCCATCGTTGCCGAAGTGGAGGCGCAGGCGGAGATCGTGGCGCGGCGGCTGTGGATCGCCGCAGACGCCGGCCTGATCATCAATCCCGACGGGGCCGCGAGCCAGCTCGAAGGCGGCGCCGTCCAGGCGACGAGCTGGACTTTGAAAGAGCAGGTCAATGTCGGCGCCGACGGCGCCCTCGATGGGGCCTGGGCGGACTACCCGATCTTGCGCTTCTCGAATGCCCCCGCGGTTGAGGTCGCGCTGGTCGGCGACCCCACCGACCCGCCCTGCGGCCTTGGTGAAGCGGCGGTCGGACCGGCGAGTGCGGCGATCGCCAACGCCGTCGCCCACGCGCTGGGCATGCGCATCCGCGACCTGCCGATCACCCGCGAGAAGATCGCTGCGGCGTGATCCGCCCAGCGCCGAGATCCCACAGTCAGAGCCTCTCTTGCCCTTCCGAGGGAAAGTCGCCCGAAGGCGAGGATGGGAGCCTCGCCTCGGCGCGGCGAGCTTTCTTGGCGAACTTCCGGATCAGCCGCGCGAGCTGTCGCTCCTGCACCGCATCGGCCGCGGCTCTGGCCTCGAACCACCGAACTTCGCGCTCGCCCTGCTCGCGCCAGGTGTCTCGCTGGGCCGTGACCTTGAGCGGGAACACCTTCACCTTGCAGGGGACGCCCACGCCCCTCTTGCCGAACTTGGTGTAGGCGTAGCTGCCGACGGGCTTGTCGACTTCGCCTTCGACGCCGGCCTCCTCGAGCGCCTCGCGCGCCGCTGCCTCGGGAGCTGTCTTGCCCTTCATCGGCCAGCCCTTGGGAATGACCCAGCGGCCGGTCTCCCGCGAGGTGATCAACATGACCTCCAAGCCGCCGCTGGTGCGGTACGGGAGCGCGCCGTATTGGGCCCGCGCCTTGAGTCCCGGCTTTTCAGTCTTCGCGGGTCCCGCCGCGCTGCTCATTCGCCGTTCCTAACCCTCTCCGCCTCAAAAATGCATGGCGGAGCGATTCTTTCGTGACGGAAGTTAGTCCGCCCCAGGCCGATCCGGGAGGCCAGCGATGCGTCGGGCCGCTATCAGGGTGTTGTCCAGGAGGCAGGCCACCGTCATCAGGCCGACCCCGCCGGGCACAGGGGTGACGAAGGCTGCCCGCTCCAGCGCCTCCTTGAAGGCGACATCGCCGACAATCTTGGTCTTGCCGGCCGCGGCCTTCAACGGATCACGGAAGGGCACGCGGTTGATGCCGACATCGAGGACCGCCGCCCCGGGCTTGATCCAGCCGCCGCGCACCATGGCCGGGCGGCCCGCGGCCACCGCCAGGATGTCGGCGCGGCGGCAGACCCCCGGCAGGTCGCGCGTTTTGGAGTGCGCCACGGTAACGGTGCAGTTCTCGGCAACGAGCAGTTGCGCCAGCGGCCGGCCGACGAGAATGGAGCGGCCGATCACCACCGCCTCGAGGCCCTCCAGGGAACCGAGCGCCTCCTTGAGCAGGATGATGCAGCCCTTGGGCGTGCATGGCGTAAGCCCCGGGCGCCCGGAGGCGAGACGACCGACGCTTACCAGAGTGAGCCCGTCGACGTCTTTCTCCGGATCGATGGCGGCGAGCACCGCGGCTTCATCGACGCCATTCGGCAGCGGCAGCTGCACCAGGATGCCATGCACGGCGCCGTCGGCGCTGAGCGATTCGACCAGCGCGACCACTTCGCTCTGCGGCGTTGTGGCTGGGAGGCGATGCACTATCGAGCGCATGCCGGCGGCCTCGCTCTCGCGCGCCTTGGAGGCGACATAGATCTGGCTCGCCGGGTCGTCGCCGACGAGCACGACCGCCAGGCACGGGACCAGGCCATGGCCCCGCTCGAGCGCTGCGACCTCGGCGGCGACACGGACGCGCACGCGCTCGGCGCTGGCGCGCGCATCGATGACCTGGGCGCCCATCAATCGGCTCCGTAGAGGGATTCGAACGGATCCAGACGCCCCGCCTCGACGTCGGCGACACTGATCTCAGGCCAGCCCACTTTCTCTTCGGCGCTCGTGCGCCAGGCGCCGACGACAAGATCGCGCAACTCGTCCGCGCCGGCAGCCAGGCGCGCGGCGGCGAAGGCGACCCCGCGGGCATCGCCGGGGACGAACCCGCCCGCCTGATAGAGCCGGTAGAACGGGACGACCGTGGCGTTGGTGGCGGAGAGATAGCGGATGGTTTCGGTGGTGATGGCGATCGGCCGGTCCCGAAAGCCGGGCACACGGGCGCGCACCGCCTCGAGCGAAACGAAAGCGCGCACGAACGCCCCCTCGAACGGCGCATGCACCTTCTCCTGCGTGAAACCCAGCGGATTGGGGAAAGGACCCCAGCCATCGAAATGGTTGCTGACGTGCAGAGGCTGGCTGCCGTCGCCGACGAAATGAGCAAAGACGCCGAGATCGCGCAGGATCAGCTGCTGCCGGCGCTCGCCGTCTGCCGCCAGCCAAGCCCGGTGAGCCGCCGCGGGGGTGTCGCGCGCGCCGGCCTCGTCGGCCCGCAAATAGGCGAAGTCCTTGGCCAGCTGCTGCCAGCCTTCGATAATCGAATATGGAAGATAGCCGGCGCGCCAACCGTCGCTCCCGGCTCGCCGCAGCAGCCGCTCATACTCGGCGCGCGTCGGCGGCAGGTCCGTGAGGCGAAGGCCGCCGGCGATGCGGCCGTCGTCGCCGAGGTTGAGGAAATGGCCCGGGTCGAGATCGCCATCGTGCGCCTTGCCGGCGTCTTTCCATCGGTCCGGCTCACGCGCCAGTTCACCGACCGCGACGGCCGCTGCGGGCGTGCGCAGGAACGCAGGCGCCTCGGCGGGAAGGGCCTCCATCGCCGCACCGCCGATAATCCGGTGTCCGCTCGAGCCCCACGCCAAGACAGCGCCCGGCGCACAGGCGACCGCTATTCCAGCCAGGACGCGCGCGAGTCCACCGAACATGCGGCCTGATGGGCCTTGGACCCGCCGCCCGCAAGGGCGGGCACACACGATCACAGTCAAGTTATTCACAGGATTTTCATCGCTTCGCCCGATCACGATGAACTCTTTAAAGCCAACCAGACTCTTTGGTCGAGCATTGATGAAAATAGCTTTTGTAACGTATCGCAGAGAGTTGCAGATCACCGCTTTTCTATTGATCGCATAATCCTTTGGCTGCTCGGCGCTGTCTGGTGCGATGCAAAAACGGCTTGCCTTCTTCGACAAAGGTCATGTAAGCCTCGCGATTGCAGGACGGTAATATCCCCGAGGGGGCCTCTTGAAACGCTGGATCTTGTGGCTGGCCGCGGCCGGCGCAGTGCTGCCGATTGGTGCGAGCGCCGCCGAACCAGCCGATCCCATTGGCGCGCTGCTTTCCGGCGTCGCCTCACGTATCCAGCCATTCCTGGAGACTGTCGGACTGAAGGCGACCTTGTATCATTCGGGCGCTGGCGGCGTGGGCACGCGTGACGCCCTGGGTTGCAAGGTGGTGCCGATGCGCACCGCCGCGGTGGACAGCAAGCAGATCCCGAAGGGCACGCTGCTTTATATCAGGCAGACTGTAGGCATGCCGTTGCCCAACGGCGGCGTCCATGACGGCTATTGGTACGCCTCTGACACCGGTGGAGCGATCCACAAGGGCCGCATCGATCTTTTCACCGGCGCCACCTCGGCCTCGATGACGCCGCTGATGACTCTGAACCTGACCACCCTGACGGTCACCGAGATCGGCAAGTTCAGCGGCTGCCCGCACGAATAAGGCCGCGCTATCCGCCCGACCGCGGGAGGAAAGCCCCATGAAGACCAGCGCCACCGAGCGGCTCGGGATCGAGCTGCCGATCATTCAGGCCCCTATGGGCGGCGCAGCCGGGCCGGAACTGGTGGCGGCGGTGAGCGAGGCCGGCGGTCTCGGCGTCCTGCCACTTTCCTGGGCCTCGCCGGACGAGGCGCGGCGACAGATCCGGGCCGCTCGAGTCCTTACGGAAAAGCCGTTCGCGATCAACTTAGTGCTGGCGCGACCTCAGGCCGAGCGCCTGGCCGCCTGCCTCGAGGAGGGCGCGCGTATCGTGTCCTTCTTCTGGGGCGATCCGGGGACGTTCACCGATCAGGTCCACGCCGCCGGGGGCCTTGTCATGGAGACGGTGGCGAGCGCCGCCGAAGCGCGCGCCGCTTTGGGGCGGGGGGCCGACATCGTCGTGGCCCAGGGCTGGGAAGCCGGTGGTCACGTGAAGGGCGAGGTCGCCACCCTGCCCCTGACGCGGTCGGTGATCGAGGCGGGCGAGGGCGCCCCGGTCATCGCCGCCGGCGGCATCGCCGATGGGCGCGGCCTCGCGGCGGTGTTGGCGCTGGGCGCGGCAGGGGCGTGGATCGGCACCCGTTTCCTGGCCGCGCGCGAGGCGGTGATCCATCCGGACTACCGCCGCCGCCTCCTGGAAGCGGCCGAGACGGACACCGTGCACACCGGCCTCTTCGACATCGGCTGGCCGGATGCGCCGCACCGCGTCCTGGTCAACTCCACCTGGCGCGCCTGGGACGAGGCCGGCCGGCCAGCTACTGGGAACCGACCCGGCGAAGGGGAGCGGCTTGGCGAGTACGCTGCCGGCGTTCCCATCGTCCGCTACGCCTCGGCGACGCCGGCGGCCGGCTCGACCGGAAAGATCGAGGCGATGTCGATGTGGGCCGGCCAGGGAGTCGGCCTGGTCCGCCGCGAACAGGGCGCCGGCGAGATCGTACGCGAGATCGCCGCCGAAGCCCGGGCGGCAATCCGCGAACTCGGCGCCCTGGCCTGACCGCTCAGGTGTTGTGCAGGGCGATCACCTCGCGCGCCGCGCGAACCCCGGAGCGCAGCGCCCCTTCGATCGCGCCGGAAAACTCTGTGGAGGTTTCCGTCCCGGCCCAGTGGATGCGCCCGCAGGGCTCGCGCAGCGCCGAGCCGTAACGCGTCATCACGCCCGGCCCCATCGTGCCGACATAGCCGTGCGTCCACGGCTCTTGCGTCCAGTCATTGTCGTCGTAGGCGAGCGGATCGGCCGCCGCATCGCCGAAGAAGCGGCTCAGGGAGGCGATCACGGCGGCGCGGCGCGCGTCTTTGCCGGCGGCGCTCATCTCGAGGGCGCGACGGCCCTCGATGAAGCACATCAGCATCGGCGGTCCGGTCGGGCCGACATCGTCCATGACGATGCCGAGCACGTCGTCGTCGGTGGCGATCTGCCCGGAGAAGCCCGCCTCTCGCCAGAAAGGCGCCGCGTAGGCCACGGTGGCCTTGATGATGGCGCCCATGGCCATGCGCTGGTGCAGGGAGTCGCGGGACGCCGGCAGGTGCGGCCGGTATTCGATCCGTGCGGCCGGACCAGGCGCGATGGCGACGATGATCCGTGCGGCGCGCCATTCACCGCGATCGGTGACCACCACGACGCCATCCTCCACCTGGACGATGCGGCGCGCCGGCGCGGCGACGACGACTCGATCGCCGAGGGTCTCGGCCATGCGCCGGGGAATCTGAGCCATGCCGCCGGCGAACTTGGCTTCCTGGCCGCCGCCGCGGATGCCGAGCAGCCGTGTCAGGCCCTGATGCGCCCTGAGGGCGTCCATGAACCAGAGATACGAGATCTGGCTGGCCTCCACCGCATAGGCGCCGCGCGGAACGAGCCGCGCGAAGGCTCTGGCGAAAGGCGTGCGCAGGTGGCGCAAAATCCAAGTCTCCAGCGTCATCGCATCCCAGGCGCCCGCCTTGGGGGCGGTCCAGGGCGACTCAGTTGGCACGGTGCGCATGTCGCGATCCCAGCGCGCCTGCAGGAACGCCAGTTCGACCAGAGAAATGAGCGGCATCCGAGGCGCGGCGCCGGTGTAGGCCATGACCCTGCCGAGTAACTGGGCCAAGGTACGACCGCTGTCGCTCTGGGGGTAAGCAGCGACGCCGAAACGCGCCGCCTGCGCCTGAAGCAAGGTGTGGCCGGCGCCTGCCCATTGGCCGCCGAAGTCCACCCAGCGGCCGGCGACCTCGCCCGCCTTCAGCCGCCCGCCGACACGCTCGTCCGCCTCGAGCACGATGACGGAAAGATCAGCCTCGACGATCTGCTGTGCCGCCATCAGCCCGGCGGCGCCGGCGCCGATCACGATCACGTCGGCATCGCTCATGGCCGCCTCCCCGGCTCGACGCGGTCCAACGCCAGCAGGGCGAAGCTGGCGAGCCAGTGTTCGCCAGCGTAGTCGGCGGCGAGGTGCGGCAGCGCCGCGTCCAAGTGGCGCTCGGCGGCCTCGAGCGCTCGCGCCCGCGCCGGGTCATGGGTCGCCAGGCTCGAGGCTATGCCGCGCCAGCACCAGGCGCGCGAAAGGTTGAGACCGTCCAGGTGGGCGAGCTTGCCATCGGAGCGATCGCTGACGCGCGCCGGAGAAAAGAGCGTCGCGGGCTCGCCGCGGGCGCTGCGCGGCAGGAAGCCGGCGAACCAGGAGCGAAAGTCGCTTTCAGTCATCACGCGCCGCATGAGCTCCGCTTCCATGAGCGCGCTCGAAAGGAAGTCGTCGCCGGACGGCTCCCACGCCTGGCAGTCGCGATCACCGTCATGCCAGGCGCGGGCCTTGGCCTCGATCAGCCTCGCAAGCTCAATGGCGCCGGCGCTCCGCGCCCATTCCAGCGCCAGGGCGAGCGCGAAGGCGGTGTTGCCATGCGTGCCGGCGCGGATCGGATAATCCGCTTTGGAAAGGAAGCGTTCGAAACGGAGGGCGACGAGGTGCTCCAGCGGGGCAATCGCAGCAGCCCAGCCCTGTCCTTCGCGGCCCGTGAGCCGGCGAAGTTCGTCGGTCAGCATCAGCAACCAAGCCCAGCCGTAGGGGCGCTCGAAGCCGCGGGCCATCGGGCGCTCGAAATAAGCGTGCTCGGCCTGGATATTCTTGTCGGTGAAGCCGCGGTCGAAACGGGCGCGGATCGCCGAGGCGGATGCCAGTTGGGGAAAGAGGCGCAGCAGCCGGGCCAGGCACCAGTGCGCGTGCACCGACGAGTGCCAGTCGAAGCTCCCAAAGAAGGTCGGGTGATAAACCCGGGGGCGGCCGATATCGTCCGGGCCGGCCATCACGTGGCCCGGCGCGTACGGATATTCGCGTTCGACATGGCCAAGAGCGATCGTCGCCAAGCGTCCGGCCAAAGCCTCGTCGAACCCGGCCATCAGTAGCGGAACACCAGCGCCGCCATGATCGCCAGGTTGGCGCAAAACACGATGACTGCGGTCGGCGCCTGGGCGCGGATGACAGCGCCGGGCGGCAGCTCCAGCAGCGCGGTGGGAATGATGTTGTGCGCCGCCATCGGCGTCGTCAGCGTGCCGCAGTAACCGGCCAGCATTCCCAGAGCGCCCATGATGGCCGGGTCGCCCCCGAACCGGCGCACGATCACCGGGGCGCCCAGCCCTGCAGCCATCACGGGAAAGGCGGCGAAGGCGTTGCCCATGACGAAGGTGAAGAGCGCCATCCCCAGGCAGAAAACCGCGATCACGGCCCAGCGGTTGTCCAGCGGCGCGACCGCGCCAGCGACACGCGCGACCGCGGCGCCGACGCCGGAGACCGCGAAAACTGCGCCCAGCGCCGCCAGGATCTGCGGCAGGATGGCGGCCGCCCCGACAGAGTCCATCAGCCGCTGACCCTCGTGGGCGATGGCCAGCGGCGGCGGGCGGGTAAGGACGACAGCGAGACCAAGGGCGACCATCACTCCAAGCGTGAGCGAGACCACGGTGACCTGGGCCGGATCAACGAGCGGGCGTCCACCCGCGCGCAAATGCGGCAGGAAGAGACTGCCAGCGAAGGTCGCCACCGAGATCGCGAGGATCGGCGCGAACAGCGCGTCGCCGAGGCGGCGAGCGCGGACCCGACGTTCTTCCTCGTCCGAGACGCCTTGTCGACCGCGCCCTAGGCCCAGCACGCCGCCGATCACGGCCAGGGCGAGAACGGCAATGCCGTTGCCCAGATCGCCCATGGCGTCACCGAAGAGGAAACTGGCTGCGAGCAAGGCCCAGAAGGCGGCGTTGTTCCAGCGCTTGCGGTTGGAGCGGTCGAAAGCTGCGGACACGGCGATGACAGTGAACACGAGGCCCGCGGCGGCATAGGCGAACGGCAGGCCGATCATCGGCCAGCCGCGGCGAGACGACGGCCCAGGACCGCTAGCCGGACGGCGTGGACGACGAAGGCGAAGATGGCCGTCGGGATGGCCCAGAGCGCCACCCGAAGCGGTTGCACCGACAGGCCCTGGCCGGCCAGGACTGCCTGTATCAGCAGCACCGAGCCTACGGCGACGAAGATGTCCTCCCCGAAGAACGCGCCGACGTTGTCCACCGAGGCCGCATAGGCGCGGATGGAGGTGCGCGTCGCCTCATCGGGTGGACGGCCCGAGCCAGCGGCCTGCGCCGCCTCGGCCATGGGGGCGATGAGCGGCCGCACCATGTTGGCCTGCCCCCCGATCGAGAGCAGGCCGAGCGCGGCGCTTAGCTGGCGCAGAGCCAGGTAGCCGACCAGGATCGCCGCCAGTGACGGCGCGCGGAGTCGCTCGACCAGCGCCTGCGCCCGAAACTGCAGCCCGGCGCGTTCGAGCAGGCCCACGACGGGGAGGACCAGGAAGGCGACCGATATGAAGCGGGCGCCATTATAGGCGTGGCCCAACGCGGCGATGACGGCGAGGAAACTTTTGCCAGCGAGAACGCCGGTCGCCAAGGCGCCGGCGACAACCACCAGCAACGGATTGAGCCGCAGCGCCAATCCGGCCAGCACCAGTCCAACCCCTAGAAGCGGCCACATGCGCTGACCCCCCTTGACCCCGACCGACAGAAACGCACGAAAGCGGCGGTCCCGCCAGAGCGGAGCTTGTCATGATCGACATCAGGACCGCCAGGGAGAGCGATATCGAGGCGATCTACGAAGTCGCCTTGAAGACCGGTGACGCCGGCGTCGACGCCTCCGGCCTGCACCCCGACGGACGCATCGTCGGCGACCTCTTCGCCGTGCCCTATGTCCTGTTCTCACGAAAGTTGTCGTTCGCCATCGAAGACGAAGAGGGAGTCGGCGGTTATGTACTGGGAGCGCTGGACACGGCGGCGTTCGAAACCCGCCTGACCGAGGCGTGGTGGCCGGGCAAACGACTGCGCTACCGCGCGCCGGTCGGCGAGCCGCGGCCGGATTGGAACGCCGACGCGCGCTGGCGGTGGTTCGTCCACAATCCCCGGCCGACGCCCAGGCGGATCGCCGAGCCCTACCCTTCGCACCTCCACATCGATCTGCTGCCGCGATTGCAGGGGAAGGGCATCGGCAGGCGCGCCATGGACCTGTGGCTCGAGCAGGCGCGCGCCGCCGGGTCAAGCGGCGCCCATCTGGGCGTGAGCACGCGCAACCACAGGGCGCTGCGGTTCTATCGCGCCTATGGCCTGACCGAGCCCGCGCTCGAGCGCGGGCCACCGCCTGGCACGGTGTGGTTCGTCAAGGCGTTCGGATGAGAAAGGTTTTTCAGCCGATCGGATCGGGGCCGCACCAGCCCGGCAGGTAGGCGGCGTCCCGAGACTTCGCGAGCTTCAGGGCCCGCCGGGCGACGGCGCGGAAATCCTTGGCGACTGCGCCCGCCTTGATCCGTCGGCGCAGGAAGTCGGCCCAAAGGAACTCGGCGTAGGGCGCCAAGTCCTTGGCGTAGCCGCCGGCGCGGCGCAGCTCGCCCGCGAGACTGCGGTAAGGGTCGTCCGCGAGCTTGCCGATGCGCGTGGGGATGTCGTCGAAGTCCACGCGCCGGCCCTCTGCGTCGTAGGGGTGGCACCAGGCGCGATTGTCCAGAAAGGTCCAGAAGGCGCGCTTCGGCAGCGCCGACAGCTCGGCAACCACGGAGACCAGCACGTCGCGCACGCCTTCGAGATGCAAGGCAAGCGCCAGGTGATGGTGATCGATGACGTAGTGCCTCTCCTTGGGACCAAGGATGCACGGAATCTGGTGGCGACCCAGATAATCGCCGCCTTCGGCCACGTGACGCCGCCATTGGGCCCGCTTCAGCTCGACCTCGCGAAAGCCGACCGTGATCTGCGTCGGGCGCAGGGACTCGATGGCGACCGGTTTAAGCAGCGGCTCCAAAGCGCTCATGTGCGCCAGTGTAGCTGCTGACCTGACCATTTGGCTAACGGCGCGGGGCGGCGGAACCTTGGACGCTCGGAGCGGCTCTCGGCTTCGCCAGCCGGAGACAAACAACCATGTCCAATGTCTTGCGCCTCGCCGTCGCGGTCACATCGTTGCGAACATGCCCGCCGCCGCCGCCGCCATGGCGGCGGTGGCGAGCCAGCCCATGATCTTCAGGCGCGGGCGCAGGCGGAACGCGCCCATCGCCGAGCCGCGGCTGGCCAGGTGCATGATCATCACCATGACGGGCACCGCGACGACGCCGTTGACAACCGCGCTCCAGAAGAGCGCCTTGACGGGGTCGAGGCGCACCAGATTGAGGACGAGCCCCGCGGCGAACAGGCCGGCGATGGTGAGATAGAAGCCCCGCGCCCGCGTTGGTTTGGCGGCCAAGCTCGAACGCCACCCCATCATCTCGCCAATGGCATACGCCGCAGAGCCGGCGAGCACCGGAACAGCGAGCAGCCCGCAGCCGACGATCCCCATGGCGAACACCAAAAAGGCCAAATTCCCGGCGATCGGCCGTAACGCTCTGGCAGCATCAGACGAAGTCTGGATATTGTTGACACCGTGGGCGTGCAGGGTGGCCGCCGTGGCGATGATGATGAAAAGCGCCACCGCATTGGAGAAGAACATCCCCAGATAGGTGTCGAGGCGGATGCGCTCGAACGCCGGCATCGCCTGCTCCGGTGCGCGCAGGAGTGGCTCTCGCTCGGGGGTCTCACGGGTCTCGTCGACCTCTGAGCTGGCCTGCCAAAAGAAAAGATAGGGGCTGATGGTCGTGCCGAGCACAGCCACGACGACAGTAAGGTAACCGGCCTTGAGCGACATCGCTGGAACAACGAGATGGTATCCGACGGTCGCCCAAGGCGTGCGCACGGCAAAGGCGACCGCCACGTAGGCGAAGAGCGACACCGTCAGCCACTTGAGCACCCCGACGTAGCGCGCGTAGCGCAGGAAGATCTCCATGAGCGCCGAAACGATGGTGAAAGCGGCGACCCAAACGAATTGCGGACCGCCGATCAACAGCCTTACCGCCGCGCCCATGGCCCCGAGGTCGGCTGCTAGGTTGATGGTGTTGGCGATCAACAGCAGGCCGGTAAGGCCAAGGACTATGGGCCACGGATAATGGCGCTTGAGGTTGCCTGCCAGGCCATGGCCCGTGACTCGGCCGATACGGGCGCTGATCTCCTGAATGGCGCACATCAGGGGCCAGGTGAATAGCAGCGTCCAGCCCAGGTTGTAGCCGAACTGGGCCCCCGCCTGAGAATAGGTGGCGATGCCGGAGGGATCGTCGTCAGAAGCGCCGGTGATGAGACCCGGCCCGAGGACCTGGAGCAGCGGCGGCCGCTCTGGCTGCTTTACTTCAGCCGGCCGTTCGTGGCCCGCCGCAGCCACTGACTTTTGCAACAACAGCCTCCGCTGAACTCGCCTCCGGCAACGGCAACGTGCGGAGACGCCGTTTCGATCCAACTCAGGTCAGGTAGGCGTGCACGATCTCCACCAGCTCCTCGGCCGCACGCCGATGTGGGTCGTCAGCGGCGGCCGCCGGGTCGAGCAGGTGCTCGCGGATATGGTCTTCGATCACCTCGGCGATGAAGCCATCCAGCGCCCCGCGGCAGGAAGTGGCCTGCTGCAGGACGCGGGCGCACTCGCTGTCGGCTTGCACAGCGCGCTCCAGTCCCTGGATCTGGCCGCGGATTCTCTTTAGCCGATTCAACAATTTGGCCTTTTCGGCGGCCACATGGGCCATGTTTCTCCCCACAGGGGTTGATTATATACCCCCCTATGCTATCTCAGCCCGCAACCGGCGCCTACTGTCGGCGTTGGGGCGAGTGGGCGGCGGCGGGTCGTCGCCTCCGGGCGGCGGTCGCTCGGCAATTGAGAAGGGATTCGATGAAACCCCGACCTAGCAGTCCGACCAGCGAGGGCGACGGTAGGAGCCGGCGGCTCTTCCCTGTCAGCCAGCGTGTGGCCGGTCCATTGCTCGGGAGTACCGCCTCGTCCTGACCCCGGCGCCTAGCCGCCGGGCCTGAAGGCGGAGCGACCCCCCGGGCGCAGTTGCAACGCCCAGATCGAGGAGGTCGCCATGCCCTTCGACACCGCCACCCTGGACATCGCGCAGCTCGACACCGCCCACGTCGGCGACATCCGCGGCGCGTTCGGATCGATCAAGAGGGACGATGTCGCCCCGCGCAACGGCTGGCGCCATCGGCTCCTGACGCTCCTCGCCATTCTCGGGCCTGGGCTCATCGTCATGGTCGGCGATAATGACGCCGGCGCGTTCGCCACCTACACCCAGGCGGGTCAGGAATATGGCATGCGTCTTCTGTGGACGCTGCCGCTGCTGATCCCGGTGCTGTTCGTCAATCAGGAGATGGTGCTTCGGCTCGGCGCGGTGACCGGCGTCGGCCATGCGCGGCTCATCTTTGCGCGTTTCGGCCGCTTCTGGGGCGCGTTCTCGATCATCGATCTCTTCCTCCTGAACGCGCTCACCATCGTCACCGAGTTCATCGGCGTGAGCCTGGGCCTCGCCTATCTTGGCCTGCCCAAGCTGTGGGGCGTCGTCGCGGCGGCCGGCGTCATCATCGGCGCGGCAGCCACCGGGGACTTCCGACGCTTCGAACGGTTCATGATGACCCTCGTCCTGGGTTCACTGGCGATCTGGCCGATCCTCGTGATGGTGCATCCCGGCTTGGGCGCCACGGCCGCGGGGCTCGTTCCGCAGCTGCCGCATGAGGGCAAGCTGGGCGACGTCATGCTGCTCGTCATCGCGATCGTCGGCACGACGATCGCGCCCTGGCAGCTGTTCTTCCAGCAGAGCTACGTCGTCGACAAGCGCATTACCCCGCGCTTCATGCGCTATGGCAAGGCCGATCTCTGGATCGGCATCGCTCTGGTGGTCATCGGCGCGGCGGCGATGATGGCCTTCACCGCGGCGGCTTTCGCCACGACCCGGACACCGTTCACCGACGCCGGCGGAGTTGCGCTTGGCCTGGAGCACGCGGCCAGCCGGGCCGCGGGAGTCCTTTTCGCCATCGGCCTCATCGACGCCAGCATCATCGGCGCGAGCGCGGTCTCACTCTCGACCGCCTACGCCATCGGCGATGTCTTCAAGGTCAAGCACTCACTGCATCGCAAGCCAGCGGAGGCGGCCCTGTTCTACGTCGTTTTCGCCGGGCTCCTGGTCGCCTCCGCCGCCCTGGTCCTGATCCCGGGCACGCCGCTGGGACTTCTCACCAACGCCGTCCAGACGCTCGCCGGGGTGCTGCTGCCGAGCGCCACGGTGTTCCTGTTGCTGCTCTGCAATGACGCCGCCGTGCTCGGTCCCTGGCGCAACGGCCGCTGGGTGAACCTGTTCACCGGCGCGGTGATCGCCGGCCTCGTCCTACTCTCGATCACCCTTACCGCTTCGGTGCTGTGGCCCGACCTGGATGGCCGCGCCATAGCCTGGACGCTGGGCGGTGGCGCCGCGGTCACGCTTGCCGTGTGGGCGGGCGCCAGCTTCGGTCGCCGGGATGGCCGTGCGGATGTCGACCGCATCGGCAAGGAGGGCTGGCGCATGCCGCCACTTGCGGCCCTGCCGCCGCAGAAGATGAGCGCGATGGAAAAGGTCTGGATGGCGGTGCTGCGCGCCTACCTTGTGCTCGCCGGCGGCCTCGTCATTTCTCGCATCCTGCAGCTGGCGATCGCCCACCGCGCCTGAAGCAACCCGAAGCCTCGCCGCGCTTTCTCGAAGACCAGGGCTGGAGGAAGAGGCATGACGGCACTCGACCGGGCCGCGCGCACGGCCACAGCTGGCTGGCTCGCGGCCATGTTCGCGGGAGCGGCCGTGGCCCAGGACGATTCGTCCAACAAGGCGCCGCCGCCTCAGGACCACGCCTTCCACGTCCAGAGCACCTTCATTCTTCAGAGCCATCCCGGGTTCCACTCGCCTTACGACGGGCCTAACAGCCTGGGTCCGGCCGCCCAGGGCCGTGAGACCTTCGATGTCACTCTGTTTGCGGGCCTTCGGCCCTGGCGCGGCGCCGAAATCTGGGTCGACGAGGAGGTGAACCAAGGCTTTGCCCTCTCGAACACCGAGGGCGTGGCCGGGTTCGTGAACGGCGAGGGGGCCAAGGTCGGCCGGGTCGATCCGTACCTTAAGATGCACCGCGTCTTTCTGCGTCAGACCATTGACCTAGGCGGCAAGGTCAAGGCAGTCGATGCCGACCTCAACCAGCTCGCGGGGAGCCAGACCGAGAACAGGCTTGTTTTCACGATCGGCCGCTTCGCCGTGGGGGATGTTTTCGACACGAACTCTGCCGCCCACGATCCGCGCAAAGACTTCCTCAACTGGGCCTTGATCGACACTGGCGCGTTCGACTACGCCGCCGACGCCTGGGGCTATACGATCGGCGCCGCGGCCGAGTGGTACCAGGGTCCTTGGACGCTGCGCTTCGGCGGCTTCGATCTTTCCGACGTGCCCAACAGCAAGACCCTCGAGCCAGGCTTTGACGAATTCCAGCTGGTCGGCGAGGTCGAGCGGCGCTGGACCATTTCCCATAAGGAAGGGGCGGTGAAACTCACCGGCTTCCTCACCCGCGGGCGCATGGGCCGCTATGACGACGCCCTGGCGCTCGCCCGAGCGACGGACACGACCCCGAGCACCTCTGCGGTGCGCCGATATCAGAGCCGCGGCGGCCTCAGCGTGAACGCCGAACAGGACGTGGGCCGCGGCATTACCGCTTTCCTCCGCGCCGGGGTCGCCGGCGGCCAGGTCGAGCCGTACGAATACACCGACGTCGACCGAACCTTCGCCGCTGGCGTGTCCGTCAACGGCGGCGCCTGGGGCTACAAGGACGACACGGTGGGCATCGCCGGTGTCGTCAATGAGATCTCGAAAGAGCACATCGCCTATCTCGCCGCCGGCGGCCTTGGGATCCTGGTAGGCGACGGGCGCCTGCCGCACCCCGGATCAGAGCGGATCCTAGAGGCCTACTACGACCACGCCCTGGGCAAGATCGTGCACGTGACCTTGGATTTCCAAGGGGTCGAAAACCCAGCCTACAATCGCGACCGCGGCCCCGTGCCCACTTTCGCCGTTCGCCTGCACGCGCAATACTGACGGGCGTCTCAGCGCAGCCACCCGGCCGATATCCCCCAGAGCAGAAAAACGCCCAGAAGGGCGCGATAGACCACGAACGGCCACGCCGAGAACCGCTCCAGGATCCGCATCAGGCCCCAGATGGCCCCGAAGGCCGAAATGGAGGCGACCACGAGGCCAACGGCCAGGACAGACCAGCCATGAGCGGAAAGGCCGGCCTTGTGCAACTCCCAGACCTCCTTGGCGCCGGCCAGGGCGATCGCCGGAATGCCCAGCAGGAACGAGAACCGCGCCGCCTCCTCGCGTTCGAAGCCGAGGGCGAGCGCGGCGGTCAGCGTCGACCCGGAGCGCGACACGCCTGGTATCAGGGCTCCCACCTGAGCCACGCCGACAGCGAGAGCGTCGGCGAACTTGACGTCCGCAAGTCGCCGCAAGTGGCGCGCGCCGAGCTCGGCCAGGCCGAGCAGCACAGCCAGGCCGATGCAGGCCCAGCCGACCACCTGCAGAGCGCGCAGCGGCGAGCCGCAGGTGTTGAGCGTCTTCGAAAGCAGGACGCCGACGATGACGATGGGGACGGTGGCCAGACCGATCCAGATGACAAGCCGCAACGAGGGATCCGTCCACCGGCCCCGCGCCAGCGCAGCCACCGAGCCGCCGGCCAGCCTGCGAACATCGCTCCAGAAGTAGCTGATGACGGCCGCCAGCGCGGCCAGCTGCATCGCAGCCGAGAACGCCGAGCCGGGATCGCGCCACCCCAGAAGCGCCGGAACGATGCGCATATGGGCCGTCGAGGAGATCGGCATCAGCTCGGTGATTCCCTGGAGAACCCCGAGGCCGGCGACCTTGCCGTATCCCAAGGCGACAAAGCCGGTGTCCACACCCTGAACGCATACCGACGACATCGCGCGCTCCCACACCGATCGAGAATCGACGCGGGCTCTTGGACACTGCTTCGGCGCGGCTTGTCACCCCCCGGGGCAGGCGCTCGCGCCGGCGGCGCGCCTCCCCGCGGGCGGTGCGAGGGGCGGCCGCGGCTCGAGAGATATCATGCGCCGATGCGGCGGCTGACGTGATTCTCCTGATGGTTGAGCCGGCGCCACTCGGTCCGGGTCAGACGGCCGCGGTGGTCCTCGGCGAAGCGCCGCTCCTTCAGGCGGATCCGCTGATCGTCCCGATGAAGGGAATAGGCCTCGCCGGGGGTGATCTCACCCGCGCGTCGCTCTCGCATGATGCGCATATCCTGACGATGAAGGCGGGCGTTCACTTCCTCGCGCCCGGGATGGCGCGCTTGCCAGGGCGTGTCGGCAAGGGCGCCGCCGGCGGCGCTTGCGCCCATGACAAGAGCCAGGGCGGTGATGACGAAATGTCGCGAATTCATTGAGCGTCTCCTTGACCAGAGCAGCCGGCTGGCGCCGGATCAAGCGCCTTGTTGCAAGCTTGGCCTGAACCGGGCGCCAAGCGAACGTTCAACAAGGGTTCAGAAACGACGCGAGGCGCCGATATAGACCTGGGCTGCCGGGGTCGTGCGGTTCAGGCCGAAGTTGGCGCCCCCATCGAGCTGGAAGTTCGGGTGTCGGGTCGGGATCCAGGCAACGCCGATGTCTCCTGACACCTGCGTCACCCGGCCGCCCGGATCGAAGTTGGTCGCGCTCCAGATCTCGACCGAGCCGGTGACTGTCTTCGACAAAGCGCGCGAGAAACTCGCCAGACCGGCGAGTGCGACATGCCGCCCCTCGCCTTGCTGGTCCTTGAGGACATCCAACTCCGGATCGAAGGTGACCGCCCAGCCGGCCGGTAAGGTGAGGCTGACCGGAACGACGGCGCCGGCCTCGACGGCGCCATTGCCAACGCCGCCGCTGGCTGTGGGCAGCTTCACGAACGGGCTCAGCGCGATCGCGACCTTGCCCCCGTCAGCGCCGACGAAGTTCCACTTGGCGCGCAGGAAGAGGTCGCCGACGCCGCTCTGCGTCGTCCGCTGGCCAGCCGAGCGGGCCTCGACGATGATCCAGGGCGTCAGATTGGCCTCGATGTCGAGGGTGCGCGTCAGCCCGAACTTCACCGTCGGATTGGTGATCAACCAAGTGTCGGTGGTGACGCCATCCTCGTGATCGTAAGTGAAGTTGATGATGTCGGACTCGATCTGGAGGTGACCGGGATCGACGGTGCAGGGCGCAGTCGATTTGGTCGGCCGGTCGGTGCACAAAGGCCGCAAGGCGCCGGCGGCGGAGGTATCGCCCGCATCCTGGGCCGGCGCGGCCGTTGCGACCATCGCCACGGACAGCGCAAGCGCGGCGCCGGAACCTCTCAGGTTGCGGACGCCCCGCCGGCGCTCGTCTGGTCGGCCCTGACGTCGTGCATCAGCCGCAGCAGAACCGCGTTCTGATACTCGAGGTGCTGCAGGATCAACTCGATCTCGCGCTCGGCGCGCACGTTGACCTCGAGGTCGTGCTCGGCGCGGGCCTCGGCGTGGCTCCCCTGAATATTCTGGCCGACCATGATGAGCGGCATGAGCAGGATCTGGATGCAGTTGGAGATGAACAACCAGAATACGAACGCCATGGGCGGATCGAACTGAAGGCTCTTGGGGGCGAGAAAATTCCACCCCAGCCACAACATCGTCCACACGAGGATCATCAGGAAGAAGCCCATGGTGCCGACATGCTCGGTGATCCACAAGGCAACCTTGTCCATCAGCTTCAGATTGGCGCGGTGCTCGCGGTAGACGTTCTTGTAGGGGGGGCGGGCCTTGAGCGCTTGCGAGAGCGACTCCGGACACGGCGGCAGGGGGGCCTCATCGGCCATCGTCGAGACCTTTCGGAAGAGGCGAACGGCTCGGGCAGTCTGCTTTGATTCCGCCGGCGCGGCGATTTCCTATCCGCGAGCCTGGCCGCCGGCGAGGCGCGCGCCCCTCCCCTACCCCGGATTTTCCAGGCTGAAGCGGTCGTCGTCTTCGTGGAAGGCGAAGGCTTCGGCGAAACGTCCCCAGGAGATCACGGCGTCCAGCGTCTCCTCGGCGTAATCCTCGCTCATGAAGTCCTGCAACTCGTCGCGGAAGCGACTGGCTGGCGCCTGGTGCGAAGGGCGGTCGTCGAGCACGCGCTTGATGTGGGCAGCCAGCGGCACGTAGGTGAGCAGGTGCTGGGCGAACAACTGCTTGCGCTCGTCCACCGAGGCGACGGCGTAGCGACGGGCGGCTGGCGTCAGGCGAATGTCATTCCCCTGGATGTCGGCGAAGCGCAATAGTTGCAGGGTCTCGGCAATCGGCAGCAGCTCGTCGGCCGGCATCTGCAGCTCCAGGCCGAGGTCGGCGAGCTCGGCGCGACCGTCGTGGTGCGGGGCCGCCAGGGCCTCGATCATGCCCGAAAGGGTGTTGGTGCCGACACGCGTCAGCGCCACGCCCAGCCCCATGCCGGGCAGCGCCGTCGGCGCCGCGTGCGGGGGGCCGGGCCGGGCGGTCATGCGAGCGTATATGTCGTCAACCAAGTCGCGGAACGGCGGGTCGAGGCGATTGCGAGGCTGGGGAAGGTCGACCTTGATCTCGGCGATCACCCGGCCGGGGTTCGAGGAAAAGACGAGGATGCGGTCGCACATCAGCACGGCCTCCTCGATGTTGTGGGTCACCATGAGGATGGAGCGGATCGGCATTTGACCCTCGCTCCACAGATCGAGAAGGTCGGTGCGCAGTGTCTCCGCCGTGAGCACGTCGAGCGCCGAAAAAGGCTCGTCCATCAGCAGCACCGAAGGTTGGACGACAAGGGCCCGCGCCAAGCCGACGCGCTGGCGCATGCCTCCGGAGAGTTCCTTCGGATAAGCGTTCTCGAACCCATCCAGGCCGATGAGATCGATCGCGGCGAGCGAGCGGCGACGGCGCTCGTCGGGCGGCACGCGGCGGGCCTCGAGCCCCAACTCGACGTTCTTCTGCACCGTCAGCCACGGAAAGAGGGCGAAGCTCTGGAAAACCATGGCGACGCCGTGGGCGGCGGTTTCGCCCGGCATGTCGCGGATATCGATGGTCCCCGCCGTGGGCGTGATCAGACCGGCGATCGAGCGTAACAGCGTCGATTTTCCCGATCCTGAGCGGCCCAGGAGGCCGACGATCTCGCCGGCGCGCAGGGTGAGATTGACGTCGTCCAGCACCAGCAGGCCGTTGCCGGCCCGCTTGCCATAGACGTGGCGCAACCCGCGCACCTCAACCAGGGGGGCGTCCAGGTCGGCGGGGCGGTCCAGGGTCAGGGTCATCGCATTTCCCTCCCAGCGCTCTCCCTACCGCCGCCCTCGCGGGGCGCAAAAGCACCATCACCATTACAGCTTCGACAAGCGGGGCAGATCATCGCCTCAGCCCAGGCGGAAGTGACGCTCGGAATAAGCGTACAGGGGACGCCAAAGGCTGCGGTTCACGAGAATGACGAACACCGACATCACCGCCACGCCCAGGGCCACGCGCCGGAAGTCGCCGGCCGCGCTCGCCTTGGCGATGAAGGCGCCCAAGCCGTGCGCCTCCAAGCGGTTGTTCCCCCAGCTGGCGACCTCGGCGACGATGCTGGCATTCCACGAGCCGCCCGACGCGGTAAGCGCGCCAGTGACATAGTACGGAAAGATCCCCGGCAGGATCAGGTCCCGCCAGCGCTGCCACGAACCGAGATGGAAGATGCCGGCGGCCTCCTTGAGGTCGGTGGGCAGGGCCGCCGCGCCGGCGACGACGTTGAAGAGAATGTACCACTGCGTGCCCAGGATCATCAGCGGCGAGAGCCAGACATCAGGGTTGGCGCGGGCTGACACGATGAAGATGACGGCAATCGGGAAAAGGACGTTGGCGGGGAAGGCGGCCAGGAACTGGGCCAGCGGTTGGATGCGCTCGGCCCATACCGGGCGAAGACCGATCCAGACCCCGATGGGAACCCAGACCAGGGTCGCCAGCACGATGAGGACCAGGACACGCAGCAGGGTAAGTCCGCCGAGCGCGAAGGCGACCAGAACATCGCCCGGGGAAAGCTCGGCCCCGATATAGCGGATGACGGCCAGAGCGGCTGCAAGCACTGCCAGCGCCACGGCGACGAGCCAAGCGCCGTCGATCCAGCGCGCCGCGCGCGGTCCGGCCAATGGCGCCAGCTTGAATTTCAGCACTGGCGCCGGCGGCAGCGCGCGCACGGCAGCCGTCAGCGGCGCAGTGAGCCGAGCGAGAAGTCGGGTGCGCCGCAGCACGTCGAAGAACCATGATTTCGGCTCCTCCTGAGAGGCGGTTTGCTCGAAGCGGAACTTGTCGGCCCAGGCGACAATCGGCCTGAAGATCAGTTGGTCGTATAGAAGGATGACGACAGCCATGGCGCCAACCGCCCAAGCGACGGCGGCAAAATCCTGTTTGTCGATCGCGGCGGCCAGCCACGAGCCGATGCCTGGCAGGGTCACCGTGGTCTTGCCGACGGTGAAAGCCTCCGAGGCCACCAGGAAGAACCAGCTGCCCGACATACTCATCATGGTGTTCCACACCAGGGCCGGTGTCGCGAACGGCAGCTCGAGACGCCAGAATCGCCCCCAGGCGGAGAGGCCGAACTGACGCGCCGCCTCGTCGAGGTCGGCCGGCAACGTGCGCAGGGACTGATAGAATGAGAAGGCCATGTTCCAGGCCTGGGCGGTGAAGATGGCGAAGATCGAGGCGCACTCGACGCCCAGTTCGCTGCGCGGGAACAGGCCGATGAAGAAGGTGACGGTGAATGTCAGGAAGCCGAGCACCGGCACCGACTGCAGGATGTCGAGCAAGGGTATGATCACGAGCCCGGCCCGGCGGCTCTTGGCCGCGGCGGTGGCTACAGTGAAGGTGAAGAGGAGCGATGCGAAGATGGCCGCGAACATGCGGATGGTAGTGCGCAGGGCGTATTCCGGCAGGCGCAGCGGATCGAGGATCACCGGGGCGCGGCGCAGCATCTCCACCGGCAGGTTCATCTGCTCGGCGCCGTGAACGACGAGCGCGGCGGCCAGTCCGATCAAGGCGAGCGCGATGAGGTCGAAACGATTAGGCGCGAATCGCCGGCGCGCGAAGCGGGCCAGCAGCCCGACATTCATCCGGTCAGGTGAGACAAAGACCATCGGATTCGCCTCGAGCGGAAGCCGCGTCGGCTTCGTCCAGGCGCCCGATGGATTCGATCAGGCGAGTCTGGAGTGGCCTACCGCGGCCGGCTTGTTGGACTCGGACTGTCGCTTGGCATCGGCTTCAAGAGTGATCGGTGACGCCGCTCGCCCCGGCGAAGAGGCCGGGCCTTGGTCGGCCAGCGGCAATGGCCCCAAGGCCACGGCCAAGTCAAGCCGAGCGCTCGCGTGGCGGACTTGAAGGTCGAGCTCTCCGGGACTGTGGCCAAATGCGCTCGCCGGCGCGGGAAAATGGCGGCCGCCCGGCGCTGGCCGAGGTTCGGGTTGACTTGTGCGCAAGATGTTTCAGAACGGCCAGATTGCGCCTATCAATGGGCGCCTTCATCTTCAGGGAACCCAACCATGAAGCTTCCAGGTCTCGCCGCCGCAGTGTTCGCGGCAGCGGCTTTCGCAGGCGGTATCGCCGCGGCGCAGGATCAGACCCAGGCGCCCCCGTCCAACACGGAGGCCGCGCCTGCGCCGGCCACGCCCGAAGCCGCGCCCCCGGCCGCGACCCCGGCGCCCGAGGCTGCTCCAGCCCCGGCGGCCCCCGAGGCTGCCCCGGCTCCAGAGTCGCCTCCGCCAGCCGCGACCATGCAGCCGATCCCCAATCCGCCCGAAGGCGAGCACGCCGCCAAGGCGCACGGCCGCCATCACGGCAAGCACCACGGCAAACGCCACGGCAAGCGTCACGCCATGCACCACCGTCATCACGGCAAGAAAGCCGCGGCGGCGGCAGCCGGGGGAACGGCGGCTACTGGCGCGACGGCGCCTGAGGAGCCCGGCGAATCGGCCAAGACCGAAGCCAAGGAAAAGAAGGCGGCCGCCCGTCACCGCGCCCGCCATCACGCTGTCCGCCACCATGCCAAGGCGGCGGCTGCGTCCAACACGGCCGCGGCTCCGGCGACCCCGCAATAAGCATGTTCTAGCGAGCCGGCCCCTTGGGCCGGCTCGTCCTGCTTCGCAGTACCGACTGAAGGAGGGCCCGGGCGACCGCGGCCCGTGATTGCGCGCCAAGAGTTTCGCGCGCGGCGAAGGTCAGAAGAGCGCGATGGGGTTGAGCGGGGAGCCGGTGCCGCCCTCGATGCGCAGCGGCGCCAAGGTGAGGAGGAAGGCGTAGCGGCGCTCGGCGGCGCACACCTCCGCCACTGGGTCGAGATCCAGGTTGTCCAGCAGCGGCAGCCCCATGGCCACCAGACCGATCATGTGCACCGGCATGGGCCAGCCAGGGGTCGGTCCCGGCGGAATGGGATCATGGACGCCGTCGCCGCCGAGCACCGCCGCCTTGCGCTCGTGCAGCCAAGCGGTGACTTCCGGACGCAGACCGGCCAGGCGGCCGTCATCGAGCTTGGCGCGGCGGACATCACGCCCCAGCCGGATGAGGACGATATCGCCCTCGCCGACGCGCACGCCCTGCGCCGCCTCGATACGATCGAGGTCCGCCACGCCGAGCGGCCGCTCGGGTTCGACGAAAGAGACATCGAGAGCGCGCGGGGCGTCTAGCAGCACGCCGCGGCCGGCGAGGCCATCCTTCAGTGTCATAACGGTATTGCGACGCGCCCCGGTGCTCTTCACGTCGGTCGCCGGATAGCCGTTGTACATCCGGCCGCCCTGAAAGACGTGGCAGAGCGCGTCCAGATGGCTCGAGGCGAGGCCGTGGAAGGCGATGCCGATGTAATCGGTCGAAGCTTCCAGACCACCGGCGGCCGGAATGCACGGATCATCGCCGGCGATCACCATGTGGTGCTGCGCCGGCCAGGGGTTCTGGGGACCGGGCGCGGTGGGGAAGTTGCGCGACAGGCTTAGGGTGCGGCCGCTCGTCACCAGGGCGGCAGCGGCGCGGGCGTGCTCGGGCTGCAGATGATTGAGGGTTCCGCGCTCGTCATCCTGGCCCCAGCGGCCCCAATTGCAGACCTTCGCGAACAGCTTTTCCAGGTCGGCGGCAGAAGGGGCGGCAATGTCGTTCATCACCCTTTCTTACCGAGGGCCTCGTTGGCGCGCGAGTGGCGAACGCCCGGCTGAAGCTCGATCAGCTCGATGAGATTGCCGTTGGGGTCGCGGCAACAGACGGAGCCGACGATGCCGAGCGCCGGGTCCGGCTCGAAAACCTCGCGGCAGAAGGCCACGCCTTGCGCGGAGAGCGCCTCGTACGCCGTGCGCACGTTCCGGGTGCGGAAGGCAATGATTCGCGGGACTTCGTCGGCGGCGCGGGCCGGATCGGGGAAGGCCGCGCGCGGCTCCAGCCACTCTATGATGTCGATCATCGGGCCGTTGGGATCGGACGGCAGCACCATCAGCACGCCTCGCCCCTTGGCCCGTCGCATGCCGAAGATGGAGGCGACGAAGTCGGGCCAGTCGACGTGGCGGCGATCGTTCAACACCTCGAAGCCGAGCAGGCGATAGAAAGCGACCGACTCGTCCAGATCGCGGGCGTTGACGACGGTGTGGTAGAAGCTCTCGAGACTCCAGGCCGCGGCCATGGCCCGCTCAGCCGCCGAAGTTGACGCCGATGCGGACGCCGTAGGTTCGCGGCGGGTAGAAGACGAAGTTGTCGGGCTCGATCGACTGCTGGCCCAGCGAGATCGACTGCAGGCCGTCGTTCGAGATCACGTTCGCATTCTCGATGTTTTTGATGAAGCCTTCGACGAAGTAGCGACCCGCGGGACTCGTCCAGGTCAGGTGGGCGTCGGTCTCATGATAGGGTTTCTGAACCGAGGTCGGCCAGTTGTCGGGCAGGAACTGCACCCGACCCGACCAGAAAGCGTCGATCCGGGGCGTGAAAGTGCCAAGAGCGGTGTGGAAGGCATACTCGACGCCGAAGTCGACCGTGTAGGGCGGCGTCTCGTTCAACGCGTGGCCTTGAAAGTTACACAGATACGATGGCGCCGGGACGAGCGGCTTGGAAGTATCGACGAAGCACTCCGGCCCCGGATCGAAAGTGGGCGCGAAGCGGGTGTCAGTGGTGATGTAGCGACCATAATGAGCGTCGGTCAGCGTCACGGCGAGGTTCAGGCGCAAGTTGTCGATCGGCACGGCGGCGACCTCCGCCTCAAGCCCTTTGACGTCGGTCGCTCCGTTGACGTTGTTGATGCCCGATTCCGTCGAACTCTGGACGAACACCTGCAGACCGTTGATCCGTTCGTAGTATCCGGCGAGGTTGAACTGCAGGCGGTCGTCGAGGAAGCGGGTCTTGACGCCTCCTTCCCACGACCACATTGTTTCGGGCCCATAGACGTGGGCAAGGCCGACGATGTTCCCGCCCGAAAGGTAGCCGCGGGACACTGACGCGTAGGCCATGACCTCGTGGCTCACCTGATATTGTAGCCCGAACTTGCCGGTCACCTGCCCCCAGGAGGCCGAGTACTGTCCCTGACTGATGGAGCACGGACCGCCGCAGAAAACCGGCAACTCGTAATCCAGGTAGTTGTAGCCGTACTTTTCGTCGTGGGTGTAGCGCAGGCCCGCGGTGACGGTCAGCGGAATGCCGAGGCTCGTCTGGCCAAGATCGTAGTCGATCTGGCCGAAGGGCGCGTAGCTCTTGGTCTTGGTGACCCCGTGGCTCAGGAAGGTGAATTCGTCGAGCCCGCCGGGGATCGGAAAGATGTCGTTGTAGCCGGTGTCGCGATAGCCGAAGTCTTCGTAGTTGTCGGCGTAGAAGTAGATGAAGCCGACGAGCCAGCGCAGCGCCCGCGGCGTGTCGGGGCTGGCCAGCCGCACCTCCTGAGAGAACTGACTCTGCTTCAGGGTCCAGGGAGCGCCGATGGCGACGGGCAGGTCAGAGCCATCGCCGTCGGATAGTTGCTGCACATTGCTCGAGGACCAAGCTGTCACCGAAGTCAAAGTCGCAAAGGCCATGCGCCAGTTGAGCGTGCCCGAATAGAGGTGCACGTCGTTCGAAGCCGTGTCGGGCGAGTTGTGGCAGAAGACCCGCGGGTTGTAGCTGGCGGCGGTAGAGAAATCGCACGCCGAGCCGAGTGCGATCGGGGGCTGGCCCGGGTCGCCGTTGTTCACGACGAAACGATTGGGCGTCTCCCACCAGGCGACGTTGAAAGCTGCCGGGTCCTTATTCGAGCTGTAGACCCCCTCGAGCAGGAAATCGACGTTGGGCCCGAAGATGAATTTCAACTGGCCGCGCAGCATCGAGTAGTCCTGCGCATCCTCGTTGTGGGTCGCCGTCGGCGCCGTGGAAAGGTTCGTCGAATATCCGCTGTGCGTTGCGCGCACGCCGGTCAGCCGGGCTTCAATGGCGAAGTCTCCGGACTTGTAGATGGGCCCGCTGATGAAGCCGCGGAAGATGTTGGCTTGATAGTTGCCGATGAGAGCGTCGGCCCCGGCCTCGAAAGCGTCCGTGGGCTTGTTGGTGATGACGTTGACCGAGCCGCCGACCGAATTGCGGCCGTAGAGGGTGCCTTGGGGGCCCCGCAGCACCTCGATCCGGTTGATGTCGTAGAATTCCGGATCGATGACGGTGGTGCGCTGGAGGTAGACCCCATCCAGGTTGTAGGCTACCGGCGAGTCGCCGCCCGGAGTGGTGTTCTGGCTGCCCAGGCCGCGCATCGTGATGACGTTTTCGCCGCCGGTGACGCCAGCGCCGAAACGTAGCGAAGGCACGCGCATGGATAGATCTTCGAAGCCGTTGATGCCTTGCGTGTCCAACGCTGCGCCCTGGATCGCGGTGATGGCGATGGGGACGCGCTGGATATCCTCGGCGCGCCGCTCGGCGGTGACCACGATCTCACCGATGGTGGTCGGAGCAGCCGCGCTCTGGGTTTGAGCCTCGGCGGCCCGCGTGAGAGACGGCGCGGCTAGCGCCACCGCCAGGGCGGCTCCGTTCCAAAGCCGGTGTGTGAACGACATGGTTGCGCCTCCCCATCACGCCGGCGGACTCGCTCTCGTGACAGGCGCGAGTCTCCGGCTGCGCGAAACATAACGCGTGTTTTGCCAGTGAAAAGCGCGATTTCGTAGCGCTTGTTATATAATGCGGTTTCGTGGGATTCCGGTCACACCGCCTTGGCCGTCGCCGGGCGGCGGCCGGCGCGACCAGCCAACATGCCTTCAATCCAGGAATTGACGATCTCGCGTTGGCGCGCCGCCGGGATGCGGCCCGTCCCGAGCAGCACCTGCACGGCAATGCCATCGACGATGGCGATCAGCTCCTGCGCCGCCAGTTCTGGATCGAAGGTTTCGACGGCCAAGCCCTCGTTCTGGGCGCGGCGGATCAGGTGAGCCAATCGCCCCCGCCACTCGTCGTAGCGCGCCCTCATGACGCGGGCGACCTGGGGATTGTAGCTGGCCCGCTCCCAGAAACCGAGCCAGATACGCCAGTAGCCGCGCACCGTCATGGTCATGGGCAGGGCTTCGGCAACGACCCGACGGAGGCCTTCCACCGGGTCCGGGGACTCGGCCAGGGGCTCCATCCGCGGCCGGACCAGCCTCGCCGAATATTCCGAGGCCTCGATGAGGACCTGGTCCTTGGAGCGGAAGTAGTGGGTAAGGGCCCCGGTGGTGAAACCGGCCTCCTTGGCCACCTCGCGCACCGTGAGCGCGCCGACGCCGGCGCGCATGATGACACGCAGCGCGGCCGCCGCGAACGCCTCGCGCCGTTCCTGGTGGTCGGCGTGCCGCGCCATCTAGGCTCTGGCCCGAGGACGCCTGGACAGCCGCTTACCCTTTCTCACCCCGGCTTCGCCGGCGCGGCCTATTTCCCGCGCCCCGCAGCGGGGGAGGCCCTTGTCGCCGTTACATAACATCTGTTACGAATAGCCCCGATTTCAGAACGTCGGTTACGTATCAGGATCACCGTCGCGGCGGGAGAGGCTTTGATGAAGTTCGACATCTTTTGCGAGATTCAGCGCGCGCCACCCTGGCACGGGCGCAGCGAGACGAGCCTGTTCACGGAGGTGTTGGACCAGGCGCGCGCCGCCGAGGCTGCCGGATTCGACGTCTGGTGGCAGGTGGAGCACCATGGCTCGCCGTTCTTCTCCCACTCCGCCGCGCCCGAAGTGGTGCTGACCGCGATCGCCATGGCCACGCGCACCTTGCGAGTCGGCCATGCCGGCGTGCTCTCGCCCTTCCTCATCAACAACCCGCTGCGCGTGGCCGAGCGAGCGGCGACCTTGGATGTCCTCTCGGGCGGGCGGCTCGAACTTGGTCTGGCGAAATCCGGCGGCAAGGAATGGGAGACCTTCGGCGTCAATCCGGAAACCGCGCGCGACGAGGTCGCCCAGGCCATGCGCATGATCCCGCGCATGTGGGCCCCCGGCGAGTTCTCATACGAAAGCCCTGGCTTTACGATGCCGGCGCGCGAGGTCACCCCCAAGCCGGTGCAGAAGCCGCATCCGCGCCTGTGGCAGACCTGCGGCTCGCCCGAAAGCTTCCGCATGGCTGGCGAACTGGGCGTGGGCGCGCTCGGCACGACCCTGCTCAGCCCGGTGAAGTTCCTCGGCGCGATGATGCGTGAGCACGACGTCGGCTTGGCGAACTGTCGCCAGCCCGCCGGCGCCTTCATAAACAAGGAGAAGGGCGCCTTCACCTTCGTGCACGTGGCCGAAAGTCGCGAGGCGGCGATCCGGAGCGGCGCAGCCTGGTCGGCGCTGTGGTACGTCAATGCGGCCGCAGTGACGTTCAAAGTGCCGCGACGGGTCTGGTACGATATGATCAAGGCCGGCCTGCACCCGAACTCGGCAAAAGACACCGCCGTCGTCGACAAGCGCGATCCGAACGAAACGCGCATCGAGGCCGACGATCCGCCCGTGGTCGCGCTCCTCAAGCGCCTCGCCAACGGCGAAGACATCGGCTTCGAGGAAGCCCATGAGGTCACCGAGCCGATCGACTGTGTGGTCATCGGCGATCCGGATCATTGCGCCGCCAAACTCGCCGGCTTCGAGGGCGTCGGCGTCGACCGCATGATGTGTCTGATGCAATACGGGACGTTGGCGCCCGAGGCGATCCTGCGCAGCATTCAGTTGACCGGCGACCATCTGGTGCCGGCCTTCGAGCGCGCGCCCGAGCCCGTGCCGGCCTGAGGACGGTGGCTCTCAGCCGCCTCCCACGCGCACCCCGGCGCGGACGATCCTGGGCGGACCGTAGCTTGTGATCCCGGTCGCCGTCTCGTCGGTGGCGACCGCGACATCGGCGATGTTGTCCGCGGCGACGAACAAGGTGAGGCCGCGGGTGGCGCGCCAATCGGCCTCGATGTCGATGGTCGTCGCCGGGGCCAGACGAAGCAGGTTCCGGTCATCGGCGAAGCGTGCGCTCTCATAGCGCAGGTCGGCGAAGAACCGCGCTCGCGGCGCCGGACGCCAAAATAGCATGGCCGTTGCCGTCCAACGCGGCGTCTCGGCGGGCCTCAGACCAGTAAGCGCCGGCGCCTGCGCGCCCCCGTGAACCCTGGCATCGGTCCAATCGAGCGCCGCAGAAGCCTCCAGTCGCGGGGCGGCATGGAAGCTGGCCTCGGCCTCGATGCCAACGGCGTCGACGTAGGCGACATTGCGCCTCTGGATCAGGAGTCCCCCAGCGGGGATGAAGCCCTCCACCGGGTCGAGGAGCGGCCCCGCGCGCAGGGTGACGTTCTCGATGGCGTCGTCGAGGCGGTTGTAGAAGAGGGTGGCGGCGGCGGCGAAGGGGCCGTGATCGACGCCCGCCCCGCCTTCGACGCCATACAGCCGCTCGGGCGTCAGGTCCGCATTGGCTTCGGTGACGTTGTTACCGAGCCGGAACGGCCGATAGAGCTCGTTCAGGGTCGGCGGGCGGAAGCCGGCGTAGGCGGCGGCGCGCAGATAGAGGTCCGCTCCCAGATCCAGGCGAGCGCCGAGACGGCCGCTGGGAACGATGCCCCCGCGCGACGCCGGGTGCTGGTCGAGCGTGGTCGCGCCGGTGAGCAGGCTGCGCTCGATACGGTGGCCATTGTAGTCCTCCCAGCCGTCGAGCCGCGCGCCGCCGACGAGCGTCAATCGCCTTAAGACGCGGCTCGCCTCGATATACACGCCGCCGACCAAGGCGGCGCCGCCAGCGCGACGATCGGCGGTGAGAGCGCCGGCGATCGGCTTGAAGTGTTCGCGGTCCTCGCCCGAGGCGCCACGCACATCAATGCCCTCCTCCAGGGTCCAGCCGGCGAGCAGTTCTCGGGCGGCGCCATTGGCGCCCCAGCCGAGGGCCGGCGTGGCGTACTGGTCGTCGACCAGGGTGGTCGAGGAGCGATCCGGGGCAACGCTCACCGAGACGTTCTGAAGGTTGGACAAGGTGGTCCAGGCTTGGGCCCGCCAGCCGACAACGCCCGCCGCCGGCGCCCGGGCGGCAGTGACGCTCGCCTGCCCGCCCTCGTCGTGCGAGCCGCCGCCGGCCAGTCCCGAGCCGCGGGTTTCCTCGAAGGCCGAGGCGCGAACCTCGGTGGTTGTCGCGCTTTGTCGGAACAGCCAGCGCGCCTGACCGAATCCGTCGCGCAGGTATAGGCGGGTGTCGGCGGCGCCGCGGCCGGCGATCACCGGGATCCACCCATCAGTGCGCTCAGCTGCCGCCGCGAGATCCAGGAGACCGCCTGCGGCCGGCAGGGTCGCGCCGGCTTCGCCCCGCACCTCGCCGAGCGAGCCGCCATCGAGTTGGGCGTTCCAGGACCGCGCGCGCGCGTCCGGCCCCTGGAGTTCGACGACACCGGTCAGGGCCCCGGCGCCATATGGCCCGGCGCCGGCGCCGCGTACGATCCTGGCCTCGCCGACGATCTCGCTGGGGAGGCTGGTCCAGATTACCCAGCCGCCAAAGGGGTCGTTCTGAGGCACGCCGTCATAGGTGACCAAGGCTCGGCTGGCGCCCGAGCCGGCGATGGCGCGCAGCGACGCTCCCTGGGTGGTCGGATTGGCCCCAAGACTGGGAGTGCGACGGAACAGAGAGAAGCCGGGAACCTGTTCGAGGGCGATGTCCAAGCTTGGCGAAGCCTCGAGCGCAGCCCGGGACAGGCTTACGATGGAGAAGGCCGCATCGGCCGGCGCCGGCGGCAGCCGCGGCGCGGTGACGACGATTTCCGCCACCGGGGCTGGGGGCTGGTCGGCGGCCATTCCGTTCCTTCCTCAGCCCTTCCGCCTCAGACCAGATAGCGGTCGAACCATTCTCGCATGGCGGCCATGCGCGTCCGCCGCAGGCCCGGAGGCCCCCAGACCTGCAGGCCGTGGTTGCAGCCGGCCAGCCGCAGCAACTCCACCGCGCAGCCGTTCCGCCGCAGCACTGTGTAAAGCTGCTCGGCCTGCTCCATCGGGCAGCGCACGTCCGCCTCGCCCTGGATCAAGAGGGTCGGCGTCCGGCACTTATGCGCATGGGCCAGCGGCGAGAGCTCCCAGTAGCGCCGGGGCTCCTCGTGCGGCGCCGCGCCCAATTCGTGCGTCATCAGCTCGACCCCGGCGTCGGAGACACCGTAGGCCGACAGATGGCTGTAGATGCCTTGCTCCGGGACCGCCGCTTTGAAGCGGTCCGTGTGGCCGATCAGCCATGCCGATAGATGGCCGCCGCCGGAAACGCCGGTGACCCCCAGACGGTGAGGGTCGGCAATTCCGCGCGCCACCAGTGCGTCCAAGAAGGCAGTGAAATCCTCGAGCTCGGGTTCGCCCCAACGGCCGAGGATGGCGGTAGAGAATTCGTCGCCGTAGCCGGTGGAACCACGCGGATTGGCGAACGCCACTGCATAGCCGGCGCCCGCCATTTCCTGAAAATCCTCGTTGAAGCTGGCGCCCCAGGCGCCGTGCGGTCCACCGTGGATGAAGAGGAGGGTCTTGAACGGCGGCTCACCCTGAGCCGGCAGTAGCACCCAGCCTTCGATCTGCGCGCCCTCCCCGCTCGCGGCGGTCATGCGCTCCGCCTTTGGCCACGCCACGCTCGCCCGCCAGGCGCTGTTGTGCTCGGTGAGCTGGCGTTCAGTCCCGGTGGCGAGGTCGAACAGCCACAGTTCCGGCGCCGCGATGAAATCCTGGGCCGAGAAAAGGACTTTGTCGCCATTCCGGCCTAGCGCTTTGCGAAGCTTCGGCCCTGTGAGCAAGGGTCGGCACTGCTCAGGACCGGTCAGCGCCACCTCCCACAGCCCCCCCTCGCCGCCGACTCCGATCGCGGTCACGGCGCTGTCGCCGCCTGGCGCGGGCAGCACCCTGGTCCGGACCCGCGCGGCCGGGTTCGCCGTTTGGAAGAGGCCGCCGACGGCCCTGTCGAGAGCGCGCGTTCGAACTTCGGGTTCGCCGCCTTCTCGGTCGACAACGAACAGCTGCGGTTGGCGGGAGAAGGCTCCGGGCGGGCCGGCGACATAGCCGACTTTCCGCCCATCCGGCGTCCAGAAGAGAGTAGCCGCGAAGATCCTGCGAACGAGCGTGGTCGCGTTCCCCGCCTCGTCCACGATCACCAGATCGCCGAGCGCCGGGAACGCCTCGGTTTCGGCTCGCCCGAGGATCAAGGCGGCAAGCTCGCCCCCGCTCGGTGACCAGTCGATGGCCTGCACGATCCCGTCGTAAGCGGTGAGCGCCTCGGCCACGCCCCCGGCAGAGGGCAGCAGACTGATGGCCTGGCCGAGGTCGTGGAGGTAGCCGGGGACGGGATCGAAGCGCCAGGCGGCGCGGCTTATCCGCACGTGTTCGTTCGGTCTGCGCGGCTTGAGCGCCTCCGCCGCGGCATAGGCGATCGTCTCGCCATCGGGCGAGACGGCGAAAACGCCAACGCCTTGCTCGAGAGAGGTCAGCGGCTCTGCTTCGCCGCCATCGAGCGGCAGACGCCAGATCTGGGCGACCTTCGCGCCTTCGCGCGAGGCCAGATAGTAGAGAAACGCCCCATCGGGGCTCATTCGAGGCGAAGCCGCCCCTCCCCCCTTTCGGGTCAGCCGGCGAGCTGCGCCGGCCTCGAGATCGATCCGCCAGAGCGACGACGCCTGCCGGTCCTCCTCAGCACTCGCGCCGGGGACGAACTCGGATAGCTCATAGACGGCAAAGCCCCCATCCGGAGAGAGCACGGCATCGCCAACGTGCGCAGACCGGTTCACGTCCGCCGCCTCGAACGGCCGCCGGACCGCCGTTTCCGCTTCGGTGTCGCGCATGAGCCTTCTCCTCGATCCCGAGAGCGTCGTCGCTCCCGACATAGACGGGGCGATCGCGATTAGACAATCGCCGCCGAGACGCTAGGTTGGCCTGCGGTCAAGTCGCGGGGGAGTTCGGCTATGAAGATGGTGTGGCTGGCTGCTGGCCTCGCCGCCATGGCGCTGGCGGGCTGCGGCAAAGGCCCGGCGGCCGTGGACGGCAAGCGGCTGGTCGATGCAGACAAGGACCCGGGCCAATGGATGAGCCAGGGCCGCACCTACAGCGAACAGCGTTTCAGCCCGCTCGACCAGGTCAACCGCAATAACGCCGGCCAGCTCGGCCTCGCCTGGAGCTTCCAGCTGGCCACCAACCGCGGCGTCGAGGCCACGCCCGTGGTCGTAGACGGCATCATGTACACCACCAGCGCCTGGAGCGTCGTCTACGCCCTCGACGCGACCAACGGCCGGCTGCTGTGGGAATACGACCCCAAGGTGCCGCGCGCCGTCGGCTTCCACGCCTGCTGCGACGTCGTCAACCGCGGCGTCGGGGTATGGCAGGGCAAGGTCTATG
The DNA here is from genome assembly GCA_035946795.1 of Caulobacteraceae bacterium. Classification (GTDB taxonomy): domain Bacteria; phylum Pseudomonadota; class Alphaproteobacteria; order Caulobacterales; family Caulobacteraceae; genus Acaudatibacter. Next base: position 21,464 of record DASYYX010000064.1, on the reverse strand, counting down.
TGGCGACCCTGGACGGACGTCTCGTCGCCCTGGATGCCAGGACCGGCAGGCCGGTGTGGAGCGTGGTCACCGTCGACCAGTCCAAACCGTACACCATCACCATGGCGCCCCGCCTCGTTCGCGGCAAGGTGATCGTCGGCAATTCGGGCTCGGAGTACGGCGTGCGCGGCTATGTCTCGGCCTACGACGCCGCCACCGGCAAGCTCGTGTGGCGGTTCTACACCGTGCCCGGCGATCCGAAGAAAGGCTTCGAGAACGCCGCGATGGCCATGGCGGCCAAAACCTGGACCGGTGATTGGTGGACGTTCGGCGGCGGCGGCACCGCCTGGGATTCATTCTCGTACGACCCGACAAACAACCTCCTCTACTTCGGCACCGGCAACGGCCTGCCCTGGGATGAGAAGGCGCGGAGTCCTTCCGGCGGAGACAACCTCTTCCTCGCCTCGATCATCGCCGTCGATGCGGATACCGGCGCCTATCGCTGGCACTTCCAGACGACGCCGGGCGATTCGTGGGACTTCGACTCGACCCAGACCCTGACGCTCGCCGATCTGAAGATCGACGGACGCTCGCGTCGGGTAATCATGCAGGCTTCCAAGAACGGCTTCTTCTACGTTCTGGATCGCGACACCGGGAAGCTGATCTCGGCCAAGCCGTTCGTTCCGGTGACCTGGGCCAGCGGCGTCGACCCGGTTACCGGCCGGCCGATAGAGCAAGGGGATCCCCGGTACCGGCTCAACCCCTCGACAATCTTCCCGTCCAGCTTCGGGGCCCACAACTGGCAGCCGATGGCCTTCAGCCCGCAGACTGGCCTCGTTTACATCCCGGCCCAGGAGATCCCGGGCACCTACGGCACCGACGCCAAGTTCGCCTATGCGCCCGGGCAGTGGAACACCGCGACCGACACCACCCTCAACAGCCTCCCGACCGATCCCAAGGCGCGGGCGGCCATGGCCAACGCTCTGCGCGGCTACCTCCTGGCCTGGGATCCGGCGCGCCAGCAGAAGGTGTGGAGCGTGCCCCACCAGGGGCCTTGGAACGGCGGGGTGCTTACGACCGCCGGCGGCCTCGTCTTCCAGGGGACGGCCGACGGCCACTTCGCCGCCTACGACGCCGCCAGCGGCCATCCGGTGTGGACGACCGACACTTATGCGGCGACGCTGTCAGGGCCGATCGCCTACGAGGTCAGGGGCAAGGAGTACATCGCCGTCAACGCCGGCTTCGGCTCTGTCTTCTACCTGGCCGCCGGTTTCGCCGCGCCCAAGCTCGGCAATCCCGACAATGGCCGCGTTCTCGTCTACGCCCTCGACGGCAGGGCCAGCCTGCCGGCGCCGCGCCTGACCAAGATCGCCTTTCCCCCTCCCCCTCCTTCGAACGCCCCGGCCGCGACCGTCACCTACGGGCACGCGACCTTCAACCGCTATTGCCTCGTCTGCCACGGCTACAACGCCATCGGCGGCGGCGTCATCCCGGACTTGCGCATGAGCGGTCTTCTGGGCGACCCCGCCGGCTTCCGCGAGGTCGTCCTAGGGGGCGCGCGCAAGGACAAGGGGATGGTCAGCTTCGCTCCGGTCCTCTCGCCTGCCGACGTCGAGGCGATCCGCGCCTACGTGATCACAGAAGCCAGAGCCGGCTTCGCCGCCGCCAACCCCAAGGTGGCGCAGAAGTAGGGGCGCGCCCGAGCTTACCGAGCGATGCCCGGCAGCATCTTCTTGATCTCTCGATAGGCGGTCCAGCCGCTGGGCGAGGCGTCCAGCGTTTGCAAGCTCGGGTGGCCGACGAGACAAGCGAAGTGCTCCGCTCGCAGCTGAGGCGTTCCGAGCACCTTCAAGTATTGGAGGGCGGGCGCGGCCGCGACGCTCTGGAGGCTGGTGAGCCCCTTCATGGTGTCGAGGGTGACATGTCGCAGCCGCCGAAGCGGGGCGAAGCTCGGCAGCTCGGTGACGTTGCGCAGCCAGTCGAGTGTCAGCAGCTCGAGGCCCGCCATTTCGCCCAGCATGGAAAGATCGCTCAATCCGGTCAGTCGCATCAAATCGAGGCGCTCCAAGTGCTCGAACTCGGGGAGGAGGCCCAGGTCGCGCGTCCCGCCGAGCCGGAGGGACAGGTCGCGCAGATCTCGCAAAGGCAGCAGCAGCCGCAGATCCGGCAGGGTCAGGCCGCGGAACGACAGCGCGGTCAGCTCGGTGAGGCCGCCAACGACCGCCAGGTCCTTGGCGTTGCGCTCCAGATGCAGGTCCCTGAGGCGCGGCATGCGCGTAAGGAACGCGACCGAAAAGCGCTTCCGGGTCTTGCCGAAGAAGAACATCTCGAGCGTCGGGCTGACCTGATCGATGCCCTCGAGGCTGGCGAGATCGAAGACTTCGAGCTGGAGCTTCGCCAAGCCCGGGAAATGTCGGAGAAAACCGAGGTCGGCCGCTGCGGAGCCGTAGGCGCGCAGGACGACGTCCGCGCGGCCGGACATGATCTCACCGGCTTTCCGCAGCTGCGCCTCGGTGAGCGGGCCGCCGAACTGAACGACGCGGCACTCCGCCTCCAGCGGCCGGAACGGATCGCCCAGGCGCGCCGAAGGCGCGGCCCTGAGGTCGCGACGGCTGAGCTCCGCGGGAGTGACCGGGCGGTCGTCCACGACCTCACCTTCTCATGCCGGCGCGGAATCCGCACGCGCCCAGGGCCCCGCTTGAGTTCGGCGAGTGAATGCCGTTCACTTGGGGGCGCCTGGCCCCACTTCAAGGAAGAGCGCTTGCCCCTCGACACGACCGACCTCGACTTCAATCCCGTCGCCCTGCGCGAGAAGTACCGCGTCGAGCGCGACAAGCGCCTGCGCCCCGACGCCAACGGGCAGTATGTCGAAGTCAAGGGCGACTTCAGCCACTACATCGACGACCCTTATGTGCAGCCGGGCTTCGCGCGGGCGCCGCTCGCCGACGAGGTGGATGCGCTGGTGATCGGCGGCGGATTTGGCGGCCTGATGGCTGCCGCCCGCCTGCGCGAGGCCGGCGTCGGCAAGGTCCGCATCATCGAAAAGGGCGGCGACTTCGGCGGCACCTGGTACTGGAATCGCTATCCCGGCGCCCAGTGTGACATCGAGAGCTACATCTACCTGCCGCTACTGGAGGAGACCGGCTACCTCCCGAAGGAGAAGTACAGCTTCGCCGCCGAGATCCGCGCCCACGCCCGGCGCATCGGCGAACACTTCGACCTCTACAAGGACGCCTGCTTCCAGACCGAGGCGCGCTCGCTCACATGGCTCGACGACGACAAGCGCTGGCTTGTCGCCACCAGCCGCAACGACGCCATCCGGGCCAAATTCGTGGTCATGTCCAACGGACCGCTGAACAGGCCCAAGCTGCCGGGGATCCCTGGGATCGACAGCTTCAAGGGCGTCAACTTCCACACCTCCCGCTGGGACTATGGCTACACCGGCGGCGACTCAGAGGGGAACCTCACCGGCCTCACGGACAAGCGCGTGGCGGTGATCGGCACCGGCGCCACGGCGATCCAGTGCGTGCCGCACCTGGGGCATTGGGCCAGGCATCTCTACGTCTTCCAGCGCACCCCATCCTCGGTCGATCTGCGCGGCAACAAGCCGACCGATCCTGGCTGGGCCGCCTCGCTGACGCCCGGCTGGCAGAAGCAGCGCATGGACAATTTCAACATCCTCGTCTCCGGCGGCGTCCAGGACGAGGACATGGTCAGCGACGGCTGGACCGACATCATCCGCAACCTGCTTTCGCAAGAGGTCGTCCGCGCCGGAGGGGCGCTGTCGCCCGAGGAGCTGGCCGAACAGATGGAGTTCGCCGACTTTCGCAAGATGAACCAGATCCGCGCGCGTGTGGACGCGGATGTGACCGACAGCGACACCGCCGAGGGGCTCAAGCCCTGGTACCGGCAATTCTGCAAGCGGCCGACGTTCAGCGACGACTACCTGCCGACCTTCAACCGGCCGAACGTGACCCTGGTGGACACCGGCGGCCGCGGCGTCGAGCGGGTGACGAAAACCGGGCTGGTGTCGGGCGGCAAGCTCTACGAGGTCGACTGCATCATCTTCGCCACTGGTTTCGAGGTCGGCACGGCCTACACCCGCAGGGCCGGCTGCGATGTTGTCGGCCGAGGCGGACGCAGGCTCAGCGACTACTGGGCCGGCGGGATGAAGACCTTGCACGGCTACTACAGCCACGGCTTCCCCAATTGCTTCCACATGGGGATCACCCAGAACGCCTTCACGCCCAACTTCCCGCATATGCTCGACGAGCAGTCGCGCCACATCGCCGCGGTCGTGACCGAGGCGCGCCTGCGCCAGGCCGCCGTGGTCGAACCCACCGCGGAGGCCGAGGCCGCCTGGGTCACGACGGTGAAGGACTCGCCCCGCCCCAACCTCGGCTTCCTCGAGGCGTGCACGCCGGGCTACTACAACGGCGAGGGGCGGCCGGGCGGCGGCGGCATCTTCGACGACCTCTATGGGCCGGGCTCGATCATCTTCTTCGAGCTGGTCCGACAATGGCGCGAGAGCGGCATGGAAGGCCTCGAGTTTACAGCCTAGACGCAGTTACGGGCCCCCTCCGCACAGCGCGCCGACGTCCTTCCCGCCTCCGACGGCAAGCGCTAGGTTCGACCGCGGGAGGCTCTCATGATGCGCTTCACTTTTCTGGCGGTGCTCTGCGCCGGTCTCTTCTCGCCGCTCGCTGCCTTGCCCAAGGATCTGAGCGGCGCCTGGGTGCTCCATGCCGACTGGGGTCCCAAGCTCCGCTATGATCTGCTTTGCGACCTGAAGCAGGACGGTCAGAGCCTCTCCGGTCCCTGTGGGGTGGTCTACGGCTACGTCGAGCGCGCCAGCGGCTCGATCGGCAGCGAGGCCATGGATCTGGAGTACACCACCACCTACCAGGGCAACGAAGTCCACGTGACCTACCAGGGAAAGCGCCAAAGCGACGGCTGGGTGCGCGGGCAGGTGACGGCCGGTTTCTTCAACGGCGACTTCGACGCCGCACCGCTCGCGGCGCCGCCGGGCGCGTGGCAATTCCACGTCAGTCTCGGCAACGCCCCCGACTTCCAGCTGCTGTGCGCCTTCAAAGCCTCGGAAAACGTGCTTCGCGGCCCCTGCGCCCCCGTCGTGGGTTCAGTGCTGCAGGCCAGCGGGACGGCGGACGACAAGGGTGTCGCCCTCGCCTACGACACCGAACTCAACGGCGCGCCGATCCACGTCATGTACACCGGCGCGGTGCAGCCGGATGGCTCCATCAAAGGCGAAGCGTCCGGCGGCGCGTTCAAGGGCGTGTTCACAGCCAAGCGGCGCTGAGGCACAGCCCCCCGGGACCTCAGGGCCGGCCGTGCCGTCCGCCTACGCCGGCGCGACCGCCTTGCCCACCGGCATGAGCGCGATCCAGGCGAGTTGGAAGTTCTTCCAGGCGAACGGGATGCCGATGATGGTCACCGCCTGGGCAGCGCCGATGACGAGGTGCGCCAGGGCGATGTGCCAGGCGCCCAGAAGGATCCAGATGACGTTCAGGCCCGCCCCGAGGCATCCGGTGCCGAGGTCGTCCCGGCCGGTGATGTCGCGCCGCTCGACGATCTGCTTGCCGAAGGGGAAGAAAGCGAACCCGGCGATGCGCCAGGCCGCCATGGTCCACGGCAGGCCGACGATCGTGACCGCCAGCAGCAGTCCGCCGAGGACCCAGAGCAGGCCGGTGAGCCAGCCGCCGAGGATGAACCAGAGGATGTTGAGGAGAAGGCTCACTCGGCGGGGGGCAGGTTGACGGCCCGCCCCATGGCGGCGGCCACGCCCGGGTTCATGGCGTCGACCATGGTCGTGGGCATCAGGATCGTGGCCCCGCGCTCCTTGGTGGTCTCGTAGACGATGTTCATGGCGCGCAGCTGCAGCGCCGCCGGATGACCGGCGTAGGTGGTGGCGGCCTGCACGAACTGGTCGGCCACCGCCGCCTCGGCGGAGCCGAGAATGATGCGCGCCTCCTTCTCGCGTTCGGCCTGGGCCTGGCGGCTCATGGCGTTCTGTAGCGCCTCGGGAATGGAGACATCGCGGATCTCGACGGCGGTGACGGCGATCCCCCAGACTTCGGTCTTACGGCCGATCTCGGTGCGCAGCAGGTCGTCGGCCGACTTCAGCTCGCTGAGCAGCACCGAGAGCATCGAGGCGCCGATCATCTCGCGGAGTGTGGTCATGGCGACGCGTTCGATGGCGCTCCTGTAGTCGGCGATCTCCAGGGCGGCGGCGCGGGCGTCGTGCACCCGCCAGAAGATGATGGCGTCCACATTGACCGGCACGGTGTCGCGGGTGAGCGCCTGCTCGGCGTTGAAGGCGGTGGTCTGGATACGCTCGTCGATCACCGCCACGACGCTGTCCACCACCGGGATGATGGCGAACAGCCCGGGCCCGTACACCCCCTGCAGTTTGCCGGCGCGCAGGATCACGAACTTCTGCCAGGTGTTGGCCATCTTCAGCGAGAAGGCGACGATCACGCCTACGAGGATCACCGGCGCGCCGGCGGCCGGTCCGACGGTCGTCGTCAGACCAGCGCCGGCGGCGATGAGCGCGAAGGCGATGAAAAGGGTGATCGGGTTCATGGCTGGCCTCCCCGCGGGCTGCGGCGCTTGGGAGCCAGCCAAGCGCCGCATCGGGCGCTCGGTCAAGCAAGGCGCCTCTTGCGCCCATCGCCTATATGAGCCTCATCAAGGAGACGCCGTGATGAAGCCTGTTCTCGCCACCCTGCTCGCCCTGGGCGCCGCCGCGTGTGGCGCAGAGGCCCGGGCGGTGCGCGTGCCGCCACCGGCCGCGGCCCCCGCCGACGCCGGCAGCGGACCACAGGCGATCGTACTCGCCGGCGGCTGCTTCTGGGGCATGCAGGGCGTCTTCGAACACGTCAAAGGCGTACTGAGCGCGGTCGCCGGCTACGACGGCGGCCCCAGGCGCTTCGCCAACTACGAGATGGTGAGCACCGGGACCACCGGTCATGCGGAATCGGTGAAGATCACCTATGACCCCGGTCAGATTTCGCTCGGCGACATCCTGCGGATCTATTTTTCGGTGGCGACCGACCCCACTCAGCTGGACCGTCAGTTTCCCGACGAGGGACCGCAGTACCGCGGCGAGATCTTCTACGAAAATACCGGACAGAGGGACTTGGCGCAGAGCTACATCGCCCAGTTGACGGCGGCGCACGTGTTCCGCGGCCGCATCGCCACCAAGGTCGCTCCGGACAGCGGCTTCTTCCCCGCCGAGGGCTATCACCAGAACTACCTCGAGAAGCACCCCGACGCGCCCTACATCGTCAGTTACGACCTGCCCAAGCTTCGAGACCTGAAGGCCCTCTTCCCCGATCGCTGGCGGGCCGCGCCGGTGCTGGCGTCCTGAAGAAGGGCTGCCGCTAAAGCGCATCCAGGAAGAAGCCGACGACCTCCTCCCGCGCCGCGCGGGCGGCATCGGGCTCGAAAGCCATCACCACCTCCCCGCCGGCGCCTTCGTGGGCGAACGGATCGGTGATCGTCTGGGGCGGAAGATCGCGGTCGAAGCCGTGCCCGGCCCGCGCATACTCGACGGCGCGCACGCGCGAATGGCCAGCCGCAATCAGCTTCTCGGCCAAGGCCGGCCCGGCGCCCGCACGATCATACGCGTCTTCGACACCGGTAAGGATGAGGATCGGCGCGGGCGTGAGGTTCTCGAGCGCCATGGCGGCGATGCGCTGGTAGGCCCAGCAGACTGGGTAGAGCGCCGCGTGCGCGGCGAAAGCGAGGCCCGCCCCCGGACGGGCGCGGGCGGCCAGCAGGCTCACCGCCCCACCCCAGGAAAAGCCCATGACGCCGACGCGGCCTGGATCGATTTCCGGCTGGGCGGCGAGAAAAGCGAGCGCCCCAAAAGCATCCGGCAAGGTCAGCAACGGCGACGCCGGGCGGGCGGCGGCGCCCCGGACCGTTCCTCGCGCCGCCCACATATCGATCTCGAGGGTCGCCAGGCCCGCCTCGTTGAGGCGTGTGGCATGGAAGGCGCCGCGGCCATCGACCCCATCGGAGCCGTGGCAGATCAGCACCGCCGCCAGCGACTTGCGCGCCGACGTTTCGCCGACCGGCAGATCGAGCCGCCCCGCGAGCCAGAGCGGCGGCTCCGCGGCGCTCTCGAAAGCGGCGTAGCTGGTGCGCAGGCGCATGCGGACTCCTCAATCGAGCGGCGCCGTCAGGGAAGCAGCCGCCAGGTCACGCTGGCGTAGGCGCCCGGCGCGCACCACATCGTTCCGTAGCATTGCGCAGGCCCAAGGTCCGTACCGCCGTAGCGCGCATCGAGGCTCAGCCGCTTCCAACTCGCGGTCGCCCCGGCGTCGAAATGCCAGCGGTCCTGGCCGCGCTCGGACCAGATCCGACCCAGGCGGCCGCTGAAGCTGAGCCAGGGCGCGACGGCATAGGCAACAGTCCCTTTCAGATGCCAGTAGCGGCCGGTGTGATCGGACCCCTCGGGAGACCAGGCGACCAGCCCCTTCACCGTCAGACGGCCGAAGGCGCGTGTCAGCTCCGCTTGCGGTTCAAAGACATCGTAGCTTGGCCCGGGCGCGCTCTTGTCGAAGTGCGTCCACAGCAGCTCGAGATTGAGATCGTTCGCGCCAACGGCGACATGTCTGCCGCCGTAAAGGTCCGCTTCCATCGTCGTCGGCGGCTGGTCGCCGAAGTCGACCGCCGTGAGCACCGCGCCGGCGTACCAGCCGTCTGCGCGCCAGCAGTGCAGGTTCCCTTGCCAGGTGGGGCTGCGATCGCTCTGGCTGGAGCCGTCGTAGCGGTAGTCACTGAGCCCGGAGACCGCCAGATAGAGCGCCCCGCACACCCCGGCGAAAGGCAGGACGGTCCCGCGGACCGTGGCGGCCTCGGGCTAGCGCGCGCCGGCGTGGCGCAACCGCTCGATCTCGGCGTCGATTTCCGCCTGGAGCGAGCGGGGCGGCGGTCCGTATGCCTCCCAGGCGTGCGCGGCGAGACCCACGCCCCAGCCCAGCACCGACCAGTGGAACCACAGCGAATGTGGCGTCGTGGCGAGGTTCACGACCGCAAGGGTCGCGTTCACCGCGGCGTACCAGAAGGCGTGCGTAGGAAAGGAGAAGCGGGCGCGCACCCGGCGCTTGGCGATCAGGCGCAGGTCGGTTTCGTGGGTTGGACAGCTCATGTCGGCCTCCATCGGCTTGGCGGCGGACCGACTAGCTCCGACTGCGAAACCGGGATACTGAATTGGCTGCATGTCTGATATTGATGAGGACGATATCCGTCGGGTCGACGGTGGCCTGCTGCTCGTCTTCCGCGAGCTGGTGCGGCGCGGGCGCACCACCGCAGCGGCCGAACGCCTCGGGCTGTCCCAATCGGCGGTGAGCCACGCCCTCGCGCGCCTGCGGGATCTGTTCGCCGATCCATTGTTCGTTCGCCGTCCGCACGGCCTGGAGCCCACGCGCCGGGCGCTCGAGCTGGCGCCGCGGATCGACGCCTTGATCGACATGATCGGCGCCGCCGTCGCCGCCGAACCGGGCTTCGATCCGGCCCGGAGCCGGCGCTGGTTCAACCTCGCCGGCACCGAGTTCGCCGCCGCCGCCATCGACGGCGCCTTTGTCCAGGCGATGCGCCAGGAGGCGCCCGGCGCCGGCTTCGTCTTTCAGTTCCTGCGCGGCTACATGGCGGTCGAGGCCCTGCGCCGCGGCCAGCTCGACATGGCGCTCGGACGCTTCGACACCCTGCCCTCCGAACTGCGCGTCGAACCCCTGTACGAGGACCGCTACTGCGTCGTCGCCCGCGCCGACCATCCGACCATCCGCGGCCGCATCGACAGCCGCGCCTGGCGCGATACCGGCCATGTCTTCTGCGCGCCCCCCGGCCGCACCGCGCCCGACGTCGGCGAGGATCCGCTCCCGAACGCCGCACAGGTGGCCACCACCGCGCTCGTCCCCCGCTGGGAGATGGCGCTGTGGCTCGTCGCCGGCTCCGACGCGATCGCCACCTGTCCGCGCAGCATCGCCGAGCAGCATGCGCGCGTGCTCGGGCTGCAGATCCTGGAGCCGCACATCGCGGTCCCCGGCTTCACCATCTCTGCGGCCCGGCGCGCCGAACCCGATCCAGGGCTCGAATGGCTGCTCGGGTTGATGCGTCGCCGGTGCGAGACTCTACAATCCGGCATGAGCACCGAGTCGGATCCGACCGCATGAGCGGGGCCATGACCCAGATCGTCGAGTGGGTGGCGAGTTTACCCGAGACCCGCCGCCTTGCCGTGCGCGAGGCGCTCGAGGCCATGCGCGGCGACGTCGAGGGCAATCGCGCCCAGGAGCGCCTGGACGAGTTGATCTCCGCCCTGGACGGCGCCAGACCGGAGGCCAACGAAGTCCGCTTTGTCGACAAGCTCGCCGCGGCCGGACGGTTGTCGCCCGATCTGCTGGTGACCGCTCTCGCCGACGGTCAACTAGGGATCTTCGAGGCCGCGCTCGCCCGCCTCGGCGGCTACGAGCGATCCGCCATCGCCGCCGCCGTCCGCGACGAAGCCGGACCGGACGGCCTGGCGTTGGCGCTGGCCGGAGCCGATATCGACCGCAGCGCCTTTCCCGACCTGCTCGCGGGCGTGCGCGCGCTTTCGGGCGGACGTCCTGGCGGAGGCGCGGCCGGGGCGCGACGCGGCCTGGCCGCCTTCGGGCCCTTCCCCGCGAAAACCTCCGCTCGCGCCTTCCGCGCCCTCTGGCAGGCCGCGCCGGTCGATTGACAAGCGCGCTAGTGTGGTGGATCCGAAGTTCGCATGTCTTGTGGGGAGGCGTTGTTGGCGAACATCGGATCCGTAAACCACACTAGAATCATTAGCTTGCTAGTGTCCGATCGAGTCCGAAGTTCGTCGGACGCCCGCCCCGAACACCTGCGAACTTCGGACTCGGGACACTAGCTTCCGCGTTGCCTCGGGCCATGGCTTCCGAGCCGCCGCCGCTGCGCCTGGCCTTCCTCGCCGCCGATCGAGCCGACGCGCGCGAAGCCAGGGACAAGCTGGCGCGGACCTGGGGCGATGCGCCCGAGAGCAAAGCCGACGTCATCGTCGCGCTCGGGGGCGATGGCTTCATGCTCGAAGTCATGCACCGGCACATGGCCAACACCCGCCCGATCTTCGGCATGAACCTGGGGAGCGTCGGCTTCCTGATGAACGACTATGTCGAAGCCGATCTGCCGGCGCGTATCCGGGCCGCCGAGCGGGCGGTGATCCACCCTTTGCGCATGACCGCCAGGACAGCGGCCGGCGAGGAGCGCGAAGCGCTGGCGATCAACGAGGTGAGTCTGCTGCGCGAGACCCGCCAGACCGCCAAGCTGCGCATCCTCATCGACGGACGGCCGAGGTTGGCGGAGCTGAGCTGCGATGGCGCCCTCGTGTCCACCCCCGCCGGATCCACGGCCTACAACCTGTCGGCGCACGGCCCCATCATTCCCCTGGACGCCCAGGTGCTGGCGCTGACGCCGATCAGCGCCTTCCGTCCCCGGCGCTGGCGCGGCGCCCTCATCTCGCATCGGGCCAAGGTGACCTTCGAGGTTCTGGAAGCTGACAAGCGGCCGGTGAGCGCGGTGGCCGACAACGTCGAGGTACGCAACGTCATCAAGGTCGACGTGGTGGAAGACCGAAAGGTCAGACTGCAGATGCTGTTCGACGCCGGAAGAAGCCTGGAGGAGCGCGTGCTCGCCGAACAGTTCTCCGTCTGAAACACTGATCCTCATTCATCCTTAAAGCTTCCCCTCTAGCAGTCGCGTCTCGCGCTCGACTTCAAGGAGGGCCGTCATCATGAGCGAAGTGGGCAGTGCGCCCGCAGGCGGACTTCGCCTTCGACTAGGCGGTTTTGACCCGGACGCGGTCGCCCGCGCCGAGGCGGCGCTCAAGAGCCTTTCGGCCAACTTCGAGGCCTGGCTCGCCGACGAGATCGCCAAGCTCAAGGCGGCCCGCGGCCGCATCGACTCCGCGGGGCTGACGGCGGAGACGGCCGAGGCCCTCTATATGCGCGCCCACGACCTCAAGGGGCTGGGCGCGACCTACCAGTACCCGATCATCACCACCATCGCCGGCCTGTTGTGCAAGTTCACCGACAAGCCAGAGCAGCGGCTGAAGGCGCCGCTGGCGCTCGTGGACGCCCACATCGGCGCCATCGAGGCCGCTGTGGCCGGCGACATCCGCACGGAGGAGGATCCGCGCGGCGCCGCAGCCGTCGCCGCCCTCGACGCGGCCGTCCGCCAACATTTGGGGACATAGCTCCGCCCGCCTGCGGCGGCTTTCAGGCTATGCGCGATATCGGCTCGAAGACGTCGCCGTAGCCGGCGTCTGCGGGAATGACCAGGACGCGGCCCTCGGGCCGCTCGGCGATCCTGGGCTCGACCGTGACCAGGCGCCGGGCCCGCGCCCTTTCCATCGCGTCCTCGGCCCCGGCGGCTTCGGCCAGTAGCTTCAAGTTCATGCGCGTGGGAAAGATCACCTTGCGCTCGCCCAGGTCGGCAAGGCGGATCGCCTCGGCCGGTTCGATCCATTCAGCTTCCACTGTCTCGAAGCCGTCGCACAAGGCCAGCTGCCGCTCCGGCGCGGCGGCGACGAAGAACCAGGTGTCGAAGCGCTTTGGCATGAGCGCCGGCGTGATCCAGCGGGCGAAGACCGCCAGGCCGGCAAGATCCAGGCGGATGTCGAGCTCACGAACGAGGTCGAGGAACGCACGGGGGTCGGCGGTCACCTCGGGACGGGCCGCAGCGGCGCGATCGTCGCCGGCGAACGGCGCCCCCTCCGGCGAGCGCGCCAGCAGGATCCCAGTCTCCTCGTAGGCCTCGCGGATGGCGGCGATGCGCAACGCCCGGGCCTCGTCCGCAGGTCCGGCCCAGTCGAACAGGAAGTCGGCCCAGGCCGCGACATGGTCGCCCGGATCAATCTTGCCGCCCGGAAAGACGAGCGCCCCGGCGGCGAAGTCGATCTGGTGATGGCGGCGCACCATCAGCACTTCGAAGGCCGGCTGATCGCGCACCAGAAGGATGGTCGCCGCCGGCAGGATGGGCGTGTCTTCAGCCATGGCGGCGCCAGCGTTAACCGTAGCTCGTAACCACGTCAAAACCGGCGTGGCTGCAAGATGCCGGCCATGGCCGCTCCCGCCGACGCCCTCACCTCCCGCTCGCTCGCCGCCCAAAGAGCACTCATGCCCGCGGCCCTGGCCCTGTTCGCCATCGGCCTGCCGATCTTCGTCTGGGTGGGGGCCTACGCCGCCAACGCCCCCTTTATGGCCGCCTGCCTGGCGACATTCGCCATCAACTGCGCCGCCTTCTACCTGACCGTTGGCTGGCTGGAGCGGAACCCGCTCGCCTCCGTGGCGGCACGCCTGCGCATCCATGTCCTGGCGGCGCTGCTGTGGTCGGGGGCCGTCGGCGAGGTCGCCGCCTTCGCCGCTGGGGCCGGGCCGGCGCGCGAGCCATTGCTGATGCTGGCGTGTGGCGCAGCCGCAATGTGCCTCTTCTTTCTCAGCCCCTCCTTGCCGGCGCTGCTCATCGCCGGTCCGGCCGCCGCCGCCGGGCCGCTGCTCGAAATCTTCGCCGATCCCGGCTCGCGCTTTGTGGGCTTTCTTGCCTGGGGCGGCTTCGCCCTGGCTTTCCTGCTGATGCTGATTCTCAATCACGCCTTTCGCACCCAGTTCGCCCTGGCCGCCGAGGCCCAGGCCCTGGCCGCCGACCGCGCCGCCTCGCTGGAGCGCGCCGAAACCCTGGCGGCATCCCGCTCGGCCCTGGTGGCGGCCCTGTCGCGTGAGGTCCGCGACGGTCTCGCCGGCCTGGTGCAGATGCTGGTCGCCGCCGCCGCCCCGAGCGTCAGGGGCGGCGCCGCCAAGATCGCCGCCGCCTTGACCGCCGCCCGTGAGCTCCAGGGAGCACTGGAAGCGACGATCGATTCCCAGAACGCCGAGGCCGGAGCGCTTTCGACCGCCGAGCAGGCGTTTGACGCGGTCGCGGTGGTCCGCGGGCTGGAGGAGCTGTGGCGGCCGCAGGCCGGCGAGCGCGGGCTGGAGTTCTCCGTCTTCGTCGATCCGGCGCTGGACCGGGCCGGCGCCGCCATCGGCGACCCCGCCCGGGTGGCGCAGATCGTCGGTCACCTGATCGCCAACGCCGTGCGCTACACTCATCGCGGGCGGGTGGAGGCCCGCCTGGAGCTGGCTTCGGCGCGGACGCTGGCGATTTCGGTCGTCGACACCGGTCCCGGCCTTGCGACCGACGAACTCGAGCGCGCCTTCGCCCCGTTCGCTCGCATCGAGCGCACATCCTCGGGCGTATCGGGAGCGGGCCTTGGCCTGTCGCTCTCGCGTCAGCTGGCGCAGCTCATGGGCTGCGCCCTGGAGGCGCGGTCGGCCATGGGCGTGGGCAGCGCCTTTACCCTTGTCCTGCCGCTGGACCCCGAGCGCGCGCCCGATGAAACCCCCGCTCAACCCGCGGCCGGTGATATCCCCAGCCGCGCCCTGCGCGTCCTGCTGGCCGAACCGGACGAGCTGGCCGCGGCCTTGACGCGCCAACGCATCGAAGAGCTCGGCCACGGCTGCGTGCTGGCGCGCAGCCTCGAGCGCGCCTTCGATCTTCTCGCCGCCGGGCCGGCGGACGCGGTGCTCGTCGCCGCCGGCCTCATCGAGGCGGATCCGGCCGCGGCCCTCGCCAGGCTGCGGGACGCCGGTGTCGGTCCGGTCATTGTCGTCACCGATGGCGAAGCTTCCGAGGCCGGCAGCGCCGGCGCCGAGGCGGTGCTGCGGCGGCCGGTGACGCTGGCGGCGCTGGCGCGAGTTCTGGCGCGGGCGCCGCGCCGCTCCTTGACGACCATCGCCGCTTGAATTTCGCGGCTGGCGCCAGGGCTTGGACGTGACCTCCCCTACGCCGCCGGCCGGATCTCGACCTTTGCCGAGACGAGCGGTGGCGCGGGGACGAGGTTCGCGACCAGAGTGCGGCGAATGAGGGCCTGGTGCGCGGCCGCGTGCTCGGCGTTTCGCGCCGCAGCGTAGGCGGCGAAGGCGCTGTCCCGGGGCGCTGGCCTCGCCCGAGCGCCGGTCAGTTCGGCATACAGCCGCTCGACGCTGACCCCCCGTCCGTCCGCGAAGAACAGGGTCGGATTGGCCTTCGCCGCTTCCGGAAACAGAGCTTGCGCCTCGGCCTGGGGCTCGGAGCGGGCGGCAAGGATCAGCTTTGCCGCGCCCTCGGCGCCCAGGAAGTGGGCGGCGTAGACCTCGCCGGGGGTCGGCGGCCGGCCCAGCCGGGTCTTCAGCCAGCGCGCCTGGTCCAGCGCCATGTCGGCGGCGAGCAACGACGCGGCGCGCGGGTCCAGGCGTAGGGCGTCGAGGGCGGCCCGGGCGCCTGGGCCTGCAGGCGCGAAGCGGCCGTCGGGACACTCGCGGACGAGCGCGGCGTAGCGGGCGTAGCCGTGCGCGGCCCCGTAGCGCTTGACCGCCGCCAGCCAGGTCTGGTCGATGAATTGAAAAAGCCCGGCAGCGCTGGATGTCGGGGCGCGCGCGGCAGGATCGAAGCGGCTCTCGCGGCGCGCCTCGCCGAGCAACAGCTGCTGACTGAGCCCGGCGGTGTCGGAGGCGCGTGCGATCGCAACCTGCACCGCCGGCGGCATCGCCCCCGCTGGCATGGCGCATGGTGTGGCCGGGGCATGCTTAAGCCGGGCTTAATCTCACGCCATGCGGAAGCGGATCGGCAGGCGCTTGGGTCCGCCGACGAAGGAGGCTTCGGCGCGCACCGGCTCGCCGGCGAATTCGAGGCTCTCCAGGCGCGGCAGCAGCTCCTCCCAGAGAATGCGCATCTCCATCTTGGCAAGGTGCTGGCCAAGGCACAGGTGGGCGCCGTAGCCGAAAGAGAGGTGCCGGTTGGGCGATCGTTCCGGGCGGAAGGCGTCGGCGTCTTCGAACACCTCCTCGTCGCGGTTGCCCGAGGGGTAGCAGAGCATCAGCCAGTCGCCCCTGGCGAGCCTCTGGCCGCGCAGCTCCGCATCGGCCGTGGCCGAGCGCATGAAGTGCTTCACCGGCGTCACCCAGCGGATCGACTCGTCCACCAGCCCCGGGATGAGCGCCAGGTCCGCCTTCACCTTAGCGAACGCCTCCGGATATTCGCACATGCCCCAGACCGCGCCCGAGGTGGACGAGGAGGTGGTGTCGTGGCCGGCGGTGGCGACGATGATGTAGTAGCAGGCGGTCTCGAAGTCGTTCATGGGCGCGCCGTCGATCTGTCCGTTGGCGATCACGCTTGCCAGGTCGGCCGTAGGGTGAGCCTTACGATCGTCAGTGATGCGCTTGAAATACATGAAGAAGTCGGCGATGACCGCCTGCAGGTCGCCAAGCTCGCCACTGCTCCGGGCCGTGTCGGCGTGCGAGCGGTTGAGGTCCGGGTCGGCGGCGCCGAAAAGCTCCTGCGTCAGCCTCAGCATCCGCGGCATGTCGGCGTCCGGGACTCCCAGGATCTCCATGATCACCCGCAGCGGGTAGGTCAGAGCCACGTCGCGGACGAAGTCGCATTCGCCGCCGAGCGCCGCCATGTGCGCCACATGCTCGCGAGCGATCTGGCGGATGCGGTCCTCCAGTCGGCGGATGTTCTGCGGCAGGAACCAGGACTGGGTGAGCACCCTGTACTTTGGATGGTCCGGCGGATCCATCTGCACCAGAGTCCGCAGCAGGTGCGGGCTGCCGCCGGTCATTTGCCGCACGTGCTCGTCGGCGGCGAGCGAGGTGAACGTCGTCGCCATGTCGCCGGAATGGAACAGATCGTTCTGGCGCGAGACCTCGAGGATGTCGGCGTGCTTGGTCACCACCCAGAAGGGCGCGAAACCCTCGAGGACGGCGCGGCCGAGCGGCCGGTTCGCCCGCAGCCAACGGAAGGCGTCGTGCGCCGGCTTGTCGGCGGCGAACGCCTTGGGATCGATGATCGTCCAGGCGATATCTTCGGGGATGGCGAGCCCAGCGCCAGCGTCGTCCATGTCCAACCCTCCGCTCTGCTCAGTCTAGCCTATAGCCTCCGGCCCATGTAACCAGAGTTCATGGACCTGGCCTGGGGCGCCGAGTACGACGCGTTCCGCACCGGAGTGCGCGCCTTCCTGGAGCGCTCGCGGCCGCTGTGGCCTGGGCCGGGCGCGTCCCGTTCCGATGTCGTTCGCTGGCAGAAGGCGCTGATCGGCGAAGGCTTGGCCGCGCGCACGATCCCCAAGGAATACGGCGGCTTCGGCGCAGAACCTGACATCCTGAAGAACCGCATCATCGCCGAGGAGTTGGTGGCCGCCAAGGCTCCGCCGCCGCTCGCCGGCCAGGGCATCTCCATGCTCGTCCCCACCCTGCTGGAGTGCGGCACGGAGGAGCAGAAACGGCGCTGGATCGGCCCGACGCTCGCCGGCGAGGTCGTCTGGTGCCAAGGCTATTCCGAGCCCGGGTCGGGTTCGGATCTGGCCAGCCTTTCCACCCGCGCCCGCGAGCAAGGCGACGACTTTGTCATCAACGGCCAGAAGATCTGGACCTCGACCGCGGCCCAGGCGGACATGATCTTCTGCCTGGTGCGCACCGAGCCTCAGGCCGAGAAGCACGGCGGCATCAGCTATCTGATCTTCTCGATGAAGACGCCGGGAATCGAGGTCCGGCCCTTGAGGACCATGACCGGACACGCCGAGTTCAACGAGGTCTTCTTCACCGATGTTCGCGTGCCGATGAGCCAGATCGTGGGCGCGCGTGGCGCCGGTTGGGCTGTGGCCAACACCACGCTCAAGCACGAACGTGGGATGCTGGGCGATCCCAACGCCACCGAGGCGCGGCTGTCGGCCTTGACCGAGTTGATGAAGCAGGAGCGGCTCGATGGCGCGCGGCTGATCGACGATCCCATTCTCAGGGACCGGTTGATGCGCCTGCAAGGCGAGGTGATGGCGATGAAGTTCAACGGCCTTCGCCTCCTGTCCGCGGCCCAGGCCGGCGAAAGCCCGGGGCTGGCGGGGCTCGTCGTCAAGCTGCAGGGGTGCGAGCTGAACCATCAGGTCGCGGCCCTCGCCATCGACGCCCTGGGCGAACTGGGCGTCCTTTACGAAGGCGACGCGCTCGTCCGCGACGGCGGCGCCTGGCAGCAACGCTACATGTTCGACCTGGGCCTGATCATCGGCGGCGGCACCGCCCAGATCCAGAAGAACATCATCGCCGAGCGCGGCCTTGGCCTGCCGCGTGAGCCCAAGCCCGCAATAAACTGAAAATAAGATGTATTTCGGCCTGTCAACCGAACAGCGGCTGTTGCAGGAGAGCCTCGCCGGAGCGCTCGACCGCGCCGCCCCGCTGGAGCGCGTGCGCGCCTTCGCCGACGGCGATCTTTCGGTCGAGCGCGGCATCTGGGGCGACCTTGCCGATCTCGGCGCGCCAGGCCTCCTCATCGCCGAGGAGCACGGTGGGACAGGGTTGACCTTGCTCGATGCCGCGCTCGCCGCCGAGATCCTGGGATCGCGCGCCAGCCCCTCGCCGTTTCTGTCGACGACGGTCCTGGCGCCCCTGGCGCTGCGGCTGGCCGGCTCGAGCGCGCAACGGGCTTCTTGGCTGCCGAGGCTGGCCGCCGGAGAGGCGACCGCCGCCGCCGCCATCTCCGAGCCCGTTTCCGGAACAAGGGACGGCGCCGGCGTGCGCGCCGGGGGCGGTCGGCTGAACGGCCGCGCGCTCTTCGTCCTGGACGCGCCCGCGGACCTCATCGTCGTCGCCGACGACGCCCGCGGCTTGCATCTGGTCGAGGCCGGTGGGTCTGGAACTTCCACCAAGCCATTGACGACAATTGATAAGACGCGGCGGATGGCCGAAGTGCGCTTCGACGACGCGCCCGCCGAACCCCTGAACTCCAATGCCGATGTTCTGGCGCGCTTGCGCGACGCTGCCTGGGTCATCCTCGCCGCCGATATGCTGGGGGCGAGCCAGGCGATGCTGGAAAAGGCCGTCGCCTACGCCAAGGAGCGGCGGCAGTTCGGCCGGCTCATCGGTTCGTTCCAGGCGGTGAAGCATCTGTGCGCCGAGATGGCCGCGAAGCTGGAGCCATGCCGCGCGCTCGTATGGTACGCGGCGTACGCCTTTGACGCCGCGCCGGAAGAGGCGAGCCTGGCCGCCGCGCACGCCAAGGCGCACCTTTCCGAGGTCAGCCGGTTCGTGGCCCGCACCGCCACCGAGGTCCACGGCGGCATCGGCTTCACCGAGCTCCTCGGGCTGCACTACTGGTTCAAGCGCGTCGGCCTCGACCGCCAGCTGCTCGGCGGACCCGAACGCGTGCGCGCGCTCGCGGCCCAGATGCAAGGGCTGGGCGCGGCGGCCTGACCCCCTCGCGCCGCTGCCTGCGGCGCGCTATCCATAGGTCCGAGTCGCGGGAGGGCGTCTTGGCCAGTGTGATTGTCTACGGATCCGACGGCGCGGCCGGGGCGGCCGGCCACAGCTACGATAGTCCCGGAGGGGCCGGCGGCGCCGGCGGCTATGCGGCCGCCGTGAATTTGGCCTCCTCCGATCCGACCAATGTCGCCACGGCGGTCGCCGGCGGCGGTGGGGCTGGCGGGGCTGGCGGCGGCGGCCCGACGGGCCTCGGCGGCGCCGGCGGCGCGGGAGGCTACGCCTACGCCGCGGCCCACACGGCCTATGCCGGCGCCCAGGGAGGCTCGGCCTCGGCCCAGGCGAGCGGCGGCCAGGGCGGCTACGCCGGTTCGCCGGGCGGAGCCCTGGGCGGCGGCGGTGGCTACGCCTTCGCCACGGCCAGCACGCGCGTCGCCAGCGCCGCGGGAAGCACTGCCTACGCCCGCGCCCAGGGCGGCGATGGCGGCCTGACCTATGGCGGCGGCGTTCTCCCGGGCCAGCCCTACGCCGCCGCTGGCGGCGGCGCCCGGGCACAGGCGCGCGCGATCAATACCTATCTGGGTGGCCCTGCCAGCGCGACCGCGCTCGCCTACGGAGGCGGCGGCGGAGCCGGTGGCCTCGGGCCCGCCGGAGGCGGCGCCGGCGACGGCGTCGCCCTTTATGACGCCGTCCGCGGCGCCACCAACGACGGCGCGCTGACGCTTGTCCAAAAAGCCGTCGGCGGCGCCGGCGGGGCGGGCTATGGCGGGCCTGCAGGCGCCGGTGGCGGTGCGGTTTCCAAGCTGGCGTTCGACGACAGCACCCGAGCGAGCCGGAGCGCGACCGTAAACAGCTATTCCAGCGCCATCGGCGGCGCCGGTGGCGCCGGGGTCTACTACGGCACGTCCGGGGGTGCGGGCGGCGGCGCCACAGCGACCCTGGATGCGACCGCCGCGGCCCTCACCGCGGCGACCACCGCGACCGGCGGCGCCGGAGGGGCCGGGTACACGGTTGGCGCGGCCGGCGCCGCCAAGGCCCTGACCATAGCCTCGGCTGCGGGCGCGCTCACCGCATCCGCCACGGCGCACGGCGGCCAAGGCGGGCCGGTCGCCGGACACGCCGCCGCCAAGACCAAGGCCACGGGCGCGAGCGGAACCTTCAGCGCCAGTGCGGACACCTCGCTCGCCGGCGGTCAGTTGATCCAGACGGCGTCGACGAGCGCCGGTGGCGGCGTGGCCGGGACGAGCACGGCCAAGGCCAAGGTCAACATCGGCGACGGCGTCTTCGCAGCCGCGCAGAAGGGCTCGGCGGTGGCGCTGGAGACCGGCGCGCCCGATGCCGCCGGCGTCGGCGCCGTCCTGGCAGCGAACCCGAATATCGCCGCGGCGTTCGGCGCTTCGCCGAGCGTCTTCGCCATCGGCGAACTCGGCGGCGGGACCTCTTCCCAGCCGACCAGCGAAACCATCGGCCTGACGGTCGACCTCACCCGGCTCGCCTCCCCCGGCGACCTGGTCCTGGGGCTCTTTGATCCGGTCGTCGTCGGCTCGGGCTTTTCCAGCCTCACCTTCACCCTGAGCGCCGGTGGAACGACTCTCGAGAACCAGACCTTTGCCAGCGTCGCGGCCGCCCAGTCCTTCTTCACCGACAATGCGATCGACCTGGGCTCACTGCCTGCCGGCCCCACCCTGACCCTGCAGGCGAGCTTCTCCCTCACCGCGACGGCCCCAGGCAGCGGCTTCTACGCCGAGCTCATCGTCGGTGACCCGCCCTCTGCGGCCCGCTTCGCCCAGACCGCGGCGGCGCTAGGCGCGAGTCATGGACAGGCTCTCTCGCCGCTGACAGCCGGAGCCGGGCAGGCGCCCACGGCCTTGGCCAGGCCCGCTATCGCCTGAGAGCGGCCAAAGCGGGCCGCACTCGCCTCTGGCGCGCATGGCTTTGACGACCCGATGGCCAACCTCTACCGCTGAGATTGTTAACGAATGCCGCGTCGTGTCGCGGCGACGGCGGAACGCGGATGGGCGTCTATTCGGCCTACGCAAAGGCGGGGGCGGCTGGCGCGGCCGGCGCCTACCCGGGCGGCGCCGGCGGCGCGGGCCATAGCGGCGGCGCGGCCTACGCCAAGGCCCCGAACGCGGCGAGCGCCAGCCTCGCCAGGTC
>DASYYX010000063.1:0-56211 GCA_035946795.1 Caulobacteraceae bacterium | reverse complement strand
TGGCGCGCTCGGCCCGGACCGGCGATTCCAGCAGCCAGACCACGGCTCGCCAGAACACCGTGGCGGCCAAGGTCATCAGGCCGATGATGAGCACCGCGGCCGCGGCGGTGGTGGAAACGCGCCAGCCCAGCCAGTCCAGATGAGCCGCGCCCGGCTGGCCCTGCACGGCGATGGCGGTGACGATGACCGCGGCGATCAGCAGCAGGCCGAGCCCCAAGCGGATCACGCCGCCGCTCCCTGGGCCTGGGCCAGGCCGGAAAGGGCCTGCAGGCGCAAGGCCGCCAGGGTGCGGTCCAGGGCGATGCGGGCCCGGGCCTGCGCCAGCCATGGCTGCAGCGGCGCGCGGGCCTGCGGCGGCAGGGCGCCGACGAGGTCGATCGCGGCTTCGAGGTCGCCGGTGGCAGCGGCGCGCTCGGCCCTGGCGATCAGGGCGTCCGGGCCCTTGGCGTTGGCATCGACGCGGCGGATGTCGACGATGCGCGAGAGGGCATAGCCGATCTGGGCCAGGACGCTGGCGCCCTTGGCCGGACGGCGGGCGGCGACCGAGGCCTGGGCGGCCAGGTCCGAGAAGTCGGCGGCCAGGGCGGCGCGGCTGGGCGCGCCGGCGCGGGCCAGGGGGCGCAGGGCCGTCAGCTCCGGCGAGCCGGGCAGCACCCGCTCGGCGGCCGCCAGCTCATCGGCGAATGGCCGTCCCGAGGACGCGGCCTCGGTGAGGTCGGCGGCCGCCAGGGCGGCGGCGGCGGCCGCGAGCGCCCGCGACTGGCCGCTTTCGAGGGTGTCGACGCGGCCCTCGAGTCCGGCAAGGTCCGAGGCCGGCGGCGCGGCGACGGCAAGGGGGGCGGCGGCGGCCGGCGCGGGGGTCTCGAGAGCCGGCGGGGCGGCCGGCGCCGGCGCCGGCGGCGGCCGGTTGAGGCTGCTGGTCCAGCGCGGGATGACGGTGACGACGGCGACGCCGGAGAGGATGCACAGCACCGCAAACCCCATCATGGCCCAGAAGGCGGGGCTCAGGATGCGCGTGCGCCCGTAGACCGCCGGGTCGCGGCTGGGCGCGAGGTCGGCCGTGTCGGGCATGGCGCTCGCAACTGATATTCCCCTGAGCTTAAGCGGCTTTGCGCCGCCTGCAACCTCTTCGGCGCCGTCCGTTCCAATCAGATCCTCCCCCGCGTGAGCGCGGGGGAGGATCCACTCGGCGCAACCTGTGCGAAGCAATGGGGAGGGTGAGAGGCGCTTTACTCCGCCTCGTCCTCGTAGCCCACCAGGGCCAGGGCGCGGGCGTGGAGGCCCTCAAGGGCGCACCAGCGCGCCAGGCCCTCCTCGCGCCCATGGGTGATCCAGACCTCGGCGGGCGCGAGCTCCGCCAGGGTGCCGGTGAGTTCGTCCCAGTCGGCGTGATCGGAAATGATCAGCGGCAGCTCCACGCCGCGCTGGCGGGCGCGGGCGCGCACCCGCATCCAGCCGGAGGCGAAGGCGGCCACCGGATCGGCGAAGCGCCGCGACCACAGGCTGGCAAGGGCGTCGGGCGGGGCGATGACGATCTCGCCGGCGAGATCGCCGCGGTCGGCCTCGGTCGCCGGCTCGAGCGGCCCAAGATCGACGCCGAAGCTCTCGTACAGCCGGTTCAAGCGCTCCAGCGCCCCGTGGACATAGATCGTCCGTTCCCAGCCGGCTTCGCGCAGCAGGCGGATGATCCGCTGGGCCTTGCCCAGGGCATAGGCGCCGACGATGTGGCAGCGCTCCGGAAAGTGGCGCAGCGAGGCCAGCAGCTTGCCGATTTCCTCGGCGTCGGGCGGGTGGCGGAAGACCGGCAGGCCGAAGGTGGCCTCGGTGATGAAGACGTCGCAGGCAACCGGCTCGAAGGGGGCGCAGGTGGGATCGCGCCGGCGCTTGTAGTCGCCGGAAACGACCATGGTGAGGCCGCGCCAGCGCACCGCGACCTGGGCCGAGCCGAGCACGTGGCCCGCCGGCGCCAGGCTGAGGGCGACGCCGTCACGCTCGATCGCCGCGCCATAGGCCAGCGGCGCGGCGGCGGCGGCGAAGCCCTCGCCATAGCGCTCGGCCATGATCGCCAGGGTCTGGGGGGTGGCGAGGACGAGGCCGTGCCCGGCCCGGGCGTGGTCGCCGTGGCCGTGGGTGATCACGGCGCGTTCAACCGGGCGCACCGGATCGATGTAGAAGTCGCCCGGCGGGCAGTAGAGGCCGGCGGGGCTGGGGCGCAACAGGGCTTCGGGCTTGACCACGCCGGGCGCCGTCCTCCTAGAGCTATCCCATTCGAATATAGGCGCGGGCGGCTGGACTTGTCCGAAAGGGGCGCGATGGCGGAAGAGCAAGTGCAGCTGGGAGAGATCGGGCTCTCCATGGCCCGCTCGACGCCGCACGCCGCGGCGCTCGGCCTCGAGTTCGTCAGCGTCGAGGACGGCGTCGCCGAGATGCGCGTGCCCTATCGCGAGGACCTGGTGGGCGACCCGGCCACCGGCGTCCTTGCCGGCGGCGTCATCACCTCGCTTTTGGACCACGTCAGCGGCCTGGCGGTGGCGGCGGCGCGCGGCGAGGGGGCGACGGCGACCCTGGACCTGCGCATCGACTACATGCGAGCAGCGGCGCCCAGGCGGGCGGTGCGCGCCCGCGCCCGCTGCTACAAGCTCACCCACGCCATCGCCTTCGTGCGCGCCACCGCCTTCGAGGACGAGGAGACCGACCCGATCGCCGCGGCGCAGGCCGCCTTCGTGCTGCAGGACCCGCGGCCGGAGGCGCCGGCGCCATGAGCGAGGACGGCGGCGCGCGCCTGGCGCAGGTGCTGGCGGCGATCCCGTACGCACGCTTCCTGGGCATGCGGGCGGAACTGGCCGGCGACGAGATGACCGCCATCCTGCCCTATTCGCCGCATCTGATCGGCAACCCGCGGTTGCCGGCGCTGCACGGCGGCGTGCTGGGCGCCTTCATGGAGCTGACGGCGCTGGCCCAGCTTTCCATCCGCGAGCCGCTGCGCCGCCAGCCCCGGACCATCGACGTCACGGTGGAATACCTGCGCCCTGGCCGGCCCACGACCACCTACGCCCGCGCCGACGTGCGCAAGATCGGGCGGCGCATCGCCAACGTGCACGTCGAGGCCTGGCAAGAGGCGCGGGCCGCGCCGGTGGCGGCGCTGCGCGGTCATTTCATGCTGAGCATCGCCGCCGCCGATCCGAAGGAAGGGACGACCCCATGAGCGACTGGCTGACACCCGCCCTCGACTACATCCCGCAATGGCTGGAACTCCAGGTGAGGATCGCCGACCTGCCGGGGGTCTCGGCCGCGGTGGTCAAGGACGGCGAGGTCGTGCTGGCGAAGGCCTTCGGCAAGGCCAACCTGAAGACCGGCGAGGCGCTCTCGAGCGACCACCAGTTCCGCATCGCCTCGCACTCCAAGACCTTCACGGCGACGGGCGTGATGCGGCTGGTGGACGAAGGACGCCTGCGGCTGGACGACCGCGCCGGCCACTATGTCGAGGGGCTGCACGCCGACATCGCCCGGGCCACCATCGCCCAGCTGCTGAGCCACACCGCCGGCGTCATCCGCGACGGCAAGGACGCCGGCCAGTGGCTGGACCGGCGTCCGTTCCTTTCCGAGATCGAGCTGCGGGCGGCCCTGGCCGAGCCGCCGATCATCCCCGCCAACACCCGGCTGAAATATTCGAACCACGGCTATGGCTTGGTCGGCCTGATCATCGAGGCCGCGACCGGCGAAAGCTACGCCAGCTGGATCGCCCGCGAGGTGGTCGCCGCCTCGGGGCTCGCACACACCTTCGCCGACGCCCCCACGAGCGAGATGCAGAAGCTGGCCGCCGGCCACGGCTCGAGGCTGCTCTTGGGCGAGCGCTTCGTCATCCCCGGGCGCAACCCGACCAACGCGCTGGCCCCGGCCACCGGCTTCATCAGCACCGCGCCGGAGGCGGCGCGGTTCTTCGCCTCGCTCGACCCGGCGGCGCCGGCGAGCGTGCTCAGTGTGGAGGCGCGGCGCGAGCTGACGCGCCGGCAATGGAAGCTGCCCGACAGCGCCCTGACGCTGCACTATGGCCTGGGCACGATGCACGGCGACGTCGGCGACTGGCCCTGGTTCGGCCATGCCGGCGGCTTCCAGGGCTTCCTCACCCAGACCGTGGCGCTGCCGGGCCGGGGCCTGGCTCTTTCCATTCTCACCAACGCCGCCGATTCCGCCCCGGGGGTGCTGGCGGAGGGCGTCGTCCGGATCCTGCAGACCTTCGAAAATGGCGGCGCGCCCAGCGAAAGGGCGGCGTCCTGGGCCGGCCGCTGGCACAATCCGAACTGGGGCGCGGCCGACCTCGCGCCGGTGGGGGACAAGGTGCTGCTGGCGACGCCCGCGCTCCCCAATCCGTTCGCCAGCCCCAGCGAAATCGCCCTCACCGGCGAGGACGAGGGGGTGATCGAAAAGGCGCAGGGCTTCGCCAACCACGGCGAGCGCGTCCGCCGGGTGCGCGACGAGGAGGGCCGGGTCAGCGAAATCTGGATCGCCGGGACCAAGTTCGTCTCGGAAGCCGACGCCATCTCCGAGGTGCGCGCCCGCTACCTCGCCTAGTCGAGCGGAAGATTGACCGCCCCGGCGGGGAGATTTACCCGCCGGTCCGATGCTGACCGGCCTTTCGGACCTGGCCCGCGAGGCGCGCGCCTGGCCTTTCGTCGAGGCGCGCAACCTGCTGGCCCGCGTCCTGCGCGAGCGCCTTCCAACCGATGCCGAGCGCGAGTTCGCCGGCGCCCTGATCGCCCAGGGCAAGGCGACGCAGGCGCTCGAGGCCTCTGCGGACCTCGCCAAGCCGGTGGTCTTCGAGACCGGCTACGGCGCCTCGGGCCTGCCGCACATCGGCACCTTCAACGAGGTCGCGCGCACCACCATGGTGCGCAACGCCTTTCGCGCCCTGACCGAGGAAGCGATCCCAACGCGCCTGATCTGCTTCGCAGACGACATGGATGGCCTGCGGCGCGTCCCCGACAACGTCCCCAACCGCGAGGCCCTGGCCGAAGACCTCGGCAAGCCGCTGACGTCGGTGCGCGATCCGTTCGGCGAGGCCGAAAGCTTCGGCGCCTACAACAACGCCCGCATGCGCGCCTTCCTCGACTCGTTCGGCTTCGACTACGAGTTCTTCTCGTCCACCGAGTGCTATCGCTCGGGCCGGTTCGACCCGACCTTGCGGCTCGCCCTGGAGCGTTTCGAGGCCATCCAGGGGGTGATGCTGCCGACTCTCAGGCCCGAGCGGCGGGCGACCTATTCGCCCTTCCTGCCGATCAGCCCCAAGAGCGGCAAGGTGCTCCAGGTCCCCACCCTCGAGCGCCGCCTCGATGCCGGGACCATCGTCTTCAAGGACGAGGACGGCGCCCTCACCGAGGTCCCGGTGACCGGCGGCGCGGTCAAGCTGCAGTGGAAGCCGGACTGGGCCTGCCGCTGGAGCGCGCTCGGGATCGACTACGAGATGAGCGGCAAGGACCTCATCGATTCGGTCAAGGCCTCGGCGAAGATCTGCGCCATCCTGGGCGGACGGGCGCCGGAGGGCTTCCACTTCGAACTCTTCCTGGACCAGGCCAACCAGAAGATCTCCAAGTCCAAGGGCAACGGCCTGACGCTGGAGGAGTGGTTCCGCTACGGCTCGCCCGAGAGCCTGTCGTACTACCTCTTCGGCTCGCCGCGGTCGGCCAAGCGGCTCTACTTCGACGTGATCCCGCGGGCCGTGGACGAGTATCTGAACCAGCTGGAGGCCTACAACCGACCGCGCCAGGACGGCGCCAACCGCGTCAACCCGCTCGACAATCCGGTATGGAGCGTGCACGGCGGCGCCCCGCCCAGGCGCTCGAGCCCGGTGGCCTTCGCCGTGCTGCTGAACCTCGTTTCGGCCTCGGGGGCTTCCGACGCCCGGCTGCTGTGGGGCTTCATCGAGCGCTACCTGCCGGGGGTGACGCCGCAAAACGAGCCGGAACTCGAGGCGCTGGTGGAGCAGGCCCTCCACTACTACGAGGACTTCGTCCTGCCGGCGAAGCGCTACCGCAACGCCGATGCGCGCGAGCGGGCGGCGCTGCTGGACCTCATCGGGCGGCTGGAAGCGCTGGGCGACTGCCGCGACCCAGAAACCATCCAGTTCGAGGTCTACGAGGCGGGCAAGGCGGCCGGTTTCGAGCCGCTGCGGGCCTGGTTCTCAGCCCTCTACGAGGTGCTCCTGGGCCAGCAGCAAGGCCCCAGGTTCGGCTCCTTCGTCGCCATCTTCGGCGTGCGCAACACCATCGAGCTGATCCGGGAGGCGCTGGCCCGGGGGGATCAGGACCAGGCGCCGTAACCCCTCACCCTCCCACGACCTCGCTGCGCTCGGCCGCAGGCCCCTCCCGCTCCCTACGGGAGAGGTGTGCTTTCTCCTCTCCCACGGGGAGCCCACCGCGGAGCAATGGGAAGGTGAGGGGTTACGCTGCTAGGGGTCCTGAAACCGCGTCGCCAACGCCGATCTCGCCGCCGGAGACGATCTGGACATAAATGCCGCACAGCATGTGGCCGAAGAAGGCGTGGAGGGCGGCGGTGATCTCCAGGTCGCGCTCGGCGGTGTCGGGATCGACATCGGGGGCGGCGCAGCGTGTGATCGTCCCGACGACGCGCCCGCCGGCTGCGCCCAGGCGAAGCTCGCGGCCGCTCCAGCCGTTCTCGACCCATGCCGGCCAGCCATCCACGTGGATGTTGGCGCGGAAGCGGCGCGCATCGACGCTCTTGCCGATCCTGGCCTCGAGCGCGCGGACGCTCTCGAGGTTGAGGACGGAGACGTGACCGGCCGGGTCGTCGAAGAAGCGGTGGCCGGCGCCGTCGATGAGCCGCAGCGGTCCTTGCGCGGCCTCGCCGAGCGCCGCGGCCAGCCACGCCGAGAAGGCGTCCCGGCCCTGGGCCGAAGCGATGGACGCCTCGAATTCGGGGGCGCCGGGGGCGCTGGCGCGAAGCTTGCCGGCGGCCTCGTCGTAATGGGTGCGCACCGCAGCAACCTCGGCGATCCTGGCCAGGACCGCGAACCGCTTCTTCGGGATGAAGCGGGGCGCCGCGGGATCAAAGCCGCTGGGGCCGTCTTCGACCGCGAACAGCCGATCGCCCGGGAAGCCCGCGCCGGGCTCGAGCCGAGCGCGTTCGCGTCGCTGCGGCGTGAAGCCCTTGATCGGGTGGCTGTAGAGGGCGGCGATGCGGGCGCTCATCGTCCCCTTGTAGCGCGCTATTGCTGGAGCTTGGACTGCCTACACCACAACCCCTCACCTCCCCATCGCTTCGCGATGGGCCCCTCCTCTCCCTGTGGGAGAGGAGAAAGAACACCTCTCCCGGAGGGAGAGGGAGGGGCCCGCGGCCGAGCCCAGCGACGGCGTGGGAGGGTGAGGGGTTACGGCGCCAGTTCAACCTGGCTCGACGTCCTGGCGGCGCCGGCATGAGCTGGTCGATCGGCAGCCTGCGGCGCTGGCCGATGAAGATGCTGCCCTGGCTGGGCATGGCGGCGCTGGCGGCGCTGTACACACGCGAGCGCCGGGGCCGTCCCGAGACGCCCGGCGAGCCGGCGATCCCCACGGCCGCCGACTTCGACGCCGCCGATCCGGGGCGGGGCCGCTGCGCCCGCTGGCCCTGGCAGATCCCGCCCCGGGGCTGGAAGGACATCTTCTGGCGCTTCTACCTGGAGACCGGCCGCACCCGCCTGCCGGCGCTCGCCGGCGGGGTCACCTACTACCTGCTGCTGGCGACCTTCCCGGCGATCGCCGCCTTCGTCTCCGTCTACGGCCTGTTCTCCAACCTGAAGACGGTAGAGGGGCAGCTGGGCCGGATGGCGCTGGTCGTGCCCGGCGACGCCGTCAGCCTCATCCAGACCGAGATGGTGCGCCTGGCGACGCAGAAGCAGGCGACGCTGGGCGTCGCCTTCGCCGTCAGCACCCTGGCTTCGATCTGGAGCGCCAACGCCGGCATGAAGTCGCTCTTCGACGGCCTCAACATCGTCTACGAGGAACGGGAAAAGCGGCCCTACCTGCCGCGCACCCTGCTCACCTATGCGGTGACCTTCGCCACCGTGCTCTTCGTGGCGGCGACCACCCTGGTGGCGACCGACGCGCCGCTGCTGTTCAAGCGCCTGGGCGTTCACCGGAGTGGCCCGTGGTGGGACCTGACCCGGTGGCTGCTGATCTGGCTGATGGCCACGGCGATGTTCGCGGTGCTCTATCGCATCGGCCCCAGCCGCCGGCCGGCGCGCTGGCGCTGGGTGTTTCCGGGCGCGGCCGCCGCGGCCCTGCTGTGGATCGGCGGTTCGCTGGGCTTCTCCTCGTACCTGGACCACTTCACCCACTTCGGCGTCACCTACGGCTCGATCGGCGCCATGATCGCCTACATGCTCTGGGTCTGGCTGTCGGTGGTCCTGATCCTCACCGGCGGCGAGCTCAATTCCGAGATCGAGCACCAGACGGCGGTGGACACCACCATCGGCACCTTAAAGCCCTTCGGCGCCCGCGGCGCGGCCATGGCCGACACCGTCGGCAAGGCCTTCAAGGTGTCGCCGCGCGAGGCCCGCCACTGGGTGCGCGACTTCCTGCTGCGCCAGGTCCACTACGTCCTCAACTTCGCCCGCCGGGCCGCAGGCAAGCCGCTCAAGCCTCTTCCAGGCTCGCCAGCCGCGCCGCCTGGTCCTCGGCGATCAAGGGCTCGATGATCTCGTCGAGCGCCTCGCCGCTGATGATCTGCGGCAGCTTGTAGAGGGTGAGGTTGATGCGGTGGTCGGTCACCCGCCCTTGCGGGAAGTTGTAGGTGCGGATGCGCTCGGAGCGGTCGCCCGTCCCCACCTGGCTCCTGCGCGAGGCCGAGCGCTCGGCGGCCAGGGCCTCGCGCTGGCGCTCGTAGAGCCGGGCGCGCAGCACCTTCATCGCCCGGGCGCGGTTCTGGTGCTGGGACTTCTCCGAGGAGGTGACGACGATGCCGGTGGGGATGTGAGTGATGCGCACCGCCGAGTCGGTCTTGTTGACGTGCTGGCCGCCGGCGCCCGAGGAGCGATAGGTGTCGATGCGCAGGTCGGCTTCGTTGATGTCGATCTCCACATCCTCGGGCTCGGCCAGAACGGCGACGGTGGCGGCCGAGGTGTGGATGCGCCCCTGGGCCTCGGTGGCTGGCACGCGCTGCACCCGGTGCACGCCGCTTTCGAACTTCAGCCGGCCGAAGACGCCCTCGCCCGAGACCGAGGCGATGATCTCCTTGAAGCCGCCGGCGTCGCCCTCGGAGGCGTTCTCGATCTCGACCTTCCAGCCGCGGAGCGCGGCGTAGCGCTGGTACATGCGGAACAGATCGCCGGCGAAGAGGGCGGCCTCGTCGCCGCCGGTCCCGGCGCGCACCTCCAGAATGGCCGAGGAATCCTCGTCGGCGTCCCGCGGCGCCAGCAGCAGGGCCAGCGCCCTCTCGGTTTCCGGCGTGCGGGCATCAAGGCTCGCCAGGTCCTCGCGCGCCAGCGCCGCCATCTCGGCGTCGGCGCCGGCCGCCAGCTCATCCAGCTCGGCGCGCTCGCGGCGGGCGCGGGCCAGCTCGGCCGCCAGCTCCGCCACCTTCCTCAGCTCGGCGTGCTCCTTGCCCAGGCGCACGATCTCGGCGGCGCCGGCGGCGCTGGCCAGGCGCGCCTCGACGTCGGCGTAGCGGGCGAGGACTTCGTCCAGACGGGCCTGAGGGAGGCGCATGGGAGCTTAGGTAGCCTTTAGGGCCCGCCTTCGTCATCTGGCGAGCGGTCATCCCTACGGCCGCTGGACACGCTTTCGAGGATGCGTCTAGAATTGATGATCATATCTAGAACGCGAACCTCGTGGCCCTGAGCTTCAAAGACAAGGAAACCGACGCCCTGGCGCGCCAGGTCGCGAGTCTGACCGGAGAGACGCTGACTGAGGCCGTGCGGGTATCGCTGGCCGAGCGGCTGGAACGCGAGCGGTCGAAGAAGGGCAAGCCCCAGGACTTCAAGGCGGCGGTGAACGAGATCGTCCGGCGTGTGGCCGAGCTTCCGGTGCTGGACGACCGGACCGACGATGAGATCCTCGGCTACGATGGTGACGGCCTGCCGTCCTGATGGTTATCGATTCATCCGCGTTCCTGGCGATTTTGCGGGACGAGCCGGAGCGCGGGTCATTCAGGGACGCTATTGAAGCCGCGCCCCGACGGATCGCAAGCGCTGTCACCGTGTTCGAGACCTCGATGGTGATGCTGGCCCGATTTGGTGAGCTGGGGTTGGCCGAGTTTCGCGACCTTTTGCGCCTCGTCCAGGCGGAAGTGGCCGGCTTCGGCCCCGACGAGATCGAAGGAGCCGTCGAGGCGTTCCGCCGGTTTGGGCGCAGCCGCCATCGCGCCGGCCTCAACTTCGGCGATTGTTTCTCCTATGCGCTGGCCCGGGCCACCGGCGAGCCGCTCCTCTTCAAGGGCGAGGACTTCGCTCGCACCGACGTGGCGCGCGTCCTCTAGAGGGCTTCGAAAACCCCCGGAGCCTTGGCTGACGCGGCGGCGCCTTCCATATCTGGAGCCTCACCCCCGAGCCCCTAGGAACCCCGCCATGCCGCAAGCCTTCATCGTCGCCGCCGCGCGCACCGCCGGAGGCCGCAAGGGCGGCAAGCTGGCCGGCTGGCACCCGGCCGACCTCGCCGGCAAGGTGCTCGACAACCTGCTGGACCGCACCGGCGCCGATCCGGCCGTGGTCGAGGACGTGATCATGGGCTGCGTCATGCAGGTGGGCGAGCAGGCGACCAACGTCGCCCGCGGCGCCATCCTCGCCTCGCGCATGCCCGAGAGCGTGCCCGGCACCAGCGTCGACCGCCAGTGCGGCTCCTCGCAGCAGGCGCTGCAGTTCGCCGCCCAGGCGGTGATGAGCGGCACCCAGGACATCGTCATCGCCGCCGGGGTCGAGAGCATGACCCGCGTCCCCATGGGGCTTTCGGTCACCCTGCCGGCCAAGGAAGGCTTCGGCATCCCGATGAGCCCGGCGCAGCAGAAGCGCTATCCGAACATCCAGTTCAGCCAGTTCATGGGCGCCGAGATGATGGCGAAGAAGTACGACATCGTCCGCGAGCGCCTCGACGAGTTCGCCTACGCCAGCCACCAGAAGGCGATCGCCGCCACCCAAGGCGGGGCCTTCCGCGAGGAGATCGTCCCCATCGAGATCCAGGACGCCGACGGGACGAGCGCCCAGCACACCGTCGACGAGGGCATCCGCTTCGACGCCAGCCTAGAGGCGATCAAGGGGGTGAAGCTGCTGGCCGAGGGCGGGCGGGTGACCGCGGCCACCTCCAGCCAGATCTGCGACGGCGCCTCGGGGGTCATGGTGGTCAGCGAAGCGGGCCTGAAGACGCTCGGCATCGAGCCGATGGCGCGCATCCACCACCTGACCGTGGTGGGCGGCGACCCGGTGATCATGCTGGAATCGCCCATCCCCGGCACCCGGCGGGCGTTGGAGAAGGCCGGCATGAAGATCGACGACATCGACCTCTATGAGGTCAACGAGGCCTTCGCCCCGGTGCCGCTGGCTTGGCTCGACGAGATCGGCGCCGATCCGGCCCGGCTCAACGTCAACGGCGGCGCCATCGCCCTTGGCCATCCGCTGGGCGCCTCCGGGACCAAGCTGATGACGACGCTCCTCCATGCGCTGAAGGCCCGCGGCAAGCGCTTTGGGCTGCAGACCATGTGCGAGGGCGGCGGCCTGGCCAACGTCACCATCGTCGAGCGGCTGTAGCGCCAGCCGTCTCTCCTCCCCCTCCTCGGAGGCGGTGGCCCGAAGGGCCGGAAGGGAAGGCCACATCCGAGGCCCTTCTCCCGCTCATTCCGGCGAAAGCCGGAACCTAGGCTAAGCTCGCCGCGTCAGCGCCCGCTTCGGGCTGTTGCCTGGGTCCCGTGTGGCGCCCGGACAATTTCGTCCGGGCTTGCACGGGATGAGCGGGAATTATCTGAGGTGAGCCGAGGTCGCCTCGATGGCTTCGACGAGGCTCACGCGCTCGACGCTGATCCCTTCGGGCAGGCTGGCGAAGAGCCGGGTGGGCGCGGCCGCGTCCAGCAATACGAAGACGCCCTTGTCGTCGGCGCGGCGGATGAGGCGCCCGAAAGCCTGGGCGATGCGGGCGCGGGCCACGGCGTCGTCGAAGCCGCGGCCGCCGAAGCGTTCGCGCCTGGCCTTGTGCAGCAGGTCGGGCCTGGGCCACGGCACGCGGTCGAAGACCAGCAGGCGCAGCGACCGCCCGGGCAAGTCGACGCCGTCGCGCACCGCGTCCGTCCCCAGCAGGCAGGCGTCCTCCTCGGCCCGGAAGATGTCGATGAGAGAGCCGGCCTCAAGCGGATCGACGTGCTGGGCGAAGAGCGACAGGCCCTTCTCCGCCAAGGGGGCGGCGATGCGCGCGTGCACCGCCCGCAGCCGCCGCACCGCGGTGAACAGGCCCAAGGCACCGCCGCCGGCGGCCAGGAAGAGTTCGCGCATGGCGGCGGCGACCTGGCGGGCGTCGTCCTTGCGCACATCGGTGACCACGAAGGCGCGGGCCAGGCGCGCGTAGGCGAAGGGCGAGGCCAGGCGGACCGTCTTGGCCGGCGCGGGCAGGCGCGCCGCGCCGGTGCGCATCTGCGCCAGGGCGAAGGGATCATCGAGCGCCGGATCGGCCAGGGTGGCGCTGGTGACCAGCACCCCGTGCGCCGGGGCGATCACGGCGCCGGCCAAGGGCTCGGTGGGATCGACCCAGTGGCGGCGGAAGGCGCCGTCGACCAGACGCCCGTAGAGGAAGCTCGCCTCGAACCAGTCGACGAAGTCGGGATGGTCGGCTTCGTCCCGGGCGATCGCGGCCAGCATGGCGCGCCAGGCCGGCAGCTGCAGCCCGGCGCGGCGATCGAGGCCGCGAAGGGCCCCTTCGATGCGAGCGCGCTCGGCGGCTGCGAGCTCGTCGGCCTCCTCGTCCAACATGTCGGCCAGGCCCCGGCGCAGATCGAGAAGCGGCGCCTCGACCGCGGCGAGGGCCTGACCGGCGCGGCCGGCCGCCTCCCGGACCTGGGCGAGCGCCGGGCGGGCATCGCACTCCATGCCGATGTCCGAGGGCTCGGCGCGGGCGCGCAGCTGCTCGACCACGGCGGCCAGGAAGGCTTCGACCGCGCCGGCCGGCTGAGAGGAAACCCCTTCCGGCGGGGCGATGCGGCCGGACCAGCCTTCGCCGGGCAGGGCCGCCGCGGCCCGGCAGGCGGTCTCGACGGCGGCGCGCGCCGCCTCGTGGTCGGACAGCAGATCGCCCAGGCGCTCGGGCAGACCCCGCCCACGGCGCCCGCGTCCCTCGGGCCCGCGGATCCAGCGGCGCATCTCGGCCGCCTCGGCCCCCGACAGGCAGGCGGAGAAGGCCTGGTCGGCGGCGTCGAAAAGATGGTGGCCCTCGTCGAAGACAATGCGCTTGAGGCGCAGGGTCTCGGCGTCGGCGGCGCCCTCCCGCGCCCGGTCGAAGGCGGCGTGGGTCATCACCAGGGCATGGTTGGCGATGACGATGTCGGCCCCGCGCGAGGCGCGGATCGCCCGCTCCACGAAGCAGGCCCGGTAATGGGGGCAGGCCGAATGGATGCATTCGCCGCGCCGGTCGACGAGGTTGGCGGCGCTGGCCTGGGCCTGGGGCGAGACGGCGAAAAGACCCGGCAGCCAGGCCGGGAAGTCACCGCCGGTCATGTCGCCGTCGCGGCTGGCGCGGGCCCAGCGGGCCGCCAGCGCCAGGCCGACGACATCGGCCCCGCCCAGCCTGGCGCCGTTCACCGCTTCCTGCAGGTTGAGCAGGCAGAGGTAGTTCTCCCGCCCCTTGCGGACGACGGCGCGCGCGCCGCGATCGGCCGGGTCGGGAAAGACCCAGCGGCATTCGCGCTCGATCTGCCGCTGCAGCGCCCGGGTGAAGGTCGAAACCCACACCGCGCCCCCGTTCGCGGCCGCGAACAGCGAGGCCGGCGCCAGATAGCCGAGGGTCTTGCCCACGCCCGTGCCGGCTTCGGCCAGGACCATCATCGGCTCGCCCTCGGCCTTTCGCGGCTGGAAGGCGTGCGCCGTCTCTTGCGCGTAGGCGCGCTGCGCCGGGCGCTCCTCGTCCAGGCCGGCGCGTGCAAGCAGTTCGGCGAGCCGGCGCGCGGCGGCTTCGGGCTCGATCGGCCTGGAGCCGGCGGGACCCTCGGGACCGCGATCCTCCCACTCGGCGATCCGCCGCCACACATCCAGCCCGTCGCCGCGCCAGGGCCGGCCTGCGGGCTCGCGGTCGAGCGCCATCACCGCCTGGTCGGCCCAGGCCCAGCCAGCGCGGCCGAGGGTCTCGGCCAGGGCCAGGGCCTCGGCCCGGCTCGGGTGCGGCTCGCAGGCCAGCTCATGCAGCAGAGCCGCGGCGGCGGCCACGAGAGCCTGGGCCTGCTCGCCGGCGCCGCGAGGCTCGTCGAGCCCGAGCGCCCGCGCCAGGCCGACGGCCGAGGGGGCGCAAAAGGCGGCGGGCCGGACAAAGGCGAAGAGTTCGAGAACGTCGAAGAGCCGCCGCGAGCGCGGCGGCGGCGGCAGGCCCAGGCGCTGGGCCGTCATCGCCGCGTGGACGAGGACCACGGGGCCGCCGCTGAAGAGCGCCCGCGCTTCCTCGAGGGCGCAGTCGCGGCCGGCGCCAGCGCCCTGGGCGATCGCCGCACGGCCGCCGGGCAGCACCGCCAGGGCGGGCGCAAGGTCGGACTTCGATGCGACGATGGCCCGCGGCGCGTTCACGCCGCGCAGCCTACCGCGCTCTCAACCGAAACGGAACGGGAACAACGGCCGCGCGCGAACACGATGAGCCCCTCCCCATGCGCATCATGAGGAGGGGCCATTAAATCCGGCTAGGTTACGAGTCGGCGCTAGTCGCCGTCGGGCGGGAGCGCGATCCAGACGCCGGTCCGATCCCAATAGCCCCGGTCGTCGTCGCGATCCTGCATCCAGTGGTAGTGACGAAGGTGCGCCGCACGCCAGTCGTCGCCGTGGACGACGATGCCGACATCGGACGGGTAAGTGTAGTGATGGGTCACGTGCCAGCACTCGTTCCAGCGATTGCAGACGATCTCGGCGCTCGCCGGCGCGGCGATGCTGAGCACGGCGCCAGTGGCGACCAGGCCAAGCAAAGCGGTCCTGAAAGACATCATGAAAGTACCCTCGGAAGTTTGGTCCCTTGGCGGGATAAACGACCGCCATCCAGTCGAGTTCCGGCGCCGATCAGGGCGGCTTTAGGCGCCCACGATGGCGCCGCCGAGGGCCAGAAGGCGGTCGCGCTGGAGCTTTGGGATGGCGCCGTCCGCCTTCGGCCCGACGTTGATGAGGAGGTTGCCGCCGCGCCCGGTCACGTCGCGGTACAGCGATATCAGGGCAGCCTCGGAAAGGGCGTCCTCTTCGCGCTCGTTGGCGTTGTAGCCGAAGGCGAGGCCGAGCCCGCGCGTGGCTTCCCACTTCTTGCCGCCCGCCGCCGGGCCGGCGGCGTACTCGACGGTGCGGAAGTCGCAGTGCGGGGGCGCCGGGGTTTCCAGTTCGCCCTCCGTAGCGGCGAGCCGGGCCTTGACGGCGACGTCGAAGCCCTCGCGGCCGGCGTCGGACCGCATCATCTCGAAAAAGCGGCGGCTCGTCGTCCAGCGGTCGTTGACGACGCCCTCCGGAACAGCGGCGTAGTAGTCGGCGAAGAGGGCCGGCAGGCCATCCTCGTCCGGCCAGGCGATGTCGTTCCACAGCACCGAAGGCCGGTAGCGGGCGATCAGTTCGCGCACCTGCGCCGAGGCGTAAGAGGCGTAGTCGGCCTCGAAGGGAACGCAGGCGAACATGTCGCCCAGGGTGCGGATCGGCCGATGCCGGAAGGTCCAGTCGAGGCCGCCCGAATAATAGAGACCAAAGCGCAGGCCCCGGCCGCGGACCGCTTGGGCCAGTTCGCCGACGAAATCGCGCCGCGAGGCCCAGCGGTGGCGATGCGGGTTGTCGACGGCGCTGGGCCAAAGGCAGTAGCCGTCGTGATGCTTGGTCACCAGCACGACGTAACGGGCGCCGGCGGCGACGAAGAGTTCGGCCCAGCTGTCGGCGTCGAAGCCTCGGGCGGCGCGCTCGAACTCGTCCCGGAAGCGCTCGTACGGGCGCCCGCCCCAGACCGAGGCGTGGTGACCGGCGCTCTCGCTCCCTTCGAGGGCGATGGCGTTCTGATACCACTCGGCATAGGGCGCGAGCGCGAAGAGGTCGTCGTAGCGGCGACGGGTCAGCTCGGTGATCGAGACGCCGCGCGGGGCGAAGGCCGGCACGGCGAAGACGCCCCAGTGGATGAAGACGCCCAGCTGCGGCGCGGCGTACCAGTCGGGACAGGGCCGATCCTGGAATGCGCTGAAATCCGCCATCGCCGCCTCCTCACCCGAGCCTCATCCTGCCCGATCGGGAGCGTGATACGGAAGCGTCCGTGGCCCACGACCCTGCCAGCGCCCTGCCCGAGCCGTTCGCCGCCTGGTTCGAGCGTCGCGGCTGGGCGCCGCGCGCCCATCAGCTGGCCATGGTCGAGGCAGCCGCGCAGCGGCGGCACGCGCTGCTGATCGCCCCCACCGGCTCGGGCAAGACCCTGGCCGGCTTCCTGCCGAGCCTCATCGAGCTGACCGACCGCGCCGCCGGGCCGAAGCCCTCCGAAGCGCCGGGCCTGCACACCCTCTACCTGTCGCCGCTCAAGGCCCTGGCCGTCGACGTCGAGCGCAACCTGCTAGGCCCGATCGCGGAGATGGCGCTGCCGGTAAAGGCCGAGTCGCGCACCGGCGACACCGGCGTCTCCCGTCGCCAGCGCCAACGGGTGAAGCCGCCGGACATCCTGCTGACGACGCCCGAGCAGCTGGCGCTCTTTCTCGCCTGGGAGGGGGCGCGCGCCTATTTCGCCGACCTGAAGTGCGTCATCGTCGACGAGGTCCATGCGCTCTGGGCTTCCAAGCGCGGCGACCTGCTGAACCTGGGCTTGGCGCGCCTAGCGGCGCTGGCGCCGGGCCACCGGCGCGTCGGCCTCTCGGCCACCGTCGCCGACCCCGATGTCATCCGCCGCTGGCTGGCTCCCGCCGGAGCAGCCGTGGAGCTGGTGCGCGGCGAGGCCGGCGCGGCGCCGGTGGTCGAGGTGCTGCTCAGCCACGGCGAGGTGCCCTGGGCCGGCCATACCGCCCGGCACGCCATGGCCGAGGTCTACGAGGCCGTCTGCGGCGCACGCACCGCCCTTGTCTTCGTCAACACCCGCTTCCAGGCCGAGTTCGCCTTCCAGGAGCTGTGGCGGCTGAACGAGCGCAACCTGCCGATCGCGCTGCACCACGGCTCGCTGGCCGCCGAGCAGAGGCGCAAGGTGGAAGCGGCAATGGCCCGGGGGGCGCTGCGCGCGGTCGTCTGCACCTCCACCCTGGACCTGGGGGTGGACTGGGGCGAGGTGGACCTGGTCATCCAGCTGGCTTCGCCCAAGGGCGCAGCACGCATGGTGCAGCGGATCGGCCGGGCCAATCACCGCCTGGACGAGCCTAGCCAGGCGCTGTTCGTGCCCGCCAACCGCTTCGAGATGTTGGAGTGCCAGGCGGCGCGCGAAGCCATCGCCGAGAACGCCCTCGACGAGGAGGCGGCCGCGCCCGGGGCCCTGGACGTGCTCGCCCAGCACGTCATGGGCTGCGCCTGCGCCGAGCCGTTCGACGCCGCGGCGCTGTACGACGAGGTCCGCGGGGCCGCGCCCTTTGCCGATCTTTCCTGGGAGGACTTCGAGGAGGTCGTCGACCTGGCGGCGACCGGCGGCTACGCCCTGCGCGCCTACGAGCGCTTCGCCCGCATCGTCAAAGGGCGCGATGGCCTGTGGCGGGCGCGCGGCCCCGAGGCGGTGCTGCGGCACCGGATGAACCTCGGGGCCATCGTCTCGCCGGCGATGCTGGCGGTGCGCATCGCCACCCGCCGCGGCCAGGGCGGGCGCAAGATCGGCGAGATCGAGGAGGGCTACCTCGAGGTGCTCCTGCCGGGCGACGCCTTCCTGTTCGCGGGCCAGGTCTGGCGCCTCGTCGGCATCGAAGGGGCCGATGTCTTGGTGCGGCCGGCGCCGGGCCAGGAGGCCAAGATGCCTTCCTGGGGCGGCTCCAAGTTTGCGCTCTCCACATTCCTCGCCGCCCGGGTGCGCGCCATGATGAGCGACGCCCACCACTGGGAGGTGTTGCCGCCCGACGTGCGCGAATGGCTGGAAATCCAGCGCGAGCGTTCGGTGATCCCGGAGCCGGAGGAGATGCTGGTCGAGACCTTTCCGCAAGGGGCGCGGCACTTCCTCGTCTGCTACCCCTTCGAGGGGCGGCTGGCGCACACCACCCTTTCCATGCTGCTCACCCGCCGGCTGGACCGGCTCGGGGTGGGGCCCATCGGCTTCACCTGCAACGACTACGCCCTTTCGGTCTGGGCCTTGCGGCCGATGCACGGGCTCGACATGGCGGCCCTGTTCGAAGAGGACATGCTGGGCGACGACCTCGAATCGTGGTTGGCCGAGAGCACCATGATGAAGGCGGCGTTCAAGAGCTGCGCCCTGATTTCCGGCCTGATCGAGCGCCGGCACCCGCGCGGCCAGAAATCCGGCCGCCAGATCAGCTTCTCCACCGACCTCGTCTACGACGTGCTGCGCCGGCACCAGCCCGACCACCTGCTGCTGCGCTGCGCCCGCGCCGACGCCGCCCGCGGCATGATCGACGCCGCCCGGCTGGGGGCGATGCTGGCGCGGGTGAAAGGGCGCATCCGCCACGCCCGCCTGGAGCACCTGTCGCCGTTTGCCGTCCCGGCCATCCTCGAGATCGGCCGCCAACGCTCGCCCGGCGGCGCACCCGAGATGATCCTGGCCGAAGCGGCCGAGGCGCTGATCGCGCAGGCGGTGTCGTGAACGCCCTGGCCGCGGCCTGTGCGCCCGCGGGCGTGAGGATCACGCTGAACGGCGTCGATGTGCTCTGCCGCCCCTCGGGCTCACTGTGGATCGCCGACGAGCGCGCCCTGGTGGCCGCCGACCTGCACCTCGAAAAGGGATCGTGCTTCGCGGCGCGCGGCCAGTTCCTGCCTCCCTACGACAGCGCCGAGACCCTGGGGCGGCTGGAAGCCGAGGCGGCGGCGCTCGGCGCGGCCAGACTCGTGCTGCTGGGGGATTCCTTCCACGACGTCGGCGCGTTCGCCCGGGCCGGACCGGCTCTGGCGGCGCGCCTGGCGGCGCTCGCGGAACGCCACGCGCTGCTGTGGATCCTGGGAAACCACGATCCCGAACTGCCGCCCGATGTCCCGGGCAAGCGGCTTGCGGCCTGCTCGCTCGCCGGGTTGAAATTGACCCACGAGCCCCTCGGCAGGCCGAGCCCAGGCGAGGTCGCCGGCCACCTGCATCCGTGCGTGCGCGTCGGCGGCGGCGCGGCCAGCGTGCGCCGGCGCTGTTTCGCCACCGACGGCGAGCGCATGGTGCTGCCGGCGTTCGGCGCCTATGCCGGCGGGCTGAACGTGCTGGACCGGGCCTTCCGCGGCCTCTTCCGGCGGCCGCCCTGCGCCATCGCGCTGGGAGGCGAGCGGGCGCATCTCGTCGGCTGGCGATCGCTGCGGCCGGATTGAAGGAGGCCATCCATGACGGTGCGCACCGAGCGCGACGGACCGGTCGCGGTGGTCACCATCGATCGCCAGCAGGCGCGCAACGCCGTCGACCCGGCGACCGCCGCGGCCCTCTTCGCCGCCTTCGCCGAGGCCGAGCGCGAGAGCGAGGTGCTCGCCACGGTGCTCACCGGCGCCGGCGGGACCTTCTGCGCCGGCTTCGACCTCAAGGTCGCCGCCGACCCCCAGGGCGTCCAGGTGGAAAGGCCCGGGCCCCAGGCCGGACCCCTGGGACCCTCACGCCTCCTCGCTGACCGTGACGCCGCCGAGCCCGGCGTCAGCCTCTCCAAGCCCCTGATCGCCGCGGTCGAGGGCCACGCCGTGGCCGGCGGCCTCGAACTGGCGCTGCTCGCCGACCTGCGGGTCGCCTCGGCGACGGCGGTGTTCGGTGTCTTCTGCCGGCGCTGGGGCGTGCCGCTGATCGACGGCGGCACCCTGCGCCTGCCGCGCATCGTCGGCCAGGGGCGGGCGCTCGACATGATCCTCACCGGTCGCCCGGTGGGGGCCGAGGAGGCCCTCGCCTGGGGCCTGGCCAATCGCCTGACGCCGGCCGGCGAAGCGCTGGCAACCGCGGTGGCGCTGGCCAAGGAGATCGCCCGCTTCCCCCGGGCCTGCATGCGCGCCGACCGGGCCTCGGCCTATGCCGGCTGGAGCCTGGAGCTGGCGCAGGCGCTGAAGGCCGAGGCGAGGCGGGGCGCGCCCATTGTCGACAAGGAAGGGCGGGCCGGAGCGGCCCGGTTCGCCGCCGGCAAGGGGCGCGGCGGCGATTTCGAGCGGATCTGAACGCTTGGCCTAGGCTAGCGCGCGACCGCCGTCAGCCGACCGATGGTGACGGCGTCGGTCTGGCCGGTCTCGGGGAGGCCCTGATCGTGTTGGTAGGCCGCCAGGGCCATTTTCAGCGCCGGCGTGGCGGCGCCGTCGGCCGGGCCGCGGTAGTAGCCCAGACTGGTGAGAGCCTTCTGGGCCGTGACCACTTCGCTGGCGGCGGCCGGCGCCGGGGCCTCGGTGGGGGCCGAGGCGCGGAACGCCTGCGCCGAACGCTCGGCCACGGCTTTGGCGTCAGGGGTGAGCTCGAGCTTCACGCGCGCCGCGCCGGCCTTGGAGAGCGGATCCCCCGAGCGGGCGGCCACGAGGTACCACTTGTAGGACTCGGCCAGGTTCTGGGGGACGCCGACGCCGCGTTCGTACAGGCGGGCGAGATTGTATTGGCTGTCGGGGAGGCCCAGATCCGCGGCCCGCCGGAACCAGCCGGCGGCGGCCACCGGGTCCTTGGGCCCGCCTTCGCCATCGAAGGTGAACAGCCCCAGGTTGTGCATGGCGCGCGGGTCGCCCCCTT
Organism: Caulobacteraceae bacterium; assembly: GCA_035946795.1. GTDB lineage: Bacteria > Pseudomonadota > Alphaproteobacteria > Caulobacterales > Caulobacteraceae > Acaudatibacter. Next base: position 35,251 of record DASYYX010000063.1, on the reverse strand, counting down.
CGGCGGCCCGCTCGGTCCAGCGCCGCGCCGACACCGGGTCCTTGCCGAGCCCGGCGCCGCCGGTTTCGTAGAGCTTGGCCAGATAGAACTGGGCCGGCGCGTAGCCGAGGTCGGCGGCGCGGCGCAGATCGCCAAGGCCGCTGTTGTCGCCGGCGGCGATGCGCGCCGCCGCGGTGGCGTAGAGCGCTTGCGCCTGAGCCGCCGAAGCGCCGGTCGGCGCGGCGAGCGGGCCAAGGGCGAGGGCTGCCTGCGGCCCCATGGCGGCCAGGGCGTTCGGCTCGCCGGCCTTCGGCGAGATCATCCGCGTGCGGAAGAGATCGGCGAGCTTCGCCGGGGGCTCGTTCTCGGCGATGATGAAGCCGCCGAGCGCCAGGCCGAAGGCGGCGGCCAGTCCGAGACCGAGAGCGGCGGTCCTGCCCCCCTGGCGCCCATGCCGTCGGGACGAGGTCCGGCGCTGGTCGAGCAGTCGTGGCCCGCTGAAGGCGAACGGGCGCGCCTCGGGCGCCGGCGGCGGCGGACTCCAGGGGCTGGCGAGCGCCTCATCGGCCGCATCGTCCTCCATCTCGCCCGCAGGAGCATCGTCGGCGAGGATGGAGGGTTCGTCATCCCATGCCGATCGCAGCGCCGGACCTGCCGCCGCCTCGTCTGCCGCCTCGACCTCCAGCGCCTCGGGCGCCTTTGGGTGAAATTCGTCGAGCGGACGGAAGACCGGGAAGTCGTTTTCCTCGTCCCACTTGGCCAGCCGGTCGAGCATGGAGGTGTCGGGCTCCATCTTCTCCCCGAACGTCTCGAACGGATCATCGCCAACGAGATCGCCGGCGGACGCGGTCTCCGCGGGGGTTTCGAGGGCCTCGGCCGCCGGCGCCGTCTCGATGGCGTCGGCGACGATCTCCACGCTCGTCGCGACCGCCTCCGCCGACGGCGGCGTCTCGCCCTGCGCCTCCTCGGGCGCATCCGCGACCGTCTCGGGCGGGGGCGCCATGCTGACGCCGGCGGCGAGCTGGCTGATGGTGGCGCGCGCCTCTTCCAGCAGCCGCGCGGTGCGTTCCTCGCTCTGGCGAATGCGGTCGGCGAGATCGTCGGTGGCGCGCTCCTGGCGCTGGCCCAGACGCTCGGTGATCCGGGCGACCTGGTCGCCGACGTCGTCGATGGCCGCAGCCGAGCGCTGGTCGGACTGGGCTATGCGCTCCGCCAGGCGCTCGGAGATCCGCTCGATCTCGGCCCCGAGGCGTTCGAGCGCCTGGGCCTGGACGGTGTCGGCGTGGCCGAGCCTGGCTTCCATCGAGGTGGCGATCCTGGCGACTTCGCCCCCCACCTGCTCGATCGCCTCCGCGCCGCGAGCCTCCGCCGACTGGACCTTCCGCATCAGCGCCTGGCTGACGTCAACCATTTGATGGCCCATGCGCTCGATCGCCGCAGCGGCGCGCTGCTCGGCGGCCCGCGCCGCTTCGCCCTGCCCGGCGATGTTCTCCGCCAGGGCCTCGAGGCGGCCCTCGAAGCCGCGCAGGGCGTCCTCGGCGCCGGCGGCAAAGTGGGTGCGCTCCGATTCCAACGCCTCGATGCGCAGGCGGACGTTGGCCAGCAGCTGGGCGCTGGTCTCCTCGCGGCTGTGCAACTGCGCGGCCACCTTGGTGAGCGCCGCCTCGAGCGCGCGCAGGGCCTCCAGCGAGCGCGGGCCCCTGGCTTCGGCCTCCATCGTCGCCAGCCGCGCCGACAGGCGCGCCTGCTCCTGGCTCACTTCCTGGAAGGCGCCCTCGAAACGGGCCGCCACCGCGGTCTGCTCGCGCTCGCCCTCCTCCAGGCGCGCCAGCGCCTCGCGCACCAGCTTGTCGATGCCGCTCGCGGTCAGCGCCTGGCGCGCCTCGGCGGCGTCGAGCCGCTCGGCCAGGGCGTCCAGGGTGCGCGCCATGTGGCCGATCTCGTCGGCCGGATGAGGCGGCGCCGTCAGCCGGACGCTGGCCTCGTCGCTCTTGCCCTCGGGCTCTCCGAGAGCCTCGACCCATTCGGCCAGGCTGGTCCCGGGCTCGCGCCCGTTGTCCACGGTTTTGGGTTGGAATGCGCCTTCGCGCCGACGCGCCGCGGCGGTCATTGTATCAAGTATCCCCCTGGCCCATGGCCCGAAGCGTTGCACCATAAATTGCGTCGCAACGATCTGCTAGCCCCACATGTTGTGGGCGGCCCGCGGATGAATGTGCGCCCTCACCCGGGCCGCCGGATCAGTCGCGCCATTCGATGCAGCAGTCTTTAAGGAAGCCTTAAGGCTTTGGGCGGGCGGGACGGCTAAGGGCAATCAGGACGATGAGTCTCGACCTCACCCTGGCGCTGACGCCGCTGTTCCTGACGCTCACCATCGCCTTCGCGGTGCTGGGCGCGCGGCCTGCCAAGCCGCTGAGCCGGCCGCGCCTGATCCCCTGGCGCCTGATGATGCTGTTCGCCTTCGCCGGCATGGTGGCCCTGCTCGTCCACCTCGTGGCGATGTTGAGGAGCGGTCCAGGATGAGGCACGGGAGCGGCATGGAAGACACCCTCGCCGGCCCGACCTCGCACATCTTCATCTCGCAGCGGCTGAAGCTTCACTACGTCGACTGGGGCAACGTTTCCGCACCGCCGCTCATCCTGCTCCACGGCGGCCAGGACCACTGCCGCAACTGGGACTGGGTGGCCCAGCGCCTGCGGTCCGACTGGCACATCATCGCCCCGGACCTGCGCGGCCACGGCGACAGCGCCATCTCGCCCAGCGGCGATTATTCGATGGCGGCGTACGTCTACGACCTCGCCCAGCTCATCCACCAGCAGCACCTGGCGCCGGCGCGGATCATCGCCCACTCCATGGGCGGGGCGATCGCGCTGCGCTACGCCGGCGCCTATCCCGAAGCGGTGGCGAAGCTGGCGGCCATCGAAGGCCTGGGACCGACGCCCGAGCGGCAGGCCGAGCGCGCCCGGCGCTCGGCGGGCGAACGGCTGCGCGCCTGGGTCGCCGAAGAACGGGCGCTGGCGGGGCGGATGCCGCGTCGCTATCCCTCGATCGAAGCCGCCTTCGCCCGGATGCAGGAGGAGAACCGGCACCTGACGCCCGAACAGGCGCGCTACCTCACCCAGCACGGCGTCATCCAGAACGAGGACGGCACCTACAGCTGGAAGTTCGACAACTACGTGCGCGCCGACTCGCCGGTCGATTTCAGCCCGGCGCAGCTGCACGAGCTGTGGGCGAGCATCGCCTGCCCCACCCTGCTGGTGCTGGGCAAGGAAAGCTGGGCGTCCGATCCACGCCAGGACGGCCGCATCGCCCATTTCCGCGACGCCCAGGTGGTCGCCTTCGAAGGCGCGGGCCACTGGGTGCACCACGACCAGCTCGACGCCTTCGTCGCCGAGATGAGGAGGTTCCTATGAAACTGGCGGCCGCCGCTGTGGCCACGGCGCTGGCGCTTGCCGGCGGCGCCGGCGCGCAACCCGCCTCCCCTGTCCCCGATCCGGTTTGGCGGCCGGCGGAGGGCGACTACGTCATCCGCGACTTCCGCTTCGCCTCGGGCGAGGAGCTGCCCAGCCTGCGGCTCCATTGGCTGACGCTGGGGACACCCCGGCGGGACGGGGCCGGCCATGTGGTCAACGCCGTCCTCATCCTGCACGGCACCGGCGGCTCGGGCCGGCAGTTCCTGCAGCCGCAGTTCGCCGGCGAGCTCTTCGGCCCGGGGCAGCTGCTCGACACCCGCCGCTGGTACATCATCCTTCCCGACGACATCGGCCACGGAAAGTCCTCCAAGCCCAGCGACGGCCTCAAGGCCAAATTCCCGCACTACGGCTACGGCGACATGGTGCGCGCCGAGCACGCCCTGGTGGCCGACGGCCTCGGCGTCGACCACCTGCGCCTGATCATGGGAACCTCGATGGGCTGCATGCACGCCTTCCTCTGGGGCGAGCGCTGGCCGCAGATGATGGACGCGCTGATGCCGCTGGCCTGCCTGCCGGTGGCCATCGCCGGCCGCAACCGCGTCTGGCGCGACATGATCGTGCGCGCCATCCGCACCGATCCGGGGTACCGGGGCGGCGACTATACGGCCCAGCCCGCGGCCGGCCTGCAGACCGCCGCCGACATCCTGGCGATCGCCGGCAGCGCCCCGGCGCAGATGCAGAAAATGCTGCCCACGCCGGCGGCCGCGGACGCCTGGCTGGAGGTCTTCCTGGGACGGGTGGTCCCCAGCCTGGACGCCAACGACCTGATCTACCAGGTCGAGTCTTCGCGCGACTACGACCCGGCGCCGCAACTGGGCGCGATCCGCGCCCGGGTCATGTGGATCAACTCGGCGGACGACTTCATCAATCCGCCCGAACTGGGCATCGCCCAGAGGGAGGCGACGAAGCTCGAGAACGGCCGCTTCGTTCTGCTGCCGATCAGCGACCTGACGCACGGCCACGGCACCCACACCTGGGCGGCAGCCTGGAAGCCCTATCTCGCCGACGTGCTGGCCGAGAGCGAAGCCCCCGCCCGCTGAGCCTCGCGCCGCACCCGGACCGGGCCGCCGTCGACCCGGATGAGAGCGCCGCTGGTGAAGCTCGAGGCGTCGCTCGCCAGATAGAGGGCGGCGCCGACGATCTCGTCGGGCGCGCCGATGCGCCAGCCGCCGCGGGTCCAGTGGGGGTCGGCCGGGTCGCGTGGATCGGGCCAGTGGTCGGCGATGTCGGTGCCGAAGGCCCCGGCGACGATGGCGTTGACCCGCACCTTGGGAGCGAAGGCCGCGGCGAAGCCGACGGTGAGGGCGTTGAGCGCCGCCTTGGCGCCGGCATAGGGCAGGGCGGTCGGGGACGCTTCCAGCGAAGCGATCGAGGAGATGTTGATCACCGAGCCGCCGCGCGAGCGCGCCATGCGCGCGGCCGCCAGGGCCGTCAGCCGGAACGGGCCCTTGAAGTTGACCCCGATGACCTTGTCGAAGGCTTCCTCCGAGACCTCGTCCAGGGTGCGGTACAGAGGCGACATGCCGGCGTTGTTCACCAGGATGTCGAGGCCGCCGAAGCGCTCGTAGACGGCGTCGAGCGCCGGCTCGAGCGCGTCCCAGTGGCCGACGTGGCAGGCGAGGGCCAGGGCGCGGCGCCCGAGCCCCTCGATGTCGGCGGCCACGGCCTGGCAGGCGGCGAGCTTGCGGCTGGCGACGGCGACATCCGCGCCGGCCCGGGCGAACGCCAGGGCCATCTCCCGTCCCAGGCCGCGCGAGCCGCCGGTGATCAGCGCCGTCCTGCCGGAAAGATCGAAGCGGCTGTCCATCGGCGCCTGCTAGCTCTTGAGGAAGGCCGAGCGGCCCTTGAAATCGGCGATGATGCGGTGGGCGGCGTTATGTCCGGGCGCGCCGGTGACGCCGCCGCCGGGGTGCGTCCCCGAGCCGCACAGATAGAGACCGCGGACCGGGGCCCGGTAATCGGCGCAGCCGAGCACCGGGCGGGCGCTGAAAAGCTGATCCAGGGTGAGCTGGCCGTGGAAGATGTCGCCGCCGACGAGGCCGAATTCCCGCTCCAGGTCCAGCGGGCTCAGGGCGGCGCGGCCCACGACCAGCGAACGGAAGCCGGGGGCGAAGCGCTCCACGGTGTCGATGATCAGCTCGGCGACCTCGTCCTTGCGCTCGTCCCAGCCGGCGCCGTCGGCAAGCTCCGGGGCGACATGCTGGCAGAAGAGGCTGGCCACGTGCGCGCCGGCAGGCGCGAGGGAGTCGTCCAGGGTCGAGGGGATCAGCATCTCCACGATCGGGGCGCGCGACCAGCCGTGGGCGCGGGCGTCGACGAAGGCTTGGTCCATGTAGGCGAGGCTCGGGGCCATGATGATCCCGGCGGTCAGATGGTCGCCGGGCTCTGGGAGGCAGGAGAAGCGAGGCAGGTCCGACAGGGCCAGGTTCATGCGGAAGACCCCCGAGCCGCAGCGATAGCGCCGCATGCGCTCGCGGAAGTCGGCGTCGAGCAGGGCCGGGTCGACGAGGTCGCCGAAGAGCAGCTTGGGGTTGAGGTTGGCGACGACCGCGCGCGCCTCGAGCCGCTCGCCGGCGGCGGTGGCCACCCCGCAGGCCCGGCCGCGTTCGGTGACGACCTCGGCGACGGCCGCCTTGGTGCGGATGTCGACGCCGGCTTCGGCGCAGGCGCGGGCCATGGCCTGGGTGATCGCGCCCATGCCGCCGATGGCGTGCCCCCAGGCGCCCTTCTTGCCGTTCACTTCGCCGAAGACATGGTGCAGCAGCACATAGGCCGTGCCCGGAGTGTAGGGGCTGGCCCAGGCGCCGACGATGCCGTCGAAGCCCAGCACCGCCTTGATCGGCGCGCTCTCGAACCAGCCGTCCAGCCAGTCGCCGGCCGACCGTGAGAAGAGGGAGACCAGGTCCCTGTGGCCGGTCAGATCCAGGCCGCCCAGCCGCCGGGCGAGGGATCCGGCGCGCATCAATTCGGAGAGCTTGGCGAGAATCGGCGCCTGGCCGCCGACGAGGTTGGGCGGGGCCTTCAGCGCCACGTCGCGCAGGACCTGGGCGATTGCTTCCAGCCGCTCGCCGTAGGCGTCCAGGCGCTCGGCGTCGCGGGCCGAGAACTTGGCCACTTCGGCCTTGGTGCGGCCGGCGCCGACGGCGAGGTAGCTGGCGTCGTCCAGCGGCAGGAAATTGGAGAGGCGGCGCTCGACGATCGTCAGCCCGTGGCGCCCCAGCGCCATGTCCGCGATCACCTTGGGATTGAGCAGGGAGACGGTGTAGCTCGCGGTCGAGTTGCGAAAGCCGGGATGAAACTCCTCGGTGACGGCGGCGCCGCCGACGATGGCGCGCCGCTCCAGCACCGTCACCTTCAGGCCGGCGCGGGCCAGGTACCAGGCGCACACCAGACCGTTGTGGCCGCCGCCGACGATGATGACGTCCCGGGTGGTCACCGGGCCGGCCCGCCCGGCGCGACGAGGGTGTCGAGGTCGCGCTGCGCCAGATCGACGCCGGCGCGGGCATCGGGAGTGGGCGCGCCATCGGCGCCGTCCACCGCGGTCATCAGGGCCGTGAGCCGGTCTCCGAGCCGCGCCGCGGGCGTCTGGGGAAACTGGTCGGCGCCGTTTGCTTTTCCGGCGCCCTTGGGGAGCGCGGCGAGGCGCGCCTGCATGGCCTCGATCCGCCGCGCCAGGGCGAACTCGGCGGCGTAGTCGGCGGCGCTGGCCTTCACCCTGGGATCGGGCCGGACTTCGAGCGGACGCTCATAGGTGCGGCCGTTCGCCGTCAGCGTCACCTCGTACCTGCCCGGCGGCGCCCACACCCCCTCCCCGCCGGGCACGGCCGCGGCGTAGCGCTCGTCCCAGACGAGGCGATGCAGGCCGGCGCTGACGGCCACGCGCTCGGGCCTGGGCAGCCATTCGGGCGCGACGACCGCGGCGTACGGGTTCACCGGCGGATGATCGGCGCTGGAATAGCGCCGGACCAAGGAGCCGTCGCCGGCGCGGATGTCGATCTCCACCGGGCCGGCAGCGGGCGTGGCGAGCGTGTAGTCGATGTAGGCGCCGGCCGGCGGATTGGGCGCCATCGGCTCGTCCTTCGGCATCGGCGTGCCGGTAAATCGCGCCTCGCGAAAGCGCACCGCCGGCGCCGGCGGCAGCAGGGCGTCGGCAGGGCGCGCGCCCAGGCCCAGCGCCCGCAAGGGGGCGATGTCGTCCATGACGTAGAAGCCGCGGCCATGGGTGGCGATCACCAGATCGTCGCCATGGACCTGAAGGTCGCGAACCGAGGTCGGCGGCAGGCCCGCATCGAGCGCGGCCCAGGTCGCTCCGTCATCGGAGGAAGCAAAGAGGCCGGTCTCAGTCCCGGCGAACAACAGGCCGGGGCGGCGGATGTCCTCGCGGACCACATTGACCGCATCCAGACCGTTGCCGCTGGCGATGCCGCGGACGATCAGGCGCCAGCTCCGGCCGCCGTCGTGGGTGGCAAAGATATAGGGGCGGAAGTCGTCCAGGCGATGGCGGTCGACGGCGATGTAGGCGGTCAGCGGATCGAAGTGCGAGGGCTCGATGGCGCCGATCTTCGACCAGGGCCCGAGCGCCGCCGGAGTGACATTGTCCCAATGGCCGCCGCCGTCCCGGGTGAGCCACAGCAGGCCGTCGTCGGTCCCGGCCCAGATCATCTGCGGCCGCAGCGGCGAGGGCGCCAGGGTGTAGACGACGCCGCGACGCGGGCCGACGGTCGGGACATCGGCGATCGTCGGAGGGTCGAGATTAGAGGGGATCACCGGCGTGGCGCGGGTGAGGTCCGGGCTGATCGCTCGCCAGTGGGCGCCGGCATCGATGGTGGCGAAGATCTTCTGGTTGGCGAAGTAGAGGGTCTTGGCCCCGGTCTTCGAGAAGGTGAGCGGCAAGGTCCACGTCGCTCGCCAGTCGCCCTCGAAGGCGAGGGTCGGATCGACCTCGCGGTCCTGGCCGGTGTGGCCGTCGTAGCGCTGCACCCGGCCGCCGAAGACGATGTCGGGATCGTCCGGATCGGGGGCGATCTCGCCGCTCTCGCCGCCGGGGACCCCCTCGTGGAAGTCGCGCAGCACGATGCCGTCGACGCCGACGGTGCGGCTGGGGACGGCGGCCGCGCCGCTGTCCTGCTGGGCCCCATAGACCCAGTAGGGAAAGCGGTTGTCGGTGACGACGTGATAGAACTGGCCGGTCGGCTGGTTCAGCCACGAGCTCCAGGTCCGGCCGCCGTTGAGGCTGACGAGCGCGCCCTGGTCGGTCCCCAGGATGCGCCGCTGCGGCCGCGCCGGGTCGATCACCAGGGTATGGAAATCGTCGCCGGTGTAGTCGCCCTTGACCGGCGCGAAAGTCCGGCCGCCGTCGTCGGACCGGTAGACGACGGTGTTGCAGACGAAGATCCGGTCCGGATCGTCCGGATCGACCGTCAATCCCTGAAAATACCAGGCCCGCTCGATGATCCGCTTGTCGGCGGTTATCTGCTTCCAGGTCGCGCCCTCGTCGTTCGACCGCCACAGGCCGCCCGAGGGGCCGTCGGCCAGCGCCCACAGGCTCGCCGGGCGCGCCCGAGAGACCGCCAGGCCGATGCGGCCGGCGTTCTCAGGGAAACCGCCGAGCCGGGTCCAGGTGAGGCCGCCGTCCTCGGAGCGGTAGAGGCCGCCGCCGGGGCCGCTCGATGGTCCGTATGCGTTCCACGGCGGACGCCGGGTCTGCCACATGGCGGCGTAGACGATGCGCGCGTCGCCGGGCGCGAAGGCGAGGTCGATGGCCCCGGTGTTCTCGTCCTTGAAAAGCGTCCGGGTCCAGGTGCGGCCGCCGTCGGCGCTGCGGAAGACGCCGCGCTCCGCATTCGGACCATAAGGATGGCCCAGAGCGGCGACGAGGACGGTGTTCGGGTCGTGCGGATCGACCAGGATCTGGCCGATCGCCTGGGTGTCCTTCAGGCCGACGAAGCTGAAGCTGGCGCCGCCGTCGACCGACTTGAAGACGCCGGCGCCGATGGCGATGTCCGAGCGCATGTCCGCCTCGCCCGTGCCGACATAGATCGTGTCGGGGGCCGAGGGCGCCAGCGCCATAGCGCCGATCGAGCCGACCCCGTCGGCGTCGAAGATCGGCGACCAGGTCCGGCCGGCGTCACCGCTCTTCCACACCCCGCCGTCCACCGCGCCGAAGTAGAAGACGAGCGGCCGATCGGGATCGGCCGCGACCGCCAGCACCCGGCCGCCGCGGAAAGGGCCGAGCGAGCGCCAATGCAGCGGCTCGAAGGCGGCCGCGCTGCCGACCCAGCCGATGAAAAGGGCGATCGCCGCAAGCGCCGGCAAGCCCAACCGCCTCGCCTCGACCACCGATCCTCCGCCGGACTCCCCTTGGCGCAACCCCTGCGCTAGGCTGGCGATCCAAGCAAGGGGAGGGCTAAGGAAGGAGCTGACCATGCGTATCGCCATGATCATCGCCGCCGGGCTGGGGGCCGCGGCTTTCGCCACCGCCGCCGCGGCGGAGACGGTGCACTTTCAGGCCAAGCTGGACGGGGCCCAGGAGACGCCTCCCCATGCCGTTCCCGGCAAGGGGTCGGCGGACGTGAGCCTGGACACCGCCACCAAGAAACTCAGCTGGCGGGTCACCTATTCCGGGCTCACCGGCCCGGCGGTGGCCGCCCACTTCCACGGTCCGGCCGGCCCGGGCAAGGCGGCCGGGGTGCAGGTCCCGCTCACCGGCAATCTCGCCAGCCCGATCACCGGCTCGGCCGATATCAGCGACGCCCAGATCAAGGACCTTCGCGCCGGCCTCTGGTACCTCAACATCCACACCGCCCAGTATCCGCCCGGGGAGATCCGCGGCCAGGTGCTGCCGGTCCACTAGACGGCGGTGAGGGCGAAGTGGCGGGGGCGGCGCGCGCGGCGGCGGCGGGCGAGACCGAAGAGGCCGAGCTCAAGGCCCTGATCCGGGCGCGCTCGTCTCGCACCGGCGACTTCGTCCTCACCTCCGGCCGCCGCAGCAACCTCTACCTCAACCTCAAGCCGACGATGATGGACCCGCGCGGGGCCCATCTGGCCGCCCGCGCTTTTCTGGAGCGCATCCGCGCCGAAGGGCCCGAGTTGGTGGGCGGCCTGGAGATGGGGGCGGTGCCGCTCATCGGGGCGGTGGCGGCGCTCAGCGACGTCGAAGGGGCGCCGGTGCGGACCTTCTTCGTGCGGAAAGAGGCCAAGGGCCATGGCACGCGTGAGCGCGTCGAGGGCCTGGCGCCCGGCGAGAGCCTTCAAGGCCGCCAGGTGCTGATCGTCGACGACGTGGCGACCACGGGCGGCTCGCTGCTGCAGGCCCTGGACGCGGCGCAGGAAGCGGGCGCGAAGGTGAGCGCGGCCCTCGTCCTGGTCGACCGCGAGGAAGGCGCGGGCGAGGCGCTGCAGGCCCGCGGCGTGCGCCTGCTTCGCGTCTTCAGCGGGGCGGAGTTCCGCTGACCCGGCGCTCTCCTTCCCCTCCCGGGGAAGGTGGCTGACCGGCGCGAAGCGGTCAGACGGATGGGGAAGGACGAGCGAGGAGAGGTCGGCAGCGAGCCTCATCGGCCGCCGGCGGCGATGGGTGCGGAAGGCTCATGGGCGGGCAGCATGCACGTCGCCTTTCCCCATCCGGCCGGGCGCGAACGCCCGGCCACCTTCCCCAGACGGGGAAGGAGAGATCACCGAGCCAGCGCCCCGCCACCTTCCCCAGACGGGGAAGGAGAGCTGCGCCGTGGGAGGGTGAGGGATTACGGCGCTGATCCCTGTGTCGCGCTAGAACCCGACGTTCACCTGGGCGCCGGCGACGTCGTCCGCCGGACGGCGCATGGCGCGCGCGGCGGCGCTGAGGGCGCCGTCGTCGACCTCGCTCTCGCTCTCGAGCGAGTGCATGCCCAGGGAGGCGTGGCCGCGGCGCCCTAGCTCGCCCTGAAGCGCCAGGCCGGGGGCGTCGGCGACCGGCGAGGCCGGGCGCGCCGGCAGGGCCGTCTCCTGTTCGATCTGCGCCTTGTCGGCCGCGCTCAGTGACCAGACGCGCAGGCCCGGCGCCGGCGCGCGCGCGGGGCGGCGGCGAAGGTGATGGACCCGGCGTGCGTGCCGGGCATGGGGGTGATGCACGACGGCGGCGGCAGTCCCCGGCCAGGCCGCCAGGGCGCCGATACAGGCCAGGATCGCCAGCCGCCTCATGCCCGCGCGCCTCGCTTTCCGCACCGCCGAGCCGGCAACATCCTAGGCTCTCTCGTGGTTCCGATTCGGTAAAGCCTGTTCACAAGACACAGCGCCCTGTCGGAACATCTCTTTCGTTGGGGACGTTCAGGCGGGGTCACGAACGGCGAGCGCGATGACCTGGCGTATTCTCATTGCCGAAGACGAGGCGCTCGTCGCGATGGACCTGGCCCTCGAGGTCGAGGAGGCGCGCGCCATCGCCGTAGGTCCGGCGGCGAGCTGCGCCGAGGCCCTGGCCCTGATCGCGCGCGAACGCATCGATGGGGCCATCCTCGACATCCAGCTGGCCGACGGCGATGTGACCCCCGCGGCCGAGGCGCTGCTCGAGCTCGGCGCCGTGGTCCTGCTCCACACCGCCTCGCCGACGCCGCAAGAGCTGGCCGGAAGGTTGGACGAGCTGGACATCATCCCCAAACCCGCCGACCCGCGAGCGGTGGTGCGCCGGCTGATCGCGCGGCTCGAGGGTCGGCGGTACCGGCGCGAGCGTCCGGGCAACCGCCGCGAGAACGGGGCCCGTCTCTAGTCTACGACTTCGCGCCGCCAGGCCTCGGCGCGGCCCACGATCTGCGCCACCACGTCGGTCTTGGCGTCGGCGTAGTCCTGCACCCGCGGCCAGGACCGTTGCGCCGGCCAGGCGCGATCGTACGGGACCAGTTCGACGATCGCGCTGGCCGCCTGCTGCTCGCTGGGCATGGGTCGAGGCTCATACGGTAATCCTCAATGGTTGCAACACGCTATAGCGCCCCGTTTCGGCGCGGGATGAACCCAAAGTGACCCGTTTCGACTCGTTTTGACTCGTTTTGACTCGTTTCGACCCGTTTCGACCCGATCCGGCCCGATCCGGCCCGGTCTGGCGCGTTACGGCCCGAAGGGACTCGTTCCGGCGCGCAAGCCTGGCCCGACTGGCTCTTTTGGCAACGGAGTGATTGCCAAACTCCCTCGAAATGCAACAGGGGCGGGGGCCCTCGGCGGAACTTCTTCAGCATTTGCAATTGGCTATCAGCACTACCTATCGCAAGCGGGATGCTCAAACCGGCTCGATTCGGCTCAGATCCGCTCAAATCGGCTCGATTTGCGCTCGATTCTGCACCCAAAAGGCTCGGAATTGCTCGAATCCGCTCCATCTTGCACGAACCTGCTCGCGGGCGGCTCCGCCACGGGGGCGCCCATGGCGGCAGACGTCGGGGCGGCCGGAGGCGCGCACCTCCGGCCGGTCTTGGGTCAGCTCTATTCACGATGTCAAAGACCCGGGCGGTTGCCCCGCCTCTTAGTTTGCAAAAACAGTAATGCCGTTCCTGGCCAGTGTCAAGAGCAGGCCGGCGAGCGCGCGGCTGGATGGCGCGCGAGTGTGGCCGGCCCGCCCTACGCCAGCGCTGTTCCCTGGCGCGCCGGGGCCAAGGTCGGCAGGGCCTCGGCGACGCGCCATGTCGATGACACTGCGGTCCCGCCGGGCTTGACCGCACCCAGTCCGGCCGCCGCCTGGACGAAGCTTTGCGCCCCCTTGGGCGCCGCCTGCGCCAGGCCGGCGGAGTCCCCGAGGATGAACTGGCCGTAGAACCCCTCGCCCGCATGGTCGAAGGTGATGGTGACCTTGGCCTCCAACTTAAGGACGCCGGTCGATGGCAGCCCGGCGTGGCTGATGACGTTCTGGGCGAAGAAGGCCTGCGCCTGGGTGACGGCGTTGGCGCCGCTGAAGGTATCGCTGATGAGGGTCAGGCCACCGGCCGAGAGCGTGATGCTGAGGCTGGAGAAGCCGGCGCCCTGGGCCGTGGGGTTGAACAAGCCGATGAGGCCATTTCCGCCCGCCTTCAGCTTGCTAGCATCGACGCTGAGCTGAATATCATCGGTGATCGTCTGGGACGCCGCGCCGCCGCTGGCAAAGGCGCCGCCGAGCTCGCCGATAGCGATCACGGCGGCCGAGCCGAACTTGGCGCCGATCGTCGTGAAGGTCGCGTAGGTGGCGCTGACGCTCGCCGGGGCCGGAGCGCCGGTGATCCAGGCGTAGGCGGCATCCTGGGCCGCGTACGCCTGGGCGGCGTCGCCGATGTTCGCCTTGGCCTTGGTCACGCTGGTTCCGCCGACGGCGCCCGAAGTGCTGGCCGTGACGGTCGGGACCAGAGCGCCGGCGGCAAGCTGCGCCTGCGCGACGGCGCTCCAGGCGCCGCTCGTTCCGGTCGTCTTGGTCTTGGCGGAGGCGTGGCCGGCGACCGCGCTACTCGTGCCGCCCAGGGCGCTGGCGACGGCGTTCACCGCGCCCCCCGAGGCCGTCGTCGTCGCCTTGGCCGCACCGCCGGCGCCTGTGGCCGCCCCGGCGCCGCCAGCGCCGCCGCTGGCGGACGTGGCGGCGGTCAGGCTCGCCGTGCTCGCCGCGGAGACGACGAGCGTCGCGGTCCCCTTCCCGCCGGCAGCCCCGTTCGCGCCCGAGACCCCGTAACCGCCGTTCCCGCCAACCGCGTCGAGATTCACGTCCAGGTGCTGGCTGGTCGCATCGGCCAGGGTCAGGCTGGAGCTCGCCAAGCCGCCCGGGCCGGCGACGCCGCCGGCGCTGGCCCCTCCGGCGCCCCCCGCGGCGGTCTGGCCGAGCTGGAGATAGCCGCCCACGGTAGAGCCGCTGACGTCGTTGGCAAGCTTGCTCGCCCCGCCGGCGGCGCCGTTCGCCCCGCCGCCGCCGAAGCCGCCCGGGCCGCCGGTCGCGGCGACGCTCGCGGTGGCGTGGCCGGACCCGCTGGCCGTCGCGCCCGCCTGGGCGTATTGGCCGGCGGGCAGCACGCCCGACTTGGCCTGGTAGACCGCGCCTGCCGCGCCGCCGCTGTGGCCCGGCCCGAAGCCGTAGCCGCCAGGGCCGCCGAACACATACACGGCTGCTGCCGAGGAGAGGCCACTCGCATTCGCCTTGGCCTTGGCCGCCGCCCCGCCGATCCCGCCAGCGCCAGTCGAGCCCGCCTGCACCGCCCCGCCGGCGCCGCCGGCGACGAACACGTCGGCAGTCACGCTGCCCACCCCCGCGAGCTTGAGCGCGCTCTTGGCGGCGCCGCCGGCGCCACCCTTGCCGGCCCCCGATCCTCCGGCGTCGCCGTAGGCGCCGCCGGCGCCCCCGTAGGCATGCAGGCTGGCGTCGAGCACGCCGCTGCTGGTGTCGCTGGTCGCCAGCGACGCCTTGGCGGCCCCGCCGGCGCCGCCGATGGCCCCGAGGCTCGAGCCGCCGCCACCGCCTTTGGCGAGCTCATAGAAATAGAGTTTGCCATCACTGGTGGACCCGGAAACCGCGTTCACGGCAGTGGCCTTGGCGCCTGCGCCGCCATCGGCGCCGGGGCCGCCAGCGCCGCCGGCGCCGCCCGTGACTTTGACGCGCGCCAGGCCGAAATTGAGGCCGTCAGCCGACGCCACGGCGTTTGCCGAACCGCCCGCCGCGCCAGCCTGACGGGCCAGCGACGTAGCGCCGGCGTCGCCGCCTATCGCATCCGCTTCCGACCTCGCGGCGCCCGCGGCGTTGCTGTCATAGGCGTGGGCGTAGGCGGATGCTCCGCTCCCTCCGAGGGCGCCCGGCCCGTCGGGAGTCCCCATTCCGCCGGCGCCGCCATATCCGCCGGCGCCGCCATACGCCTTGGCGATCGTCTGCGTGCCGCCTCCAGCACTGAGATCGATGCCGGCGATGGCCTTGGCGTAGCCGCCATAACCGCCGGCGCCGCCCGCGCCGCCCGGCAAAGCGCCGCCGTTGCCGCCCTTTCCTCCGGCGCCGCCGTTGCCGCCATGACCGCCGTGCGCATAGGCGCTGTTCGTCATGTCGTAGCCGCCGACCGAACCCGCGGTCGAGGTTCCGCCGTGGGCGCCGGCGCCGCCTGCCGCGCCGGCGCCGCCGACCGCGCCGTTCGCGCCCGTTGATCCATAGTTGGTGACTTTCATCCGGCCTCGAGCCTTTCCCGTTGGCGATGATCCAGCGGAGAAGAGGCGCCCGCCGTCAGTCCGGCGACCGTCGCTCGGCCTCCGGAGCGTTAACCGTTACGGCAGGGAGAGCCGATTGGCAATTCGGCGTTCGCCCAAGGACACCGCTCTGGCGCCTAGGAAGGCGCTGGATTGCCGAGGACGACCAGAGGGGCGTTCAGGCGAGCCCCGGGCGGTGGCTGCGCACATTCTGGTGGCCGCCGCCGGCCAAGCCGCCAAGCAAGGCATTGAAATCATGGCGCACTCGACAGGCGCGAGACGCTTGATCGGCACCGGTCGCGGCGGGTCGGATCGCGCTCGCCAAGCACCGGGCGATCGCCGCTTCACTGCTGCCCGTACTCGAACTCGCTCGCCTTCGCCCGCCGCTCGCCGCCGAGGCTGTAGACGACGTCGACGAAGGCGACCCGGCCCAGCTGGTGGAGGAGATAGTCGTCCCGCAGCTGCGGGGCCGCGATCAGCCGATGAAACCTTTGGCCGGTGTCGAAAACGTCGCTCAGGGTCGCGACGAGCGCGAGGCCGGGGCGGAGCTGGCGGCGGAAGCCCAGGTTCACCAAGCGGATGGCGGCGACCGAACCCTGCGGCGTCAGGCGCGCCGCTGTTTGGCTGACCGCGACTTGCAGAGTATCGATCGCATCGGGGTGGAAGTCGGCGCTGGCCTTGAGGTTCACGCCCGACGTGGACCGAAGGCCGCTTGCGCCCAGGGCGCGGGCGTCGATCTGACTGCGGAAGAGGTCGCCGCTGACACTCCAAGTAAGGCGTTTGCCGAACTTGGCTCCGGCCTCGAACTCCAGTCCGGCCGACTTGGTCTTGGGCAGGTTCTCCTGGGTGATGAGGACGACGTCGGCGGCGACCGGCTTGACGACCTGGGTGAGGCTGTTGCGGTCGAAGCGGTAGTAGGCCGCGGCGCCGAAGCTCACCGATCCCCAGCGCGAATCGTAGCCGATCTCGTAGATCCAGCTGTCCTCCGGCGCGAGATTGGGGTTGCCGGCCTTGAGATTGTGGATGTCCTCGCTGTTGGCAAAAGGGTTCAGGGCCTCCGGACCTGGACGGGTGATCCGGCGCGCCAGGCTCAGCGTCAGCTTTCCCGCTTGGCCGATGCCGCGTTCGAGGTGCAGGCTCGGGTAGGCGCCGAAGTCGCGTCGGCCGCCGCGCTCGTTGCCGGTGATCAGCAGGTATGAGGCGGCGCTCGCCTCGATCCGTGCGCCCGCCTGCATCCGCCAGCGCCCGAAGGGCGCCTGGTATTCGGCGTACGCGGCGTCGACCCGCTGCCGATAGCGGAAATGGTCGGTGACCGCGGGATTGATGGACGCTTGGCCAGTCGCCGGGTCGAGGAAGTCGCCGATGTTGTCGAAGCCGTTGCGGTCGATCTCGAGATCATACCCGGCCTTCACTTCCGAGCCGCTGGCTAGGGGGAGATCGTAGTCGGCGCTGAACTCGTCCTTGTCGAGGGTGATGTTGGGGCGCAGATCGGAGAACCGCGGCACGGCGGGCGGCAGGGTGTAGACGTCGCGGTAAAGGTAGTGTTCCCGCTCGCGCGTGACGCTGTGCTCAAAGGCAAGGCGCAGGGTCTCCCTCGGCCGCCCAAGCTTCTCGTCGAAGTGGACGCCCTCGCTATGGCTGACCGCCCACTCGTGGCCGTGGGTGTGGCGCTCGGAGACGGCGTCCGGCGGACCCGCGGGCGGGCCGCTCGCATCGTCTTCGTTGAAGAAACGATCCCCGCCGTAGAGCTGGCGGCTGCTCGCGGAGGCCCCGATAGTCTGCTTTGCATCGAAATCGTAGTCGGCGCTCGCTTCGAACGTCGGAATGTGGCGCAGCGTATGCTCGTCGATGAACTGCGTGCTCTTCACCAACGCGCCGCTGGCCGGGTCGATCGCGAGGCGGCTGTCGGTGACCTGGCGCACCCGCGCCTCCTGGCGCAACCCGAACGCGCCCGAGAGCCGCAGTCGGCCCACATTGTAGGCGCCGTGGAGGTCGAAGACGTAACGCCGCCGGTTGCCGAAGCTCAGCTGGGCGCTGCCGGACAAACCCGCCCGCCGGCGCTTCTTCATGACGATATTGATGATCCCGCCCGACCCCTCGGCCTTGTACTGGGCCGGGGGCGTCGTCAGAACCTCGATGTGGTCGATGTCGTCGGCCGAGAGTTGCTGCAGGCTGAGGCCCCGGGTCGGACCGGAGAACTGCGCCGAGGGTTTGCCGTCGATCAGCACCGTGACATCCGCGTCGCCGCGGATGCTGGGATTGCCGTCGGCGTCGACCGTGACCGACGGCAGCTGGCCGAGGACGTCGGCGGCCGTGCCGGTGGTCGCCTGCAGGTTCGTCGTGAGGCTGTAGACCTTGCGGTCGAGCAGGATCTGGGTCTGCGGCGTCCGAGCGGTGACCGTGAGACCCTGGACTGTCGGCGCCCAGGCCGCGGCCGGCGCGTCGGAGGCGCCGGGCGAGGTCGACGACCCGGGCGGCTGGGCGTGGGCCACGCCGGCCAGGGCGATCGGCAGCAGCAGCGCGGCGAGGGCCGAAGAGCGTGTCAGGCGGTCCCCACCTTCAAGGACAGCGGCGCTCCGCCTAAACGACGGGCCCTGACCGCTTCCTGCCCGCTACCTTGGCAGTGTCCAATATTTGGATGACTGCGCCGCGACAGCGGAGGATTTCGCCGGGAACATTCATCGTCTATGTATACGATCTCACGTTCACGTGTGCCGTGATGGAAAGCGACTTCCTGAGCGCCGAAGAGGCCGCCGCCGCTCTGGGCGTGAGCGTGCACACGCTCTACGTCTATGTCGGCCGCAAGGGCATCCGGTCCCAGCCCATCCCCGGAAGCCGCAGCCGCCGCTACTGGAAATCCGACGTCGACAGGGTGCGGCGCGGGGAGGAGCCGGCCCCGCCGGCGATCGGCAAGCTGCGCTTCGAAAGCCAGATCACCTTGATTACCGATCAGGACTTCTACTACCGCGGCCGAAGCGCCCTCCAACTGGCGGCCGCCGCCTCGTTCGAATCGGTTGCGGCCCTGCTGTGGGGCGCCGCGGAGGACCTCTGCTTCGGTCCAACCGAGCCGGTTACCCCCGATCTGATGGCGCCGATGAGAGGGCTGCTCGGCTACCAGGGCGAAATGACTCGCGCGGCGGTGCTCATTCCACTTCTGGAGGAGGCCAACGCCAAGGCTTATGACCTCACGCCCGTCGGAATGGCCCGCACCGGCGGCGACATACTCCGCTGGCTGGCGGCCATCATCACCGATTCCGGCAGCCCGGCGACGCTGCCTCTGCCGCAGTTCATCGCGCGACGCCTGCAGCGGTCCGAGGTCGACGCGGATCTCATTCGTCGAGCGCTGGTGCTCTCGGCCGATCACGGCTTCGAGCCCGGGACCGTCGCGGTCCGGACTGTGGCCAGCACCGGGGTGACGCCCTGGCGCGCGGTCATCACTGGCCTTTCCGCGACTGGCGGGCGGCGGCCGCGCATCGGCGTCTATGATGCGATCAGCCGGTTCGTCTCCGAGATCATCGCCAGCCCCGATCCCGATGACCCGGTCCTGCGTAGGATCAGAGACGGGGAGACGCTCCCCGGCTTCGACTCGCCGGTCTATCAGCACGGCGACCCCAGGGCCCGGACGCTGCTCGCCTTCTGCGCCGAGGCGTTCGCGGACGACCGGGCGTTCCGCAAGCTCGCCTCGGCCCTGGCCCTCATCCGCGAAGTTCGGGGCCTTGAGCCGAATTTCGCCCTCGCCCATGTCTTCGTCGGGTCGCGGATCGGCCTGACGCATAGGCCCTCGCTCTTCCATCTGGGTCGCGCCGCTGGCTGGATCGCCCACGCCATCGAGCAATACGCGGTCGGCGAAAACGTCCACGTGGAAGGCCTGTACAGCGGCCCGCTGCCCCAGGAGATCGCGCCCGGCACGAGTTGAGATGCGGCGCGCGCGGCGCCCAGGCTTCAGCGCCTTGGCTGCACCCGATACCAGACGAGCGCCGCGGCCTTGCCCGCCTCGCCCGGCGATACCGCGACGTAGAGCCGCCCCTGTGCGGCCGATAGGATCGAGGTCTTGGCGCCAGGGAAGCTCCTCACGTCCGCCAGCCTCGCGTAGTGGTCGGCGTCCTTCTGTTCGTAGACGCCGATCGTGCCATCGGCCCCGGTGACGTAGACGCGGCGGTTGGCGGCGTCCCAGAGGGCCTGGTCGGGCCACCCCGGCCCGCCGAAGCTGGCCACGTGCGCGCCGGTGTCGGCGTTGATCACGACGAGCTTCCCAGGCCGACGCGTGGCGACGAAGAGGCGACGTGTCTTCTCATCATAGGCGATACAGGCGTTGTCCTTGGCCTCTGGGATCGGCCAACGGGCGACGATCGTCCCGCGCTGCTTGTCGATGACCGCCAAGTCGTTCTTGTCGGTGACGTTGACGAAGACGTGCGGACCGGTCTGCTGCACGGCGAGCGCCTCGACGTGGATGGCGTCGATCCTGATGTCGCGCAGGTCCTTGGCGGTCTGCGGGTCGACTTCGCTAATGTAGCTGACGCTCATCGGCACGTCCTTGCCGCCGGTGACGACATAGAGCCGGCGGCGCGAGGCGTCGTAACCGATCGAATCGGCGCCGGGTGGCATCTTCAGGTCACCCACGACCGCCAGACTGCCGGCGTCCAGCACCTTGCTGCCGCCCGGCCCACCGGCGATCACGATCAGACGCTTGCTCCCCGGAACGAGGAATACGCTGTGAGGAGTATCGAAGCCGGCGACGGTGCGGACGAACGCGCCAGTATCGAGGTTGAAGACGTCCAAGGCGTCGCCGCCCTCAACCGCCAGATAGAGTCGCCGCCGGCGGGCATCGATAGCGAAGTGGTCAAAGTCGCCGGCGAACGGCCGAAGGTCGGTTCGCCCCTCGAGGACGAGAGCGGGCGACGCGGGCTCAGCGCGGGCCGGCGCGGCCGCGGC
This sequence comes from Caulobacteraceae bacterium, assembly GCA_035946795.1. Classification (GTDB taxonomy): domain Bacteria; phylum Pseudomonadota; class Alphaproteobacteria; order Caulobacterales; family Caulobacteraceae; genus Acaudatibacter. Next base: position 14,735 of record DASYYX010000063.1, on the reverse strand, counting down.
CGCGGCGCCAAGCAGGACGATCGCCATCCAAAGCCAGAACCCTCGGATCATGATCGGAGCCGTCCCTGTTGCGATTGAGGAACCTCCGGCGTCGTTGTCATGCCTAGCGGCTGGGCTTGTAGATGAGCAGCTTTAGCGAGCCCGGAACGAGGCCGGTAGCGGGGTTGACGACGGCTGCAGCGATGTAGAGCCGGCCAGTGGCAGGATCGACGGCCATGGTGCGGCCGCTAGGCTGCGTGGCGACCGTTCCGAGGACGGAGTACCGATCCGGCCCCTCCTGGCTAATGACCGTCAGGGTGCCATCGCGGTTCGAGCTGAAGACGCGCCGACGCACCGGATCGAAAGCGGCGGCATCGGTTCCACGGCCGATCGCCAGCTTGGCGACCTCCGATCCGGTGTTGGCGTTCACCACCACCAGACTGTCGTTGACGCAGCTAACGAACAGACGCTGGAAGCGGCGGTCGTAGGCGAGCCCCTTGGGCTTGTCGCAGCCGGCGAGCGGCCAGTGGGCGTCGACGGCGTTGGTCTCGGCGTCGATCCGGACGAGGTCGCCGTCGCCATTCCCGGATACGTAGACCTTGCCATCGCCGCCCGAGACCACGTACTCGAGCTTCTCGCCCACGTGAACGCTGGCCGCCACGACGTTGGCGACGGGATCAATAACGGTGACGACTCCCGGATCGCCGCTCACTACGAACACGTGGCCGCTTGCCGGATCGAAGGCGATGGCGTCGGCGTCGGTGTCGGCCGGAAGGCTCTTGGTCACCGCCAGCGAGCGAAGGTCGAACGATATCGCCCTGCCGGCCTTGCCGTCGTCGGTGTAGCCGCGGCCGGCGCGCGCCGCGATGGCGATCCCGTGCGTGCCGCCGGGAATGCCACGGATCGCGCCGACGAGCTTCGCCGTAGCGGGGTCGGCCACATCGACCCGGTCGCCATGGGCGACGAATACCCGCTTCGAGCCAGGATCGAATACCACGTAGTCCCAGCGGTCGGGCACCCCCAGGGGAATGGTGGCCGCCAGCCGATAGAGGGGCGCGGGCGAGGCCGCCACGGCGGCCGATCCGAGGAGGAGCGTCGCGAGTGCGGCGACGCTCGTTAGGCGAAGGCCGCCAAAAGCTCGGGATCTCATTGTCTGCTCCGAATATGCCATGGCCTAGAATTTGGCCGTCACGCCCACGTAGATGTAACGGCCGAATATGTCGTAGATCTGCGCGGCCATATTTCCGGGGGTCACCTGCGGATTGGCGTTCGCGCCGATGACTGGCGGCCGGCGGTCGAAAATGTTGCTGATACCGGCGCGCAGATTGTAGCGCTTCAGCAGGTCCATGTTCATCGCCAGGTCGAAGTAGTCGTAAGCCGGGATCTTGATGTCGACGGGATAGGCCATGCTCTGCAGGTGGGGATAGATGCTCCCCAGCTCGGAGTGCAGGTGGGCCACATGGCGCCAGTTGAGCGAGACCTCCGGGAATCCGGGCTTGCTCCAGGTCAGGCGCAGCTGGTGGCGCCAGGTGGGCACCGGCGAGTTCGGGCCTTCGCCCGTGCAGGTGGGACCGAAGAGCCCCGTGCAGTCGAACACCCCTTCGGAAGGATTGAGGGCGATGGCTGAATCGAGCGCGACGCTGCCGACGAAGTGGAAGGCCAACTCGCCTCGATCCGGGGCGCCTACCGCCCCTAGCGGCAGGGCGTAATTGGCCTCGATGTCGATGCCGCGCTCCTGGAACGAGCCGGTGTTGATTTGGGTGGCGATGACGTGGCCGGCGTTGAGGCCCTGGCCCAGCGAAATGGACCCCGAGGCGTCACGCACAATCAGGTCGCAGAAGATCGGATTGCCCGTCGTCAGGCAGTTGCTCAGGCTTGCGTTGGGCGCGAACTGGCCGATGTAGCCGTCGACCTTGATGTCCCAGTAGTCGACGCTGGCCCAGAAGCCGGACGCGAACCTCGGCGTGAATACGCCCCCCACGGTCAGCGTCTTGGCTGTCTCCGGACGCACATGGATGTTGCCGCCGACCACGTAATTGAAGCTGTGGGTGTCGGGGAGGCGGCCGTACTCAGCCGGCGTGACGCCGGAGTTCTCGCATTGGGCCAGGGTGGCGGCAGGCGTCGGGCCGGAGCAGGGATCCGAGATTGGAAACTGCTGGATGGTGTCGGCCTGAAAGAGTTCGTGGCCGTTGGGGGCGCGGATCGCCTTGCTGTAGGTGGCGCGGACGCGGAAGTCGCTTACCGGCGCCCAGTCGCCGCCGATCTTGTAGGAGTTGACCGAACCCTGCAGGCTGTAGCGGGCATAGCGATCGGCCAGATCGAGCGACAGGCTGTGGAGGAGCGGCCGGTCCTGGGCGATCGGGATGTGGGTCTCGCCGAAGATCTCGTAGACCCGGTAGGTCCCGTCGAACGGCTTGGAGGGCGAGGTGAAGGCCAGATCGCCGGTGACGAAGACCGGATCGGGCGTGTTGCCGATGCCTTCCTGGCGAAACTCGGCGCCACCGACGATACCGACGCCCTCGTCCGCCCAGGGACTCTTGATTCCGTAGGCGCCGAGCTTGCCGACGACGTCGCCGCTGACGACGATCTGGTCGGCGTAGCCGTGCTGCGCCCCGCCCTCGCTGATGTAGCTCTCCGCCGCTGGCGTCACCGCGCCGATGTTGAAGATGTCGTAGGGAACGCAGCTGGGGTCGCTCTGATCGACGACCGAGGCGCAGGTGGGGACGCCGCCGACACTGACGACATCGAGCGCCCGGCCGAGCTTGGCCAGGGAGACGTCGTTGCGGGTCGTATAGGTCGAGTGAGTGACGCCGTATTGCCCGTAGACATCGTACGACCACCGATCGTTCAAGTCGCCTTTTAGACCCACGACGAAGCGGTAGGAGCTGTGCTCGAAGCCATCGGTGACCGGCAGGCCTTCGACATTCCGCTTGCCGATCGTGACCTGGGCGATGTCGGTCGGACCCAGGCCGGCGCATAGGGTCGCCGCTTCGTTGGCGGACAGCAGGGGATTGTCGCAGTTGACGCCGAAGGTGTTCAGCAGGGTGCCGGAAGGTGCGAACTGGCCCTCGGTGTAGTCGTAGGCGAACTGGCCCTCGGCGTAGAGTTGAACGGCGCTGCTGAAGCGCCAGTTCGCGAAGAAGCCGGCGTCGAAACGCTCATCGGGGCGCGCGAGGTACTGGTAGGGCGCGGTGTTGTATCCGTCTCGGTTGACGTCGAATGGGCGGAACGTGTTTCCAGTCGCCGGATCCAGGGTCAGGCTGTCGCCAGCGGCGTCCTGAAAGAAGGCGGGACTGGTGGTGAAGTCCTTGACGCAGGAGAAGAAGGTCGCGGTCTCGGTCAGATTGCAGATGCTGTAGTCGCGACTGGCGGCGGTGATCGCATCGTTGTGCCGGTAGCCGGCATAGGCGGTAACGTGTCCGCGCCCGCCGTCGAAATCCTTGCCAGCGACCACGCTGATGTTCACGACGCCGCCGTCGGCCACCGAGCCGGTGGGCGGCGCGATGCCGCTGGAACGGGCGAGCTCCTGCAGGTTCGTGTAGTTGTTGTCGTCTTGGAAGAAGCTGTACTCGGCGTCCATCCGAAGGCCATTGAAATCACGATCGGTGATGAAGTTGACGACGCCGGCGATCGCATCCGAGCCGTAGATCGACGACGCGCCGCCGGTCAGCACCTCCACCCGCTTGACGATCTCTTGAGGGATGGCGTTCAGGTCAGGGACCGGGTCTATCGGATCGCTGGGATTGAGCCGCCGGCCGTCCATCAGCACCAGGGTGCGGAAGGCGCCGATGCCGCGCAGGTCGACGGTGGCGATGCCCAGGATGCCGATCTGCGATTCGTTGAGGCCAGCGTTCACCTGCGGCAGGGAATTGACCAGATCCTCGATGTGGGTCACGCCCTGGAGCTTGGCTTCCTGGTTGGTGAGCACCGCCACCGGACTCGGGCTCGTGACCCCTATCCGCGGGATGCGTGAACCGGTCACGACCAATTCGGTGACCGACGTGGCTCCCGGGGCGGCAGCGGCGCCGGCCGTATCCTGCGCAAGCGCTGGTGGCGCCAGCTGAAGCGTCAGTCCCGCCACGATAGCCGAACCGCCGAGCAGTCTCCCGCTAAGGGCGCCGTCTGATGACTTCATGCTCACTCCCCCCGGCCATTCTCTGGCCGTCTCTTGTCTCGCGGATAAGTTGGCTGGAGTGCCCTGCGTGTCAATCTTGACGACTGTCGTATACTTTTGGGCTGAAAAACGGACCTCATCGACGGGTTACAGAGGTATGTCACCTGGCGCACACTCGACCGATCGCCCCCTGCATGAAGTCCATCGACGAGTTGCGATTCGGGACGACCGCATAAGTGAACGAATATGATCAACATTGACCTAAGTGGCGAAGTCGAAGATGAGGCGCTCGGCCCCGTCCCGGGTGAAGAGGGAAGACTTGGACCCAGAGATCAGATACGTCGCCGCCACCGGGGCGGTAGGGGCCGGGGTGGACTCGGGTGCGCTGGAGCGCGCGCTGGAGATCGAGCCGCACTTCATCGCCGCCGACGCCGGGACGACCGACGCCGGGCCCTACTATCTCGGCGCCGGCGAGGCGGCTTACCCGCGCGAGGCCGTCAAACGTGACCTGACGCTCATTCTCGCGGCCGGGACGAAGGCCAGGATCCCGGTCCTCATCGGCTCGGCCGGTACCGCCGGCGCCGACGTCCACGTCGATCAGGTCTTCGGAATCGCCCGAGAGATCGCGGCCGAATTCGATCTCGAGCTGCCCACCGCGGTGATCCGCTCCGAGCAGGACAAGGACTATCTCTGCGAACTCATGCGCGCCGGGCGCATCCGCCCGCTCGAAGCGGCGCCCAATGCCGACGAGCGGACGATCCGGGAGAGTGCGCGGATCGTCGGCATGATGGGCGTCGAGCCCCTGCAGAAGGCGCTCGTGCAGGGCGCGCAGTTCATCCTCGCCGGCCGCTGCAGCGACTCGGCGCTCTATGCCGCCATGCCGATCCTGCGTGGCTTCCCCGCCGGCCTCGCCTGGCATGCCGGCAAGGTCGCCGAGTGCGGCACCATGGCCTGCGAAGGCGCCCGCCGCGGCGTGCTCACGGCCACGATTCGCGCACGGGAGGCGCTCCTAAGACCCGTGGGCGAGGGCCTGCGCTGCACGCCCCAAAGCGTGGCCGCCCACAGCCTCTACGAGAACGCGCACCCCTATCTGCACCAGGAGTGCGCTGGGGTGCTCGACCTGACCGACACCGTCTTCGAGGCGGTCGACGACCGCACCGTCCGGCTGGCGGGCAGCCGATTCACGCCCTCGGGCGAGTATACGGTGAAGCTGGAAGGCGCCGCGCTCGTCGGCTGCCAGTCGATCATGGTAGGCGGCATTCGCGACCCCTACGTCCTGCGTCGGTTCGACACCTGGCTGGCGGAGGTGCGCGAGATAATCGAGCGGGCGGTGGCGCGCACCCTGGGTCTGGGGGCGGGCGACTGGACCCTGATCTTCCACGTCTACGGCAAGGACGCGGTCATGGGAGCCCTGGAGCCGAGGGCCGACCACATCGGCCACGAAGTGGGGATCGTCGTCGAGGCCACCTGCGCCACCCAGGACCTTGCGACCAAGGCGATGCAGCTCGCCCGCCAGCCCTTCCTCCACCACGGGGTTCCGGAGTGGTTGGGCGGCGTCACCAGCTTCGCCTGCCTGCACAATCCGGCCCACGTCGACCGCGGGCCGGTCTATCACTTCAACCTTAACCACGTGGCTCTGCCGGGCAGCCCCGACGAGATGTTCCGCACCGAGTTGCTGACGCTGGGCGGCGGCCGATGAAACTGGGCGAACTGGCGAGCCTGATCCGCAGCAAGAACGCTGGCCCGTTCATGCTCACCTTCGACGTACTGTTCCCAAGCGAGCAGGCCTATCAGCGCGTGAAGCGCTCCGGTGTGCTGTCGATCGAGCGGTTCGCCCGCATCTACCGATGCCCCCCGTCGTCGGTCCGGTTCTTCGCCTGCGACAATGCCCGGGCCTTCAAATTCTCCATGCCGCGCCCGCTTGTGCAGGGCGACCTGGGCGATGGCGACATGCACGGCGGCCAGCAATTCGCGCCGCTGACCGACCTCGAGATTCCGTGAGCGAAGCCCATAGTCAGTCCGTCCCGGACGACGCGGCGGCGCCGAGCCCCAGGGAGTGGCCGCGCCCAGGATCCGAACCGGACATCTCCGCCCGGCTCGACCGGCTGCCGGGCGCCCCGATGCTGTGGCGGTTCGTGGCGCTGCTGTCGTTCGGCGCTTTCTTCGAGATTTATGACATCGGGCTGACTGCGCCACTCAGCCTGGGGCTGGCCCGCGCCCGGATCTTTCAGACCGGCGCCGGCGGCTTCTTGGGAATGGCCGACCAGGCGACCTTTGTCGCCGCCACGTTCGCCGGCCTCTGGCTCGGCACTCTGGCCTTCTCCAGTTTTGCCGACCGCCTGGGGCGGCGTCCGGTCTTCACCTGGGCCCTGGTCTGGTACTCGGTGGCCACGATCGTCATGGGCCTGCAGAGCACGGCGCTTTCGCTCGACTTTTGGCGGTTTGTCGCCAGCCTCGGCGTCGGCATGGAGCTCGTTGCGATCGACTGCTACCTCGCCGAACTGGCGCCCAAGGCGATCCGCGGGCGTGCATTCACGCTGAGCACGGCGATCCAGTTCCTCTCGGCGCCCGTTGGGGCGGTCCTGGCGCTCCTGCTCATTCCGCACGCCTTCCATGGAGTGCAGGGCTGGCGTTGGCTGTGTTTCTTTCCGGGCCTGGGCGCCCTTGGCGTCTGGTGGGTGCGCCGGGGCATCCCCGAATCGCCCCGCTGGCTCGCCGCGCACGGCCGCGAGACGGACGCCGACCGCATCGTCGGCCGCATCGAGGCGCGGGTGGCGGCGGAAACGCCGCTGCCCCTCCCCTCTCCGTCGGCTATGGCGGAGCGAGCGCCGATGGTCCGCCCGACCCGGTTTGCCGATCTGTGGAGCGCCCCACTGCGCGGGCGAACGCTGACGATGATCGTCTTCCACCTCTTCCAAACGATCGGCTACTTCGGCTTCAGCGCCTGGTTACCGACGCTTCTCGTCGCCAAGGGCGTCACCGTCACCAAGACCTTGAGCTACGGGGCGGCGATCGCGGTCGCCATGCCGCTGGCGCCGCTGCTCTTCTCGCTCTTTGCCGACCAACTGGAGCGCAAGTGGCAGATCGCCGCCGGCGCGATCATGGTCGCCGGCTTCGGGCTCGGCTACGCCTCGCTCACTGTCATGTCCGCGCCGCTCGCCTTCATCGGTTTGGGCCTAGCGATCACGGTGGGCAACAGCCTCATGTCCTACGCCTTCCACACCTATCAGAGCGAGATTTTCCCCACCGACGTGCGGGCGCGGGCCGTGGGGTTCGTCTATTCCTTCAGCCGACTCTCCGCGTTGCTGTCCGGCTACATCATCGGCTTCACCCTGTTGAAGGCCGGACCGACCGGGGTGTTCGTGCTGATCTCGGCTGCGATGCTGATCGTCTCGGCAACCATCGCGCTCTTCGGCCCGGCGACCCGCGGCCGCTCGATCGAGGAGATCTCGCCGGGAACGGCCGCCTCGGTCCCGTGAGCAGATCGAAACAGGCCCGGGAGGCGCAATCATGAGCGGCAGAGGGAGCATCGTGCGCTGGGCCATCTGGCTGCTGGCCGGGGCCGCGGCGATCGTCGTGATCGGCCTGGCCCTTCTCGTCTGGCCCGGACGTCCCGGCGCGGCGCGCACCCTGAGGTTCGTCGGCTTCACGCCGCTGCCGGCGCACAAGACGCTGAACGTCCTCGACTATCTGAGCATCTACGGGCCCTGGCTGTTCGCCACCAGCGAGAGCGGCGGCGAGATCTTCCGGGTGACGCTCGGACCGGGCGCGCCCGAGCGCGCCACCGTGGCCGTGCTGCCGGGCGCGCCGGCGACGCACGGCGTCGTCATCGATCCGGCGAGCGGCCTGGCCTTTGTCACCCGCAGCGAGGTGAACGCCGTGGACGTCTTCGATCCGGGGGCGATGCGCTTCATCCGGCGCATTCCGGTGGCCGCCGATCCGGACGGTATCTTTTACGACCCGGCCGACCGGCTGATCTGGGCCGACAGCGGCGATTCGAAGCTGGCCACCGTGATCGACCCGGCTACGCAGGCCAAGGTCGGCGTCGTGGTCCTGGGAGGGTCGCCGGAATTCGCCGCCTTCGACGCCCCCACTGGACGACTCTACCAGAACCTGAAGGATGTGAACGAAGTGGCGGTGGTCGACATCCCCGGGGGCCGGGTCGTCGAGCGCTGGCCGCTGCCCGGATGCGGAGGGCCTACCGGCATGGCGATCGACGCGCCCGACCGGCGGCTCTTCGTGGTCTGCTCCAGGAACGCCCGGCTGGTGATCCTCGATCTTCGCAGCGGCCGCGAGGCGGCGATGCTTCCTATCGGCGGCGGGCCGGACTCGGTCGCCTACGATGCGGCGCTGCGGCGGATCTACGCCACCGGCATCGCCGGGGTCCTCACCGTCGATGCCCAGACCGGGCCCGACACCTATCGTCAGCTGGACCGGATCCGGTTGCACTTCGGCGCCCACACGCTCGCCGTCGATCCGGCCACCCATCGGGTCTACGTCGGCTATGCCGGCCTGCTCGTCCCCCCGCGCCTCGCCGTCTTCGACGCCATCGGCCCGGGCGTTGCCGCCGGCAATTGAGCTGTTGGGCCGGCCCCGGAAACCCTGCAGCCGACGCGCCACGGCTCTTGAAACGGTCACGCGGGTAATCAATGGTGCGGGGCTTACATAGGCCCCGGCGGCGGCGCTTACGGCGCCCTGGCGGACCGTGTCGGAGGCGCTGGGGCGGGCTTAACCTTGACCCCGGGGAACCAACCCTCGCCTTACTGGCAACACTAGCTAACGTGCCGTGGGGTTTGTCAGGGTTGGCCATGCGCCATGCTCGGCAAGGGCGGCGATCTCAATGTGCGGATCGACTATTTCCGCATCGGCGACACGCGGGTCCACCTGCGCGCCAACAAGGGCGGCGAGGGTGGCAACACCACCACCACAACGGTAGTGCTTAGAGTGCTGATCACGCCGCTCTTCCTGATGCGCCACCGGCACGAGGTGGTGTTCCCCAAGGGGACGAAGAATCCGAGCGGTAGATTTTGCCGGCCTCTCAAGCGGCGGCGAGGTGCGGCGGCATCTAGGCGACGAGGATTGCAGTAATGTCGCATGTTGAACCTGACCGGGGCCGCTTCACCAGGGCCCTTCAACTGAAGAAACGGCACCCGGCCGACGCGATCTCTGAATTTAAAATTCTGGCGAGTGAGGGATCCATCCCAAGCATGCTACAACTCGGCTGGGCCTACTATAAAGGAGACGGTGCCAGCGAAGATTTAGACGAAGCTGAAGCTTGGTATCGCAAGGCGATGGAGGCCGGTTCACTCTATGCGAGTTACCGTGTCGGAGCGGTCCTCAAACGCAAAGGAGATTTCAAGGGCACTGAATTTGTTTCACATGGGGGCCGGAAGAAAACTTGGTCCATCTCTGAATCGGCTTGGGGTGATGTATGCCCTTGGCCAAGGGACGGCAAAGGATCTCGCGGCCGCTCGTCGGTGCTGGGAGCAGGGATCGTTAATGGGCAACTTGGCCTGTCGCCGAAACCTCGCGATGTGGTCGGTACTTGGAAAATTTGGGTTGAAAGAGGTCGGATCTGGCTTGCGGCTGCATCTCTCTTGGATGACCGAGGCGTGGAAATTGATGCATACAGATCCGTTAAGCGATCGACTCCGCGGGTAGGGAGCCGGCGTAACGACGGGGCGTCCGGCACCGGGCAGTACATGCGGCGTTCCAGGCATGGTCCTTCCAATCGGGGGGACCGCCATCATGAAGCTTCCGGTCTCACTTGAGCTCCATGGCCCCGCCGGCGAACGACGGCTGCTGGCTGAATGGGTGTTCCTCCTAGTCTGATAGCCGCGCTCACGGCCCATTCCACGTTGCTGAAGAATCCACGCCTGTGTCGACAACGACACCCTTCCGAGCGCCGGCGATCTAGGTCGCGACCAAGGCGCGCAGGACTGCTTCGGGCTCCTTCTCGATGACCTTTAGTAGCACGCGGGCGCTGGCTTCGGGACGGCGCCGGCCCTGCTCCCACTCACGCACAGTGGACACTGTGAACCCAAATCTTTGGGCAAACTCGGCCTGGCTAAGGCCGAAATAAGCGCGCACCGCCTTCACGTCGATCCGCTCGGGCACGTGGACTCGATAGCTGTTCGGCCCGGCCTCGCCGCGTTCAAAGGCCGCGGCCTGCTCAACGCTCTTCAGGAGACGCTCGAAGTTCTTCTTGCTCATCGCCATGACTCAATCCCCGTTCATCGGAATGTTGACGCGATCTGGCGCAGGGCCTTGAGCTGCGCCGCACTGAAATCGGCTCGATCGCCCTTGGATAGGGCGAGCACGAGATAGACGTAGCCGGTGTTCGGGCCCGCCCTCGTGAGAAGCCGGTAGCCGCCGGACTTGCCCTTGCCGCGGCCAGCTAGGCGGATCTTCCGAAACCCGCCGGAATTGACCACCACGTCGCCGCCGGTCGGGTTGAGGGAGACCATATTCACCGCGGCGGCGCGCTCGTCCGCGGTCATGCCCACATCCTTGGCGGACGCCAAGTATTCGGGCGTCTCCACCACCGTCTTCATACCGCTGGCTATATGGCAATGCCGTAGTTAGCGCAAGCCAAAAATACCGCATTGACGCAGTTTTTGGGCGGCGACGGTTGGGGAGCCGAAGCCGTCAGCACATTCCCGCCAGCACGGCGACATGCGGCCCACAGGCCGCCGCCGCAAGGGCGTGAGGGGCGGCGCCGGATCGGGGCGGGTTGGCTCCGAGCCGAGTCGTTACACGCCGAGGCAACCCCGAATCTGACCGAGGTCGGCGAGTCTGCCGATCCCGACTAGGCCACTCTCGATTGCGCCGGTCAGGACATCGGGATCCGCCAGCGTGGCCGTCGCGTGCGGCTTGTCACCGACGGCGGCTCTCATGATTGCGAGGGCATCCGGAAGGGGCCGCCAGACGGGCGGCTTTCGGCTCACACCGGAACTCCCCCACCCGAAGGAGCGTCACGCGCGCAGCTGCTGGGGAGGAAAATTGCGGCGGAACTACCCCTGTTCGAACTTGGGCGGCGACCCTAGCAGATCGACACGCGGAACCCCGGCTGTGAGACCGGTTTCCGTCTTTTTCCATACCCGCACGCTGAAGCTTGTGTAAGCCGTTGAAAACATGGCGCACTCGACAGGATTCGAACCTGTGACCTCTGCCTTCGGAGGGCAGCGCTCTATCCATCTGAGCTACGAGTGCGTCTTCGGGCGGCGGACTTCTAGCCCAAACGCCTTATGGCGCAACCGGCGGCCGCCGTCGAACTCAGAGGCGTCGCAACCCATCACCCTCCCGTCCTTCTTTCGCCATGGCTACGGAGGACGGGCCCCTCCCTCTCCCTCGGAGAGAGGTGTGAAAAACCAAGGCGCTCACGAGGCCGGGGCGCGGTCGGGGGCGGCGTAGGTGAGGGAGACGAAGACGTCCTCGAGATCCGGGTCCTCGGTCTTGAGGTCGCGGATGGGCACGCCGGCGGCGCGCACCGCGGCCATCACCTGCTCGACGCCGGCGTCGGCGGTCTTGAAGGTCACCGCCAGCTCGCCGCTGGCGCGCAGGCGCGATTCGAACGGCGGAATGGACGGGGCGGCGGCGAGCGGCTCGGCCGGGGTCACCACCAGGGTGCGGCTGTCCAGGCGCCGCAGCAGCTGGCTGGTGGGCTCGCAGGCCACGACCTCGCCGTGGTTGATGATGGCGATCTCGTCGCAGAGCTGTTCGGCCTCCTCCAGGTAATGGGTGGTCAGCACGATGGTGACGCCGGCGCGGTTCAGCTCGGCGACATAGCTCCACAGCTGCCGGCGCAGCTCGACATCGACGCCCGCGGTGGGCTCGTCGAGGATCAGCACCGGGGGATTGTGGACCATGGCCTTGGCCACCATCAGGCGGCGCTTCATGCCGCCGGAGAGCTGGCGCACGTAGGCCCCGGCCTTGTCGGCGAGGCCCAGCGCCGCCAGCAGCCTGTCGGTGATCCGGTCTTCGGCGCGCACGCCATAGAGACCGGCCTGCACCTCCAGGCTCTCGCGCGGGGTGAAGAAGGGGTCGGCGGCGATCTCCTGGGGCACCACGCCGATGGCGGCGCGGGCGTCGCGCGGGCGCGCGTCGATGTCGCGGCCCCAGATGGCCACCTTGCCGGCGGTTTTCTTCGTCAGGCCCGCGAGGATGTTGATGAAGGTCGACTTGCCGGCGCCGTTCGGCCCCAGGAGGCCGAAGATCGAGCCGCGCGGGATCGCCAGGTCGACGCCCTTCAGCGCGGCGACGGCGGGCGCGCCCCTGGCGGCCGGATAGGTCTTGAAGAGGCCGCGCGCCTCGATGGCGAAGTCGGGAAGCTCCATGGGCGGGGAAGGTTGCGACGGCTTGTCCGGCGAAGCGCGATCACGCATAGCTAGCGACGCTCGCCCGCCGCGCCAAGCCGGCCTCCGAACAAGGACCATGGCCAGACCGCCCCGCCACGACCCCGAACCGGCGCCCGCCCGCCCGGCGCTCGCGCCGGACCTGCCGCCGGCCGAGGTCGTCCGCGTGCGCTCCAAGCGCGTGGCCTGCGACGGCGGCGGGCCGCTGGGCCACCCGCGGGTGTGGCTGGAGATGGGCGAGGCCGACTTCGTCGAGTGCGGCTACTGCGACCGCCGCTTCGTCCTGGCCGCCGACGCCGAGCGCGAGGACGAGCGCCTGGATCCGGGCGCCTACGAGGGGCCGGGGAGTCACTAGGGCGCTGGGCGGGACGCCGACCCCCCTCCACCATTCTTCGCGCGACGCGCTCGAATGGTCCCCCTCCCCCACGCTGACGCGTGGTGGCGGAGCAAGGACGCCCCGTACGGCTTCGCCGGGTCTCCCCCCAGAGGGGGGAGAGAGACGCCGTCGCGAGCCTAGAGGACTGCGGCTTCGGATCGGGCCGCGGCGGCGGCCTTCTTCACCTTGCTGACGGCGCGCTCGCGCTTCAGGCGCGAGAGCTTGTCGAGGAAAAGGGCGCCGTCGAGGTGGTCCATCTCGTGCTGGATGCAGACGGCGAAGAGGCCTTCGGCGTCCTCCTCGACGGTGACGCCATGGTAGTCGAGATAGCGGACGCGGACCCTCGCCGGCCGCTCCACCTCCTCGAAGATGTCGGGCACCGACAGGCAGCCTTCCTCGCAGGTGAGGGTCTCCTCGGAGGCCGAGAGGATCTGCGGATTGACGAAATAGCGCGGCCGCGGCTCGTCCTCTTCCTTCCTGGAAGCCAGGTCCATGACGATGACGCGCTTGGGGACGCCGACCTGGATGGCGGCAAGGCCGATGCCCGGGGCGGCGTACATGGTCTCCAGCATGTCGTCCATCAGGGCGCGCAGCTCGGCGTCGACCGCCTCGACCGGGCGGGATTTCTGGCGCAGGACGGCGAGGTCGGAATCGACCGTGAGGATGCGGCGAAGACTCATGAACCCGAGGTAGGGACCGTCTCGGAGGCCGTCAAGCAGCCCTCGGCCGGCGCGGCGAGGGAAGCCTCCAGGGCCTCGGCCGCGGACCCGGAAAGCCGCGAGAGGGCGCGCACCCGGGTCTCGATCGGCGGCAGTTCGGGAAGGCGGCGCTCGCCGTGGTCGGCCTGCAGCTCCTCGAAGCGGCGGGCGCCGGCGAGCACCTGCGATTCCAGCGAGCCGACGAACTGGTTGTAGCGGCCGATGGCGGCGTCCAGCGCCCGGCCCATGGCGTGCACATGGCCGCCCATGACCGCCAGGCGCTTGTAGAGATCGCGACCGAGCTCGACGATCTTGTCGGTGTTGCGCGACTGCGCCTCGGCGCGCCAGCCGTAGGCTACCACCTTGCACAGCGAGAACATGCTGGTGGGGGTGACGATCACCACCCGCCGCTCCATGGCCTGGGTCATCAGGTCGGGCGACCGCTCCAGCGCCGCCGCCAGGAAGCCGTCGCCGGGGACGAACATGGCGACGAAGTCCGGCGAGCCGGCGAGCTTCTGCCAGTAGGCGCGGCTGGCCAGCCCCTGGACGTGCGCCTTGAGACTCTGGGCGTGGCGGGCCAGGGCCGCCTCGCGCGCCGCTTCGTCGGCGCTCTCCTGCGCCTCCAGGAAAGCGGTGAGCGAGCACTTGGCGTCGATGACGAACTGGCCGCCGCCCGGCAGGCGGACGACGACGTCGGGGCGGTGCGCCGCGCCGTCGGCGTCGAGATGGACCTGCTCCTCGAAGTCGATGCCGGCCTTGAGGCCGGCGAGCTCGAGGACGTTGCGCAGCATCTGCTCGCCCCAGCGGCCCTGGACGCCGGCGCCGCGCCGCAGCGCCTGGGAGAGCTTGCGCGCCTCCTCCTGGGTGGCGGCCGAGGCGGTGAGCACATGGCCGATCTGGGCCTTGAGCTCGCCGACCTGCTCGGCGCGGCTCTTCTCGGCGGCGGCCACGTGGGTCTCGAACTTGGCCAGGGTCTCGGCGACCGGCTTCAGCTGCGCCTCGAGCCGCAGCTCGGCCCGCTTCTCCTGCGCCTGGAAAGCCTCCTCGGAACGCCGGGCCAGGGCCTGGGCGGCGGCCTCGGCGGCGAGCGCCGCCTTGGCCCCTGCGAAGCCGGCCAGCGCCTCGTCGATGTCGGCGTCGGTGTGAGTCGCCATGACCGAGGTGCGCAACAGCGCCCGGGTCACGGCCGGGGCCACGGCGCAGTTGGTGTAGAC
>DASYYX010000062.1:0-10285 GCA_035946795.1 Caulobacteraceae bacterium | reverse complement strand
GCCGCCGGCTTCCGGGCCCTGGGGCGCGGCCGGCCCGGCCGACGCGCCCGCCAAGCCGGGGCCGTGGGGATAAACACCGGGACTTCCGCCGTGGGGTCGAGAACGAGCCCGGTCGGCCGCCGGCGGCTGCCGCTCGCGGCTCGTCGGCAGGCGTCCTGAGCGCCGCTTTCCCCATCCGGCCGGGCGCGCGCCCGGCCACCTTCCCCAGGCGGGGAAGGAGAGATCACCAGGCTAAGCCGCGGCCCAGAGGTGTTGGGCGGCGTAGGCGCGCCAGGGACGCCAGGGTTCGGCCCGCGCCAGCAATTCGGCGGCCGTCGGGCGGCGGCCCGCCGGATCGGCCAGGGCGCGCGCCAGGCCGAGGTCGGCGGCGGGAAAGGCGTCCGGGAGGCGCAGCTGGCGCAAGGCGATGTACTGCGCCGTCCATTCGCCGACGCCCGGGAGCGCCTTGAGCCGCTCGACGGCTTCCTCGAGGCCGCAGGCGGGGGCGAGCAGGTCGGGCTCGGCGATCACGGCGCGAGCGAAGGCGGCGAGCGCGCCCTGGCGGCTGCGCGGCATGGGCAGGTCCGAAAGATCGGCGCCGGCGATCGCTTTCGGCCGCGGAAAGGCGTGGGTGAGGCCGAAGCGGGGCTCGGCGAGCGGGTCCCCGAAGCGGCGCGTCAGTTCGCCCGCCAGCCGGGCGGCGGCGGCGACGCTCACCTGCTGGCCGAGGATGGCGCGGCAGGCGAGCTCGAAGCCGTCCCAGGCGCCGGGCGTGCGCAGGCCCGGCCGGGCGGCCACCAACGGCGCCAGCTGCGGGTCCTTGGCCAGATGCGCCCCGATCGCGGTCGGATCGGCGGAAAGATCGAAGACGCGTCGCACCCGGGCGATGATCTGCGGCAGCGCCGACAGCGCCGGGAATCGGACGGCGATCGCGAGCGCGTTGGCCGGAGCCGGGCGGACGGTGATGACGCCGGCGTCGGCGCCGATCCGGACCGAGCGCGCATAGGCCTCGCGCGTCACCGTCTCGACGCCGGCGATGGCGCGGGCGGCAAGAAAGCCGATGATCGCGTCCCAATCGTACGGCGGCCGATAGGGAAGCGTCAGGGCCACTTCGCCGGCGTCCGCGGCCGAGATCTCGGCGGCGCCGGCGCGGCGCAGGGCGCTGGGCGAGCGTCCGAACAGGACCTGGAAGGTTTCGTTGAAACGCCGCAGGCTGCCGAAGCCGGCGGCGAAGGCGACCTCGGTCATCGGCAGGGCGGTTTCGGCGATCAGCTGCTTGGCCAGCAGCACCCGCCGCGTCTGCGCCACCGCCACCGGCGAGGCGCCCAGGTGCTGGCGGAAAAGCCGCCGCAGCTGGCGCTCGCCGACGCCGAGGCGGCCGGCGAGGGTTTCCACGTCGGCTTCGTCAAGAGCACCGTCTTCGATCAGCCGCAGCCCGCGGTTCACCGTGTTCGAGGCGCCGTTCCAGGCGCCCAGATCCGGCGCGGTCTCCGGGCGGCAGCGCAGGCAAGGGCGAAAACCCGCTTCCTGGGCCGCGGCGGCAGTCGGGAAGAAGAGGACGTTCTCGGCCTTGGGCGTGCGCGCCGGGCAGATCGGCCGGCAATAGACGCCGGTGGTCTTGACCCCGGTGAACAGGCGGCCGTCGAAGCGGGCGTCGCGCTCGCAGATGACGCGGTAGCAGGCGGCGTGATCCATATCCATGACGCCATCAGAGGCTCGGCGGCCGCGCTCGTCCAGCGGTTTTCGGACATGGATGCGGACGCGGCGTCGGCGTCCGAAAACCGCGAGTTGTCACGGCCGGCGGGGCCTAGACGAGCCGCAAGCCAAGGAGGCCAGAAGATGCTCTACGAGGAAATGCTGCAGACGCCGACCGGCGCCTTCCGGGTGGTGACCGACGAGACCGGGCGCGTTCGCCGCGCCAACTGGGCGGACCGGGAGCCGATGAGCGAGCGGCCGCAGACGCCGCGCGCGCCGAGCGCCGCCGCCAAGGCGTTCGCCGCCTATTTTGCCGGCGACATCAGCGCGCTCGATGGTCTCGAGGTGGAGACCGGCGGCACCGGCTTCCAGCGCCAGGTGTGGGCGGCGCTGCGCCGGGTCCCGGCCGGGGCGACCGTCAGCTACAAGGATATCGCGGTGGCGATCGGGCGGCCGAGCGCGACGCGCGCGGTGGGCCTGGCGAACGGCGCCAACCCGGCGGCCCTCGTCGTCCCCTGCCACCGCGTCATCGGCGCCGACGGCAGCCTGACCGGCTATGGCGGCGGCCTCGAGCGCAAGCGCTGGCTGATCGAGCACGAGCGCGCGGCGGCGGTGAGGGCCGCGGCCTAAGGCGTCCGCGACTCTGCGGCCATCAGACGGCCGACATGCCCTTGTCGGCGAGCTCCTTCTTCGCCTGCTCGGTCTTGCCCAGGTGCGACAGGCCCATGCCGCGCAGCACCCCCGGCGCCTTGCTGAACTGGATGTTGTCGTAGCCGACGATCTCGATCCGATTGCCCCAGGGATCGCGAAAGTCGAGGAACGGACCTTCGAGCGGCCGCACGCCGGCGGCCTCGAGGGCGCGGCGGGCGGCGGCCTTGTCCTCGACCACGAGGCCGAAGTGGCGGCCGTCGTCGGCGCCCTGCCGGCGGCCCTTCTGCAGCGCCAGGAACTGATCGCCCAGGTCGATGAAGGCCATGTCGTCGCTCTTGCCGCGCAGCTCGAACGAAAACAGCTTGCCGTAGAAGGCCAGCGCCTCGTCGATGTCACCCACTTCGAGCGCGACATGGTTGAAGCCGACGAGCCGGGGCTTGGTGGTGTCGGTCATGTTCGGGAACCTCCGGCGCGGAAACCGCGCGCCGATGATGGCGGTTCCGGGCGCCTCAGACCAGGCCGCTCAGGGGCGCGGCGGCGGCGCTCGATGGGAAGACGGCGGTGTCGAGGGCGCGCCGATCGAGACCGAGGTGGTCGCGCAGCACCCCCTTGAAGAGGCTGCGCATGTCGAGCGCCGGCCAGGTGTCGCGGTTCTCGAAGAGGCGGTTCTGCGCCAGGGTGGGCCAGTCGCCGACGATGCCGCCCCTCTTCAGCGCCCCGCCGAGCAGGAGCGCCGTCGAGCCGGTGCCGTGATCGGTGCCGGAAGCGCCGTTGACGCGCGCGGTGCGGCCGAACTCGGTGGCGGCGAGGACGACGGTGTCGGCCCAGGCCGGCCCGAGGTTTGCCGACAGGCCCTCCAGGAAGGCGTCCAGGTAGGCGATGCGGTTGGCCAACTGGCCGCTCGCCGCGCCCTGGTTGGCGTGGGTGTCGAAGCCATCGAGGGAGGCGGCGGCGATCTGCGGCCCGCCGTCGGCGGCCATGAAGGCGGCCAAGGTCGCGCCCAGGCGTCTCGCGACGCTAGGGCCGGGGGCGAGCGCCGGCGCGCCGGCCAGGTCCTTGCCGGCGGCCGCGGTGGCCATGCCGGCTTCGGCGGAGGTGGCCAGGCCGCTGGCGAGCGCCGGACCCAACAGCGGATCGTGGGCGTAGAGGTCCTGCAGGATGGCGGGCAGGCGCGCATCGCGCGCAGCCGCGCCGCCGGGCGACCAGGTCGCCGCCTCGATCCTGCCGCGCAGGATCAGCGGCGCGGTCGCCCCGATGGAGATGCCTTTGCCGGCCGGACCCATGGCTTCCAGGGTGCGGTTCAGCCAGCCCGAGGCGGTTCCGTAGACGACCGGGCCGCCGCTTTCGAGCACGTCCTGGGCCTCGAAATGCGAGCGCTCCCGGTCGGGGGTGGCGACGGCGGGGGCGATGCGGGCCTCGCCCTTGACCGCCAGGGCATGGGTGGCGGCCAGCGCCGGGTGCAGGCCGAAGGTCCCGTCCAGATCAAGGGCGCCGCCGTCGGCCCCAGGCGGGGGAATGGCGATGGCGCCGCGCAGGGCGGCGTAGGCCGGATCGCCGAACGGCGGCGACAGCGACAGGCCATCCAGGCCGCCACGGCAGATGACGACGACCAGGCGCTTCTTGGCCAGCTCGCGCTCGCTGGCGGCGAAGGCGCGGCGGCCGAGGAAGTCTATCGAAAAACCGAGCGCGGCGGCGCCGGCCAGGGCGCCGCGGCGAGTGGGGGCAGGGCTCATCGGCGCTGGAACTCCGGGCTCATGAGCAGGATGGAAAGGCCTTCGGCGCGGGTCTCCGCGCGCGAGATCGCCTTGGCGGCGGCGCTCGTCAGCCGGGGCCCCAGGGCGTTGTCGGCGAGCTGCATCGGATCGCTCTGGCCGGCCGCGGCGGCGGCCAGGGCCTCGCTCCAGGCCATGCGCTTGACGATGGCGTCCGGCGCGGCCCAGACGGCGGCGTCCTCGCTCCAGCCCTTGGGCGAAGGGGCCGAGAACGGCGGCTGGCCCAGGGCGGTGAGCGCCGGGGCGATCTTGCCGACGTCGTCGGGAACGACGCCGGCGGCGCGCCAGGACGAGACCATGAACTCGTAAGGCTGCTTGAACTTGACCGGCGGCGGCGCCCACGCTTCGGGCGCGTCGACGAGGGCCTGGGCCACTTCGGCGAGGTCGCCCCCGGTCTCGGCGTAGCGGCGCGCCAGCTTGGCGGTGAGCGAGGGCGGCGGCGCGTCGGCGACGAAGTGGGCTGCGATCTCGAACGCCAGGTGATGGGCGGTGTGGGGACTGGCGGCGAGGTCCTTCAGCACGGCGCGGGCCTGGTCTTCGCCGCCCTGGGCATAGGTCCTGCCCATGATGTGGCGGGCGCCCGGTTCGTGGCCGAACGGGCGAAAGACGAAATGGCCGGCGCGATCGGGCGATTCCATGAGGCCGCCGATGCTCCAGCCGGTGAGCGCCCGGGCGAACTCGGTGACATCGGCCTGGGAGTAGCCGGCTTCGAGGCCGACGGTGTGCAGCTCCATGATCTCGCGGGCGAGGTTCTCGTCGAGGCCGACGCGCTTGCCGCTCCTGGCCTGCGCCCGCCGCGCCAGCGGGCTGTCGGGCCCGAACGATTGCGCCTGGTCCAGGTAGAGGAGCATCGCCGGATGTTGCGTCGAGGCGAGCAGCAGGTCCTCGAAGCGGCCGAACACGTGCGGCCGGATCGCCTCGGCCTCGAACGGACCGATCAGCGGCGCGGTCACGCCTTTCACCGCCGAGACGGTGAAGTGGTTGGCGAAGAAGAGGGCCCAGCGCTCGCGAAAGCCGGCGTCGGTGGTGGCGCCCAGGCGCGCGCGGGCGAGGAAATCGGCGCCTGCCTGGGCCCGGGCCGTCTTCAGCGCGGCCTTGATGGCGTCCGCCGCCTCGCCGCTCTTGCGGGCCTGGCGGCGGGCCTGCTGCAGCTGCCGGAAGTCGTTCAGCCGTTCGGCCGAGCCCTGGCCATCGGAGAGCGGGATGTCGGCGCCTTGCGGGCGAATCTGGGACAGCAGCCAGCCACGAGGGTCGGCGCTCGCCGCGGCGATATCGCCGGCCCGCGCGCCCAGGCCAAAGCGGGTGAGGGCGATCGCGCCGGCGAGCGGTCCGGTGGTTGTCACGGGGCGGCCCTCTTACGTAAGCACGCCGCACCTTCGCCGACCTTAGCTGAACCGTCGTTGAACAAGCCGCGCGATTCCTTTGCCGCCATCCGCCGCTTCTGGAAGTCGGCCGATGTTGCGCCGGCCGACGGCGGCTTCGCCGTGCGCCTGGACGGGCGCACGCCGCGCTCGCCGCGCGGCAAGGCGCTAAGGCTGCCGACGAAGGCCCTGGCCGAGCTGGCGGCGGCCGAATGGGCCGGGGCTGGCGAGACGCTGGAGCCGGCGTCGATGCCGGCCACCCGGCTGGCCTGGTCGGCGCTCGACGACATCAGCGCCGACCGCGGCGGCGCCGCCCAGACGCTGGTCCGGTACGCCGGCAGCGACCTTCTCTGCTACCTGGCCGAAGGCCCGGAGAAGCTGCGCCGCCGGCAGGAGGCGGCGTGGACGCCGCTGCGCCTGTGGGCCGGCGAGCTGCTGGGATCGCCGTTCGCCGTCGGCGAAGGCGTCGTCCATCGCCCGCAGCCGCCGGCCACCTTGGAGGCGGTGGGCGCGCTTGCGGCGGCGGCGGACGATTTCGATCTCGCCGGCCTTGCCTTCGGGGCGCCGCTGTTCGGCTCGGCCATCCTCAGCCTGGCCCTGCGCGCCGGGCGGATCGTTGCGGCGAGCGCCTTTTCCGCCTCGCGCCTGGACGAGGCCTTCCAGGAACAGGCCTGGGGCGTCGACCCGCTCGCCGCCCAGCGCACCGCGGCGCTGGAGCGCGAGGCGGCCATGCTCGGGGCCTGGTTTGCGGCGTTGCGCCCCGATGGCGCCGCCCCAGAGGGAGCTGCGTGATCTGCGCCTCGGCTTGAAACCCCTCCGCCCGCGGTCTACCGGTCTGCAAATGTTGAGCGGGGAGGGTGGGTTAGGCGAATGAAGCACATCCTCGAGGAGCTGGAGCGGCGGCGCGCCAAGGCGGTCGCCGGCGGCGGCGAGCGCCGCCGCCAGGCGCAACACGCCAAAGGCAAGCTCACCGCCCGCGAGCGCCTTTCTCTGCTCCTGGACGAGGGCAGCTTCGAGGAGTTCGACATGTTCGTCGAACACCGCAGCCACGATTTCGGCATGGAGGCCCAGCGAATTCCCGGCGACGGCGTGGTCACCGGGCGGGGCGCGGTGAACGGCCGGCCGATCTATGTTTTCTCCAAGGATTTCACCGTCTTCGGCGGCTCGCTGTCGAAAGCCCACGCGGAGAAGATCGTCAAGGTGCAGCTGATGGCGATGCGCACCGGCGCGCCGCTCGTGGGCCTCTTCGACGCCGGCGGGGCGCGCATCCAGGAGGGCGTCGACTCGCTCGCCGGTTATGCCGACATCTTCCTGCAGAACGTGCTCGCCTCCGGCGTCATCCCGCAGATCAGCGTCATCATGGGGCCGTGCGCGGGCGGCGATGTCTATTCGCCGGCGATGACGGACTTCATCTTCATGGTGAAGGACACCTCGTACATGTACGTGACCGGCCCGGACGTGGTGAAGACGGTCATCAACGAGGACGTCGGCCACGAGGAGCTGGGGGGCTGGCGCGTCCACGCGCTGAAATCGGGCGTGGCCGACGGAGCCTTCGACAACGACCTCGAAGCGCTCAGCCAGGTGCGGCGGCTGATCGATTTCCTGCCGGCCTCGAACCGGGCCGGCGCCCGCCGGCGCCAGAGTTTCGACGATGCAGCCAGAATCGAGCCGTCGCTGAACACGCTCGTGCCCGCCAATCCGAACCGGCCCTACGACATGAAGGAGCTGATCCTCAAGGTCGTTGACGAGGCTGATTTCTTCGAGATTTCAACGGAGTGGGCCAAGAACATCATCGTCGGTTTCGGGCGCATGGACGGCGAGACGGTGGGGTTCGTCGCCAACCAGCCGCAGGTCCTGGCCGGCGTCCTCGACATCGACGCCTCGCGCAAGGCGGCGCGCTTCGTGCGTTTCTGCGACGCCTTCTCGGTCCCGATCGTCACCTTCGTCGACGTGCCCGGGTTCATGCCCGGCACCAAGCAGGAGCAGGGCGGGCTGATCAAGCACGGCGCCAAGCTCCTGTTCGCCTTCGCCGAGGCCACCGTGCCCAAGGTGACGGTGATCACCCGCAAGGCCTACGGCGGCGCTTTCGACGTCATGAGCAGCAAGAACATCCGCGGCGACCTCAACTACGCCTGGCCGACCGCCGAGATCGCCGTCATGGGGCCCAAGCAGGCGGTCGAGATCATCTTCCGCGCCGACATCGGCGATCCGGAAAAGCTCGCCGAGCGCGAGGCCAAGTACCGCGAGCACTTCGCCAATCCGTTCGTGGCGGCCTCGCGCGGCTACATCGACGATGTGATCATGCCTTCCGATACGCGCCTGCGCCTGTGCCGGGCGCTCGCGTCGCTACGCGAGAAGAAGCTCGAAAACCCGTGGAAGAAGCACGATAATTTGCCGCTGTAGAAGGGACCTTTCGTGCCGAGGTCTGGGCCAACGAACAGCACCCGACCACGCAGAACGCGCGGTCAGAGACTCGTCGAGCGGTTATCCGGGCAGGCGATTTCGGCATGTCCACGGATGAGGTGATCGCCCTGATGCGCGGACCTTCGGCGGACGAGGAGCTCGGTTGCATCGCGTCGCGGCGCTTCGAGTTGGACAACGAGGGTGTCGTCGAGGTGCGATTGAAGCGTCCGCGATCGGATGGCGGCGACTTTCGCTGTGACTACGAGATCAGCGGTCTCGGCCGGCCGGTGACCTCCCACGCCTGCGGTGTCGATTCGATGCAGGCTGTCTGTCTGGCCCTGCTGAGCATCGCCACCGACCTTTATTCTTCACCCGAATGGAAGGAAGGGCGCGTGCGCTGGCTCGGCATGCCTGACCTGGGCTTTGGCTGCCCGCCGGGTAATGAGGCAAGGGGACCGTGAGGCCCGGCGATTCGCTCTCAGCCCTCATGGCGTTCCGCCACTGAGGGAGCGCGGTTGACGCCGACGGGCGGGCCGGGTTGGTAGGGGCGCAATGGCCGACTTGTTTGTTTCCTACGCCCGCGCCGACAAGGAGCGCGTCGCGCCGCTCATCGGCGCCCTCCAGGCCGAGGGCTGGAGCGTCTGGTGGGACCCGGAGATCGGGCCGGGCCAGGAGTTCGATCGGCTGATCGCCGAAGAGCTCGGCAAGGCCCGGGCGGTGGTGGTGGTGTGGACGCCCACCTCGGTCGCCTCGCGCTGGGTGCGCGGCGAGGCGCGCGAGGCGGCGGACCGGGCAGTGCTGGCGCCGGTGCGCTTCGATCGCGCCGAGCTGCCCATCGACCTGCGCGCCATCCACGCCACCGACCTCGACGACTGGGGCGGCAACCCTCAGAGCCCGGCGTTCCGCAGCCTGGTCAAGGCGCTGCGCACCCTGATGGGCGAGATTGCGCCAGCGGCGGCCGTGAGCGCAGCGGCGGACGGCGAGACGCGGCCCTCGATCTGCGTGCTGCCGTTCGTGAACGTCGGCGGCGACCCGGAGCAGGAATATTTCTCCGACGGCATCAGCGAAGACATCATCACCGATCTTTCGAAGATCTCGGCGCTGGCGGTGGCCTCGCGCAACACCGCCTTTTCCTACAAGGGCAAGGCCATCGGCGTGGCCCAGATCGCCCGCCAGCTCGCCGTCAGCCACGTGGTCGAGGGGAGCGTGCGCAAGGCCGGGGCCCGGGTGCGCATCAGCGCCCAGCTGATCGAGGGCGCGACCGACAAGCACATCTGGGCCGAGCGCTATGACCGGGACCTGACCGACATCTTTGCGGTGCAGGACGAGATCACCGCCGCCATCGTCGAGGCCCTGCGCCTGCGCCTCGCGCCCGCCGAGAAGAAGGCGATCACGCGGCGCTCGACGGCGGACCCGGAGGCCTATCAGCTCTACCTGCTGGCGCGGCGCTATTTCGCCGGGCAGTCGATCCGCCGCTTCGACCTGATCATGCGGCTGTGCCGGCGCGCCATCGAGCTTGATCCGACCTATGCCCGGCCATGGGTCATGATCGCCATGTGCGAGTCGGGCGCTTCCAACTTGCGCAGCACCGGCGGAGATGACGGCTGGGCCGCCGCCGAGCGCGCCCTGGAGCTGGATCCCGACCTCGGCGAGGCGCACGGGGTGCGCGGGCGCATCCTCAGCATCCGCGGCCGGTATGAGGAAGCCGAGCGCGAGAATGCGATCGCCCTCGAGCTCGATCCAGATTCGCCCTACGTGCAAGGCTGGGCAGGAATAAGCGCGCTGGGCCTGGGCAAGATCGCGGAAGCCAGCGCGTACTTTGCCGCCGCCAGCGCGGCCGATGAAGAGGACTGCTCCAATCTCGGTCTGCTGCTGCAGTGCCAGGAGGCCCTTGGCCGGGACGAAGCCGCGGCGGCGACCGCGCGCGAGCTCGTCAATCGCGTGGAGAAGGTCTTCGGGACCGCGCCGGACACCGGCACTCCGCTGGCCTATGGCGTCAGCGCCCTCATCAATCTCGGCGATACCGACCGAGCCAAGGCCTGGGCGCAGCGCGCCATCCTGCTCGATCCGGACGATCCCTTGATGAGTTACAATCTCGCCTGCTCGATGATCCGCCTGGGCGAGACGAGCTTCGCCCTCGAGCTGCTGGAAAAGGCGCTGGCCGCCGGCGGGCGGCTCATCAACTGGGTGCGCGTCGACACCGATCTGGATCCGCTGCGGCAAGACCCACGCTTCCTGGCCATGCTGAAGGGCGCCGAGGCTCGCCTGGCCGAAGTTCCGGCCGACGCCGCCTAGAGCATTTCCCGGCTAGGCGGGCGCGTAGCCGGCGTGGCGGAAGTAGTTGGCGCAGTCTTGTGGGGTGAAGGCGTCGAGCAGCTGGCCGATGCGGTCCCACAGGTCAGGGACGGTTCTCTCGGCGGCTGT
>DASYYX010000061.1:0-37675 GCA_035946795.1 Caulobacteraceae bacterium | reverse complement strand
TGGGCGCTGAAACGCAGCTTCGCCCTCGGGGCCTTGACCCCGAGGGCGAACCCCTCACGATCCCGCGCCGAGGGGCGGCGCGGGCCCCGCCCTCTCCCCGAGGGGGAGAGGGAAATCGACATCACTGCGGGCCGGTCGAGGGCGGCGGGGTTTCGGCCGGCGGGGTCGCCTGGGGCGCGGCCTCGGGGGCCGGCGCGGGCGCGGCTTCCGGACCCGGAGCCGGGGCGGCAGCTTCCGGGGCCGGGGCGGCTTCCGGAGCCGGCGCCGGGGCGGCTTCCTCGGCGGCCGAGGGCGCGCCTTCGGCCGGGGCGGCCGGAGCGGCCATCGGCGCGGCGCCGCCACCCTCGTGGGTGTACGAATCGAGCTGGGTGTACGGGATCGGCTGGGCCGGCGGCTCGAAGTTGGCGCGGGCCATGTGCTCCATGCCGTGCCCATGATGGCGCATCATGTGGTGATGGCGCATGCCGTGGTGATGACGCACATGGTGCTTGGCGTGGTGGGTCTTGGCGTCGGCCGCGCCGGCGGCCATGAGCGCCACCGCCACACCCGTAATCAGGACTTTCAGGTTCATCGCTAAAAGGACCTCCGAAGGGACGAGCGGCGCGTGTTTTGAAAGCCGCGGCTCGCGCCTGTAACTACGCGAGCGCCGCAATTGTTGCAAAGCTAAACGTGGGGCGGCGACAAACCTTGTCGCGCCCTGTGGCCTGCAAGTCGCGCCCAAAGGTTAACCGCGGATTACCGGACGGCGGCGCCGGTGGGCCGGTCCAGCGATTACCCTCCCCGATTCAACCGCAGAGTGCGCAGAGAAGGTTTTCCGCAGATGCCGCAGATGATCGCAGATGTTTTTCGCGCCTCCGCTGCGGTGGAGGGCGTGGCGCGCTTCGCGCGCAAAATAGCAGAGGCCGCCGCGCCGTCCCCTCTTGCAGTCGTCATTCCCGGGGCGGCTCGGCCTTGCGCCGGGGACGATCCCGGGGACCCATGAAAACCGGCGGAATTCGGCGTTCATGGGTCCTCGGGATGCCGCTGACGCGGCCCCCGAGGATGACGGTTGAAAGATAAAGAGGCGCGCGCGGAGCGCGCCCAAATCATGGTCGCGGGCCGGCAAGCCAGGTTCGGCGCCGACCGATCTGCGGCCATCTGCGTCATCTGCGGATCAAACGCCCCCGAGCCGCTTAGCGCCGGCGCCTCTGCGCCCTCCGCGCCTTCTCCGCGTCCTCTGCGGTTAACCTGCCGGCGCCAGCGCCCTGGCCGGCGCGCTGGCCCGGGCGTCGAACATGCCGGTCAGGCGCTCGCGCACGATCGCCTCGGCCTCCGCCATCGTCCGCTCGATCAGCTCTCTCACCGTGGGCACGTCGTGGATCAGCCCGGCCACCATGCCGCAGCTCCAGCCGCCGGCGTCCATCTCGCCGCGCTTCATGATCGCCGGATAGACCCCGGCCACCTCCTCGATGATGTCGGCGAAGGTGAGCTTGGGCCCCAGCTCGCGCTCCTTGGCCAGCAGCTTCTCCACCGCGGCGTTGGTGAGCACCCGCTCGGTGTTGCGCAGCGGCCGCATGATCAGGCGCGTGTCCAGCTCGCTCGCCGCCACCAGCGCCTTTTTGACGTTGTCGTGCACCGGCGCCTCCACCGTGGCGATGAAGCGCGTCCCCATGTTCATGCCCTCGGCGCCCAGCGCCAGGGCCGCGACCAGGGAGCGGCCGTCGGCCATGCCGCCCGAGGCCACGAACGGGATCGTCAGCGCCTCGGCCGCCGCCGGCAGCAGGATGAAGTTGGGCACGTCGTCCTCGCCCGGATGGCCGCCGCACTCGAAGCCGTCGACGCTCACCGCATCGCAGCCGATGCGCTCGGCTTTCAGCGAGTGGCGCACGCTGGTGCACTTGTGGATCACCTTGATGCCGGCCTCCTTGAGGCCCGGCAGCCACTGCTGCGGGTTGTTGCCGGCGGTCTCGACGATCTTCACCCCGCTTTCCACGATCACCCGCACGAAGCCGGGATAGTCGGGCGGGGTGACCGCCGGCAGGAAGGTGAGGTTCACCCCGAAGGGCTTGTCGGTCATCCCCCGGCACTTGGCGATCTCGGTCTTGAGCTTCTCCGGCGTCCCCTGGGTCAGCCCGGTGATGATCCCCAGGCCCCCGGCGTTCGACACCGCCGCCGCCAGCTCGGCGAAGCCGACATAGTGCATGCCGCCCTGGATGATCGGGTGCTCGATGCCGAAAAGCTCGGTGATCCTGGTGCGCATCTCTTGCCTCGCTCCCTCTGCTCCCCGCCCTTTGGCCGCCCCGGCGTCGGCGATCAAGGATTCATCCGCAGATGACGCAGATTACAAAAGATGCGCCTGCGCGTAGCGCGTCCCATTTGACCGCAGAGCTCGCAGCGAAGGCGCAGAGATCGCGGAGCGGACCGCGTCACACCCGCGCCTTCTCGGGCTGACGGCGCGCGCTTCGCGCGCAGAGTCTTCGAGCGCCGGGTTGGCTCCAGGGGCGGTTTTTGCGCCGGCGCCCTCTGCGGTCTCCGCGCCTCCTCCGCGATCTCCGCGGTTGATCTTGTCTGCGCCCATCTGCGCCCATCTGCGGATCCTTTTCCCCTTCCCGCCAGACCGCAGAGCGCGCAGAGAAGGCGCAGAGATCGCGGAGCGAACCGCGTCACACCCGCGCCGTCTCGGGCTAACGGCGCGCGCTTCGCGCGCAAGAGTCTTCGAGCGCCGGGTTGGCTCCAGGGGCGGTTTTTGCGCCGGCGCCCTCTGCGGTCTCCGCGCCTCCTCCGCGATCTCCGCGGTTGATCTTGTCTGCGCCCATCTGCGCCCATCTGCGGATGACTCTTTGCCGCCGCAGTCCAGGCGCTTCTCGCGGATGAGTCTTTCCCTCCGCCGCTCTTGGCGGTTTAAGAGCCAACCCCCGAAGGCGCGCCCAGATGACCACCAAGCCCGCCCTGCTGATCCTGCAGCCGCACCTCGGCATGCTGAGCCCCTTCCTGGAGGCGCACTACGCCGTCTGGCGCCTGTGGGAGGGCCCGCCGCGCGAGGCCGAGCACCTCATCGAGGCCATTATCGCCGCCGGCGAATACCCCATCCCCAAGCGCCTGGCCGAAAGCCTGCCCAGGCTCGGCCTCATCGCCTTCTTCACCGCCGGCTACGAGGGCGTCGACCTCGACTGGGCCCGCGAACGGGGCCTGAAGGTGAGCCACTCCCCCGGCGTCAACCACGAGGACGTCGCCGACCACGCCATGGGCCTTGTCATCGCCGCCTGGCGCAAGATCCTCGAGGGCGACCGCCAGGTGCGCTCCGGCGCCTGGACCGCCGCCGAGAAGATGATGACCCCCTCGCTCGGCGGCGCCCGGCTGGGAATCGTGGGCCTCGGGCGCATCGGCGAGGCCGTGGCCCGCCGCGCCGAGCCGTTCGGCCTCGAGATCTCCTGGTGGGGCCCGCGTCCCAAGCCGGAAGCGCCCTGGCCCCGCGCCGACAGCCTTCTCGATCTGGCGCGCGACAGCGACATCCTCCTCGTCGCCTGCGCCGCCAACGACGACACCCGCGGCCTGATCTCCGCCGAGGTCATCGACGCCGTCGGCCCCGACGGCCTCGTCGTCAACGTCGCCCGCGGCATGGTCGTGGACGAAAAGGCCCTGATCGCCGCCCTGCGCGCAGGGACGCTCGGCGCCGCCGCCCTCGACGTCTTCGAGACCGAGCCCACCCCGGCGCAGCGCTGGGCCGAGGTCCCCAACATCGTGCTCACCCCCCACAGCGCCGGCGCCGCCACCGCCGCCATCCCGCGCATGCTCGCCCTCACCCTGGAGAACCTGCGCCGCTTCTTCGCCGGCGAACCCCTCGTCAACCCGGTCATCGAGTGATCCTCCCCCGCGTGCGGGGGAGGGGGACCGCGAGGGCGGAGCCCGAGTGGTGGAGGGGGGAGCGCCGGCCCCTTTTCTCCACCCGCTCATCCCCCGGAGCAGGGCCCTCCTACCCCAGCGCGCTCTTCACGTCCGTCTGTCCGAAGTCGTCGCCCTTGAAGAGCAGCGGCTCGTCCAGGGCGATGGCCAGGGCGTAGGCGAAGCAGTCGCAGATGTTGAGACCGGCGGCATGCCGCCCCCGGCCGAAGCGCCGGAACGCCTCGATGGCGATCTCCGCGTGCCGCGGCGTGGCCGCGACCACTTCGAACTCGGCCCGGTCGAGCAGGCTTTCGAGGTCGGCGCGTGCGGCCTCCTGCTTTCGGCCCTCCACCACGAACGACAGCTCCGCCCGCGTCACCGCCGAAATCAGGCGCGTGGGCGCAGCCTCGATGGCTTCGGAAAACGTCCTCGCGTCGGGCTCGCCGAACAGGATCGCCGCGACCGCGGAAGTGTCGATCACCACGGCCTGAAGGCGCCGTATTCGTCGAACCCCATGATTTCGTCGGGCGAGCGGGTGTCGTAGTCCGGCAAGGCGGCGCAGTGGCGGCCCAGCTCCATCAGCTCTTCGGCGAGCCGGCGCTTGCGCCCGCGCCATCGCCGCTCGCGCTCGAGGCGTTCGGCCAGGGAGCTGCGGATCGCCCCGGTGAGGGTATCGCCCGTCAACGCCGCGACTTGCCGCGCCAGGCGCTCGGTCTCGGGGTCCTTCAGGCTGAGGGGCATTCGACACACCTATATAAAGCGGACCGAAATATATAGTGCGCCGGCCACTGAGGGAAGCGGTGAGGAGGGCGCCAAACGCGCTCCTCCACCGCGCAGCGGGGGAGGGGGACCACGCGGCCACGGGCCGCGTGGTGGAGGGGGGTGAGCGTAAGCGAAGGGCCGGGGGACGGGGTGAGGACCCAGGCGTTTTTCGTTCGGGAAGCGCCCGCCCTAGCCTGGGACCGTGGCCACCACGCCGATTGCGTCCGCCGCGGCGGCCAGGCGCTTGTCGAGCGTCACCAGGGTGTGACCGCCCCGCCGGCACAAAGCCAGGTGCAGGGCGTCGGGCGCGCGCAGCCTCAGCGCGAAGCGCCGCGCCAGGGCGCTCGCCACCCGCAGGTCCGCCGTATCGGTCTCGATCTCGCGCGTGGTGAGGCGCCGCCATTCGTCGAACTCGGAGAGGCGCGCCAACGCCCCGCTCTCGCTGGCAAGGCCCATGCGCGCCAATCGCCCGAGCGCCGAGGCGACCTCGGCCGCCGCGAACTCGGAGACCACGAGCGCGGCGCTGCGCTCCTCCAGGAGCGCCCTGATGGCCCGGCCCGCCGGCTCCTCGACGAACAAGGGGACGATGACGCTGGCGTCGAGGTAGAGGCTCAATCCGGATCTTCGTAGATCAGGTTCAGCAGTTCGACGGAGTTCGGCGACCCGGGAGGGAGCTTGATCCGGTTGGCCTCCAACCGGTCATAGAGAGCCTGGCGCTCGGCCGCCGTCGGCGTCGCCCTCTCCTCCGGCGCCGGGCGCAACTCCGCCACCGGCTTGCCGCGCCGGGTGATCACCACCGCCTCGCCGGCCATGGCCTTGTCGATCAGCCGCGGCAGGTGGGTCTTGGCTTCGGCGACGCTGTAGGTAGCCATGGGTCCGGACTTCACAGATGACCATCCAAGATAGTCATCACTCGGCCCGCGAGCAATATTGAAGAAAGTTCGCTGCCTGAGGACGCCCCAAGGATCAGGCGAACGTCGAATCCACCCCACTAGGCGCCGCCAGCAGCTCGCCCATGTGTTCGACCCGGCGCGCGATAAGCGCCGCCGCGCCGATATCCCGGCGGTGCCAGACCGGGCCCTGCACCGCGGCGGCGCCGGCTTCGGCGCGCCGTTCGGCCTCCGCCAGGGTGTCGCCGATGCCGACGAACGCCACCGCCCGCGAGCCGGTCATCAGGAGCTCGCCTCCAGGCCCGTCCTTCACCGCCCCGTAGTACATGCGCTCGGCCGGATCGCTGTTGTCGATCGCCGGCAACCTGATCGCCGCGCCCTTGACCGGCGCCTCCGGATAACCCTCGGGCACGACGTACTTGCAGACCGTCGCCTTGGGCGCAAAGGCGACCGGCGTCCGCTCCAGTTGCCCGCGCACGATCGCCAGGCAGATCTCGAGGAAATCGGTCTCGAGGACGGAAAGGACGTTCATCACCTCCGGGTCCCCGAAGCGCGCATTGTACTCGATCACCCGGACGCCGTCGCGCGTTCGGATGAAGCTGCCGTAGAGGATGCCCTTGTAGGGCTTCCCGGTCTTCTCGCGCACCGCGGCGGCGACCCGGGTGTTGATCTCTTGCGCCGCCTCCACCTGCGCCCGCTCCAGGAACGGCAGCAGCTGGTCGGCGCACGAATACGAGCCCATGCCGCCGGTGTTCGGCCCGGTGTCGCCCTCGCCCTTGCGCTTGTGGTCCTGCGCCGGGATCATATGCGCCAGGCTTCGCCCGTCGCAGAAGGACTGCAGGGTGAACTCCTCCCCGAGCAGCTTCTCCTCGATGACGACGCGGCCGCCGCCGGCGAAGAGCTCCCGGCAATACCGGACGGCGTCCTCGACCTCCGGCAAGTGATCGCCCGACAGCCGCACGCCCTTGCCGCCCGTCAGTCCGTCCGGCTTGACCACGTAATCCCCCAGCTCGCGCAGGTAGCGGCCCAGCCCCTCCTCGCCCGCGAAGATCCGGAACCGCGGATTTCCCGGGATGCCGAACTCGTCCAGCAGCGAGCGGGTGAAGGCCTTGCTCGATTCCAGCTGCGCCTGCTTGCGGCAGGGCCCGACGCTGGGAATGCCCATCTCGAGCAGGCGGTCGACCACGCCTGCGGCCAGCGGCTCTTCCGGTCCCGGAATGCACAGGTCGGGCTCGACCTCGGCCGCGACCTTCGCCACCCAGCCGGGGTCGTCGCAGCGCCCGACGATGACCTCTTTGGCCACCGCCCGCAGGCCCGGATTGGTGACGTCGCAGAGGATGGTGTTCTCGACCGGGCCGGCGCTCCTGAAGACCGCCTCGGCCAGCACGTGGGCGCGGCCGGATTTGCCGACGTGCAGCACCCTGATCGGTTTGCTCATCATGCCTCGCCTTGAATCAGAGCGCCGTTCTCCTCCTCGGCCTCGAGGGGGAGGAAGGGCCCCGCCGCGCGCCGGCAAGGCGCGCGGTGGGAAGGTGGGGGTTTACGGTCCCTCGGAACGGGTGTGAAGGCGCGCCGGGCGGCCGTTCGCCAAAGAGGAATGGGGACATGATACCTATCCCCCGCGAGCTCGGTCTCGGAGCAGTTCGGGTCAGGGATAGGTATCATGTCCCCGGCCGGCCGTTTCTTCTCCTCCGCCTGAAAGGGAGGAAGGGGCGGCGCCTGCGGGATGAGCAGCGGCTGGCGACTTGCCCGTCGACGAACGGCCGCCGCCGGCTGCGCCCTGGCGGGGCCAGCGTGGCGAGGCGGACGCTACCCCGCCGCCCAGTCCTCCGTCATCAATCCCGGAATCCGCCCGAACCCCTTGTCGCTCGTCACCAGCACCGCCTCTTCGGCGATCGCATGGGCGGCGATGAGCATGTCCAGCGCGCCGATGGACCTGCCTGCCTGCTCCAGGCCGGCGCGCAGCGGCCCATACGCCTCGGCCGCGGCGCTCGTCCAAGGAAGGATGGTGAGCGCCTCCAGCACCGCCCGCACCGCCTCGCCCAGACGCCGCGCCTCGGGACGTCGCGCCAGCCCGTAGAGCACTTCGGCCTCTGCGATTGCCGAGGCCGTGAGATCGGCCGGCGCCGTGGCGCGCATGCGCGCGCGAACGCCGCCCAAGCCCCGGACGCTGGCGCTGATGGCGTTGGCGTCGAGCATGTAGCGGCTCATTCGCGCCAGTCCGCGAACGGATCGCGGCCGAAATTCGCCGGGTCGCAGCGCTCCTCCATGAACGTCCGCGCCTCGGGTATGCGGTCAAGTCTGGCAAAGATCTCGTCCCAGTCGGGTCGCTTGGCCGACAGGATCACCTCGCCGGTCTTGTCGTCTTTGCGGATCAGCACTTCCTTGCCGGCGAAGCGGAATTCCTTGGGCAGGCGCACGGCCTGGCTGCGGCCGTTGGCGAACAGTTTGGCGGTGCGTGTCATAGACCACGATATATACCTCATGCTGGACAGAGGGAAGGGCCTTGGGGCCCCGTTGCTGTTCGGCGCCGCCGCCGCTTTCTTCTCCTGAGGGGTGAGGAGCGGCCGGCGCGTATTCCTCCCGGCGCGCTTGCGCGCGGGGAGGGGGTGAGGAGCGGCCGATGCGCGCGTCGCATCGGCATGCGATCGCCAACTGCTTGGCGATCGCCGCGGTGAGGAGCGGCCGGCGCGAGAAGCGCGCCGGCATGGAATCGGCAACGATTTGCCGATTCCCGCGACGAACGCCCGCGCTCGAGGCGCGGGCTGGGGAACGCCCGAAGCGAAAGCGGAGGGCCGGAAGGGACGGCGCGGGCAACGCCCGCGTGGTGGAGGGGGCTGCGAAGCGATGGGAAGGTGGGGGTCTGCGATGTGTGCGGTGATGGTCGCTGAGGCCCGGCGGGCGGCCGTTCGCCAGAGCGGGAAAAGGAGCTCGGCGGCCCAGGCGCGCCCGGCGCCGGTCGCTTGCCTCCGCACTCATCCGTGCATACATTGTTATAACACCCCGAGGAGAGCTACTTTGCGCAGCGCCCTTCGCCGGATGGGCAACTCCACCGGCCTCATCGTGCCCAAGCCGGTCCTCGAGGCCGCCGGCCTTGGCCCCGGCGCCGCTCTCGAGGTCACGCTCGAGGAGGGCAGGATCATCGCCGCCCCCGTCGCTACGCTGGTGCGCGCCGGCTGGCGCGAGGCGGCGCGCGAGGTCGCGGCTGCCCCCGAGTCCGCAGACGAGTCCGCCGACGAGCGGGCGTGGCGCGGCTTCGGCCTGGACACGGACGAGGACCTCGCCTGGTGAGGCGCGGCGAGGTCTGGCTCGCCGCCCTCGATCCCACCCGCGGCGCGGAGATTCAGAAGACGCGCCCGTGCGCCATTGTCTCGCCGGACGAGCTCAACGAGGCGCTGCGCACCGTGCTTGTCTGCCCCATGACGACTGGCGGCCGCGCCGCCGCCTTCCGCCCGGCCGTCCGCTTCCGCGGCGCGTCGGGCTTGCTGCTTCCCGACCAGGTCCGCGCTGTCGACAAGTCCCGCCTCGTGCGGCGCCTGGGAAGGCTCGACCGGCCGACGCTCCGCTCCCTCCTCGAGGTCATGGCCGAGATGTTCGCGCCCTGAAGGGCGGCCGCGCTTTTTTTCTCCTCTAATGAGGGGGGAGGAAGGGTCGGGGCGGTGCAATTACGGTGGCAGTGCGCTCAATTGCCGCGTTCGCGCCCGCTGTGAGCGGCGCTGATGAGGACGAGACTCTCCCGGCCGTGGTCCGTGATTGTCACCGGGCCGCGCGAGCGGAGGGCGGAAGGGACCCTCATCCTCCGCGCCGCGACACCCCCAGCCGGCGCCGAGCCGTCATCGCCTCGCGCAGCTTGCGCAGCAGGGCGCCTGGGATGAAGCCGAACGCCCACTCGCCGGCCCGCGCCGGGCGCAAGTCGGGACCAGGCCACTCGAATTGGTTGACTTCGGTGGCCACGATCCAGCTGCGCCCAGGCCAGTCCCAGGCCACGCCCAGGCCCAGGCGCTCGAGCGTCTGCGGCGGCAGCTCCACCGCTTCCCCCGGGGCGCGCGGTGCGCTGTGGGTGATTGGGGCGACCGTCACGACCGTCCGGCCGGCGTCTCGGGTAACGGCAAGGACAACGACGCAAGGCCGGTCCTTGATGCCTTCCAAGCGCCCCCTCAGCGCCTCCTCTCGCCAGAGATAGCCGTAGCGGATGACCAGACCCGGCCGCGGGGCCGGCAGCCGCGCCACTTGGCCCTAGCCGACTTCGCCGTCGAAAGCCGCGGCCTCGCCGGGGATCTCGGCCTCGAGGAGCGCCTCGAACTCCTCCTCGGTCAGCTCCGTGATGTGCAGGGCTCTGCGGTCGCGGCTCTTCAGTCGGCGGTATTCGTCGGCCGCTATGAGGACGAGGCTATCCCTGCCGTGGTGGGTGATAGTCACCGAGCCGCGCAGCGCCGCCTCCCGAAGCTTCCCGAAGCGCTTCTGAAACTCGGTCGAGGATACATGGACGTCGGTCATTGCCGTAATCTAGTCCGCATTTTCCGGATTTTGAAGCGCCTCCTCGGCGTGGTCAGGTCGGCGCGGGACGGCCCCCGCCTTAAAGCTCAGCGCCCGCCCGCTCGCCCTCCCCATACGCCCCTGCCACGTGAGATGAAGCTCTGCACGTCGATGCGGTCGTGCGGGGCCAGCCGCGCCAGCTCCTCTTCGGTCCGCGCCGCGATGGTCCAGCAGGCTCTCTTGACGCCCTGGCGGGAGGCGCGGCTCGTAGTCCCGGGCGAACCGGATTGGGGACATGATACTTATCCCCCGCCAGCTCGGTCGCGGCGGCAGTCCGGGTCAGGGATAAGTATCATGTCCCCGGCCGGCCAGCTTGCGTTTGGCCGCGATTTTGTAATCCCGCTCGGCTTCGGTGTAGGCGGCCGATCCGAACCCGCCCGGGAAGAAGCGCAGGAGCCGGGTGCGCGCCCCGTCGAAGCCGAAGTAGTGCGGATTGCCCCTGCGGGCCTTTATCGTGCAGCCGGCGCCAGACGTCGTCCGCGTCCTCCCCGTCCACGCGCACGCGGCCGCCCACCACGATCCCTGCGAACGCGCCATTGTGATCGACCAGGCGCCACGTCTCCCGGCCGAACTTCGCCTCGCGGATGGTCCTCATAGCTTCTCCAGCATCCAGGGGATTACGGTGACAGTGCACTCATTTCGGGAAGTCACCGCCTGGGACGAGGGCCCCATTGGAAAATGGGCGCTCGTTCGCCCCGCCCTCAGTTCCCTCTGGAGGCGGGGCGGGCAGCCGTTCGCCTAGGCCGTCATCGCATCAGCCAGGACTCTTACTCGCCTCACTATTGCAAGTGGAAACGGCCAGAGTTATATGGGGAAGTCCACTTGAAATAGGAGGAAACCTCGATGAGCTTCGCCGATCGGCTTGCCATCGCATGCAGGGCCAAAGGCCTGAGCAACCACGCGCTTTCGAAGCGTGTTCAAGTTTCGTCGACAGCGGCTTGGCATTGGGCCCGGGGCGACACGCACCCCCGGCCCGAGAAGCTGCAGGAGATTGCGTTTGAACTGGGTGTCGACCCGGACTGGCTCCGAAATGGCGAGGAAGGGTCGGGGCAAACGAACGCACCGCAAGCAGACGAACCTGCTCTGGCGGTGGAAAGCATCCTGGCGGACGCCAAGTCGAAAGCGGCTGCCGTAATGCGGGTTCGCGAGGAGCGGCTGAGACTGGAACTGAGATTGGTCCTTTAATCGCCGGCTGCCGTTCGCCAATTCGAGGAGGAAGGTCTTGCGAGCGGGAGGACAGACTTCGGTCCCAAGCCAAAGCATCGCAATGGCTTGGGGGATCCTCATTGCGACAATTTTTTGCGATAGCATGCCCGTCCAACACTAGGTATTGTCGTCATCATGACCGGGGCCGAGCTCCGAAAACGCCGAGAGCGGTTGCTCCTCACCCAAGCCGCGGTCGCCGAGAGGCTGAACGTCAGCGCCGCCACCGTCAGGAATTGGGAGGGCGAAGTGACGGCCATCCCAATGGCGGTCGAGATGGTCTGGGAAGTTCTGGAACGGCGCCTCCGGCAGGAAAGCCCACATTTCGGAACGTTGACCTTGTTCTACACAGGCGGCCCTTTGTGGATCCCACCGGAAGGCCCACGCCGCAGCCTCGGCGTTCCGGGCCGCGAAGCTTTCGTCACCAACGCCGGCGCCCTCGCGCGCGTGTGCGCTCTGCGGGGCCGGGAAGGGTTCGAGAGCCCAATGATCGTGCAGGAATCGGGGGAGATCCTTTGGACGTCTGCCGAGCTTGAGAGGGTCGCCGACGGAGCCGACAGCGGCGCGCCCACGCTCCCGCGGATGCTGCTAAAATTGGCCGACTACGTCCGCGCGTACTCGGGCCGTTACGTCCGCGAGGGCCCCCGTCTGCCATCGCCCACGGAGGTTGCTGCACGGCGGGGCGAGATAGAGAAACAAGCAGACCTCTTGGAAGCGATCGCGTCGAACGATCGACCGACTGCGATTGATCCAACGCATTTCCAGGCGATCGATCAACGCCTGCATCAACTCGGAATGTTTCCGCCTGGCGAAGTGGTGAACGGCATCCATCACGCTTACGCCGCTCGAGAGCATCCGTGGCCGATCGCAGCTTAGGCTTATTGCGGATGGACTGGACGCCAAAGCTTGAGGTGAAAGGCTCTCGCCAAGTCGAGCCCGGCGAGCTGTTCGTCTTTCGGCACGCGCGAGGAGCCTGCCTCACACTGGCCGCCCGCGACGATACCGCGAACGGGGAAAGATGTGTGGCGCCGATCGGCCCGGCCCTTCCCGAAATCACGGATTGTACGAGCCTCATGCCCAACCCCGGCGGGGCGGTCGTCTCATTCGGAAAGGCATTCACCGTCCGACTCCCGGCCGGGCCGGATGCATGGCGCTTCGACGAACCTGAGCCCAGCATCCCAGCGCTGATGTTGGCCGACACGATTTTCCTGCGTTGCAATTTCGCACAGCGCCGCGGCTGATTACTGTGGTGCTACGTGGACCTGAAGACAGGTGAGATCTACGTGACCGGGAGCGGTGCAGCGGCCGCGTATGCCAGGCCAGCCGGCGGCGCATTCGCGACCCGATGGTCGATCGTGACGTGCGAAGACGACCCGCGCACTATTATCTCGTATCCGTTCGCTTAGGCCGGGCCGTCCTCCTCGGCTAGCCCGGCGAGCGGCTGCGACCAATCGCTCATCTGCTTGAATGAGGCGATGTCTAGGGTCATGTTCCGCTTAAGTTCTCCAGGGGCTCCGGGTGGCCACGGTTTTCTTCTCATATGCTCATGCGGACGAGCCGCTTCGGAATGCGCTCGAGGTCCATCTCGCCGCTTTGAAGCGCCAGGGCCTGATTGAAACCTTGCACGACCGCCGGATCGTGGCGGGCGCTCCAGTCGACGATTCTATTGACGCTTACCTTGAATCTGCAGACGTAATTCTCTGTCTCGTCAGTCCCGAATTCATTGACTCAGAATATTGCTACTCGCGCGAGATGAAGAGAGCGCTGGAACGGCACCATGCAGGAGATGCAGTCGTGGTGCCAGTCATCCTTCGCTATTGCGAGTGGCAAAAGACTCCACTGGGAGAGCTTCGCGCGACGCCGAGGGACGGGAAGCCCGTGAAGGCATGGAGCGACCAAGACGAGGCCCTGAACGATGTCGCCAAGGACATCCGCCGCGCCGTTGAGGCTCGGTCCCAACCGAGGGCTGCCCGGCCGTTGGCTACGACGGGAGCTCCGGCCGCGCCCGCCGCGCCGCGGGTGCGGGAGAGACCGCGCTCCGCCAATCTTCATGTCCGGAGGGCTCTCACCGACCGCGAACGCGACGACTACGTCGACGCCGCATTCGAGTTCACTCTGGAGTTTTTTGCAAACTCGCTAGCGGAGCTTGAGGGGCGGAATCCCCAGTTGTCAGTCAAGTTGACCCACTTGGATGCGCGCCGCTTCACGGCAGCTACCTACCTAGAGGGGAGTAAGGTTTCCGCCATTACGGTCTTCGCTGGTGGCGCATTTGGTCAGGGCAACGCGATCAGCTTCAACAATGCCGATCATGGAGACACCAGCTCGTCGAATGGCGCGTTCGTCCTTGACGACCAGAGAGATAATCTCCGTTTTCGTCCGCTGTTCGGTGCGCCCGGCTTGAGGAACGACTCACTGGACCTCGAGGGCGTCGCCGAAGCGATATGGTCTTCATTCATCGGCCCGCTCCAACGGTAGAAGAACGACAATGGCGGCCCGGATACGCTACCGCTGCAACAACTGCGGTCACCGGTTCGAAGCGGACGCGCTCACGCGCGAGGAGCGGCTCGACGCGGAACGGCGCAACGTTCCAGTCTCGGCGATCAGGTGTCCCACCTGCGGGCGGCGTGACCTCAGGAGAGGCTGGGAATGAGTCTTTCGGGCGTCATCGCGTCACCCATGCGGTCTCGCTTAGGAAGAACCGTCTCGAGCGCTGTTCATGAGGCGCTCAAGCTCCTGCAGGATCCGCCGGAGCAGCTCAATCTGCCGCGGCGTTTCATCCGAAAATCTGCCGTACTGATCGACGCTATGAAGCCGAAATGAGCCGGACTCCAATTGGCGCAACAGCTTCACGTATTCGTCGTGATCGATTCTGAGTCGTTCCGCCTCGATCTCGTCAGTGGCCACGATTCAGCCTCCGGTCTACGCGTCCAGTCTACCGGTCTTCCGATCTCATGGCCTCCACGAACGTCGCGATGGCGTCCCGCCACGCCGGCGCGTTCCTGAGCAGCAGGGCCACGTCGATGGGCTTGTTGTCGGGGCCGTAGACATTCGGGTCGCTTTCCGGCTTGGCGCGACGCAGAGAGCCGCCGCCAATGGTCTTGATGGCGACACGCACGCCCGATCCAGGATCGAACCGCACGACACCGCGCTCGATCAGAACGGTGCGCATAGGAATCCGAGGCACGACGATCAGACCGCCCGCGGGATCGGACCAGATGGATAGGTCCACGAGCGCCATGCCGGCGTGAATGCCCGCGTGCATCTGCACGTGTTCCGTGAGCGCCTCGACGCCTTCCTGAATGCCGTCGCCGATGATGAGAATCATGAGTTGACCGGTACGGAGACGCCGCTCGATGGCGTCGATGAACTGGGCTTCGCTGAGATCGGCATCTTTCTCGACCAGCGACCAGAGTGTCAGCTCCGATCGGCCTAGGGCCTTGCGCACCGCGCCTTGGAGATCATCATAGGTCCACGCCGCCAAGGCGCGGGCGTAATCGAGGCTCTGCGCAATGACCTCGCGGCGCGCCTGGGGGTTCCTGAACAGCTTGCACTCGCCAAAGACAATCCCCCCTGCAGGCGTGAGCCACAGGTTGTCGATATAGCCGGCAGCGGTCTCCAGCTCCTTGCAGACCGGCAGGAGCGGTGAGAACGCCGGCTCGATGTCGAGCATCGGCAATACTTCCGGGTGATCGTGCACCAAGTCCTGGACAAACTTCTCTCGGCGGCCGCCATCGAGCGGCGACTGCCCAAGCTGCATGCGCGCGAGTGTGGTGACGGTGTGATCTTCGCCGATCTTCACCGGCGCGGCGTGCCGTGAACCTGCCCTCATCTGTCCCCCCAAGCCCACTTCAGTCCTCCGAGAACCTCGTCTCCTCGACCCTGAACTTCAGCGTCTTGGCGTTGTCGCGGACCACCGCGGCGTCATCGGGCGCGAAGCCATTCGGCGCCGCCGCCTCGACGTCGAGCCGCAAACTCACGCTCGCCCCGTCCGTACGCATCAGCTCGGCTACGACGCTCTGCATGATCCTCTCCAGCTCCGGAATCGGCCGCATGGGGTCGAGGTCGACGGTGCCGAAGAAGCGGCGCAGGGCCCGGACGGGCGCGGGCGCATCTGGGCCCACGTCGGGCGCTGTCTCGCCGCCGTCCTCGCCTGGGCGGGCCGGCGTCGGCAGGGCGCCTGGCCAAACATCGGCAACCTGTCTCTCGGCTGCAGCCTTTGTAACCAGCAGGCTGGAGCCATCGAAGCGGACGGTCACGGCCGCCTTTCCCGGCATGACCAACCCCTTGTAGCGGCCATCTGCGTCGAGGCCCTCGGCGTAGGCGTATTCGCCGTCCAGATCAGCGATGAGGTCGCCTAGCGCGTCAGCCAGGACGCTCTCGTCGCGAAGCCGCTCGAAGGCGACGTACTGGACGAACCAATCGCGGATGGTCGTCAACGGCAGGTGGTCGGCGCCAGCCGGCCAGGCCTCCTTCAACCTGTCGGAAAGGCCGAGACGACCGAACTTCTCGATCACGGTGCGGTCCTGGCTAACCCTTTCCCAGGCCGCCTGTCCTACCGTCTTGCCCGCCGTGTTCCTGATCTGGACGCGGTCGAGGTCGAAGGGTTCGCCGTCGTGTGCGCGCCGCTTCACCGGGTAGATCACCTGCGACCACGCCCGATGCACCGAGGTCGCCAGGGCGTGCTCGGCGTTGGAGGCCTGCTCGGTGGCGTCATCCAGCTGGCTCTGTTTGAGATCCAGCGCCTTGTCATCGCGGATCGAGCGCCAGGCGAGCATAAGCTTGGCCGCCTTGCGCGCCTCGCCCAAGGCGGCCGCTTCCGACGCGACGAAGATCAGGACGTTCCGCGCCTGCCGGAGCTTCCCGCCCGAGCGGGTCTTGAGCACCTGCTCCGCCTTGTCACAAGCAAGAGAGGCCTCGGCGCGGGAATCGTGGGGGTACCGGGGATCCAAGACGATCAGGGCCACGGCCGTCCCCTCCTCGATGTCCTCCGGCGTCTCGCGGCACGTGGAAATCAGTGGGAAACGGCCGCGCGATCGTTCCTCTGCGCGCAATACTTGAACGATGGCGTCGTCGGCGTCGGCGTCCTCGATGTCCTTGGCGCGGGTTTCGGCGAGCTTGCGCAGGGTCGGCTGCGGCCCGAACCAGTAGGCGCCGGCGCTCGCGTAAAGGTGCGCGGCGCGGTTGGCCAGCACCGAGAGGGCGTCGGAGAAGACGGAGAGGTTGTCGTCGGGCGTGGCGCAAGCCAGCCGCACGTCGGCACTGTTCATGCCACCCTTCGCATCCGCGCGCGGCGCCGTGCCAATGAACACGGCCCGGGCGGCGCGAGTCGCAGCCCTCGTCTTGCCGAAGAGGCCCGGTCGCTCGATGTCGAGCTGCACCGGCAAGGCGCGGTCGCTGTCGACCTCCCCGTCGAGGATCGCGCCCCAGGTCGGCCCCTCCAGGGGCTCGATCATCGACCCGCTCACGGCAGGGTCGCCGAGCGGGACGCTGGCGGACTGTATGAGCGGCTCGTCAGATCGGTTAAGCCAGATTCGGCGGGCGCTCTCGGCGACCAACTTCAGCACGCCGCGCGTGCGCTGAAAGCGATCCAGTGTCCCCCACTCGTTGGCCAGGGTGTCGAAGAGCAGCGGGTGGACTGGATATGCCTCGCGCATCAACTCCGCATAGGAATCCTCGTCCTTGCCTGAGGGAAAGTCTCGCTTGTGGTTGCGGTAGAGCTTCCGGTAGGCCTCGACGGTCTTGTCGCGCGCCTGCTC
Source organism: Caulobacteraceae bacterium (assembly GCA_035946795.1). Taxonomy (GTDB): domain Bacteria; phylum Pseudomonadota; class Alphaproteobacteria; order Caulobacterales; family Caulobacteraceae; genus Acaudatibacter. The sequence continues at coordinate 20,667 of DASYYX010000061.1, read as the reverse complement.
GCCTTTCTTGTCCAGCTCCTGGAAGAGGCGCCGCCGGACGATGGCATAGGTTTCGGCGCCCTGCGCCGGCCGCCACGATGATTGCAATCGCCCGAAGAGCTTCTCCAGGCGGGCCAGAGTTTCCTGGCCGCGTTCGCCGCCGACCTCGTCCGCCGACTCGGGCAGCGAGCCGACGATGAGCGCCTGCGGCACGCGGGCCGCGGCCTCGGTCAGCGATTGGAAGAAGCCGAGCGCCGCCTCGTACCGCTCATCGCGCAGCTGGCGCACGTAGGCGACGATCTCGTCCAGGAGGATCAGGGTAGGCGCGCCGGGCGCTCGCAGAACCTTCTCCAGAGCCTCGGCGCCCGGGTTGGTGCCGGCCTCCTCCGCCCCGGCGATGAGCGCGAGCCCGCTGTCGTCGGCGATCTTGTAGGCGAGAAAGCCCCAGATGGTCCGGATCGGCCGCGCGCCGGCCAAAGCCAAAGGAACATCCGGCCCCTTGTCTGTTCCCGAAAACGCCACTGCCTTCGCCCCCGCGAGCCGGCTGGCGTTGTCTCCCAAGATGTCCTTTAAACCAGGGAGCTTCGAGGGGTCCTTGGCGCGCACCAGATGGAGCAGCCCCAGCATTGTGTGCGTCTTGCCGCCGCCGAAGTTCGTTTGGAGTCCTATGACCGACGGCCCCTTCCCAGTCGTGAGCCGCTGGGCGCCGTTCTCCAGCACCAGCCTCAGTCCGCCTGTGATGTGGGTGGATCGGAAGAACTCGTCCGGATCGCCGTAAGCGGGCTCAGCCTCCCCCCTTTCCGTGCGCGCCAGGTCGGCAGCGAAATGGTCCAGCGTGAGCCGGCCAGAGGTGATGTCATCGCGCGGCGGCGCGACTATCCGCCAGGGCTCCAGGTTCCCGACCTGACGACCTTCGGCCAGATCGAGGCCGAGCTGTTCGATGCGCGCCGGCGCTGGTGGAGCGGGTTGCAAGGTCAGTGTGGGTCGCGGGGCGGGTGCGGTCGCCGAAGGGCTCGCCGGGACGGCCTTTGGAGGCGCGGAGAGCTGCGCAGCCTTCTTGCCGGCCAAGTAGGCGATCATCGCGTCCGTCAGCGCCTTGGCCTGGCCGGCATTTGGCGCCTTGATAGCGGCGAGCAACTCCGCGGCGCCTGAAAGCCCGCGGAGCGTCACGTCGTCCTCGACATCGCCGCCCGGGGGTGGGTGGGCATAGGCATTGCGGCCGGCGTTGGTCGCGTTGGCCGCGTCCCGGACATTGGCTCCCAGGGTCTGCGAGAACACGTCGCGCCACTCGAGCCCGAAGACCCGCAGGTAGGCCTGAAGATCCCACCGCCCTCCGCGGGCGATGGTGTCGGGGAGCTGCGCGTGCTGGCGCCAGTTCTTCCCGTAATGATCTTGCAGTCTCGCCTCCACATATGGCGGCAGGGCCGCTTCGGCGAGCGCCAGCATCTTGCCTAACCGCGCCTTGTTGCTTTCGACGCCCTCGGCCATGCGCCCCTCCGATCAGATCAATTCGGGCTGCGCCTGGACGGCCGGTGCCGGCGTTCCTTCTCCGGCCGCTGCCTCGATCTCCCCCCACGCTTGCGCGAGGTTGCCCCAGCCGAGCGCCTCGTCTGTCATCCGGCGTTCCTCCGAAATTCGGAAGAGTCGGCCGGCCAGCCACGACGCGTCGACGCCCATATGCTGCGCCTCCGCCAGTAGCGCGCCGGCGGCTCGGACTCCCCCGGCGTCGTGGAGCGCCCGGTTGAGCGCCTGAGCCAGCTCCCACACGGTCTGGGTTCGGTCTGTCGATGGCCGCCACTCAGGATCCATCTCGGGCCGACGGCGCAGCCGCGCCTTGCCGCGCTCGGCAACCAGGATGCCCGCTTCGCGCAGCTGGCGCTCGGTCCGATCGTAGGACTGGCCCAGCTTGATAGCCTCGCCGGCCTCCCGCTCGTTCCAGCCGAAGCTCGCGAACCAGTCTAGTGCGAACCTTGTCTCCGGGTCGAGCGCACCAATCTCCGCCTCGTCGGTCTCGCCTCGAACCTGATTGATGAGGGCGATCGCGAGCGCCACGCTCATTGCGCTGTCGTCGGGCTCACGAACGACCGCGTACTTGGAGAACACAGCCATACCCGGCCCGAGCGCTGACTGCGGCAGATCAACCGGATGAAGCCCAGCCATGCGCATGCGCGCCAGCGCATCAGGTAACTCTCTACGCAGCTCGGCCATGAAACCCGTTCGGGTTGCCGAGGGGCCGTTACTGGGCCGCGCACGACAAGAAAGGACAATGGACGAGGCCAGCGCGTTGGTACCCATCCCAATCATTCGGTTGCTCAGTTCTGTACGGACTGGCCAGGTTCCGTCCACCACAAGACCAGCGGCAATGACGGCCTGGAGGAACGACGCCCATCCTGGTGAACTGACGCCGTCCGCTGTTTTTTCGGATTGCTTGAACGCATAATAGATGGCGAGCGGTATGTTCGGGACGCTCGCCTCACGTACTGCTCTTAGAGCCCGGCTCATGCCTGCCATGAAGTGCGCCTCAGCCGCCTCCCGACCACCGAATCGGTAGGCGGTTGCGACCAGCTCTTCTTGTTTTGGTGTTTGTAGCCGGCGGAAGAGATTGGGCCAGACGTCGGAGAGCGACCGCCGAAGCCACACGTAAAAAAAGTCAGAGAGGTCAGCGTACCCGATATTATCATAGTACGGTGGGTCGGTGCTGACGACGACCGGGTGGACCGGGTACGAGTTCGCAGCGGCATCGACGTGGAAGATGCTTCCGCTCGGCGCCGCGGGTGTTCGTTCAATCGCAGCAACCACCCAGTCGATGCCGCTAAGGAACCCACCGCCTGACTCGCTGAACGGCGAAGCTTCCGCGAAGTCCCAAGTCATCGGAATCGCCTGTCGAGTGAAGGTACTGCGGACCGAGGCCGTTCTTGCAGAACCGCCGGTCGACGCCTTCGTGCTGACGGGCCCCGAATCCCAGGTGCAAAGGCTGTTATTCCGGTCGGTCCTCCGCGAAATCAGAAGGCCCAAGTACGTTGCTACCGCATCTGCGTACGCGTGCGGGCCTTTTCCGCCGTCGACCAGGGACCGATGGTCTTCTGTCAGGCCGCGGGCGCCAAATTGCTCCTCTGCGTCGGCCCGCACCTTGGCTCGCGCTGCGCCGACCAAGTCCGACAAGGTGGTGAGCGCAACAATCTGGCGGGCAGTGAACAGACTACCCCAGGTATCCAGCCCGTAAATGTGGCAAGTCCCGCCCGTAAGCTTGGCGGGCGTTGCGCCAGACAAGAACGTCCTGCGCGCCGCGGAGGCTATGGCTTCGTCCCCCGTTATACCGAACGTCCCCGCGCTCTTAGCAGCAGCTTCGTGGTCCGGGGTCGGAGAGAGATACAAACGTTCACGATTGCCTTCTGCAACGATAGCCATGAGCCGCGAACCCAGACGGCCCGACCGACCCTCGCTTCGAATGTATTCGCCGTAGATCGGAGCACCCGACAAAACGCAGGAGAAATTGGACCCCTTGCCCTTCGTCCCGTGTCTCGCCGCTTCCAGCTCGACCGTTGCAACGTCTCCCGATTTGACAGCGAAATGCCATCCATCCGACGCGCTGGGGTCCCGCAACACGCGCACAACGGCCTCTCTCCCGGCCTTCGCGGAAAGCACGAAGGATGAAGCCAGCGGAACCATCGCGCCTCTGACTGAGGGATCAGGCGAGCGCACCGTGCGCGCCCAGAGCCAGGCGATCACTGTTGCCTTGCGCCCATCGCGCAAAGTTGCGTCGGGGTAGAGACTGCCGAGGCGCGCCATCGCCTGGTCGCGCATCCACTCGCCATAAAAACGGACGTCTTTGGCGAGTCCCTGCGCTCCCTGCCAGTGGCGCAGGTCTCTCTCCGCGCCGGGGTGGATAGGGGCGATGCCGGCGAACGTTGGCGGAATCTCCACGAGTGCCTTCGAGATCAGCACCGCGACCGGATTGAGGTCCGACCCATACGCGCGCAGCCCCAAGCGCTGGGCTTCAAGTGGGATAGAACCGCCGCCGCAGAAGGGGTCGTAGACCGGAGGCGCGTGCTCAGCGAGGTAGGCCAGCACGCCCGGGGGCCCGCTGGGTGATTCCTCGCCGCGACACCGGGCGATCGACCGCGCGATCTCGAGGCGCGCGGCATCCAGGGCGCGCTGCCATTTGGCTTGCTCGCTCGGCTTGGAGCCGGGCCACTCGACGAACGCGCGGATCACATCGTGCAGCCGTTCGCGCTCGCGCTCCTGCGCCTCCTCGGTAGGAAACTGATCCGGCCAAGCCGACGGATCATCAACGAGCTGTCCGAACAGCACCGCCCGGCAAGCCGCGAGCGGGCGCCTTGCCCACCACAGATGCAATGTTGAGGGATGGCCGTGCCGAATCGACTTCTCGCGCCCCGAGGCGGCGTTGATCGCCTCCAATGGCATGGAGACTTCAATGAGTTTCTTGCGGCCGGCAGATTGATCAGACAGCATTGGCGATGGCCTCGCAAAGACTGTCTAGCTCGCGAAAGATCCTGTCGATCCGACACTGGCCCGCATGCCGGGCCTTCAGCCAGTAACCCGCCGACCCCAGTCTCTGTCGCGCTGGGTCCCACAGTTTCATTGCCCTCAACGCGGCACGGTGTGACGGTGTGCTGTCATGGGCGATGTAGTTACGGAGACCTAACAGAACTTCGATGAGCTGCTTCCTTTCGGACCCCTTCACGGCTGTAGCCATCGTACTGTTCTGACCAGCAACCTTGCTTACCACTTTTACCAAATCTTGATGTCCACGGAGGTTCAGGTAACCTTCGCCAATCAGCAGGAATTCACACTGCTCTGCGGTCAGGTGTTTCGCAAATTCTACTCCGACCGACGAGTAAAATTGCTTTGGCTTACGGTTAATCTTGGAAATACATATTTCTAGTATGAAGCTTTCAAATTCCCGATCCGCAAAGAGCAAGGCATACTGGTAGCTTCGAATGACGGTATCGATGGTGAGTCCACCCCCTGTGATCTCCCTGAGATAGGCGCGAATCCCGTCGATCGCCGCTCTGAAATCTCGAAGGCAAACAGCCGGTTCTTTCTTTCTCATAGAGAGGCCTGGGTCGATTTTCGTCTCGAACGATGCCGCGAGCCCGTAAGCGCTCTGGCGATCGCATCGCGAAGGAGCTCTGCCTGAACCCGCGACATCCGCAAACTCAGGTGTCGGGTCTGCACGCCGACGCTAGGTTCGTAGCTGCCGGGCGGCAGCGCGGGCTCGGTCCCCCAGATCGTCAATCCCGTTCCCCCGCCCTCGGCTGTGGCGTGAAGCGACGTTCCAGCCAGACGAAACTCGAAATGATCCCCGGTGCGACCATCCCCGGTCGTTACGACGACCGTGGCGCTGTCTGGGCCCTCAACATCGGGCCTGCCAAGCGATGGTTTTCCCGACGGCATGCCGGTCATCCGACCGTCGGAGCAGAGCGGACCAGCGACAGCAATTTGTTCACGCTCAGGACCACCGCGGTCTCAGCGAAGGTGGGCTCGCGTAACTCGATCTTCTGCGCGTAGCTGGGCTCGCGGGCGAAGCCATCCTCTACTTCGACCACCGCGAGCCACCAGCGCTCGGGCGAATTGAGCGCCGCACGGACCTCGTTCTGCGTGAGAGTGATGTCCCGGGCGCCGGCAGCTCGGCCCTTCACCTCGATGAAGCGCAGCGCGCCGTCAGCCCCTCGGCTTTCGATGTCATAGCCGCGGTTCTCGGCGGAAACGTCGGTCGGCATGTGGCCCACTCCGGCCTCGGCGGCCATAACGGCTTCCATAGCCAGCCGCTCGATCTCACGGCGAGCCAACGCATCGTCGCTCCAATCCTGCTCGGCAATGTCCGCAGCCTGCGCTTGTCGACCAGTCAGCCGTCGCAACAGGCCCGCCGGAACAATCAGGGCGCCCCCCCGCGCCACGGGCGGCAGGGCGCTGATCTGGCGCTCGCGATCCAGCTCGGCGAGGCGCTTCTGAAGCCGGTCGGCGAGGACCTGGGCCTGAGCCTCAGCCCGGCCGGCGTTAAGCCTCTGGTCCTTGCCGGCGCGCTCTTCCTCCCGAAGGCGATGGGCCCGATTGTCCCAGTAGTTGATCTCGCGGGTCAGCCGCGCTCTCACCTCTCGCTCGACCTTGGCGACCGCGGCGAGGCGGTGGCTGCGGACCTGCTCGAGGTGGCGCGGCACGATGGTCTCGATGGCGTAGCCGAGCGCACGACGCTCCAGGTCATCGTCGAGCCACGGAGCCCTCAATGGCTCGGCGAGCACCAGCAGCTCGTCGGCCGTCGCGGGCCGGCAGTCAAGGTACGGAGCGGCGCCGCCGTCGCCCGCATGCCCCTTCTCGTCGATGAGCACGAACTGGAGCCTCTGCGAGATGACCCGGGGCTCGCCGCTAGGCGCGAGGCGGCCGTCGCGAATGGCGTGCTCCAGGTAGAACAGCAGACGCAGGTCCACGCCGAGATCCTGTTCGTTCACCAGCACCGCGCCCCGTTTCAATGTCGAGCCGATGCGCTCCAGGGTCACGTCGACCGTGGCGTCGAGTAGGGGGTGTCCGGGCGCCATAAGCGCGGCCTGTGGCGGACCTCGCAAGTACTCCTTGTCGAAAGCTATTCGCGCGTACCGCTCCAGGACGGGGTCGAAGCGGCCGATCTGCCGGTCGCGCTCGCGCAGAGCCGGTGGCACGCGCGTGATCTCGAACCGCCCGGTCTCCCGCCGCGGCATTCTGCCGCCGAGGCGGCCGAAAGCTTCGTCGAAGAAGGCTTGGATGTAGCGGGGCTGCAGCCGAAGGGCTTCGGCGCGCTCCATTTGGTCGCGCACGTCCGCGACCTGGGCGGCGCTCATGCCCTCGGTGGCGAGCTTGCGTTCGCGGACAAGCTTGTCGATCGCTTCAATGTCGACGGCGTTATCAACTTTCTCGAACAGTCCTGCCCTGACTTCTGGGCTATCGCTTGCGCGGATCGCGCGAACTAGCAGGTCGCGGAGCGACGTTCCCTCGAACAGTTCGCCGAGAATATCGTAGACCCGGCCGCCAAGCGCCTTTCGCGCCTCCTCGATTTTTTCCAGCAGCCGCGTGTAGACCGCGCCCTCGCGCGTCTCTGCGGCCACCAGATTCCAGAGGTGACAGACCTCAGTCTGGCCGATGCGGTGAATGCGGCCGAAGCGCTGTTCGAGGCGGTTCGGATTCCAGGGGAGGTCGTAGTTGACCATCAGATGGGCGCCGCGTTGCAAGTTCACGCCTTCTCCGGCGGCATCGTTGGCGATCAGCACCCGCAGCGTAGGATCATCGTTGAACGCAGCGATGGTCGCGCGCCGCTGCTCCCGCGCAACGCCACCGTGGATGACGGCGACCGCCTCCGGCGCGCCCATTCGCCCCCTGACTTTTTCGGCCAGATATTCGAGCGTGTCCTTGGGCTCGGTGAAGATGATGAGCTTGCGCCTCAGGCCGGTCTTTGGATCGAACATCAGCGCGTTGTCGAGGACGTCCTCCAGCTCACGCCACTTGGCGTCGGTCCCGGACCGGCGAACCGCCTGGGCCTGGGCGGTGAGGGTCTCCAGGGTCGCGATCTCGGACTCGAGCTCAGAGATCGTGAGCGCCGCGGTGGCCTGATCGAGAACCTGCTCTTCGGCAGCCTCGACCTCTTCACCGGGCGCTTCCTCGAGGTCGTCGGGATCGAGGGTTATCGAGGGGCGCGCCGCCAACGTCGTGTCGTCACCCCGCCGGCCGAGGCGTTCCTCGTTCAGTCGGTCCTGAAGCCGCTCCAGGCGCCGCTGGAGCGACCGGTGGATGGCCGCGGGCGACGAGGCGAGCCGGCGCTGCAATATTTGCAGCGCGAAGCCGACGTTGTTGCGTCGCTTGTCGTCTCCGACACGCTCGGCGCGGTTCATCTCGTTGCGGACGTAGGCGGTGACCGCTGTGTAGAGGGCCGCCTCCTCGGGCGAGAGTTTGAAATTGGCCGTGTAGGCAAAGCGCGGCGGGAAGAGACGCGTGCCGTCAAACCGGAACAGTTCTTCCTTCGTGAGGCGACGCATCATGTCGCCGACGTCCACCCGATGGACGCCTTGCCGAGGCTTGCCCTCGAAGCGGTCGGCGTCGAGCAGACTCATGAAGAGCTGGAAATCCGCCTCCTTGCCGCTGTGCGGCGTCGCCGTCATCAGCAGGAAATTCCGGCTCTTCGCGCCGAGAAGCCTGCCCAGACGATGGCGCTGCGTCTCCTTGACCTCGTTCCCGAAATACGACGCGGACATCCGGTGGGCTTCGTCGCAGATCACAAGGTCCCAGTCAGGCGCCGCCTCCAGCTTGGCTTTCAGCTCGTCGGAGCGCGCCGCCATGTCGAGTCGCAGGATCAGCCGGCTCTTCTCGGCGAAGGGGTTGCCCGTGAGCGAGGCTTCGATCTCGCCGCGGGTGACGATGCCGAAGTCGAGACTGAACTTCTCGCGCAGCTCGTCCTGCCACTGATCGACGAGCGAACCGGGCGCCACCACAAGGCAGCGCTCCAGGTCGCCGCGGATGATCAACTCCTTGATCAGCAGCCCCGCCATGATGGTCTTGCCCGCGCCTGGGTCATCCGCGAGCAGGAAGCGCAGCGGTTGTCGCCCTAGCATCTCGCCGTACACGGCCGTGATCTGGTGCGGCAGCGGCTCGATGCTGGACGCGTGGACGGCAAAGTAGGGATCGAAGAGATAGGCCAGCCGGATGCGCAGAGCCTCCGACGCCAGCCGCAGCTCGGCGCCATCGCCATCGAAGCTGAAGGCGCGGCCGCGGCTGGCGAGGGCTAGGCCCGGTTCCTCTGTGCGATAGACGATCCGCTGATCGACGCGGCCGTTGATCCTGTAGACGACGTCTACAGCTTGATCGCCGAACCAGCTCGCACTGACGACGTCCGCCGGCTCAGGTCCCGCCAAGCCGCTGACACTCGCGCCTGGCTTCAGGTCTTCGAGACGCATCGGGTGGCTTGTGCTCCCCCACGGCACCTATGGCGCCAGGGCCTCGTCTGGGCAACCGAGGTGAAGATCGATCACGGCCCGATCGGTGCGCCCGAAAGGCCGAGTCCCTGATGCGGCATTGGCCGTTCAAGCCGGCGATCAGACCTGCGCGGCCACCGCGGCCGCGACGTGCGGATCGAGTTCTACCCAGGTCACCGCGCCCGACTTGTGTTGGTAGTGCACGGGCCGTCGCAGCGGCTTGGCGTTCTTTAGAACCCACGGACGGTTCCACTTCTCGCGCACGCGGCCCTGCACATCCGCCGGGATACGGTGGAAGGCCTCTGCCTTGGCGTATTCGACGGAACTGCCGATAGCCGGCAGGCAATCAACCATTTCCGCGACGCCGACGACTTGGCCCGACCCCTTGCGAATGAGGCCGAACGGCCCGCGATGGTTGCAAGTCCGCGCTCTCATCTCCCACGTTTTCTCACCGCTCAGGATCTTGCTGATCCAGGGCTCGTCGATAATCAACGCCTTCACAGAACAAACTCCACTAAAGTCATACTCCTCGGGAGGTAGCTGCCAGCCGCCACGCCCGTCCATGCGACAGTTTGACGTGGGCTGCGGGCGCGGACTGACTATAGGTCCGCTATTGGTGCGGCCCGCCGGCTCCGCCGCCCCGCCCGCAGAGGATCCCCCATGCCCCCCACCCTCGCCGGAGCAAACCTCGTCGTCATCGGCGGCAGCTCCGGCCTCGGCTACGCCGTCGCCGAAGGCGCGATCGCCGAGGGGGCGCGCGCCACCATCGCCTCCAGCGGCGCCGCCAAGGTCGAGGCCGCCGCCGCGCGCTTGGGCAATCAAGCGGCCGGGGTTGTCGCCGATGTGGCTGACGGCGCCAGCCTCGAGGCCCTGTTCGCCGCCGCGGGCGCCGGCGGCCCCGTCGATCATCTCGTCTTCACCGCCGGCGATTGGTCCCGGCGTAATCCCGGCCCGGTGGCCGAGCTCGATTTCGACGCCGCCGCCGCGGCCCCGGCGGTGCGCTTCTGGGGGGCGCTGCGCGCCATCAAGCACGCCCTGCCGCATCTTGCCGAGGGCGCCTCGATCACCCTCACCAGCGGCCTGGTGGCCCACCGGCCGATGAAGGGCCGGGGCTTCGCCAGCGCCTTCGGCGGCGCGGTGGAGCACCTCGTCCGGGGCCTGGCCGTCGATCTCGCGCCCATTCGCGTCAACGGCGTGTGCCCGGGCCTCATCGCCACCGAGGCCACCGCCAACTTCCCGGAGGAGATGGCGCGCCGGTTCACGCAAGGCCAGCCCATTCCCCGCATGGGCCAGCCGGCCGAGGTCGCCCAGGCCTACCTCTACCTGATGCGGGGCGCCTACACGACCGGCCAGGTCCTCTTCGTCGACGGCGGCCGCCTGCTCACCTGAGGGCTCCGTTCTCTCTTCCCCCTCCTGGGGGAAGTGTCGGCCCGGACTTGGTCCGGGGCGACGAAGGGGGAAAAGGGAGGGGGACCGATCTCCTCCCCCCTTGGGGGAGGGGGACCGCGAAGCGGGGGAGGGGGACCGCGAAGCGGTGGAGGGGGCCGGCTTCGCCGGGGCGGTGGAGGGGGCGGGGTTCGCACGGGCGATGCACGGCGTCGCCCCCCTCCCGGCTTCGCCGGGTCTCCCCCCAGAGGGGGGAGAGAAACTCAACTCTCCTCCCTTCCTCTTCCCCCTTGGGGGAAGTCCGGCGATCGAAGCATGCCCTCGGGGCCGGCCCAAGGCCGGACCCGGGGGGCCGGGAAGGGGGCTGGGGGAAGGGGAACCGGGCGAGCCGGGATGAGCCACCCGGACGAATTGCCGCCCTGGAACCCGGCGCGGGACTCGGCGAGACTGGCTCGATGAGCCCAGCCGCCGACATGTCCGAAGAGCAAGCCGCAGCGCGCCTCGAGCCGAGGCCCGCCGACAGCGCTCGGCGCCTCGATCCGGCCGCCGCCTGGCTGGCCTTGCGCACCTCCTCGGCCGCGCCCAGCCGCATCGGCTCCATGCTCGAACTGGACGGCTATCTGACCGGCGTGCTCGTCGCTCCCAGCCTGATTGCGCCCAGCCGTTGGATCTTTGGCATCTGGGGCCACGACGAGCCGGTCTTCGACGACGAACAGCGACTCACCGCGGCCCTGAGACCGCTCGTGGCGCGCTACAACACCCTCAGCGCCGAGATCGAGGCGGGGCGTCAGCGGCTCGAGGCCGAGCGCGTGTGCGACTGGCGGCCGGTCTTCCTGCCCGCCGATGGCAAGCCCGGCCACGCCGCCGTCCGGCAGTGGGCCGAGGGCTTCTGGACGGCTGCCACCCTCGACCCTGCTGGCTGGAGCGCCTACCTCGATGACGAACGCACCCGCGTCATCCTCACCCCGCTCGCCGGCTTCGCCCCGTTCGGTCATGAGTTCGATCCGGCCGACAACATCGACGAGCTCCTCGACGCAGCCGCCGCCGCCATCCCGCGCTCGGTTTTGCTCCTGCGCATGATCGCCGCAATGCGCGCCGAGCGGCCGTCGCAGCGCGTCAGCCATCCGTCCCGCCCCAGGATCGGGCGCAACGACCCGTGCCCCTGCGGCTCGGGCCGAAAATACAAGCGCTGCTGCGGCGGCGACTGAACCTCGAGTAGGAGCGAGCTGGCCTTCCAGCTCCGCTTACGATTGATCCGCCGACGCCCGCAGGCGTCACGCCGTCGGCCCCTTCTGCTTCGAGGCCATCGGCGTCTGCGGAGAACCTTTCTTCACTTGACAATCTGAAATGGACATTGCATATTGCGTACATGCTCGCTCGTCGGCGCCTGCAGCCCGCGCTTGACCTTCCGGATCGCCCCGGTCGGCGCTCGATTGCCCCGAACGGCCCCGGAGCGCCCCAAAATGCGCTGGCGCGGCCCCGATCGGCCCCGATCGGCCCCGAAATGACCCGATCGGCCCCGCTTGGACCCGGCCCCGCGCTAGCGGTCAGGGCCGTGCAAGCCACTGTCGTTGTTGGTGAAACGGGTCGTTGACGAGCGCGCGGCCGCCCGATCTCGAGCTCGCATTTTGGCAGTGAAACGGTTGACTAATTCATATAAGGATATCTTTATATGATGATGTCAGCAGGCGTCAGCCCCAACGCGCCGAGTCCCACTCCCTCCCTCGCCTCCGAGGCCGCGGTGGAGATCCTGCGCGCCGCCGGGGAGGCCACGCGCCTGCGCATCCTCGCCCTCCTGGCGCGCGAGGAGCTGGCCGTCCTCGAGCTCGCCCGCATCCTCCAGCAGAGCCAGCCGCGCGTCTCGCGCCACCTGAAGCTCCTGGCCGAAGCGGGCCTGGCCGAACGCTTCCCCGACGGCGCCTGGGTCTTCTACCGCCTCCCCGCCGCCGGCCCCGCCCGCGCCCTTCTGGCCACGCTGCTCGCCGAGATCGCCCCGGACGACGCGACGCTCGGCGCCGACGCCGCGCGTCTGGCGGACATTGCCGCCGAGCGCGCCGCCGCCGCCGCCCGCTACTTCGCCGACAACGCCGAGCGTTGGGACGACATCCGCTCCCTCTATGTCGACGAGAGCGAGGTCGAGGCCGCCATCCTGGCCGCGGCCGGGGAGGGGCCTTATCGGCGCCTGGTGGACCTGGGCACGGGCACGGGCCGCATGCTCACCCTGCTCGCCGCCCGCGCCCGCGCCGCCCTGGGCCTCGACCTCTCGCGCCAGATGCTGGGCATTGCCCGCCTGCGCACCGCCGGCGTCCCTTGCGAGCTGCGCCATGGCGACATCCTCGCCACCGGCCTGCCCGCCGGCGAGGCCGACCTCGTTTTGGTGCACCAGGTGCTGCACTACCTCACCGACCCGGCGGCGGCGGCGGCGGAGGCGGCGCGCCTCGTCGCCCCCGGCGGCCGGCTGATCGTGGTCGATTTCGCCCCCCATGGGCTGGAGTTCCTGCGCGCCGAGCACGCCCACAGGCGCCTGGGCTTCGCCGACGCCGAGCTTTCCGCCTGGCTCGCCGCCGCCGGCCTCCCCTCGGTCTCGGTCGCCACGCTCCCCTCCAACCGCGGCCTCACCGTCAAGATCTGGACCGCCCAGCGCTCGGCTAACAACGTAACCCCTCACCCTCCTGTCGCTGCGCGCCGGGCCCCTCTCTCTCCCTCCGGGAGAGGTGTTTCTTCTCCTCTCCCACAGGGAGAGGAGGGGCCCATTGCTTCTTCTCCTCTCCCACAGGGAGAGGAGGGGCCCATTGCGAAGCAATGGGGAGGTGAGGGGTTACGGCGCCCCCAACACCTCTCCCATAGGGGGGGAGGACAAGCAAAACACCTCTCCCATAGGGAGAGGGAGGGGCCCGCGCCGAAGGCGCGGGAGGGTGAGGGGTTACGGCGCCGCCGGAAAGAACCCGCATGAACGCCATCCGCCACCGCGAAGCGGGGGAGGGGGACCGCGCGGCCCCGGGCAGGGGCCGCGTGGTGGAGGGGGCCCCTCCCGCCTCCGCCCTCGGCCCGGTCGCCCGCGCCGGCGGCCGCGACCACACCCGCCTCAACGTCTCCTTCGAATTCTCTCCCCCGAAGACCCCCGAGGCCGAGGCCAGCCTGTGGCAGGCCATCCGCCGCCTCGAGCCGCTCGGCCCCGAGTTCGTCTCGGTCACCTACGGCGCCGGCGGCTCGACCCGCGAGCGCACCCACCGCACCGTCATGCGCATGCTGGCCGAAACGACGCTGAAGCCCGCCGCCCACCTCACCTGCGTCGAGGCCTCGCGTGCGGAGGTGGACGAGGTCATCGCCGCCTATTGGCAAGGCGGGGTCCGCCACATCGTCGCCCTGCGCGGCGATCCGCCCGGCCAGCTCGGCGGCGCCTACCACCCGCGCCCCGACGGCTACGCCAACGCCACCGAGCTCTGCGGCGGCATCGCGCGGATCGCCCCCTTCGAGATTTCGGTCGGCCTCTACCCCCAGGTCCACCCCGAGAGCGCCTCGGCGGCGCACGACATCGACGTGCTCAAGGCCAAGATCGACGCCGGCGCCTCGCGGGCGATCACCCAGTTCTTCTTCGACGTCGACGGCTTCCTGCGCTTCTGCGACCAGGTGCGCGCCGCCGGCATCGCCATCCCCATCGCCGTGGGGGTGATGCCGGTCACCAACTTCAAGGGCCTGAGGCGCATGGCCGAGCGCTGCGGGGTCGCCCTGCCGGACTGGCTCGGCAATCTCTTCGAGGGCCTGGACGAGGACCCCGACACGCGCCGCCTCGTCGCCGCCTCGGTTGCCACTGAGATGTGCGCCCGCCTGGAGGAGGAGGGCTTCACCGACTTCCACCTCTACACCCTCAACCGCGCCGACCTCGTCTACGCCATCTGCCGCGTCCTGGGCCTGCGCGAGCACGCCGCATGAACTCTAACCCCTCACCTCCCCATCGCTTCGCGATGGGCCCCTCCTCTCCCTGTGGGAGAGGAGAAGGAACACCTCTCCCGGAGGGAGAGGGAGGGGCCCGTGGGAGAGGAGAAGGAACACCTCTCCCGGAGGGAGAGGGAGGGGCCTGTGGGAGAGGAGAAGGAACACCTCTCCCGGAGGGAGAGGGAGGGGCCCGCGGCCGAGCGCAGCGAGGGCGTGGGAGGGTGAGGGGTTACGCCATCTCCAAAGGAGGCTCTGGCCGATGAGCGACCGTTTCGCCCGTCTCGAAGCCGAAGCCGCGCGCCGCATCCTCGTCCTCGACGGCGCCTGGGGGGTGCTGCTGCAGGGCCGCGGCCTCACCGAGGAGGACTGGCGCGGCGCGCGCTTTGCCGCCCACGCCCACCACGTCAAGGGCGACCCCGACCTCCTCTGCCTCTCGCAGCCCGCCATCGTCGGCGAGCTGCACGACGCCTACTTCGAGGCCGGCGCCGACATCGCCGAGACCAACACCTTCACCGCCACCGCGATCAGCCAGGGCGACTACGGCCTCGAGCCCTTCGTCGCCGAGATGAACTTCGAGGCCGCGCGCCTGGCCAGAGCCGCCGCCGACCGCTGGTCGCAGCGCACCCCGCAAAAGCCCCGGTTCGTCGCCGGCGCCATCGGCCCCTTGAACCGCACCCTTTCCATGTCCCCCGACGTCAACGACCCGGGCGCCCGCACCGTCACCTTCGATGAGGTGCGCGCCGCCTATGCCGAGCAGGCCCGGGCGCTGCGCGACGGCGGCGTCGACCTCTTCCTCATCGAGACCATCTTCGACACCCTGAACGCCAAGGCCGCCATCAAGGCCATCCTGGATCTCGCCGACGAGCCCGGCGGGACCCTGCCGATGTGGATCAGCGGCACCATCACCGACCGCTCCGGCCGCACCCTTTCGGGCCAGACCGTCGCCGCCTTCTGGAACTCGGTGCGCCATGCGCGCCCCTTCGCCGTCGGCTTCAACTGCGCCCTGGGGGCCGAGCTGATGCGCCCGTACGTCGCCGAGCTTTCCCGCCTCGCCGACACGCGCATTTCCGCCTACCCCAACGCCGGCCTCCCCAACGCCTTCGGGGGCTACGACGAGACCCCGGAGATCACCGCGGCGCACCTGGGCGAGTGGGCGCGCGCGGGGCTCGTCAACATCGTCGGCGGCTGCTGCGGCACGACGCCGGCGCACATCGCCGCCATCTGCGAGGCGGTCGCCGGCGTCGCCCCCCGCGCCATCCCCGAGCGCCCGGCGGCCCTGCGCCTCTCCGGCCTGGAAGCCTTCGAACTGGCGTGATCGGAACGATGGTGCGCCGAGGGCCCCAGCGCCATACTCCTCTCCCACAGGGAGAGGAGCGGCCCAGCCGCGCAGCGGCTGGGGAGGTGAGGGGTTACGGTCTGTCTCCTCTCCCGTGGGGAGAGGAGGTGGCCGCGAAGCGGCCGGAGGTGAGGGCGTACGGCGCCCGCAACACCCTAACCCCTCACCCTCCCACGCCCTCGCTACGTTCATGCGCGGGCCCCTCCCTCTCCCTACGGGAGAGGTCTTCTGGGATAAGCTCCGCCCATGGATCGACCGGCGAAAACCCAGCGCGCTCGCGAACTGCGCCGCGAGGGTTCCGACGCCGAGCGCAAGCTGTGGTCGATCCTTTGCGGCCGCCAGCTGGAGGGCTTCAAGTTCCGCCGCCAGGTCCCGATCGA
Organism: Caulobacteraceae bacterium; assembly: GCA_035946795.1. Taxonomy (GTDB): domain Bacteria; phylum Pseudomonadota; class Alphaproteobacteria; order Caulobacterales; family Caulobacteraceae; genus Acaudatibacter. The sequence goes on along the minus strand of DASYYX010000061.1, from coordinate 4,693 downwards.
CCGCTACTTCGCCGATTTCGCCTGCCGCGAGGCGAAGCTGGTGGTGGAGGTGGACGGCGCGCAGCACCTGGAGCGCCAGGAGTACGACGCGCGACGCACGGCTGTGCTGGAAGCCCACGGCTGGCGGGTCATACGGGTGACCACGACCGACGTGCTGACCGAACTCGACGGCGTCGCCCAGACCATCTCCAACGAGCTTCTGCTGCCCCGATCCTAGCCTCTTCTCCTCTCCCACAGGGAGAGGAGGGGCCCAGCCGCGCAGCGTTCTTCTCCTCTCCCGTGGGGAGAGGAGGTGGCCGCGAAGCGGCCGGAGGTGAGGGCGTACGGCGCCCGCAACACCCTAACCCCTCACCCTCCCATTGCTTCGCAATGGGCCCCTCCCTCTCCCTATGGGAGAGGTGTTTTGGGTTCGGAGGCGTGAAGTGACCCGCCCGCTCTTCGTCAACATCGGCGAGCGCACCAACGTCACCGGCTCGGCGCGCTTTCGCAAGCTGATCACCGAGGGCGACTACGCCGGCGCCCTCGCCGTCGCCCGCGACCAGGTGGCCGCCGGGGCCCAGGTCCTGGACGTCAACATGGACGAGGGCCTGATCGACTCGGCCGCCGCCATGCGCAGCTTCCTCAACCTGCTGGCCGCCGAGCCCGACATCGCCCGCGTCCCCCTGATGATCGACTCCTCCAAGTGGGAGGTGATCGAGGCGGGCTTGAAGTGCGCCCAGGGCAAGTCGATCGTGAACTCGATCTCCCTCAAGGCCGGCGAACCGGAGTTCCTCCATCAGGCCGAGCTCTGCCGCCGCTACGGCGCGGCGGTGGTGGTCATGGCCTTCGACGAAAAGGGCCAGGCCGACAGCCGCGAGCGCAAGGTCGCGATCTGCGAGCGCGCCTACGCCCTGCTGACCGAAAAGCTCGGCTTCCCGCCCGAGGACATCATCTTCGACCCCAACATCTTCGCCATCGCCACCGGAATAGAGGCGCACGACAACTACGCCGTCGACTTCATCGAGGCCACCGCCGCCATCAAGCAGCTGCTGCCGCACGCCCGCGTTTCCGGCGGCGTCTCCAACCTCTCCTTCAGCTTCCGCGGCAACGAGCCGGTGCGCCGCGCCATGCACGCCGTCTTCCTCTTCCACGCCATCGCCGCGGGCATGGACATGGGCATCGTCAACGCCGGCGACCTGCCGGTGCTCGACGAGATCGACCCGGAGCTGCGCGAGGCGGTCGAGGACGTGGTGCTCAACCGCAAGAGGGGGGCCACCGAGCGCCTGGTGGAGCTGGCCCCCAAGTACAAGGGCGGCAAGGCCATCGAGCGTGAGGTCGATCTCGCCTGGCGCTCCGCCCCCGTCGACAAGCGCCTCGAGCACGCCCTCGTCCACGGCGTTTCCGATTACGTCGACGCCGACGTCGAGGAGGCGCGCCTTGCCGCCAGCCGCCCGCTCGATGTCATCGAGGGCCCGCTGATGGCCGGCATGAACGTCGTCGGCGACCTCTTCGGCTCGGGGCGCATGTTCCTGCCGCAGGTGGTCAAGTCGGCCCGCGTCATGAAGCAGGCCGTCGCCCATCTGCTGCCCTTCATGGAGGCCGAGGCGCAGGGCCAGCGGCGCGCGTCCGCCGGCAAGATCGTCATGGCCACCGTCAAGGGCGACGTGCACGACATCGGCAAGAACATCGTCGGCGTCGTTTTGCAGTGCAACGACTACGAGGTCACCGACCTTGGCGTCATGGTCCCGGCCGACAAGATCCTCGACAAGGCTGTCGAGATCGGCGCCGACTTGATCGGCCTTTCGGGCCTCATCACCCCCTCGCTCGACGAGATGGTCGTCGTCGCTTCGGAGATGCAGCGCCGCGGCTTTTCCCTGCCGCTGCTGATCGGCGGCGCCACCACCAGCCGCACCCACACGGCGGTGAAGATCGAGCCGGCCTACGCCTCCGGCTCGACCACCTATGTGCTCGACGCCAGCCGCGCCGTCGGCGTCGTCTCGGCCCTGCGCGGCGAGGGCCGCGCGAATTTCGAGGCGGCCACCCGGGCCGAGTACGCCAGGATCCGCGAGAGCTTCGCCCGCGGCCGCGAGGCCAAGCAGCGCACCCCGCTCGCCGCCGCCCGCGCCAACCCCTTCGCCATCGATTTCGCCGCCTCCCCGATGCCGGCGCCGAAGTTCGTGGGCGTGCGCGCCTTCGCGCCGTACGACCTCGCCGAGCTGGCCCGCTTCATCGACTGGACGCCCTTCTTCGCCTCCTGGGAGCTCACTGGCCGCTACCCGGCCATCCTCGAGGACGAGCAGGTGGGCGAGGCCGCGCGCAGCCTCTTCGCCGACGCCACCGAGCTGCTGCAGCGCATGATCGGCGAGGGCTGGGTCGAGGCCCGCGGCGTTCTCGGCATCTGGCCGGCGAACGCCGCCGGCGACGACATCGTCGTCTGGACCGACGGCGCCCGCTCAGCCGAGCGCGCCCGCCTGCACACCCTGCGCCAGCAGATGGCCAAGGCGCAGGGCCGCGCCAACCTCGCTCTCGCCGACTTCGTCGCGCCTTCAGGGGCCGACTGGATCGGCGGCTTCGCCGTCACTGCCGGTCATGGCGTCGCCGAACGTGTGGCGCAGCTGAAGGCGGCCGGCGACGATTACTCGGCCATCCTGGTTTCGGCGCTCGCCGATCGCCTCGCCGAGGCCTTCGCCGAGGCGCTGCACTTTCGCCTGCGCACCGAGCTCTGGGGCTACGCCCCGGACGAGCGCTTCGACTTGGGCGCCCTGATCGCCGAGAAATACCAGGGCATCCGCCCCGCGCCCGGCTACCCGGCCCAGCCCGACCACACCGAAAAGGCGACCCTGTTCTCCTTGCTCGACGCAACCGCCGCCACCGGCATCGAGCTCACCGAGGGCTTCGCCATGTCGCCGGCCGCCAGCGTGTCGGGCCTCTACTTCGCCCGGCCAGAGGCGCACTATTTCGGCGTCGGCCGCATCGAGCGCGACCAGGTGGAGGACTACGCCCGCCGCAAGGGCCGGGACCTCGCCGAAGCCGAACGCTGGCTCTCTCCGATCCTGAACTACGAACCGTCGCCGTAACCCCTCACCTTCCCATCGCTGCGCGATGGGCCCCTCCCTCTCCCTATGGGAGAGGAGAAGGAACACCTCTCCCATAGGGAGAGGGAGGGGCCCGCGGCCGAGCGCAGCGAGGACGTGGGAGGGTGAGGGGTTACGCTCTCTCGGAAAGAGCTACCGCCCCCTGAGGAACAGCCCCACCGTCAGCGCCACGCCCAGCACCACCACGAAGGCCCTGATCCAGCGCTCGTCGACGCGCTGCAAGAGGCGCGCGCCGACGAAGCCGCCGAGGACGGCGCCCGCGCACACCACGCCCACCCTGGCCCACGGGATCGCCGGGGTGAACAGGAAGATCGCCACCGCCGCGGCGTTCATGGCCCCGGCGAGCACGTTCTTGGTCGAGCCGGCGGCGCGCACCGCCAGGCCCGCCGCCGACAGCGCCGCCAGCATCAGGAAGCCGATGCCGCCGCCGAAGTAGCCGCCGTAGACGGCGATGGCGAACTGCGCCGCGACCGCCCCGGCCTTCGAAAGCCGCGCCGCCTTCTCCTCGCTCTGCGGACGCCAGCTCCCCCAGGCGAAGAGGGCGGTGGCGATCAGCACCAGCCACGGCAGCAGGCGGGCGAAGAAGTGCGTCGGCGTCGCCAGCAGCAGCACCGCTCCGATCGCCCCGCCGGCGAGGCTGATCGCCAGCAGCGCCTTGAACGACAGCCCCGCCGCGCCGCTGACCAGGCGCCGGCCGACGAGCCCGGTGGTCACCTGGCCGGGGAAGAGGGCGATGGTGGAGGCGATGTTGGCGGCCCGGGCGTCCAGGCCCGTGAGCATCAGCGCCGGCAGGGTCACGAACGAGCCGCCGCCAGCGAGCGCGTTCTGCACCCCGGCCCACGCCGCCGCCGCGAAGAGCAGGATCAGCACCTTTCGGCGCCGTAACCCCTCACCTCCCCATCGCTACGCGATGGGCCCTCCTCTCCCTGTGGGAGAGGAGAAGAACACCTCTCCCGGAGGGAGAGGGAGGGGCCCGCGACCGAGCGCAGCGAGGGTGTGGGAGGGTGAGGGGTTACGGTCTGCCAGGACGACCTAGAGCTGAGGCTTTGGGGCGGCGTCCGCCGGCGGGGGCGTAGCATCCGGGGTGGCGTCCGCCGGCGGCGCCGCCTCCGGGCTAGCCGGCGCCGGCGCGGCCGCGTCCAGGGCCGAGGGGTTGTTGTACTTCAGCGCCTGGCCCAGCAGCGCCGAGCTGGCGGCGAGCTGGCGCGCCACGGTGTCGCACTTGTCCGGCATGCCCCAGGTGAGCCAGGCGTCGGCGAGCTCGCGCTGGCTCTTGCTCTCGGCCGGGGTCCAGATCGAGCGCCCGGCGCGGATCTCGTCGGCGCCCTGCTCGGCGATCGGCTGGGGGCTGGCCTTCTCGGCCGCGGTGATGGCGCCGGCGAGCACCTTCAGCTCCGCGCGCGCCGCCGCCATGTCCGACTCGTACGGCTCCTTCTCGTTCTTCACGGTGGTGCCGAAGGTCTTGTCGATGCGGATCAGCTGCGGCTTCACCCGGTCGTAGATGGTGACCCACTCGTCCATGGCGCCGTAGCACCAGGCGGTGAGCTGGTAGGGGTTGGTGGGTGCGCTCGCCGGCAGCGGCTCGCCCGATCCTCCCCCGCCTGCGGGGGAGGGGGACC